>NZ_CAKMAA020000046.1 GCF_924101635.2 Candidatus Nitrotoga sp. HW29 | reverse complement strand
CGTGATCGAGGAAATCCAGCCCGACTCCAGCCAGTTCTTCGGCCAGCAGGAAAACATTCACGCCGCAGCGCCTGCCGACGAGGCTGGAGGAGCACAGTCATGAGCAGCCCGCCACGCGATCAGGGCTTGTCGGCCTCGCTGGCACTGGAACGTCGCGTGCGCATGCTGCACACGGCGATGGGGCCGGACATTGCCAAGGCCCTGAATGACCCCGACGTGGTGGAAGTCATGCTTAACCCCGACGGTTCGCTGTGGGTGGATCGACTGGGCAGCGGGCGCGAACCACTGGGCGTCAGTCTCACGCCTGCCGATGGCGAACGCATCATCCGGCTGGTCGCGGCCCATGTGCATGCCGAAGTGCATGCGGGCAAGCCGCTGTTATCCGCCGAACTGCCCGAGACCGGTGAACGTTTCGAGGGCGCATTACCGCCCGTGACGCCGGGGCCGGTCTTTGCGTTGCGCAAACGTGCGGTCGGCCTGATCCGGCTCGACACCTACGTGGTCGACGGCATCCTGACCGAGGCTCAGGCGGAATTCCTGCGCAACGCAGTGCGCGAGCGCCAGAACATCCTGATCGCGGGTGGCACCAGCACCGGCAAGACCACGCTGGCCAATGCCCTGCTTGACGAGATCGCCACCACCGGTGACCGCGTTATCGTGCTCGAAGACACGGTTGAGCTGCAATGCACGGCACTCGACCACGTCCCACTACGCACTCGCGCGGGCGTCGTGACCATGGCCGAGCTGGTGCGCTCGACCCTGCGGCTGCGGCCGGACCGCATCGTCGTGGGTGAAGTGCGCGGTGCCGAAGCGCTCGACCTGCTCAAGGCTTGGGGCACCGGCCATCCGGGAGGCATCGCGACCGTCCATGCCGGTTCCGCAGCGGGCGCGTTGCTGCGGCTGGAACAACTGATTCTCGAAGTCGCGGTGACCGCACCACGCGCCCTGATCGCTGAGGCCGTGAACGTCATCGTGTACATCGCCGGTCGCGGCCATGCGCGCCGCGTGCAGGAAATCGTCCGCGTTACCGGCTTCGACAGCTACGGCTACCAACTTAGCGCCGAGCTGATGCCTTCCGTCCCTTTACTTTTATCAACTCCCGGAGAACCGTCATGACACCTTCACACACTTCCGTAAATCCGCTTCCGCACAACGCCCGGCTTCAAGCCGGTATGCAGATCATCGTTATTGCCGCGCTGTTGCTGTGTGTGGCGCTGCCCGCGCACGCAGCTGGTTCGAACATGCCGTGGGAGGCGCCGCTGCAATCGGTGCTGGAGTCGATCCAAGGACCGGTGGCCCGCATCATCGCGGTGATCGTCATCATTACCACGGGCCTGACACTGGCCTTTGGCGACTCCAGCGGCGGATTTCGCAAGCTGGTACAGATCGTATTTGGCCTGTCGATCGCGTTCGCCGCGTCCTCGTTCTTCCTGACCTTCTTCAGCTTCGCCGGCGGAGCGGTGATCGCATGAACGCGCTGCCTGCTGACGCACCTGGTTTTGAAGTGTCGCTGCACCGTTCGTTGACCGAACCCATTTTGCTGGGTGGCGCACCGCGCACGGTGGCGATTGCCAACGGCACGCTGGCCGCTGCGGTCGGTCTCGGGTTGCAGCTTTGGCTACCCGGCATGGCGCTATGGATTGTCGGGCACTCGCTGGCGGTGTGGGGCGCGCGGCTGGATGCGCAGTTCATGGCGGTTTTCGCTCGACACATCAAACACCGTACGTTGTTGGACGTATGAGGCAAAGACCATGATGCACCTTGCCGAATACCGCAAACGTCCCGCCCTGCTGGCAGACTGGTTGCCCTGGGCTGGGCTGGTCGCGCCGGGTGTCGTGCTCAACAAGGATGGCTCGTTCCAGCGCACCGCACGATTTCGCGGGCCGGACCTGGACAGCGCGACACAGGGTGAACTGGTCGCGACATCTTCGCGCTTGAACAACGCGCTGCGTCGGCTCGGTTCCGGCTGGGCGCTGTTCGTGGAGGCCGAACGGCGCGAAGCGGCGAACTACCCGGAGTCGGTATTTCCCGAACCATTGTCGTGGCTGGTCGATGAAGAGCGCCGCGCCGTTTTTGAGGAAGCCGATAGCCACTTCGAGAGCAGGTACCACCTGACGCTGCTGTACTTGCCGCCCGAGGAATCAACGGCTCGCGCCGCCAAGCTACTGTACGAGAACACCAAGGTCGAAGGCGTGGATTGGCGCGAACGGCTGGAGGGATTCGTGTCGGAGACCGAACGCTTCTTCGGTTTGCTTGAAGGCGTGATGCCGGAGATCGCCTGGCTCGACGATGGTCAGACCTTGACCTACCTGCATGCCTGCGTGTCCACGCGCCGACATTCGGTGGCCGTGCCCGAAGTGCCAATGCACCTTGATGCGCTGCTCGCCGACGAACCGCTGACGGGTGGGCTTGCACCGATGCTCGGGAGCCAACACCTGCGCGTGGTGTCAGTGCGTGGCTTCCCCAACTCGACCTGGCCGGGCTTGCTCGACGACCTGAATCGCCTGGGCTTTGCCTACCGCTGGAGCACACGCTTCCTGTGCCTCGACAAGGCCGAGGCCGAGCGCGAGTTGGGTCGGCTGCGCCGCCAGTGGTTCGCCAAGCGCAAGAACATCGTCGCGCTGCTGCGCGAAACCATCTTTCAACAGGAAAGCCCGCTGGTGGATTCCGATGCTTCTAACAAGGCAGCGGATGCCGATGCAGCACTGCAGGAACTGGGCAGTGACCAGGTGTCATTTGGCTACGTCACCGCAACCGTGACGGTACTCGATACCGATGCGACGGCCGCCGACGAGAAGTTACGCGCAGTGGAGCGGACTATCCAGGGCCGCGGCTTTGTGACGATCCCCGAAACTTTGAACGCTGTCGATGCGTGGCTGTCGTCGATTCCGGGGCACGCCTACGCCAATGTGCGCCAGCCCATTGTCTCAACCTTGAATCTGGCCCACATGCTGCCGGTGTCGGCAGTGTGGGCCGGGCAAGAGCGTAATGCACATCTTGACGGCCCGCCGCTGATCGTAACCCGCACCGATGGCGCGACGCCGTTCCGGCTGGTCACGCACATCGGCGACGTGGGCAACACGCTGGTGGTCGGCCCCATCGGTATGGGCAAGTCGGTGCTACTCGCGACGCTGGCATTGCAGTTCCGCCGCTATGCCGGATCGCGCATCTTCGCGTTTGACATGGGGCATTCGATTCGCGCCACCGTGCTCGGACTCGGTGGCGAGCATTACGACCTGGGTGCGGACGGCGCTATCGCCTTCCAGCCGCTGGCCCGCATCGACCAGGACAGCTACCGCGCCTGGGCGGCCGAGTGGGTCGAAGGCCGCTTGATTCACGAAGGCGTGGCCGTTGGGCCAGACGAAAAGGACGCTGTGTGGTCGGCGCTGAGCAGTCTCGCCAGCGCGCCGCTTGATCAGCGCACCATGACCGGTTTGTCTGTGCTGCTGCAATCGAACGCGCTGCGGCAAGCCCTGCAACCCTATGTGCTGGGTGGTACATATGGCAAGCTGCTCGATGCCGACCATGACCGGCTCGGTTTCGCCGACGTGCAAGCGTTCGAGATGGAAGAGTTGATGCATAGCAAGGCGGCTGCGCTGGCCGTGCTGCGCTATCTGTTCGCGCGCTTCGAGGAACGCCTTGATGGTGCCCCAACACTGTTGATCCTTGACGAGGCTTGGCTGTTCCTCGATGACCCGGTGTTCGCCGCGCGCATTCGCCAGTGGCTGAAGACGCTGCGCAAAAAGAACGTGTCAGTGATCTTCGCAACGCAATCGCTGGCAGACATCAAAGATTCCGGTATTGCGCCAGCCATCATCGAGAGCTGCGTGAACCGTATCTTCTTGCCCAACCCGCAGGCGACCGAGCCGCAGATTCGCTCAATCTACGAAGGCTTCGGCCTCAATACGCGGCAGATCGATATCGTGGCGACTGCCCGGCCCAAGCGCGATTACTACTACCAGTCGCGGCTCGGCAACCGGGTCTTCGATCTGGGACTTGGCCCTGTGGCGCTGGCATTTGTCGGTGCAGCCACGCCCGAAGACCAACGGGCTATCGATACCGTTTCCACGTCGGTGCCGCCTGCGGACTTCGCCGCCGCCTGGCTGCGCCATCGCGGTCTCGACTGGGCCGCTGACCTGATCCCCTCTTACCCGTCGTTCCCCTTCACATCCCAGGAGAAGCAGCCATGAAGAAAACCTTGCTTGCCATCGCCGCCGCCGTGCTCGTGACCATAATGCCCGCAACTCATGCGGCGTTGGTGGTCATCGACCCATCAAACCTGACGCAGAACATCATGACGGCCGCACGTTCCCTGGAGCAGATCAACAACCAGATCAGGCAGCTCCAGAACGAAGCGCAGATGCTGATGAATGACGCCAGGAATCTGACCAGCCTCAACTTCAGTGCGCTCAATGAACTACGTGCAGCGCTATCTGCGACGAACCAGCTCATTCAGCAGGCGCAAGGGCTGGCTTTCAACGTATCACAGATGGAAACCGAGTTCGCGCGGCTTTATCCCAATGCCTATTCAGCTTCCACGTCGGGTAGTCAGATGGCCACTGACGCTCGCACGCGCTGGCGCAATTCGTTGGAGTCGCTGCGCACCGCGACCAAGATTCAGTCGCAAGCAGTACAGAACTTTGCGTCCGACGAACAGACCTTGACCGACCTCGTGAACCGCAGCCAGTCGGCCGTCGGCGCGTTGCAAGCCACGCAGGCGACGAACCAGTTGCTGGCTTTACAGGCCCGGCAGGCGATCCAGGCGCAGCAGCTACAGATCACCCAAGATCGTGCCACTGCCCTGGAACAGGCGCGGCAAGTCGCAGTGCAGGAACGCGCCCGCGAAGTACGCCGACGCTTCCAGGGCGATGGTACGCCCTACACGCCGATCACCGTCAACTACTACAGCCACTGAGAATGCCCCCATGAAAACCCTCCTCACCGTTGCTGCCTGCACCCTGCTACTTGCCGCGTGCAACAAGCCGGCACCCATTGAATCCGTCGAGTCGCTGATGACCAATCCAGAGCGTTTGAAGGAGCTTCGCGCCCAGTGCAAAGCCGACCACACCAAGGTCGGTGATGCGGTATGCAATATGGCCGCCGAGGCCACGCGGCGGCGCTTCATGGGCGGCGGCACGCCGTACACGCCTGCGCCACCGGCTATTCCACCTTCCGCGCCGAAGGAATGAGCCATGAACGACCTGTCGGTCATCGACCGCTTCCTCGATGTCTTCTCGCGCTACATTGACTCAGGCTTCGGGCTACTGCATGGCGAGGTGGCGTTCCTGACTGCGACGCTGGTGGTGATTGACATGACGCTGGCGGGTCTATTCTGGGCCATGAGCGGTGAGGACGTGATCGGTAAGTTGATCAAGAAGACGCTCTATGTTGGCGCCTTCGCTTTCATCATCGGCAACTTCAACCATCTGGCAAGCATTCTGTTCCGCTCCTTTGCCGGGCTCGGGTTGGTGGCGTCGGGTTCCACGCTGACGCAAGCGCAGTTTCTGCGGCCGGGTCTACTGGCCAAGGTCGGCGTCGATGCAGCGCGGCCCATCATGGCGCAGATCAGCGACATGACCGGCTTCCCGGAAGTGTTCGCGCACCTCGATGTCATCACGGTGTTGTTCCTCGCCTGGCTGGTAGTAATCGTCAGCTTCTTCGTATTGGCGGTGCAGCTCTTCGTCACGCTGATCGAATTCAAGCTGACCACACTCGCGGGCTTCGTGCTGGTGCCGTTTGCGTTGTGGAACAAGACGGCATTTCTGGCCGAGCGCGTATTGGGCAACGTGGTTTCATCGGGCATCAAGGTGCTGGTACTGGCGGTAATTGTGGGCATCGGCACAGGACTGTTTGCGGAGTTTCATGTGCCGCCCGGCACCGAGCCATCCATCGACCTGGCACTGACCATCATGCTGGCCTCGCTGGCGATGCTGGGACTGGGAATCTTCGGGCCGGGGATTGCGACCGGGCTGGTGTCAGGCGCACCACAGCTCGGCGCTGGTGCTGCGGCCGGAACGGCGCTGGGTGCTGCTGGTTTGGCTGTCGCTGGCGGCGCTGCTATCGCAACAGGTGGTACAGCGGTAGCAGCAGGTGCGCGCATGGTGCCGGGTGCCGCACGTGCGGCCATCGGTAGCGCCGCATCGGCCGGGCGTGAAACCAGCTCAATGGCAAGCAGTGCGAAGTCTGCTTACCAAGCCGGTGCTGCGGCATCGGGTGAAGGCGGTATTCGTGCTGCTGGCGCGGGCCTCGCCAATGTGGCCAAGAGCGGTGCCGGTGTTGTCGGCCAGCGCGTCGCAGCCGGGGCGAAAGCGGTCAAGGACCGTGTAGCGAATTTCGTCGCGGAGGCTGTTGCGCCTGCGGCGGCAGCCGGTTCTACCGAATCAGCCGAAGCCAAGCCCCCTGCGGGCGAGCCCGCTTGGGCCAAACAAATGCGGCGCAAACAGCAAGCAAGCCATGCGGTCTCGACGGCGGCACACACGCTACGCTCGGGCGACCACGGCGGCAGCGGTGCCAGCCCAAGCCTGCGTGATAACTCCAACATCTGACTCGAACCCTTGAGGAGATAAATTCATGCGATTCAAACGACCCCAGGTACGGTATTCGGACACGCCCGAGCCGGTTACCCCTTACCAAGCCGCCGCGCAGGTGTGGGACCGGCGCATTGGCAGCGCTCGCGTGCAGGCGAAGAATTGGCGGCTGATGGCCTTTGGCTGTCTGTTGCTCGCCT
>NZ_CAKMAA020000045.1 GCF_924101635.2 Candidatus Nitrotoga sp. HW29 | reverse complement strand
TTTTCAATCGTTGGCGCAAGCCGGTTGAAGCTACTGGTAAGTTTGCTGATCGCATGGCGCATTCCTCTTAGACATATTGCCAATATTAATTATTAAATTAAAAATGGTATTGCGGAGCTGCGTTCCAGTTAGCTTCACGCCTGCGTCAAATGAACAGCAATGTATTGATACAGTATACGGCTGTGAGATCTTTAAATGGCTTGCGCAAACTGGTGGATATGCTTAAACCTATCTTCTCGAAATATTTCGCGCTGCAAAATTCAATATCCTATTTTAATCCGATTGAGCCAACTCGCTGAGGTGGGTGTAAAGCCGGGGTACTCGACGAGCGTACCGGCGTTTGCCGGGACTCTTTATGATCCGTATGAACTTTATCGCTAATGGGACGAACATAATCACAGGTTCGTTTAGTCGCCGAGATCGATAGTTTGTCATTAATAATGTTGAGCACCAAGGCGTTATGCGATGGATTGGGGTAAAGCAATTACGCTGATCATAAAATAATTGGGACATACTATAAATTAAACGTTCTTTTTTGGCTTTACCACCCAAACTTAATTTAGATTTACAGAGATATACGGCAGTTTTTAAAGATATATAATATACTGATTTTAAATAAATAATATTATATTTGATGCGCCATCAATTTGAGCGTCCATTCTGAAAAAATTGTAGCTTTCTTCTGAAATTTTTCATTATGTTCTCAAATAAATTGGGATTCGTGCAATTTTTGGAACATTTACGCCTTCATACGTTTTGCCGCTGTGCGCAGTATGACTTTTCGATGTACGGCGAAAACTCTTTTGAATTTTGATCAGTTTCCGGGCCTGGTGTTTTACAAACACCTGCGTTCATGTCAGCTCTCTTTAATCTCTACGGGTTCAATTCCCCGCTCCTTGGAGCGAAGACTGGTTGAAAGCCAGCAGCTTGAAAAGCGTAGTTAATACCCCGTAGCTTGCTGCGGGGTGCTTTATTAATTTCGTCGGCGATTTACACGTGATGCCAAGGGAAAATGTATCTGGGACGGCCTCTTATCCGAATTCGACCAGACCCACGCTGAATGTCTCGGGAAAGTCACTTTGGTCGTTCGATGGTACAACTTCCCGGGTTAACCTACACGAGGACGATGCCTTCGAGGCACTACTACTGGCGCCCCATCAGCGAGTGGCGCTAGTCGGAACCTTTCCACCGTACATGCGTAAATTGATCCGTAGAGGCCATCCTTTTAACGTTCTCAAACTTGATATGACAACGTTGGTATCTGAGAAACAGCCACTCTCCGAGCCAACCGAACGCACCCCCGAGGTAATACCTCGTGTTGATGTATTCGTTACGACTGCCGCTATCCCGATCGATAGCACGTTGACCGACCTGTTGAAGCGGTTACGGTTGCCAGCCGGGACGGGAGTAACCGGTCCGACGACGACGCTGATCTTCGAACCCTATGCACGGCGTGGTATTACTGTTATCGGAGGCACCCGCATATTGGCACCGGACGAGGTATTTGAACTTTTGGCCGGGGTCGGTTCCGATGATCACTTCTTCGGCAGAACTATAAAGCGCGTCGCTTTGCGTTTGACAAAGGCAGCATGATGTTAATGATGGAAGAATTATCCCGCATTTTTGCCGAGGAAATCATACCAGCGTTGGATGAACAACAAGCCCGTAATCGTCATTAGGCTCGCATTAACAAGATTAAATTTTTTACTAACCGATAACAGAAACCTGATTCCATTTATCTTGCTACTTCAACACCCCCGAACGACATTCACTCCGCCAACGCAACCGTCTTGATCATGGCGTATACGACAAGCTCCTTGTGCAA
>NZ_CAKMAA020000044.1 GCF_924101635.2 Candidatus Nitrotoga sp. HW29 | reverse complement strand
TTTCTTGCGCATTCGGTCATTATCTCGAATTTCAGCAAGATCGTGAACAGGTTCTTAGTTCGGCTAAAAAACAGCAAAAGCTGCCGTTATCTATATGGAGTTGACGATTTTGTGTTTCCAATTCACGAATGCGTATCTGATCCGCTGTCAGGGGCTTGTCTAGTCTCAGCTGTCCGCATTGTGTTGCTTGTGCTCGTGTAAGTCGGCGACGTATTGCAGTCTTTCCCAAATTTATGTCTGTGTATATTTGTGATGCGCTCAAATCTTGCTCAGTGATCATGTGTACAACTTGCAGTTTAAAGCTGGCATCACCGAGGAGCAGGTGCTGCGAGCGGTAGAACGATTCAATCATCAGCCACGCAAAGTGCCGAGTTTCAGATCACTGTATGGGGTATTTTTGGGGGTGGAGGTACGCTACATCAAACAGTCACCAGCTATTGCGCTTCAAACTTGAATCCGCCCTCTTAATTTTTAGAGGTGCCCTATAGAAAATGTTAAGTATTTCTAAAATTGCTAATTCCTGCAATAATCCAAGACTAAATACCATTTAATAAATTAAGGCAATATAACCATGACGCAAGATGAACTAAAGCTCGCGGTGGCACAAGCCGCAATAGCGCATGTCCCGGCGAATTGCATTGTGGGAGTGGGGACCGGTTCGACGGCTAACTTCTTTATAGATGAGTTGGGGAAGATCAAGAAAAAAATATGTGGTGCAGTGGCCAGCTCTGAGGCTTCAGCGCAGCGCTTAAAAGAACATGGCATACAGGTCGTTTCACTGAATGATGTGAGTAGTCTATCTGTTTATGTGGATGGAGCTGATGAAATTACGCGTCATTTGTATATGGTTAAAGGTGGTGGTGGCGCATTGACGCGCGAAAAAATAGTAGCTGCTGTGAGCAAAAAATTTATTTGTTTATGTGATTCCAGCAAGATCGTGGATGTTCTTGGGACCTTTCCATTGCCGCTGGAGGTGATCCCCATGGCCAGCAATTATGTGGCACGCCAGATGGTATTACTGGGTGGTCAGCCCAAATTGCGTGAAGGGTTTGTTACTGATAACGGTAACCTCATTCTTGATGTATCCGGCCTAAAAATATTGAATCCGATCGAACTGGAAACGACAATAAATAATATTACGGGGGTGGTCACCAATGGCCTGTTTGCGCGTCGTAGGGCAGATGTGCTGCTGCTGGGAACCACAAGTGGGGTACAGACCTTTACTGCTAGTGTGTAACGAAATTGTCACAGTACGCGAGTAGTATCACCTAACCTTAGCCATTAAAGGATCTGAATCATGGTCTCCACTGAACATACCTCCAAACAATTTGACGCCGAGCTGGAAGCGGTGCGCGCGCGCGTATTACAAATGGGTGGGCTGGTGGAGAGTCAAATTCGGCTCGCTATTGAAGCGCTGGTTAATGGCGATGTGCCGCTGATGAATCGCATTATTAATGATGATCATCGTGTTAATGCGATGGAAGTAGAAATCGACGAGAGTTGTAATCAGATCATTGCTCGCCGCCAGCCCGCTGCGGGTGACTTGCGTATGGTGATGACGGTGATCAAGACGATCACTGATCTTGAACGTATCGGTGACGAGGCAGAAAAAATTGCACGCATGGGCAAACTGCTGGCACAAAGGAACAGCCTCATTCTGCCACGCTATACAGAGATCAAGCATGCCGCAGACCTGGCTTTGGACATGCTGCATAAATCACTGGATGCCTTTGCTCGTCTTGATCTTGCTTACGCTGCTCAGGTGGTACGTCAAGATGAATTGGTGGATGAGGAGTTCCGCACCATCATGCGCTACCTCATCACCTTCATGATGGAAGACCCGCGCACCATCTCCACTGCATTGGAAATTCTATTCGTCGCCAAGGCCATAGAGCGCATCGGTGATCATGCCAAGAACATGTCCGAATATGTGATTTACATGGTCAAGGGCAAGGACGTACGCCATGTCACCGTGGAAGAAATTGAGCGCGAAGTTTTAGAGTAACTTGCCGGAGCGTGTTTATACGCCTTCATCGTGGTAGGAAATCAGTCGCTCGTACGAGACTCCATTCTTGCAGTGATTCCTCGATTTTACAGCTACAACTGGTAAAGATGTTCTTGTAAATTGAGTTTGTACTCATCTTGGTAAGCTGGTTGCGTATCCAGGCTAATCAAGTCATCTGCAAGTGATCCAGTCCCGCCATTATGTCGATATCCTTGGAGCTTCGACTTTCCAGCTTAATACGCAGGCGCAGGTCATTGACCGAGTCAGCGTTCTTTAGCGCTTCTGCATAACTGATCAGGTTGGCTTCGTGCAGATCGAATAGCGCTTGATCGAAAGTCTGCATCCCAAGCTCACGCGATTTAGACATCACTCCCTTGATTGCGAGTACCTCACCCTTAAAAATCAAATCCGAAACAAGCGGTGAGTTGAGCATGATTTCCATAGCCACTGAGCGGCCTACCCCATCCACTCGCGGAATTAGGCGTTGTGAAATAAGTGCCTTGATATTGAGAGACAAGTCCATCAATAATTGTTCGCGGCGTTCTTCCGGGAAGAAATTGATGATACGATCCAATGCCTGATTCGCACTGTTGGCGTGTAATGTAGCCATACACAGATGACCGGTCTCGGCAAACGTCACAGCATATTCCATGGTTTCATGGTCGCGTATCTCACCGATGAAAATGACATCCGGCGCTTGGCGCAACGTGTTTTTCAATGCGGCGTGCCAAGAATCCGTGTCCACACCAACCTCACGGTGAGTGATGAGACAGTTTATGTGTTCATGCACGAACTCTACCGGATCTTCAATCGTAATGATGTGACCGTAAGTATTCTGGTTACGGTAGCCCAGCATGGCTGCCAATGTTGTAGATTTGCCGCTGCCCGTACCACCGACCAGGATGACCAACCCGCGTTTGGTCATTGCCACATCCTTGAGTACTTCTGGCATCCCCATTTGAGTAAGATCGGGAATCTTGGTGGTAATGGTGCGCAACACCATGCCTATACGCTGCTGCTGCATAAACACATTAACACGAAAGCGGCCAATACCGGCCGGACTGATCGCAAAGTTACATTCGTGTGACGCTTCAAATTCAGCGGCTTGCCGGTCGTTCATGATGCTGTTCGCTAATTCCATGGTGTGTTGTGGCGTCAGCACCTGTTGTGAAACGGGAGTCATCTTGCCGTCCACCTTGAATGCGGGCGGGAATCCGGCTGTAATAAACAGGTCAGATGCCTTCTGGGTAATCATCCCTCGCAACAGATTATGCATTAGCTCGGTAGCCTGATCTCTTTCCATGATGAATCCCTGATAAGCGCTAATTAACCGACAAACGTATCCTTGTTAGCCGCCTTGGTGCGTGCTTCTGCAGATGATACAACGTTGCGTTTGACCAAATCTTGCAGGCATTGATCCAGCGTCTGCATGCCGAGAGCAGCCCCGGTCTGAATGGAGGAATACATTTGTGGCACCTTGGCTTCCCGAATCAGATTGCGGATGGCTGGGGTACAAATCATAATTTCATGGGCTGCCACACGCCCGGTACCGTCTTTGGTTTTAAGTAAGGTTTGGGAAATAACTGCTCGCAGTGATTCTGACAACATGGCGCGTACCATTTCTTTTTCGTCAGCGGGGAAAACGTCAATAATGCGATCGATAGTCTTGGCCGCAGAACTGGTATGCAGTGTTCCAAATACCAAATGGCCGGTTTCAGCCGCGGACATGGCTAGACGTATCGTTTCCAAATCGCGCATTTCACCTACCAGGATAATGTCCGGATCTTCGCGCAATGCGCTACGTAAAGCGTTTTGAAATGAAAGAGTATGCGCACCCACTTCGCGCTGGTTGACCAAACACTTTTTACTTTCGTGGACAAATTCAATCGGATCCTCCACGGTCAGGATGTGTCCCATTTCATGTTCGTTGCGATGATTCACCATCGCTGCCAACGTGGTGGATTTACCCGATCCGGTTGGGCCCGTCACTAGCACTATGCCGCGCGGATAATCGGCAATAGACTCAAAAATTTTGGGGGCCTTGAGGTCTGCCAAGGTCAATATTTTAGATGGAATGGTACGCATCACCGCACCCGCCCCGCGCTGATGGACAAAGGCATTTACGCGGAAACGTGCGAGTCCCGGGATCTCAAAAGAGAAATCGATTTCTTTGTTTTCTTCATAAATTTTGCGCTGTCCGTCATTCATGATGTCGTACACCATGGCGTGCACTTCGGTATGTAACATCGCCGGCAAATTGATTTTGCGTATGTCGCCGTGTACACGAATCATCGGCGGTAACCCAGCAGATAGGTGCAAATCAGAAGCTTTGTTTTTGACACCAAAAGCAAGCAGTTCGGTAATGTCCATATATAATCCCAGTTAATTCGCAGAACTGAACTATCGCATGAAAATTAAGTCAGGGGCGCGATTAATAGTGCCGCTACCGTACCTTTTATTGACGCCTATCAGACAAGATACTGTGCAACCATCAAAAATTAATGCAGCATTTGATTCAACGATCGGTTAATTATGACCGCGATCACTTCCAACTTGCAAGTTATCAATCATGCTATTACGCAGGCTGTGTGCATGGCTCATCGGTGCAAGGAAAGTATTGAGCTGTTGGCGGTGAGCAAGGGGTTTTCTGCTGATGCAGTGCGCGAAGCATGTGAAGCCGGGCAACGCTCTTTCGGTGAAAGTTACATCCAGGAAGCTCTGGATAAAATTGAGCTGCTACGTGACTTGCCGCTACAGTGGCATTTCATCGGGCCAGTACAGAGTAATAAAACCCGGGCTATTGCAACGCATTTCGCATGGGTGCACAGCGTCGACCGACTGAAAATCGCTGAGCGCCTGTCAGCACAGCGGCCGGCCAATTTACCGCCACTCAATGTATGTATACAGGTTAATGTGAGCGGAGAAAGCAGTAAGAGCGGTATAGCGCCTGACGAATTGGCGAAACTGGTACAGGCTGTGGCAAATTTGCCACAGCTTAAATTGCGAGGGCTAATGTCCATTCCCGCGCCTGCTGAAGGATTAGAAGCCCAACGCATACCATTTTTAAAACTGCGCGAACTTATGCAGCAAATCAATACGCAAGGGTTGGCACTGGATACGTTATCAATGGGAATGTCGCATGATTTCAATGCGGCAATACTGGAAGGGGCGACCATCGTACGCATCGGCACGGCAATCTTTGGCGAAAGAAACTACGGAGAAAATCAATGAAAGTTTGTTTTATCGGAGGCGGCAACATGGCAACCGCACTCATTGGCGGCTTGCTTAAACAAAATTTTATTGCTGCGCAGATAAGCGTAGTGGAAATCAATGTCAGCTACCACGCCAAATTACACAATGAATTAGGGGTACGAGCGGTAGCCGAATTGGAAACGGGCGTGGCGGGCAGTGATGTCATTGTATTAGCGGTTAAGCCGCAGCAATTGCATGGAGTCGCAATCAGCCTGGCTCCATTGTTGACCGGGCAATTGCTTATTTCGATAGCGGCCGGTATTCGCGCCGCTGATTTAGCCCAATGGCTGGGCTCGCAAAACATTGTACGCGCCATGCCAAACACGCCTGCTTTAATTCAAAGCGGCATTACCGGCTTGTACGCACTACCAGCGGTAAGCAAAGTACAGTGCGACACAGCGCAAACCATACTCGGTGCGGTGGGCAGCACGATATGGCTCAAGGACGAAGTAATGATGGACGCGGTTACCGCGGTTTCAGGCAGTGGCCCCGCGTATGTGTTTTATTTTATCGAAGCACTGCAACAGGCGGCCAGCGAACTTGGCTTCGATGCAGAAACGGCACGCCATTTGGCAATCAATACTTTCAGCGGTGCAGTTAAACTTGCCGATGCCAGTAGCGATGATGTGAGCCTGTTGCGCGAGCGCGTTACTTCCAAAAATGGCACGACCGAGCGCGCCCTGCTCAACATGGAAGCCAATTCGGTTAAGCAACATATTATTACGGCAGTGCAAGCGGCAGCCAAGCGCGCCAAGGAAATGGGAGACGAACTGGGGAGTGCATCATGCTGAGTGAAGCACTCCAATTTTTGTTCGACACGTTGTTGCAGCCGTTCGCTGTCATATTGCTACTGCGCTTCCACTTGCAATGGTTACGTGCGCCGATGCGTAATCCGTTGGGTGCATTCATTATGACGATTACCAATTTTTTGGTATTGCGAGCACGCCGGTTTATTCCTTCTGCCCGTGGTTTTGATATCGCCACCTTGCTGCTGGCTTTCGTGGTGGAAGCGATTTATCTCGCCGCCACGCTCTGGTTACAAGGTTTACCTATTGATTTTCCCGTGCTCGGGCTACTTATATGGACAGCGGTCAAGCTCTTCAAGCTCAGCCTATACTTGCTCATGGCGGCGCTGTTTATTCAGGCACTATTATCATGGTTCAACCCCCATTCACCGATGGCGGGTTTGATGGATGCAGTGACGCAGCCTTTCCTTCTGCCTCTGCAACGGCGTATCCCACCCGTGGGCAATATAGATTTCACCTTGCTATTACTACTTATCGTGTGCCAACTCATTCTTATCGTGCCGCTGCGTTGGTTGGAAAATCTAGTCAATAGTCCGTTTTGAACGTGTGGTATCGCCGCGAAGGAAATGTCATCACCCTGATATTGCATGTGCAGCCGGGTGCTAAACGCAGTGAGGTAATTGGGTTGCATGGCGATGCCCTGAAAATTCGCCTAGCCGCTCCACCCATTGAAGGACGTGCCAATGAAGCGTTGCTACGCTTTATTGCTGATAACTTTAATGTTCCACTACGCAACGTCGAGCTAAAACAAGGGACATTGTCACGCCATAAAGTCGTGCTGGTAAATGGCAGCACATTGGAACCGGAGAGCCTACTTATTTCTGAAAATTTTTTCAAAACAAAATAAAGGCGGATTCAACTCTGAAGTGCAACTTTTGTAAGCGAATTTAGGTGGCGAGCTGCGTTACTATCGGAGCCACTTAAACGACCAAGTAAAAGGAGCACAGATGAATCAATATAAGCAGCTCACCAGCGGGCAACGATATCAGATTTACGGATTGAAACAAGCGGGTTTGAATCAAACCCGGATTGCCGAAAAGATGGGTGTGGACAAATCGACAATCTCACGGGAGTTTAAGCGAAACAAAGGTCAGCGCGGCTGGCGGCCCAAACAGGCGCAATCGTTACGTGATGAGCGCCGGCAAGTCTGTATCAATGGCAAGCAATTCTCATCCGGTTACACAAAGTACTGTGTTTTGGATCGCCGCATGAGGTATTATCGGAGGTGGAGATGCGCTATATCAAGCCAACATTAGCTGTTGCACTTCGAACTTGAATCTATCGAATTAAAGAAAGGTAGGGGATAAACGATGGGGTTGATTATTGTTAAGCCGTTCTGGCGTTGTTTGAGAGCGATGATATTGGCAGCGATGACAATGGCTACCGCTTTCAGTGCTTACGCACAGGTCAGTGTTACACCGGTTACCTGGAATGTGGTCGGGCTTGATAGTAATAACGTCAATGTTGGCCCGAACATATTCCCTGTAGGTGTGCGTGTTTGCAACATCGGTAGTACCCCGCTGAGCGGGCTTAAAGCGCGTTATGTTTGGGATTCAACCAGCGCTTATATCACCCGCACTTCGACGGAATATCTTGACATCGCTAATCTGGTTGCGGGTACTTGCCAGGATATATTTCATGAGGTGACGGTTACACGTAATGCAGCAGCCTATACACAGGCGGCAAGGTACCACATTGATGTCATCAACGGGGTTAATGCTGTGCTTGCCTCAACACCAACCCCTCGGGAGATATATGTCGAGCGGCTGGTTTCGCAAAACAGAAATGCCACTGACAGCATTTTGGTTAATAATACTTCGGTCTCGGGAAGCACCAACGTGAATGAGGGGCAAACCTACGAAATCAAATTGGTGGGCCACACCGCAACCCAAGGTTACGAGCAATTCGAGCAGTTTTTGAATTTCAGATCCGATCTTTTTCTTGTTAAGAGCGTTAAATCCACCTATACCGCCGCCGCAGGAACAGATTTGCTGGCGGGTAGCAAGATTTACGCGGATGGCTGTCATTGGGTCAATGATCCCACGGATGCGGTTACCCCTTCCTATCGTGAATGTCAAGGTGGCGGCAAATATGGCGGAAGCACCACGTTGACCTATGTGGTGGAAATTAAAGCCGGGGCGGCTGCACTGGCGCCAACAGGGGTGAGCATCAACGCATTGCTGTACGATTTTTCGGGCAGCAGCTATCACTACAACGCGGATCAGAGTGCGGCGATCACTTTTAATTTTACGAACACCCCACCGCCTGCTGAAGTAGATTTGGCCATGGCCAAATCGGCGGTTTTGAGTTCTCCGGGTAATGGTGAGTTTACGCTTACGGTGACCAATACCGGCAGTATTGGCGCTACTAATGTGGTCGTTACGGATACTGTTCCTAATGGATATCACATTAAAAATTCACAGCCTGCAGCACCGGCAGGTACGACGCTGGCTTGGGATAAAGACGATCCAGATGAATCGCTGGTTTGGACAATTGCCAGCTTGCCGGCAGGTTCGTCGATTTCGTATACATTTAGTGTTCAAACGGTAAACAGTCAAACAAACTACGTTAATCAGGCTTGCGTAGCCGCGACCGAAACCGATCCGAATACCACCAATAATTGTGCGACGGCGGCCGTCCCTGTGGCGCAATCGGATCTGGCGTTGGTGAAGACGGCAAGCTTTACCTCGCCGCTCAAGATAGGCGATTCAATAACGTTTAACGTGGGCGTTCTCAATCTGGGGCCGAGTGTCGGCACTGGTGTGGTGGTCAGTGACACGCTTCCCGCGGGTTATTCGTTTACGAGCGCGAGCTGTGCGAGTGGATGGATGCCTTCGAATGTGGGCGCGACGCATTCCTGTACTGCTACCAATGTGGCGGTATCAACTGTGCCCGTGACGATTTTGACGATCGTAGCCCAGGTGTTGGCACCAGCTGATCCCACGAATACGACCGGGTATCAAAATACGGCATCTGTCGCTTCAGCTAGTAATGATCCGGTTGAATTCAACAATCACGCCAGCGCTGTCGCCCCGCCCACTTTTTTGACGATTGCCAAGGTGGCTGACGCCGCTTCGCATACGTCAGCCAGCCCGAATGGTACGTATACGCTTACGGTTACAAAGAGTGGGTCTTCTGCAGATCTGGGTACGGTTTCAGTACAGGATGTATTGCCATTGGGTGTGTCTGCCACGTCAATTACGGGTACGGGCTGGACGTGTAGCCTGGCAACATTAAGTTGTACACGGCCAGATGACTTGACCAGCGGCATTCCCCCTTCGGCGGCTTACCCGAATATTGTCATTGGCGTGACGTTCTCTGGCCCGTCGAACCCGGATGTGGTTAATCATGCAAATGTGATTTCTGAAAAGAATGGAATCGTTACGTCGTATGACGAAACAACCCGTTCGGTTAGTTGGGCCAACAGTGCTGTTTATTACACCGCTGATGCAACAGTATCGCCGGTAGGGGGAGGGAGTGCTGCCTGTTCGCCCTCTTCCGTTCTCAGTGGGTCAAACAGTGTGTGTACCGCCACGCCAAATACCGGGTATTACTTTACCGGATGGACGGGTTCATGCGTGGCGGAAGGTACTACGACTTGTAATTTGAATAATGTCACCGCTAATCAGAGTTCGGTAGCTTCGTTTGCGCTGTTGACATATACCGTGGTTGCCACGGCTGGTACCGGGGGATCAGCCAGCTGTACGCCCCCTTCTGTTCTCAGTGGGGCAAATAGTGTGTGTACCGCTACGCCAAATACCGGGTATTACTTTACCGGATGGACGGGTTCATGCGTGGCGGAAGGTACTACGACGTGTAATTTGAATAATGTCACCGCTAATCAGAGTTCGGTAGCCACGTTTGCGTTGCTGACGTATACCGTGGTTGCCACGGCTGGTACTGGGGGAGTGGCCAATTGCGTGCCGTCGCCTGTTTCTCCGGGTGGATCCGCCACCTGCACCGCCACGGCAGGTGCAGGCAGTACGTTTACCGGATGGACGGGTGCATGCGCAGGGCAGAGTGGCCCAGTGTGCAATCTGACAGGTATTGCTGCCAATATGGAATCGACTGCGTCGTTTACTGCCATCGTGATTACTGGATCCGTGCAAGCCATTCCGACGTTGTCCGGGCAGTTGATGATTGTGATGGTGTTTTTGATGATATTGGCCGCTTGTGCAGCCATTAAGGCACACGCCAGAAGGTGTCGGTGATCGCCACTGTTACCAACCAGGGCAGACCATACTGGATGATTATTAATAAGGCTTTTAACTCGAACAAATTAATTGAGTGACTGGTCTGCCTAGCTACAGCCCGGAGCTAAACCCGGGCTGGCTTGAAGTATGCCATTATTCAAATGGTTCCGGTACGCAGCAAGGGCAAGTTGAAAGTCGCAACAACCGAACATATGCAAACATTGGAAAATCCCCCGAGCGTGTCAAACAATCCTTTCAGGATGTTCGTGTGAAATATGCAGCGTGAAAACTTCAACTGGCCGGATCAGTATATTTCTTCATGTGTGCTTTTTATTACTTGGTTGTTTAAGTGATTCCGATATTAATGCAACTCACCACCTAAAACTTACTTACAAAAGTTGCACTTCAGTGTTGAATCCGCCTTGCAATTGGCCATGTAGAAGCGCATATATATACTGTTGAATGATATTATCAGTTGCATGATTGTATGGGGATGATTGCAGTATTCACAATATGCAACACCATGATTAAAAAAATTTTCAATATAAAAATTGATAGGCATCAAAAATGATTCAATCTACACCACAACACGAACAGGAGAACCAAACCATGGCATTTGTGAATGAATATGTCCCGGAGGAGGACATTAAGAAATACGGATTAGAGGAAATTAATCAGTGTTATGGTAAAGCGAATGTGCGGCCTGATTGGACTATCGATCGTGAAAATGACATCTATCTTCGATGGATTGTGTCGGGTGAAGATGAATTTCGGAATCAGCACGACTTCACCTATTACTGGAAAGGAACATTGATATTTGTCCGGCTTCGGATTAGCAATGGAAAAGTACTGGGTACCAGAGCTTGGGCAAATTGGAGGTTGGTTATAATGAACCTGCCAGATGAATTACAGGAAAAAAAGCCGGAGATCATTGCTGACTTGAAAGCAGCTCTGACGGTTTATAAAGATTTCGGGATTTATTCGACATTGACGGAACACACCGCTTCTTTTGAATTTTAAAAAACTACAGTTGATGGTTATGTAATTGCGATTTTATATGCCGGCATTTCAGGTTATCTACAAAATAGAGCTGTATGTACTAAGTTTTTTATTTGATTCGAAGAAAATTTACTTGGTGCCCTCAGTGTATAAAAAATACGATATCGGCTTATTAAACAGTGTATTTCATGAAGACGACTATAATCATCGTTAAATGATGACAAAACATCACAATACTATCCCGTTATAACAGATGGGTACTCCATCGCCTTGGATTTGCCACTATGCCCAATTGATCCCTAACGGTGGCCAAGTGCTCGATTTAGCTTGTGGCAACGGTCGCCATGCGCGTTGGCTTGCAGCCAACGATTGGCAAGTACATGCGGTAGATCGTGATGTGCAAAGTCTTACTGGATTACAACAGTTACCTAATATATTAACTACCGTTGCAGACTTGGAAAATGATGTTTGGCCATATTTCGGCTGTCGCTTCCATGGCATAGTGGTAAGCCGCTATCTCCATAGACCGCTGTTACCCCGCCTGATCGAATCGTTGCATACCGGTGGGGTATTAATTTATGAAACATTTATGGATGGCAATGAACGTTTTGGGCGCCCCAAAAACCCAGATTTTTTGCTGCGTTCTAACGAGTTATTGGAAGTTTTTTTCCCGCAACTAACAGTAATTGCCTATCAACAAGGTGAATTTCACGAACCCAATCCCGCTGTTATGCAGCGCATTTGTGCAGTATCCCAAAAGCGCAACAATTAATCTCTACGGGTTCAATTCCCCGCTCCTTGGAGCGAAGGCTGGTTGAAAGCCGGCGGCTTGAAAAGCGTAGTTAATACCCCGTAGCTTGCTGCGGGGTGCTTTATTTCAAGGCTTAACCCCTAAAATAAATATGGCTTGCATCGCTCAAGCTGTACTTAATTATCCATTATTCGCATAACACCATCCTGATATTTCTGGTTTGGAATTGTTACTTTTCGTCCAAGCCCTTCTTGGTGAACTTAACATCGAGCTGTTTTAATTTGCGATATAAATGGGTACGTTCCAAGCCAACGTTCTTCGCCACACGGGATATATTGCCGTTTTCTTTATGCATATGATAATTGAAATACAGGCTGTCAAAATGATCACGTGCTTCTCGTAATGGCAAGTCGAGTGGCAATGGGAATTGTGCCGCAGCCTCCCAAAGGGTCGTCATGCTTCCTCGATCAATTAAATGTGTTGATGTAATTTCCTGTCGAATAGTTGGTGTTGCGCTTAGCGTGATTGCCTTGGCCACAGCATTAAGCAGTTTCTGTAGCGCAATGGGTTTCTCAAGGAAATCCACCGCACCAATGCGCGTCGCCTCAAGTGCTGTTTCTATAGTGCCGTGCCCTGACATCATGATCACTGGCATAGTCAACAAGTTCTGTCCCACCCACTCTTTAAGCAGACTGACGCCATCGGTATTCGGCATCCAGATGTCCAGCAACACCAAATCCGGCGCCTGCCGGTTGCGAAAATCGCGGGCTTGAGTAGCATTTTCGGCCAGATGCACATGGTAACCTTCGTCAAACAAGATTTCCGAGAGCAATTCGCGTATCCCGATTTCATCATCTACCACTAAAATTTCTTTGGCTGCCATTTTCACACGACCTCTATTAATAAGGGCAAAGTAACACTTACTTTTGTTCCACCAGTTGTTACATTTTCAATAACAATACTGCCACCGTGCTCTTCCACAATTTTTTTCACGATTGCTAAACCTAGCCCGGTACCCTTGGGCTTTGTCGTTCTATAAGGTTCAAAAGCACGCGCCAGCAAATGCTCGGGAAAACCGCTGCCATTATCTTGTACACACAGCTTTAATGCGCTGCCTTCCTCTGCCGTGCTCAGGATAATTTCCCGTTGTGTAATGTTTTGTAAAGCGTCATACGAATTTTGCAACAAATTATGGATCACTTGGCGCAAGCGTGTTGCATCTCCTTTCACCCAAGTTTGGGTTGCATTCAAACGCAAGGTAATTGGACTGTTGTTGGCTTCATATAATCCAAGCACTTCGCGTAGTAGCTGGTGCATGTCCAGCACTACCAATTTGGGAGCGGGTGCCCGGGCATAGTCAGCGAATTCGGTTACCATGTTTTTCATTGCTGCCACTTGACTCACGATAGTCTGTGTGGCGCGCTGCAACAATTGTGCGTCGCTACCGTCCAGTTTGGTGCTCAATTTATGCTGAAGTCGCTCTGCAGACAGCTGAATTGGGGTAAGCGGATTCTTGATTTCATGCGCCAAACGGCGTGCCACTTCGCCCCACGCGGCTTGACGTTCTGCTTGCAGCAAATAGGTAATATCGTCAAACACAACGACGTAGCTATTATCCGTCGCTGTGGATAATCGGGTGCCGCGCATCAATAATATCTGATCACCATTCTTGCTTGGTCGTTCAATTTGGCGCTGCCATTCGCCACTGGTCACTTCATTAAAGGCTTGCATGATCGCATCGGAAAAAGGACGGAGCAGGGGGTGACGTACTGCGATTTCCGCCAACGGTATATCCTGCATATCCAGAAGTGACGCTCCAAGTATCTGCGCCGCACTACTGTTGACAGAACGCAGCTTGAATTGTTCATCCACTACCAACACGCCAGACGATAGGTGCGCCAGCATGCTTTCCAGATAGGCTTTGGCATCTTCTGCTTGGCGCTGTTGCTGTTCGCTCGTGGTTTTCGCATCGGCCAGTTGTAACGTCATCTGGTTGAATAGTCCGGTGAGCGCCCCCAGCTCATCACGGCTTTTAACGGGATGTTGACGTGAAAAATCGCCCTGTGCTACCGCCCGTGTTCCTTCGGCTAGTGCTGCGAGTGGTGCGCTTAGACGATCACTGATAAAGAAAGCAGCTGATACCGCACTCAACAATACAATCAACAGCGATAGTGTCAACGTGATGCCATATAAGCGCTTTAACCCCAAACGAGACAACGACAGCTCTTGGTAATCGCGATAAACCGTCCGTACCATCTCTGCGTCAGCGGCAAGCTGTTTGGGCACGGGTTGGGTTAGTTGCAGGATACGCGCGCCAGTTGATAGCTGCAACGGCTTAACCAGCACCAGCACACGCAATATCGGGCTATTATCAGGCAGCGTATCAATCATGCTATGCAGTCCTTGCTGGCTTACTTCTTGCAGAATTTCGGCCTCCGGTATATTGGGGGACTGCTTGCGGTTATTACTGGCAAATGCGAGTAGTTTTCCGCTTTTGTTAAACAACGCAGCATCATGGGCAGTCCCTTTGCCTATTAGCTGGCCCAAGGTTTTGGTATATTGTTCTGGAGATTGTTTGGCAAGTAACAGGGCGGTGGATTGACCTTTCTTGCTCAATTCCTTCAAACCCGTTTCCAGCGCATTTCGGCCCAGGTTCAAACCACCCTCCAACGCTTTTTCTACTCGAAGGTCGAACCACGATTCGATGCTTTTATCAAGAAACTGTACCGAAACAGCATACACCAGTATGCCTGGCAGGATCGCAATCAAAATGAAAAACGACGTCAAACGTAGGGTGAGTTTCGCACCGAATACCTGTGCTTTAAGCTTGCCGCGCAATTGCCATAATTGATAGCCAACCAGCACGGTTAGATATACGGCCAAGACTCCGGCTAAAGCCAGCAGTACATAGTAATTGTGTGAAAATAATTCAGTATTAGCGCTGGCGCTTGACAGCAGATAGAGCAGGAAGCTGCCAACCAGTGCGCTGATAAAAATTAGATACTTCACTGCCTACTCATTTTCGCGGTCTGCAGCAGATACGACGGGACGAACTATCCAGCGGTACCAATTGGAATCAAAGTTCCAGTCTTGTGTGGCCAGTGCATTGACTTGCAGTGGTTTTGGTAATTGTGTTACATCCAGACGCATTCGCGTGGCAGCAATGTAGTCCCCTTTTTGGGGCAATAGCGCTGTAATATAATCGTTATTTTTTTGAAGCAGCGAAGCATCAATAGGGGGGGCAGATTGATGACTGATAATACGCAGTGCATCACCCAGGCTGGAAAAGTTTTGGAATAGCGAGCCACGCGTGATGCGGTATTGGCGCGTTAGTTTGTTGTAAGATAGTTTGGCAGTTTGTTCATTTTTTATGATAACTTCGTCCAGCCAGTACCAACGTGGACGAATCAGGGTGAATTCGCTAATGAAATACAGAGGCACCCCGCGCGTCAGTGCTTGATCTACTACAAAGTTTAAGCTGATGTCGAAATCAGCCGAAAATTGGTAGCTGCCGTCAGAAAATCGTGCCTCCGTTTTACGCACTGTAATACCTTCGGCACAGACGACCGAAATACCCAGCCAGAATGCCAGCAGTATAGCCAGCAATCGCGCCAGGTTATGCCTGCTTTTGTAGTAATGCATAAAAGAAACCATCATGCTGGTCATTGGGAAATATTTGACCGTCATTTAAATTGGGTATGGTCAATGGTAATTGTTTGACATCATCATGCTTTTTCAAAAATTCATTGATAACTTGCTGGTTTTCTCGCGCAAAAATGGAGCAGGTTACATAGAGCAATTTTCCATCTCTTTCCAGCAACCGCCATAACGAGCGAAGAATATTTAATTGTTGCTGTGCAAATCCACTAATATCGTCCGGGCGACGTAGCCATTTTATATCGGGATGGCGCCGTACCACGCCAGAGGCAGAGCAGGGTACATCGGCCAAGATGCGATGGAATGGTTTGCTATCCCACCAGCTATCGGGTTGCGCCGCATCACCGTTCTGCAATTGTGCATGCAATTGCAGGCGTTGCAGGTTTTCACGTACCCGTTCCAAACGTTGCGAGTTTTTGTCCAAAGCAATTAGATCAAGTTGTGCCAGCTCCAGTAGGTGGGTAGTCTTTCCGCCGGGTGCAGCACACGCATCAAGCACTCGCATACCGTCCTGTGCGTCCAACAGGTGTGCTGCGTATTGCGCACCCGCATCTTGCACGGAAACCAAACCATCGAAGAATCCTGGTAATTTATTTACCGGTAGCGGGTCCCTCAATAGTACAGCATCTGGCTCGATCAGACTGGCTTGGATACCCTGCTGAGCAAGCAAAGCCAGATAATCTGCGGTGCTGATATATCGACAATTTACACGCAGTGTCATAGGGGGATGCTGGTTACCTGCTAGCAAGATCGCTTCCGAATGTCTTCCATATTGCGCCTGGACCGCAGTTATCCACCATTGCGGATAGGCATAGCGACCCTCCTCGCTAGTGGCTGCGACGGCAACTAACGCTTCGCGGTTACGCAAAAAATTGCGCAGCACTGCATTGGTCAGCCCTCCAGCTGCTGCATTGCTCTTTCGCACCGCACGCACGGCATGATCTACCACCGCATGGGGGGCAGCTTTGGTATGTAGTAGTTGATATAAAGCGACTAATAGCAGGCAGCGTAGTTGCAAATCCTGCACGGGTTTGTGCAACAATTGATCCAGTATGCGCACCAATTGACCGTAAAAACGCAGCGTACCATAACTTAAATCCTGTAACGCACCACGTTGTTGTGGTGTTAACTCGGGCATAATTTGTCCGGACGTAGTCTGCAAAGCTGCACTCAGTATCTGACTCAGATTGCGTCCGGCCAAAACTTGGCAGACAACTTGGCTGGCACCCTGTTGTGCGATGTGCATGTCAGAGAAATGAAGTGCAATGGTCGCCGGGATGCACTGCAAATCCCTGGATAAACTGTGCCGCAGGTAATGCCTTGGCATTTTGGCGTTGCAATACCTCAAGGCATAGCGCCCCTTGACCGCATGCCACAACAATGCCATTTTTTTCTATAGCCAACACAGTTCCCGCTTTACCTTCAGACCCCTCGCGTACGCTGGCCTGCCAGATTTTGACAAGTTCCCCATTAAGAATGGTATACGCGATAGGAAAAGGGTTGTAGGCATGTATCGCGCGTATGATTTGTGTAGCATGGTTTGACCAGTCAATTAGCGCTTCTGTTTTGTTGAGCTTGGCCGCGTAAGTTGCTTCGGCCGCATTTTGCGACACGGGCTTTAATTGTCCTTGCTTTAGCAGGCATAGTGTCTCGACGATCGCCTCAGCGCCCAACGTCGCCAATTTGTCATGCAACGTTTGTGTAGTGTCATGTACAGTGATCGAACAGAGTTTCTTAAGCAGCATATCGCCCGTATCGAGTCCTGCATCCATCTGCATAATGGTGATACCGGTTTTGTCGTCTCCCGCCAGAATAGCGCGCTGGATAGGTGCTGCGCCGCGCCAACGCGGTAATAATGAAGCGTGAATATTCAAGCAGCCATAGCGTGGCAATTGCAGCAGTGCTGCTGGCAGAATTAGTCCATAAGCCGCCACCACTATTACATCCGCCGCATAATTGGCAAGCTCTTGTTGTATATCGGCAGATTTTAATGTAACAGGCTGTAGCAGTGGCAGACTATGCGCCAAGGCAAGTTGTTTAACTGGGCTGGCTGTGAGTCGCATACCGCGGCCAGCCGGCCTGTCGGGCTGGGTTAATACTGCGACTACAGAAAATTGTTGCACCAGCAATGCTTCTAGCGCGGTGGCGGCGAAGTCTGGAGTGCCGGCAAAAATGATCTTTAGGGAAGAGTTGATTATCAGGATACCTTTAGATTAATGATGGCTTTTATTCAAGGCAGGACACAACGCAGTAGCTTGAGAAAAACATACTTTGAGTGCCTACATTGTTTCACGGCGATGCTTCTTAAGTTTGGCTCGGAGACGCGATTGCTTGAGCGGTGAAAGATATTCAACGAACACCTTGCCCTTTAGGTGATCCATCTCATGCTGTATACAGATCGCCAACAATCCGTCTGCTTCAAGCGTGAAAGGTTCACCGTGCGTATCGAGTGCGCGCACGGTGACATGTTCGGCGCGGCGTATTTTTTCATATATTCCGGGAACCGACAAACAGCCCTCTTCGCCGAGACTCTCACCACTGCTGGCAATAATTTCCGGATTAATGAACACTAACAACTGATCTTGGGTCTCCGAAATGTCCATCACAATGATTTGTTGATGTACATTGACCTGAGTTGCGGCCAGACCCACTCCCGGTGCAGCATACATTGTTTCGGCCATATCAGAGGCCAGCTTGTGAATGGCTGCGGTTACCACCGGTACTGGAACTGCGATGGTATGCAACCGCTCATCCGGATATTGTAATATTTGTAAAATTGCCATAAATGCTTGCTAATTTAAGTAATTAGGGGCAGAATTTAAAACGTTTTGCACGAAATCATAGTGCAAAATTTGTTGTTCTTAGCCTGGCTTCTAAAAACTGGGTTTCCACGCAAAATGGAGTTTCCATGCAAAAGATTATTATATCGCTGATTTGCTGTTTATTGCCCACCTTTGCCTTTGCTGATGCGGTTAAAATTCAAGAGAATGCACCGGATAGTCACATTGTGATGAAAGGGGATACGCTGTGGGATATCTCCGCTAAATTTTTCAAGGATCCATGGCAATGGCCCCAAATCTGGGGTTTAAATAAAAATACCATTAAAGATCCGCACTGGATTTATCCCGGTGATGTGGTTCATCTGGATCGTGCAAGCGGTACATTGCACATCGGCCAAATAAAAAAAAGCGAAGAAATAGCCGGGACAGGCAAACTTGACAGTGCGAAACTTTTCCCTCGGGTACACGTTCAAAGCAGTGATCACAATGCAATTCCCAGTATTTCAGCCAGTGCCATCGAACCCTTTCTCAGCAGACCGCTGATAATTGAGAGAGATGGGCTAGCTAACGCACCAATTATAGTGGGTACCTACGAGAAACGCGTCCTTTTGGCCACTGGAGATATAGCATACGCTAAAGGTTTATCCAAAGAGCAGGGAGTGCTGTGGCAAATTTACCGTCCGGGAAAAACATTATTCGACCCGGAAAACAATGAAGTGCTGGGATATGAGGCAATGTACTTGGGGGATGCAGAGGTCGAAAAATTTGCCGATATCAGTACGCTTAAGATCGTCAAGTCGCTTAAGGAAATTAATAAAGAGGATCGACTGATCGTAGCTTCCGACGGATCCGTCGGAAGCTACGTGCCCCGCGTCCCTGATAGCCCGATTGCGGCTCGCGTGATTTCTGTTTATGCTGGCGTTGCTCAAGCAGGGCAACATTCCATCGTAACGCTTAACAAGGGACTTCGTGATGGCCTTGAAAATGGCCATGTACTGGCACTATACCGCAAGGGAGATGTAATAAAGGAAAAGGGGGAAACACTAACTTTGCCGGATATGCGTTATGGTCTGTTATTTGTATTCCGTACTTTTGACAAAGTGGCATACGCTTTGGTGATGCGAACCCGACTGCCCGTGCAATTGTTGGATAGTGCGCTGACACCTTGATTTTCGATACCTATGGACGCTGAGCTTGCGTCATGGCTTGCTCTGAACCAGATACCCGGTTTAGGCAATGAAGGTTTGCGTCGGCTGCTGCAAGCTTTCGGCACGCCCGCCCAAATTTTCGCTACACCGGTGCATATTCTTCAGCAAGTCGTTCAGCCAGCCATTGCTGCAACTATCACGCAAGGCTGGAATGAAGAAAAACTCGCACCCATTGCTAATTGGCTGGCTGAGCCGCACAATCATATCGTTACACTGACAGACCCTGACTACCCGCAGGCACTACTTAATATTTCCGATCCACCACTACTATTATATGTAAAAGGGCGGCTTGAATTACTTCAGCACTCGGCACTCGCCGTCGTGGGCAGTCGTAATGCCACTCCGCAAGGGCTGAGCAATGCGGAAGCTTTTTCTCAGACAGCGAGCGCTGCTGGGTTGTGCATTATCAGTGGTATGGCGCATGGCATAGATGCCGCGGCACATCGCGGAGGGTTGCGCGAATACGGTTCCAGTATAGGCATTGTTGGCACGGGGCTGGACAAAGTTTACCCTGCCGCCAACCGTCAACTCGCGCATCAATTGGCACAGGAAGGCGCATTGATTTCCGAGTTTTCCTTGGGGACTCCGCCACTAGCGGCAAATTTCCCGCGCCGCAATCGCATTATTAGCGGTCTTAGTTTAGGGTGTTTAGTCGTTGAAGCATCTCTGCAAAGCGGTTCATTGATTACCGCCCGTATGGCCTTGGAACAAGGACGTGACGTTTTTGCTATTCCCGGTTCCATCCACGCTCCACAGACAAAAGGGTGTCATCATTTGATCAAGCAGGGCGCTAAACTGGTAGAGTGCGCACAAGATATTCTAGAGGAGCTGGGACATTTTCCCGTCAGCACGACCTTGCAATCTTCTGTACCCGAGGAACACCCTCTATTAATGCATTTGGGTTTCGATCCGATAGATATGGACAGCTTGAGCCAGCGCAGTGGCTTGACGATTGGGGCGCTATCCGCCATCCTGTTGCAACTGGAGCTGGATGGCGACATCGCAACTTTACCAGGGGGGTTGTATCAACGTATAAATTAAAATTTAGATTTTTTTGATTTGGTAGAGCAGCCTTTCCCACACGAGAAGAAAAAATTATAACTATCCATAATTCCTTACTCTTGGTTTAATTAATCCCAGTTTACTAGTATCTAACAATCAATTTTTATCGGGGCATTATGTTTGATATTTTAATGTTTTTATTTGAAAGCTATTTTCATGCTGGCCGTTATCCCAATTCTGACAAGTTATCCCGTAAATTATCCGCCGCCGGATTTGAAGATGAGGATATTCATTTGGCGCTGACTTGGTTATCTGGCCTGGAGCAGTTGAACAAAGCAAACTACCCGTCCACCATTAATGATAGTAGTGAACGCTTTTATGCCGATCTGGAAATTAAGCGTATGAGCTTTGAAGTGCGCCGTTTTCTGACATTTTGGGAACAAAATAAAATAATTACACCCGTGGAGCGGGAAATGATTATTGACCGTGCGGTTGCATTGAACCGTGAAAGCCTGCCACTGGACAAAATTAAACTCATCACGCTCATGGTGTTGTGGAATCAACGTCGAGACTTGGATCCTTTAATAGTCGAAGATCTGCTTACTCCGGCCGATTCCAGTTGCTTACATTAAACAATAACATTAAACAAAAGTGCAATCATGGCGAGCAATCTATTAATCGTTGAGTCCCCGGCCAAAGCCGTCACCCTGAAGAAATATCTGGGTAAAGATTTTGAGATACTGGCGACCTATGGGCATGTACGTGACCTGATACCCAAATCGGGGGCGATCGATACCGAGCATGATTTTGCCATGCAGTATGAAATTATTGCGCGAAACAGTAAACATGTAGACGCCATTGCCAAAGCCGCTGCCCAGGCAGACCACATCTATCTGGCACCTGACCCGGATCGTGAAGGGGAAGCTATTGCGTGGCATGTCGCTGAGTTACTGAAAAACAAGCGTAACTTGAAAAACAAATCCATGCAGCGCGTGGTGTTCTACGAAATAACCCAATCTGCGGTGCGCGAAGCGGTTGCCCGTCCGCGTGAAATTTCCATTCCCTTGGTGAACGCGCAACAGGCGCGGCGCGCGTTGGATTATTTGGTGGGCTTCAATCTTTCGCCGTTACTATGGCGCAAAATACGTCCCGGGCTTTCTGCCGGGCGCGTGCAAAGCCCGGCGCTACGCCTGATCGTGGAACGTGAATTGGAAATTGAGGCATTCCGCTCGCAGGAATATTGGACGGTGCATCTCGACAGCCAGAAAAATAGCCAACCATTTACCGCTAAACTGTTTCAATATCAAGGGAAAAAACTGGAGCAGCTGGGGATAGCCAGCGAGACGGAATACCAGAAGATTTTTGACAACATCAGTGCGGCCAAATTGCCGCCGCGCGTGGTGCGCGTGGAAAAGAAAGCCAAGCAACGCTATGCCGCTGCGCCATTTACAACCTCTACGCTGCAACAGGAGGCAGCACGCAAACTTGGCATGCCCACCGACCGTACGATGCGTATCGCCCAACAGCTTTATGAAGGGATCGACATCGGTGGTCAAGCTGTAGGACTGATCAGTTATATGCGTACCGATTCCGTTACGTTGGCACAGGAAGCCCTACAGGAAATACGCAGTTATATCGCTGCACAATTTGCGCCGGATTATCTGCCTAAAGCGGCACCGGTCTACAAAAGTAAAGCCAAGAATGCGCAGGAGGCGCATGAAGCCATACGACCGACCTCGATTGCACGTACTCCGGATAGCATGCGGGAATTTCTCACCATAGATCAAGCGCGACTCTATGAAATGATTTGGAAGCGTACCCTCGCTTGTCAAATGGCCCCCGCGCGTTTTGATACAGTCAGTCTTGATATCCGCCTTGGCGGGGATGACACCCTGTTTCGCGCCAGTGGTCAAACGCTTATATTTCCTGGCTTCATCGCTGTTTATCAGGAAAGCACGGATGACAGCGAAGAGGAAGAAAACAAAAAATTGCCGCCTTTAGTGGAGGGAGAGACCATTCCGCTTGATAAACTATATGGCGAGCAGCATTTTACCCAGCCGCCACCGCGATTTTCCGAAGCCAGTTTAGTAAAAACTTTAGAAGAGTATGGCATTGGGCGCCCCTCAACTTACGCCAGTATCATATCCACGCTGCAGGCTCGCGAATATGCAATGCTGGACAAAAAACGATTCAAGCCGACCGATGTCGGACGAGTTGTTATCCGTTTTCTCACCGAACATTTCACGCGCTATGTCGATTATGGATTTACTGCGCAAATGGAGGATGAGCTGGATGAAATTTCCGATGGCAAGCGCGACTGGGTTCCGGTACTAAACGATTTCTGGCATCCCTTCACTGCGCTTATACAAGATAAAAAGAATATTGAGCGTAAAGATGTAACACAAGAGCTAATTGACGAAGCCTGCCCCAAGTGCGGCAAGCCTTTAGCCACCCGCTTGGGTAAGCGTGGCAACTTCATTGGTTGCACAGCCTACCCGGAGTGCGACTACACGCGTAATCTCACAGCCGAAGCAGATACCGGGGAAGCGCGCAAGGAGTTGGGAAGTGATCCAGTTACGGGACTGCCAGTGTTATTGTTGCGCGGCCCTTATGGCTATTACATACAACTTGGTGAAGTAGAGGCAGGCTCCAAAACAAAACCGAAGCGTATTTCCTGGCCGAAGGAATTACCGCCAGATGCTGCGGATCTTGCCGCTGCCACACAATTGTTGCAACTTCCCAAGGAATTGGGACTTCATCCCGAAAGTGGCAAAAAAATTATCGTCAACATTGGACGCTTTGGCCCGTATGTCGGGCATGATGGAAAATTTAAATCCATTCCCAAGGGAGACAGTGTTTTCACCATACAGTTGGAACGCGCAGTAGCCTTGTTAGCGGAAGCAAGAACTTCCAACACTGTGATACGGGAGCTAGGTGTGCATCCGGATGATCAAAAACCGGTGGAGGTCTGTAGTGGACGCTATGGGCCCTATGTAAAACACGGGAAGGTTAATGCCACTTTGCCTAAAGATCTATCCCCGGAAGAAATAACATTGCAAGAAGGTTTGGTGCTGCTGGCAGAACGTGTGGCGAAAGGGCCGCCTCTAAAGAAAGCTACAGCTCCGAAAAAGGCTACAGCTCCGAAAAAGGCTACAGCTCCGAAAAAGGCAGCAGCTCCGAAAAAGGCAGCAGCTCCGAAAAAGGCAGCAGCTCCGAAAAAGGCAGTGACCGAGAAATAAGATATTCGTTATATTGAACCGGCACCCAAAAACCCACTCTTGGTCTTGCAATCAGAGTCAGAATATGAAATCTTCAGCAAGTTTATCCAGAAGATGTACGGTAACTATTTGAATTTTAGAAGTTCTGTCTTAAGCGCTTCGACATTCTGCTCGTGTAATGTTACTTGCCACTGCAAGGCTTTTATATTCTCTTCATATTTGGTCGCATTTTGGTGGCCTTTATCATCTTTATCCTTGAGTATTTTCGGATGTTCTTTCCCATTTATCAGGTTCTGACGAGCTTCTTCAACCAGCTTTTGCTCTGCTGATAATTCTTCTTTAAGTATCTTGTGACGCAAGTTATCGCGATTTTTTTGTGTATCTGGATCTACTTTAAGGAAATTGGGAGGGGTCGCGTTATTGCGTGCACGTGCAGGAGAGGGCACGATAGTCAGAGGTTCCAAATCAAGTTTTTTGGAGCCTTTTGTAGGTGTGCTGGAATAAGTGACATGCCCATCCGCATCGATGTTTTTATATACTTCTGCCTGTGCCCAGCCGATATAACCCGTACACAGAAAAACCAACAAGTAATGTGACATCATCATTTAAGTACTTTACAAGAATTATTTAGATGCAGTATAGATCCAAAGTCAGCGTGAGCGATAAAGCATAAGGGTTCTAAGAATTTAGGCGAATACTTCTCTTGTTGGCTGATAGTTCGCTATCTGACTGACGAGTCGACCTAATAAAAAAATTTTATAATAAACGTGATTTATCACCTGATACAAAACCACATAAAGGGATGTCCACTCCTTTGCCCAGCGCAATTATTTTAAATAGCTCGCCCATCTCGGCAGGGCTTGTTAGCTTTTGCAGTTGTGCAGAAAGTGGAAAATAGTCGCGGATATTTTCAGAGTCGGTCTCTGCCAATAAATCAGTGATACCGCTGTTAATCAGGAAATAGGCTTGCGTTGTATAGCCATACAGGTGCAATCCCGCATCAATGGCCGCTTCCGCTACGGCGGTAAAATCGACATGCGCGGTAATGTCCTGCAATCCGGGCAGGAAGAACGGATCATCATGGGTATGATGACGGTAATGGCACATGAGTGTGCCTTGTGTGCGTTGCGGATGGTAATACTCGCGCGCGCCAAAACCATAATCAATAAATAGCAATACACCTTGATGCAAACGTTCGCTCAGGCTACTGACCAAGCCGCGTGCGGCAAGCGATACGTCACTAAGCGTGTCATCCGGTACTTTGATCTGTTGGGCAATCTCCAGCAACATTGAGTTTTCCGGCAGACGTTCCTGCCACACAAAGTTTTCCCCCGTGCTTGCTACGCCACGCTCAACAATATTTGCATCAGTCCAACGTACTAGGTGCACTGGCAATGCATCCAGTACTTCGTTGGCGACAAGCACGCCAGAAATACTATCCGGAAGTGTATCGAGCCAATGCACGCGGTCAATCAAATGGGGCAAGCGTGCTTGCAATAATGTTTGTTGCCGCTCGCGCAAGTCAGCGCTGATTTCCAGGATGTCATAGCGTTCGGGCAGACTATTGTGCCGTTCCAGCTCGCCCAATATATCAACAGCCAGCTTGCCGTTGCCCGCACCGAGTTCGATAATACGGGGAGAGCTTTGCGCCATAATTTCGATTAATTGTCGCGCCATTATTCGACCGAATAACGAAGAAATTTCCGGCGCGGTGACAAAATCTCCGGCTGTGCCGAACTTACGTGCCCCGGCACTGTAATAACCCATTCCCGGCGCATATAACGCTAACTCCATAAAACGTGAAAATGGGATCCATCCTCCTTGTCGCGCGATGTCTTGATGAATCAGAGCACACAATTGATCGCTGTGTGCCTGAGCTTCGGGGGATGGCAAGGGCAGTGAGGACATGATTGAGCGATGAGGATGTGTTAAATTACAAGCCGTAAGTTTAGTGGAGAGCGCCATGCAAGGTAAAGTGGTATTAGTGACGGGTGGCGCAAAGCGCGTGGGAGCCGCGATCTGCCGCAAGCTGCACGCAGCGGGGGCCAACATCGCGCTGCATTACCGTTCTTCCGCGCAGGATGCATTGGCTTTGCAGTCAGCGTTACATGCAGAACGCCCCGGTTCTGCCCTGCACATACAGGCAGATTTGCTGGATCCGCAAGCTTTGTCCCGGCTGGTAGAGAAAACCATCAGTCACTTTGGGCGGCTGGATGCGCTGGTTAACAATGCGTCCAGTTTTTTTCCTACGTCACTGGGCGATGTTAACGATCAAAACTGGAACGACCTGATTGGCACCAACCTGAAAGCCCCGCTCTTGCTCGCCCAAACGGCAGCGAGGGAGTTGCGTCACAATCATGGTGCCATTGTCAATATTGTGGATATTCATGCCGAACGTCCTATGCACGGTTATTTGCTGTATAGCATAGCGAAGGGCGGGTTGGCGACGCTCACGCGTGCGCTGGCGCAGGAAATGGCCCCGCAGGTGCGCGTTAATGCGATTGCCCCCGGCGTCATCGTTTGGCCTGAAAGTGCGGAATGGCGCGATGAGGCGCGGCGGCGGCAGATCATCGCACATACCTTACTCAAGCGTGAAGGCGAGCCGGACGACATTGCCCGCACCGTGAAATTTTTATTAAACGATGCGCCCTACATTACCGGACAAATTATTGCGGTGGACGGTGGACGCAGCATTAACCTTTGAACGAACAATATGAACGCCATTACACATCCTATCCATTTTGAGCATCATTCCGGCAACTTTAACCGCCTGCGCGGACGACTGGAGCAACAAGTTGGTCGTGCTATCGGCGATTTCAACATGATCGAGGAAGGCGACACCATCATGGTGTGTATGTCCGGTGGCAAAGATTCTTATACGCTGCTGGAAATTTTGCGTACGCTGCAAAAACGCGCGCCGATTAATTTTCGCCTGATCGCCATGAATCTGGATCAAAAGCAGCCGGGTTTTCCGGAGCATATTTTGCCGGACTATTTTAAATCCATTGGCATCGAGTATCACATTGAAACTCAGGACACCTATTCCATCGTCAAGGAGAAAGTTCCGGAAGGTAAAACCACCTGCTCACTCTGTTCGCGTTTACGTCGTGGCATCATCTATCGCGTGGCCGGAGAACTGGGTGCGAACAAGATTGCACTGGGCCATCACCGCGACGACATGATAGAGACGCTATTTCTGAATATATTCTTTGGCGGAAAACTCAAGGCGATGCCGCCGAAGCTGGTTACGGACAAGGGTAACCATGTGGTAATTCGCCCACTGGCTTATTGCGCCGAGAAAGACATTGCCAGTTTTGTCCGCACCCTGAAATTTCCCATCATTCCGTGCAATTTATGCGGTGCGCAGGAAAACCTGCAACGCCAAAATATCAAGGAAATGTTAGCTGTATGGGAGCGCCAGTACCCCGGCCGCAGTCAGTCCATTTTCACCGCCATGCAAAACGTGAAACCCTCCCACCTAATGGACAGTAAGCTATTTGATTTTAAGAATATTAATGTGGGGGACATGGTGGATGAAGGCGATGTGGCATTTGATGGGTAAGTATTCAGTACAGTCAGCTAGGGTACATGGATTCAAATTGAACAAATATTGAAGATCAACTCAAAAATTACGGGGTTACGATTATGTTGACAGCAACCCAGAAGAAAACCGCAGAGGCCCTCGTCAATATTTTCGAGACCGGCGACGTGTTAGGGGATTATGGCCAAGTGACACTGATTGCAGGTGATACGGGACATCTCACCTTTGGTCGGTCGCAGACCACGCTCGGCTCGGGTAATTTAAATGAATTAATGCAGCGCTATTGTGCCAACTCGGGTGCCCGTTTTAGCTCCCGTTTAGAATTCTACCTGCCGCGCTTTGCGGCACGCGACTTTGAGCTGGATAAAGAATTTAAGCTACATAATTTGTTACGTGCCAGTGCTGACGACAACGTTATGCGCGATACGCAGGATACATTTTTCGATGAGACCTATTGGCAGCCCGCCGCCCAAACTGCGGAGCGCTTAAAGATCATGAGCCCGCTTGGCGTGGCGGTGGTCTACGATAGCTTTGTACACGGCTCATGGAAATTAATACGCACCCGCACCACACAACAGGTCGGCGATATTGCCAGTATCAGCGAACAGAAATGGATTGCCGCTTACATAGCCACCCGTCGCGCTTGGCTGGCTAAAAATACGCGCGCTGATTTACGCGCCACCGTCTATCGTATGGATGCCTTCCAACGCCTGATTGATCAGGGTTACTGGGGGCTAGAGCTACCACTGGTTGTACGCGGCCAAGAAATTTCCAGCGTAACACTGTCAGCTACTCCGCGCGGTTGTTATGATGGGCCGCAGCCGGGGACGCGCTTACTGGCTTTACAATCGCCTTTGCAACGCGGGTTGGATGTGCGCCTCCTCCAGCTGGGGTTATCGGATCGCGGCGTGGACATTAAAGCGGATGGAATATTCGGTCAAACCTCACGGCAACTCATTAAAGAATACCAGTCGACTCATGGCCTGCCGGTGACCGGTGCCGCCGACGTGGCATTGATCGCCCAGCTTGTTGCATGAGCTGTTAACGACATTCCCACTTGCGATCCTTGGGGTATCGAAATAACACATGCTTGCTTTCCCCCCTCATTTACAGTAATTTGTTTGCTTGCGTAGGGGTCCTCGTCATCAATGCGACGAGGTGAGAGATACCCTTTGAACCTGTACGGATAATGCCGTCGTAGGGAAGCGTCAGTTGTTTCTATGATGCTCCTTGCTTTTTTGGAGCGAACCACCATGAATGCCCATCCCAAGTTTTTAAGCCAAGCTGCCCACGTTGACGAAGCGGCAGTTCAACCTTTACCGAATTCCCGCAAAATTTATGTTGCGGGATCACGCCCCGACATTCAAGTGCCGATGCGCGAGATCTCGCAATCTGACACACCGGCAAGTATGAATGCGGAAAAAAATCCGCCCATATATGTGTATGACTGTTCCGGCCCCTACACTGATCCGGCCGCCAATATAGACATCCGTTCTGGTCTGCCGACACCCCGCATGCCGTGGATTACCGAGCGTAACGACACTGAAGAATTATCCGGCCCGTCGTCGCAATATGGTACCGCACGTCTGAATGACCCTGAGCTGGCCGAATTACGCTTTAATTTGCTCCGTAAACCGCGTCGCGCGAAAGCGGGCGCCAACGTGTCACAAATGCACTACGCCCGTTTGGGCATCATCACGCCGGAGATGGAATTTGTCGCGATCCGCGAAAATATGCGTCGCAAAGAGTATCTCGAAGAATTAAAAGCATCCGGCCCGCTGGGAAATAAATTGGCCAACTTCATGGGCCGCCAACATCCTGGCCAGTCTTTCGGCGCCAGCATTCCGGCCGAAATTACGCCCGAGTTCGTACGCGATGAAATTGCCCGTGGTCGAGCCATTATCCCCGCCAATATTAATCATCCTGAAGTCGAACCGATGATTATCGGCCGCAATTTCCTGGTAAAAATAAACGCCAATATTGGCAACTCGGCCGTCACTTCCAGCATCGGCGAGGAAGTTGAAAAGCTGACTTGGGCGATTCGCTGGGGTGCCGACAACGTAATGGATCTCTCCACTGGCAAGCACATCCACGAGACGCGTGAATGGATCATTCGCAATTCACCGGTACCAATCGGTACGGTGCCCATTTACCAGGCACTGGAGAAAGTCAACGGCAAAGCCGAAGACCTGACTTGGGAAATCTACCGCGACACGCTGATTGAGCAAGCTGAGCAGGGCGTCGATTATTTTACGATTCATGCCGGCGTGTTGTTGCGTTACGTACCGTTAACGGCCAACCGCATGACGGGCATCGTATCGCGCGGCGGTTCAATCATGGCCAAGTGGTGTTTGGCCCATCATAAAGAATCGTTCCTGTACGAACATTTCGAAGAGATCTGCGAGATCATGAAGGCATATGACGTCAGCTTCAGTCTCGGCGATGGGCTGCGTCCTGGTTCAATCTTTGATGCCAATGACGAAGCGCAACTGGGCGAATTGAAAACGCTCGGTGAGCTCACCCAGATTGCATGGAAACATGATGTACAAGTGATGATCGAAGGCCCCGGCCATGTGCCCATGCACCTGATCAAAGAAAATATGGATTTGCAATTGGAGCAATGCCATGAAGCGCCGTTCTACACACTGGGGCCGCTCACCACAGACATTGCACCGGGCTACGACCACATTACCTCCGGTATCGGCGCGGCAATGATCGGTTGGTACGGCACTGCAATGCTGTGCTACGTGACACCAAAGGAACATCTCGGTTTGCCGAATAAAGCGGATGTCAAAGAAGGCGTCATCACCTATAAGCTCGCGGCACATGCTGCCGACCTCGCCAAGGGCCATCCCGGCGCACAGATTCGCGACAATGCGCTGTCCAAGGCACGCTTTGAATTCCGTTGGGAAGACCAATTCAATCTAGGCCTCGACCCGGACAAGGCACGCGAATTTCATGACGAAACGCTCCCCAAGGATTCCGCCAAGGTCGCGCATTTCTGTTCCATGTGCGGACCTCATTTCTGTTCGATGAAAATCTCGCAGGAGGTAAGAGACTATGCCGTCACTCAAGGCGTAGATGAACAAACTGCTCTTCAAAAAGGAATGGAACAAAAAGCGGTGGAATTCGTGCAGCAGGGGACGAATATTTATAGCAAGGCATAGTGATGTGTCGCATCCCAAATCATCTGCCAAAATACTGCCGCTTGTCGTCGGTTGTAGAGGTACCCGGTTCAATATGCTTCATCGCAACGCTATGACCTTGCGCTTTGCATCAGTCGCGCATTTTTCGTAGCTGATCAGGGGATAAGGAGATTTTCCGCTTGATTTGTCGTGAATATACGGGCATAGAGTGCCGCCGCCATTTTGTTTACTCTTTTTTTGACCTGAATAATCGCTTCCCTGAATGATGATGCACAACGAGAATCAAATGGTGCAGTTATCAACTAAATTAGGGTGGGCGGATTCAGGTTCGAAGTGCAACAACTGATGCTGGCTAGATCTTCTTAAAAATTTACACCGTTTTATCATATAGGAGAATTGAAATGAAAAAGATCCTGGTAACCATTCCCTTAGCACTAGCTGGCATTTCAGGCGCCTGGGCACAGCAAATCCCTGACACCCAAGCCAAAGACGCTTATATCTATGCATATTCAATGGACGAGGCGTATAAATTTTTCTACAACACCGCCATTAAAACAAGCACACCACTTAATCGCTTTCAGAATATTCGCCACATTGCGGATGACACCTACACAGATCACGTGACAATCAACAACGATACGTTGCATCTGATGGGTTGGCTTGATGTTGGTGCAGAGCCAGTGATCGTCAGCGTCCCCGACATGGACAAAGGCCGTTACTGGATTTTGCACACTATGGACATGGGACATTACACCAATGGCATGATTGGATCCAGAACCCGGGGTACCAAGGGCGGTGTCTTTATGTTCGCTTCCTCTTCCTGGAAAGGTGAAGTTCCGGCAAGCGTTAATGAAGTCATCCGCGTCGAATCCGACATCGTGAAAATGATGGGTCGAATTATGGCAGTCGACAAGGCAGACGAGAAAATCGCGCTCGGCTATATGGATAAATGGAATCTACGTACATTGTCTCAATACCTCGGTGTTTCAGGGCCTAAGCCCAAGGTCCGGACCTATCCGGACCCCAGCAAGACCAACTGGCTACAACGGGTTAACTTCGTGCTTTGCGAAGGAACGATGGGCGAGGCCGACAAAAAATGGCTAAATCAGTACACAGCCATTGGTCTGGCTCCCTGCAAACAGAACTTCACCCCAGCACAACTTGAAGCCGTAGCGCGTGGTGAAAAATTAGGCATGCAACACCTAAAAGAATTGGCTCCGAAAATGGCCAATGCCGGTAAATTACTCGGCACTCGCAAAGAGTTAGGTAATGGCACACGTGATCTGTTTGCCGAAGGGACTTACCTTGGTCAATGGGGGCTGCCCGCTGATGAAACGGTATACCTCAAGGCCGAAGTTGGTTCCGACGGTATGCACCTCAATGGATCCAATGGCAAAAAATATCGTCTCCAGTTCAAGGCACCGGAAGTCAGCCAGTTCTGGTCGTTTACCGTCTATGCCTCAGATAACCGCCTGATGGCGCACAATATGATCAATCGCCATAGTCGCGGCGACCGCACGCTGACTCCGAGCAAGGACGGCCTATACATTATTGAACTAGCGGCCCAAGGCAACGCTAACAACCCGAACTACCTCCCCATCCCAGAAAAAGATGCCTACATCATTTTGCGGATGTATGGCCCCAGCAAAAGCGTTCAAAACGGGGACTACAAGTTCCCTATTCTTGAAGTCGTGAAATAAGCTCCCCAAAGAATACGGTCACTGCCTCACGCAGTGGCCGTATGCTCAGATCTTTCCGACCCACTAACACAAGGAACAGTAAAATTTCGTAAGCATTGGTCTGGAAACGCACCCAACTATGACCTGCCCGGCGATTTTCGGACCAACTAAAACTTGAGAAGATGGCTTCCTCGAACAGGTTATATAGAACAGGTTATATAGGGTCGGACTCGATTTAGCATCGATACCCGGGCTCCCTCTCTGCAACCAGTTATTACATGATGGCTCGCTTTCCCTGCTTATATCTACCTGAGCAACTTTTGCATATTATTCAACGCGGTAGTAACCGCGATCTTATTTTTGCAGCGGATGCCGATTACCAGTTTTATCTACGTTGTCTGCATGAGGCGGCTGATATGCATTCCCTCACCGTTCACGCTTATGTGCTGATGACGAATCACGTGCATTTGTTGGTTACGCTCGCCACGAAATCCAGCCTATCTAAACCTTACAGTTGATTGGGTTGAATGAAATGAAGCTCAACATCACGAAACGAACAAGGTCAGTTAAGTACAGTAGGTTATGTCTCGCGCGGAATTAGTTTGGAAGTGTTTAAATGAGAGAATATGGGGGTAAAGACTATAGGTACAGGAGTGAGTGAAAAATGGGGTGAAGATCCAAATTGATTCCAAGTTTCCCCCGGCTATTTTGAATGTGTTGGTGAGCCGATGTGAGTAAGTCGGACGGGCGGGGCTCAGTCGCCGTCTTCAAACTCCGCCGCCAGTAGATATTTGAGCGTAAATGTATTGTAGTCAAATTCGGTGTCGTCCGAGACCTTCGCCAAAACCAGGGGTGCAAGGTGCTTCCGCTCCTCCGCGGTCTCTAAGTCTGAGAAGTTGGCCACAGCCGCTGCGGCGTACATTTCATCCATCAGCCGTCTTGCCCGCGCATTGTAGTCCTCGATGTCGGGATTACCGCCATGAAGGATGTTATCCTCGATCCAGGTCTCAGCCCAATTTTGGAAGCGCTTGCTCATGATTGTCCACCTTTCTTCTGCATCGTATTTGAGGCCGGTTTCCCGGGCCACTGTGACTCGCCCGATATTTCGATCCAAGTGGATAGAAGTCTACTATATCGCATAGTATGCTTCAATAGCGCGGTGGGTTGGGCTGAATGAAATGAAGCACAGCCGCTCTTCACGCTTAAATAAATAGGATTAGTAAACTTGTATCGGCGTGACACGCGTTTCAACAGATAAAGCAAAGGCCAAGGATCACGGATAATATCAAGGTGATCGAAGGAAGTTAGGCATCGATTTATTTTTCTTTTCCGTCTTAAAAAAAAGAAAGAGGCAATCAAATGAAGTCAATCCCCCCGAATTTTGCGTGGCTAAATCTGCCTAATCTACCGACACCCGTCAAAGTCCTTTTTTCCGGATATCTGCTCGCAATTGGATTGGGCTTATGTATGGCTGGTCTGCAGATCATGCTGACACATGGTATGGCAGATGGTAAACCGGGGCTTTCTTTGGATGATATTGTGTACAGCTATTATGGAAATCGGAGCGGGAGCATGCTGGAAAGTAAACTCAATGGATCTATGAAAGCGATGGGTACGCCAGAAGCGCGTCTCGAGATTATTAAATGGGTTCGCAACGGGGCACCCGAAGCAGAATGGGAACTCCACTTCAAGGATACCTTCAAACAATATTGCGTGCAGTGCCATGGTTCTATTCCTAGTATTCCTGATTTTAACAAGTATGAGGAGGTCAAAAAGGTAGCCATGATTGACGAAGGTGCAAGCATTCAAACCCTGACCAGATCGTCGCACATTCATTTGTTTGGGATCAGTTTCATTTTCTTTTTCGTGGGATTTATTTTCAGCTTTGCGGTAGGCGTACCGAAATGGTTAAAGATTTCAGCCATTGTTGTTCCCTTCGTTTTTCTGATCGCAGACGTTTTTTCGTGGTGGCTGACGAAGTGGAATTCCGGCTTTGCATGGCTCACGCTGGTTGGCGGCTTTGGTTATAGTGTTGCAGCAACGATAATGTGGTCTATCAGTATGTACCAAATGTTTATCTTGTCGCGCAACGGAAAAATTTATGGCAATGCTTGGGAAGCAGATTTGAAATAGTGGAAGTGGTCTACAAGGGTAGATACACTTGTTATTATTGACGTCGTAATGGATAGACATAAATCTATTGCGAATAATTACTATGTAACATTCAAGAAAAAATGGAAAATCCAATATATATCACTACAAAATCGCCCACTCTATTGAGCAAGATTGCCAAGATTGTTGTATCCATCGTTCTGATTGGTTTGGCCTTGATGTTTTCTGTGCTGTTATTTGTAGTCATTTTGGTTGTTGGCGCAGTAGCATGGGGCTATGTGTGGTGGAGAACCCGTGACTTGAGAAAACAAATGCATCAATATTCCCCCAGCGATGTTGTGGTTGAGGGGGATGTGATTGAAGGAGAGGTGATTAAGAGTGAGATAAACGAAATCTCTGGGGAACCGAGAGATGAAGGAGCCAGGAAACTTATTCAGGCCAGCCGGTAGCATTGCAACAAATTCACTGCTCCTTATATCGAGCGAATCAATCGATTTATCGAAATTGTTTCTTGCGAGCTTCAACAACGACAACCGCTGATTCCTGTAGGAAAATCAGGATGCTATCTTATGACAGAAGTTTAGTGCTTTGTTACAAAATATATGCAATATCAAATAGATATATCGTGTTGTAGTAGATATTGAGGGCGATAATGAAAACCACATTGATTACTGGCGCTAACCGTGGGATCGGACTGGAGTTTTGCAGACAATATGCCATGGATGGCTGGAGCGTTTTGGCCTGTACTCGGAATCCGGGAAAATCGGATGAGCTCAATAAACTGGCGGCTCGCTATCCTGAACTTATAAAAATTCTTGCTCTTGATGTTTCCGATCATGCGCAGATTGAGCGCTTGGCCCGTGATCTGTCCGAGGAGTCGATTGAGGTAATCATTAACAATGCGGGTATCTATCCGAAATCGGGCGTGAATAGTTTCGGTCATACTGATTATGAGGAATGGATGCGGGTATTTCGTATCAATACCATGGCGCCACTCAAAATGGCAGAGATGTTTGCTACTCAACTCGCCCGTAGTGAGCGCAAAATTTTTGTGGCCATCACGAGCAAAATGGGCAGCATTGAAGACAATAGCGGCGGTGGAAATTATCTTTATCGGTCAAGCAAAACAGCAGTAAATATGGTCGTAAAGAGCCTTGCAATTGATCTGCAATCAGCCGGAATCATTTCGATAGTAATTCATCCGGGTTGGGTTAAAACTGATATGGGCGGGCCGAACGCTTTGATCTCTACCGAGCAAAGCGTTTCAGGTATGCGACAGGTGATCAGCAACCTTTCAATGGCCGACTCGGGGAAATTTTTTAATTATGACGGCCAGGAAATCCCTTGGTAATTTAATGAGCCCCGCCAAAGCGAAAGCTTCTTGGGCCAATCTTTAAAAGGGCCAATAAACCGTGGGATTGATCTCAATGAGTGGCGGATTCAACTCTGAAGTGCAACTTTTGTAAGCGAATTTAGGTGGCGAGC
>NZ_CAKMAA020000043.1 GCF_924101635.2 Candidatus Nitrotoga sp. HW29 | reverse complement strand
GAAAACAATTTGCCCCAGTTGGCGCGATTTGATTTTTCTTGCATGGTGTTCTCCTATTCATGAAAAAAAACGGAGACACCATGCCCCTTGCGGGGAGGTGTCCCCGCTGAGGTTGAAACAATCTCTAATTTTGATACGCCAAATGTGCTTTTCGATTTACCAAGTAAATTTCCACATAGGCTTCCAGTATTACCTGCGGTGTATCGAGCCGCTTGATGATGGCTTCAACAGTATGTTTAGCCAGGTCAGCAAGGTCCTGCTCTCGTTTGCAAACGGGACATTCCTTTGTGTTGTACACATCGGAATGCGTATATTTCCAGGACGAGTTGCATTGATCGCAATACACCTTTTTTTTCAATTTTTTCAGAAATGGCACACTCATATCAAACCTCGTTCGGCAAAAGACAATGCCTCTTGCTCGCCGATCACAATGTGATCGAGAACTCGAACATCTACCAATCCAAGCGCTTGCTTTAGTGCCTCAGTTAGCGAGCAGTCGGCACTGCTGGGCTCTGCCACCCCTGAAGGATGGTTGTGGCTCAACATTACCGCTGCCGCGTTGTGTATCAAGGCGCGTTTGACAACCTCGCGTGGATACACGCTGGTTTGTGTCAGCGTCCCGTGGAATAGCTCTTCCGAAGCGATAAGACGATGCTGTGCATCGAGAAACAGCACCATAAACACTTCCTGCTGCCGTCCACCCAACACCAGCCTCAAGTAATCTTTGACCACCTTTGGTGTAGTAAAGGATACGGGGTGGTTGTGGATGTCCTCTTCAAGTGCGCGCACAAACAGCTCCTTGGCTGCTGAGATGATGGGTGCGGGCACATACGGAGCTTCGTTTTCGCAAACCATTTCCTGACGATTTGCACGGATTCCAAATAAAACGGAAAGTGGAACTTGTGATAGCTTTTTAGCCATCCCTTTTCCTACCAGTACGGACAACAAGTCAGGTGTGCTGCAATTTTGGATATTCATTTTGTGTCTCCTTTAAATAAAGAAAGGGACACAAACCCTTGGCGGGGACGTGTCCCCGCTGGGTAGTCATGACGATTACTCGTCTTCTGTTTGTTTTGATTGGTCAGCCGCCAATTTCAACTCAAGGCATAGCCATGAGGATGAATTCTCTTTTTATGGCGCACTCATCGAATGCGTCATAAAAAGTCCCGCAAGGGAGGTAAAACTACCTTGGGCAGGCATGTCCATGAGACTGGACTGCTTACTGTGCGGCGGTTTTTTTGATGATTGCCTGACAGGTATTGCTATGGATAACATCCAGCCAGTCAACAGATTTCATCCCTTGCGGAATATCTGTGTCAGGTAGCTTGATGCTGGCCTTGACGCCTTCTTTCCACAGGCGTTTTACCAGTGACTTCGCCGAACTTAATCCGTGACCTTCTGGATGAATCATGGAAGGCCGGTCTTTGTCAGCATAGATCACCACATCAATACCTTGTGGCGGCACGAAGTTTTCCAGCAAGTAGGCGTTTCCAGCAGCCCATACCGGCACATTGAAAGCACCCATGATGGCTAGTGCTGTTTCGATACCCTCTGTGACTGCCAATACCTTGCTGCTGCCCTGTACCGCTATCCTCATCGCGCCAAACAAATTGTCGGCGCAGTGCCGCATCATTTTTTTGGGTGATTGGATATCTGCTTTCGCACCATCGTGTGTAATGTAGGTGCGATGTACGGTCGAAGAACGACCGTTTGCATCGCACACCATGGTGACAATGGCGGGATACCTGTTGACCAGCTTTCCCTTTTCGTAATACTCAAGTGAAGGGACAAAACGGATCATCTTGCTATCAATTTGTCGATAGTCGATCTGCCCGATTCCACGGTTGGCAAAATACAACCTTGCTGCCCGCGCTTCGGGGGAGGTCAGAGGAATGCTGGCTTTCCATACATGATTCAGAGAATCGCGAATGTCTTGCTTGTTCTCCTCTTTTTTGACACACACTCTTTTGGCTGGCACGGGCGCGTAATGCTTCTCGCCGCTTCCCAATAGCATGTCGTGTATGGCGCGGTGGGTAGTGAGAAAATCCCACCCGTTCGCCCACATGAGTAGCGTATATCCATCGTGATGGATGCCACATGTGTTGCACACACCGCCACCTGTCTCATCAAAATCCCGAAACAGCCGGAATCCATCTGTCCCGCCATGCACCGGGCACGGCACATGATTCGGCATGCGCTCTACTGCCTGACCAAGATGCGGGGCGAGCGACATAACAATGCTTGCCCAGCGTCCTGCGGCCAACAACTTCAATTCTTTCGCTTCCATGATGCCTCCTTGGTATATCCCGCACGGGACACACCAGAGTACCCAGCAGGATGTTCTGGTGTGTCCTGTGTGGGCAGGTGGTTGTAAAACCACCGGCAAAGAAGCATCCCATGGGGGATGATTCCCCCGGTGGGTGGTTGAGTTTAAGAAAGGTCCTTCGTCAAATTTATGCTTTGGGCCTGCCTTTGTGGTTTTGCCTTTGTTGGCAGCGGACGCAGCAGGTGCTGGTGCTGCAACTTGCGACTTATTCCATTTATACATCAATAGTGCAATAATTGCCTCATCGAAGAAACCGAGG
>NZ_CAKMAA020000042.1 GCF_924101635.2 Candidatus Nitrotoga sp. HW29 | reverse complement strand
CCAGCTCTCCACCTAAATTCTCTTACAAAAGTTGCACTTCAGAGTTGAATCCGCCGTTCACCTCCGTATCCCTACGCCGCATCTCACAGCTCGTCCTGCTGACCTTCACCTCGCTAACCCTGCAACCGCTGCAGGCAGCCGTCATGGCCGGGCAGAACAAACAAGCCGCGATCACCGCCAGCCAAACGCCCGCCCCCCAAACTAAAGACGAACGCTACGGCAAAGGCTTGGAAAGCATGCGCGAAATACTCGAGCACGCAGAAAACAAACAAAGCCGCGGCGAGCGCGATGACGACGAAGTAAAACAACTGCGCAGCACAAAACGCGACCTTGAAACAATAGAAAGCGAAGTCGAAGCCGACTTCATCGCCACCGGCCAACACCTCAAAGACGCCAATCTCCCCGCAGAAATCATCAATCGCCACGAAGCTGCCGTCAAGGAATTCAAAACCAAACAAAGCGAACTCAAACAAAAGCTCAAAGCCGTAGAAGAAGCGGATGATGCCAAGGATCAAACGAAACGCACCGATAAAGTAAAAGAACTGGCAACCTTCATGAAGGCCAACCAGCACCACAAAACCCACGCCGTAACCGATCCCAACAAACTCCCGTTCAGTACCCCGGACGGCAAAGTACGCCCGCCTTTGGAAACTGAACGCGAATTCAAGACCAGCCGTTCTGTAGTGGTCTAATTTACACGGACACCTCGATAGGTAGAAAATCCACCATCAGAGGAGTACTAAATGACAAAGCAACGAAAAAATACGACACCAGCTTCAAACTGGAAGTTGTGCGCATGATTCAGGAACAGGGACTGAGTGTTCAGCATGTCAGCCAAAGCATGGGAATCGGCCTGACTGCGTCGTCGTTGGGTGACGCAATATAAAGCCGAGCAAAGTGGACAGCGTGGCATCGGCAAGCCACTCACTACTGAACAACAGCGTGTCCGCCAACTGGAGCAAGAAAATCGTCGACTTCGTATGGATGTTGATATTTTAAAAAAAGCGTCAGCCTTCTTTGCCCGGGAACTAAAATGAGCTACCAGCTTGTTTGCCTGTTGCAACAGAAGGCAATCCCTGTTCAGCAGAGTTGCCGCGTTCTGGAAGTGAGTCGTTCCGGTTTTTATGCGGCTAGGAGCCGTCTCGCCAAACTCATAATCTGCAAAACAAGCACGCATCTGCGAGCTGCATTCATGGCCAGTCATCAAAGCTATGGTAGCCGTCGTCTGGTCACCGCATTGGGAAGCGCCAGGTATTCAAGTTGGTCGCTATCGGGTGCGCCACCTGATGCGTCAGGCAGGCTTGAAGCCAGTATGGAAACGTAAATTCATCCACACAACTGATAGCAAACACCATCTACCCATTGCTGCCAATATTCTGGATCGGCAATTCAATCCAGTCGCACCCAATATTGCTTGGGTGAGTGACATCACCTATATCCGTACCGGGTCAGGATGGCTCTATTTGGCGATCGTACTGGACTTATTCTCGCGCAAGGTAGTTGGGTAGTTGGATGGGCGATGGCACCGAGTATGCCTGCTGAACTGGTCTGTGCAGCACTGCATATGGCCATACAGCAACGTCAACCAGCGCCGGGGTTGATCGTCCACTCCGACCGTGGCAGTCAATATGCCTGCGGCCAGTATCAAGCTTTGCTGGCAAAGCATGGTTTCATCTGCAGCATGAGCCGTAAAGGCAATTGTTGGGACAATGCAGTGGCGGAACGTTTCTTCCTGAACCTTAAAATGGAGCGCGTTTGGCAGCGCGAATATGCCAATCAAATGGAGGCTAAAACAGATATCACCGCATACATCGTGGGGTTCTATAACTATAATCGCATACACTCAGCATTGGGCAATCTGTCGCCCTCCGTCTTTGAGCGAAACGAAGCAGCAAAAAAACCTATCGTTGTGTCCGAAATTACTTGACCATTACAGGGCGGGTGAACGCTGTGAATTTTTCTGTTTTGTTCTGAAATTGGTGGTGAAGTACCGGCTCGATTCAACACATTGTGGGCAAGCCGGACGTTGGCGCTGCTGCATGTGTTAAATTACGAAGCGGTGTGTTTGGCGACGCGCGAGAAATTGTCGAAATCGGTACAAGCACTTACGCTGCATTCCTTCCGAATTTAATTCGGATTGCCGTAAAGAGCAGTTGCACAACAAATTTAACCATAAACCCAGATTGCCCATTGAAAGCGTGAATCTAATAAAATCAATGGGATTTCCGATGAGCTCATTAGAGATTTTCATTATTTTTCAATGAGGTACTGCGCTAATGAGCAACCTGGGATAAATAAAAATTACTTCAAGCGATCCTTGATCTTAGCAATTCCTGTCTCCGCACACTGTTCATCGAGATGGCCACCAGGCGCACCGCCGATGCCAATAGCACCAATTGTTTCGCCTTCCACTTGAATGGGTACGCCGCCGCCTAAGGCAATGAAATCATTTATGAAGACAAGATTAGCAGCTGCGGGATTCTTTTGTGTATTTTCCATTAGCCGCATGGTCGAATTTTTGGTCGTAAGGGCGGTGTATGCTTTCTTGCGGCTGCTATCGATCGAATGCGGGCCAGCGTTATCTGCGCGTTGCAGTGCTTTGAGTTGTCCAGCGCGGTCGACCACAATTCCGGTGACGTTATAGCCTTTCGAAGAGCAGTCAGCGACGGCGGCGGCGACGGCCTCTACTGCCAGTGCGGTCGGAATGTCCCTGACGATGCGAACCTGCGCGTGAGCATTGCCGGCAGTAACGAGCGTTGCGAAAACGAGAGTGCTTGTGATGCGTGAAATCATGATAGTTCTCCTGGTATTTGTTGAATTGATTAGGTACCTTCAAGGATGCTGCTAAAAAATATTGGGGGTGTTTTAAATATTGGGTACATTTTTAGTTAATGTTTCGGTTTCTGCCAATTTCCCTAATATCGTTATTTTGCTCAGCCAGCGAGATAACAATTAACATGCCCATTAGCGATAGAATTGAATGATGGCTTGGCACATCAATGTCTCGAAATTGAATGATCAACGCTAAACAAACCTATTGTCAATAATATAATTGCTCGCTAAAAACTCGCTCGTAATTCTGCTGGAATCCGAGATAATGCTCGGATGTACAAGAAAAAATACCCAAGCGACATCAGTTGCGAATAGTTCGAGTAGATCAGACCCATGCTGGAAGGGGCGCGCAGTTGAAGCTAGTGTCGAAAAGTCAGTAGCCGATTATGTCAAAGACGGTTTATTAGTCTCACATCAACTTGGCATGTAAACCTATATTAACGTCAGTTTTGCCGAAGTTCTAATTCAATTTTTCTAGCAAACTATACTCATTCTCACTTATTTCTTTAAGGGGAGGTGCAGGAATGAGCTTGTTACTTATTGTTTTTAAGTTTGTTACGCCGCCCAAGAAGAAATTTTCTTAATTGATTTATACATACCTTCTGGCAAAGCTGCGAAATAGCAGGAGTAAGAAATGGAAATCAAAAAAATTGTAACAGTGCTAAATGATCTAATTGAAATTTCACGTAATGATGCTGAGGATTTTAAAACGTGTGCAGAGACTATTGAGAGTGCGGAGCTAAAGTTTTTTTTCCAGACACGTATGCGCGATTGCGAAAAAACCATCCGTGAACTGGAAGCTGCTATGAGTCAGTATGGTGTCTATTCAGATGCCAATAGTAGCACTTATACCCTAAAAGCTTATGACAAAGCACTCAAGGAAGATATACCAAGTGATCTCAGACCGCTTATTAATCGGGGTATCCGCAGAATTTTAGTAGGAGAGATGAACATGTGTATTTTTGATCTGGAGGATTCCACCCAGAAATCATTTTCTCTCACTACATCATCTTTGAATTCATACGCAAACGAATAGAGAAATTACAGCCTGAATATTTTTCTATGCGTTGTATTGGTTAACGGAATATTCAGAATACTTCATTGAATGCTAAATAAAATTGCTAATTAGAAATATGAAGTTTTGTGATTGTGCAACAACAGTTATCTTCTTGGGGAAACAACATGACTACACCGAATAATATCCAGTCAGTACGTGTGCGCAATAATTTTTTGCTTTCAATGTTGTCTGATGATGACTATCACAGTTTATTGCCACGCCTGGAGCTGGTGCATTTGTCTTTGCGGGATGTACTTGCCCAGAAAAATACACGGATCGGATATGTTTACTTTCCATGCACCGCTGTACTTTCGGTTCTTTCCTACATGGCAGATGGTTCTGCCATTGAAATCAGCGCTGTCGGCAATGAAGGTTTCACAGGGATGGAGACTCTCATAAATAGTACGCATTCAGTTGAAACCATAATTTGTCAGGTTGAAGGGAGTGGTTTGCGTATGCGCGTGAGTGATTTTAAAGCGGCGATTACGGGTAATACGTCACTAAGGCTTATTACCGAACGCTATGCACATGCTTACATGAATCAGATGGCACAGTCCATTGTTTGTAACCGCCTGCATACACTTGAGCAGAGATTTGCCCGCAGATTACTGGTTACCTATGATCGAGTGGATGGAAATGAGTTTTATCTAACGCAAGAATTTCTTGCCGGTATGCTTGGTGTATGCAGGCCAAGTGTGAGTGTTGTGGCGAATGAATTTCAAGAGCGCGGATTGATTCAATATAGTCGTGGCCATCTAAGAATCTTGGATCGAGTTAGGCTCGAACAGATCGCTTGCGAATGCAGTAATCGCATTATTCATTCGCGATATGAGTCGGCTCATTATTCCAAACAGTTGGATCGCGTACAAAATAAAAAAGTGGATTTGGTAAATTAAATAAAAAATAATTTTTGGACACTGGGACTCGTGCCGGACCAATGAAAGAAAGATACTTAAACCGTTTTTAATGTTGCTCGTAAGTAGAAGCTGAGATAGCAATTTTGAGTATTGTTGGTTTAGTGGTACTCAATGTATTTGCAGCGAGAAAGAATGCTCTGGAAATGATAAGCACGGTCTTTATAAGCACAAGAAGCATCCTCCCTGCTAGATAATAAACTGCCGGTATTTTGTATTGGCAATTAGTCAATACGTTTACAAGCGTCGTAAGAAACCCTAATTCCATTTCTAATTCAATAAGCGCTAATAACCCACTTCCAAGCCGCAATGGACTGGGTCATTGGCGCATTGTTTTCGAAAATATGCGGGGCTATTTTGTCCCGTGCATGTTCGCCAGAATTGAGCTCAGGTGCATAGGGTTGCAAAGGTGACAGTTGCGTTCTGTGGTGGTTTAGCCCCTGCTGGCGTGCCAACCGATGCCATTGAGCATCATACGATTTTGTCACTGGTGCGTACTCGTGGATCAACATTGCTTAGCGGCATAGTGGGCCTGGATCCAACACCGACACACGTCGTTGATACGTTCAAAACGCGTCTCGTTCTGAGCATCCCCGTACTAAAACGGATACGCAACCTAAGCATATCCAACTCGAGCGGATTGATGTCGAATGGGCATTGACTTAAATGGATGGTGTGATTGACGCCAGTGAAGAAGACTTGGTTGAAATTTACGAGCTAGTTGTTAAGCATGTATGGAGTCGTGACGGTAAAGCGGGCGTTTGGTTCTTTCACTGGAGAGGCATGTGATAAATCGAGAAATTTTTGGGATACGAATTTGAATCTGCCACTGAAAATAATGCTGATCCAGGCAAAAAATATAGGGTAAATGGTTTGCCAGTCGGGTTTATCAAAATGAGCTATCACAGTATTAAATTGATGCCGCGTTTTAACACCCGTTAACGAGTAACGTCCGACAAATAATTAATCTTGTTCGGAGTTTCTAAGTGTTGTTTATATATTTATTTCAAAGAATTTCTTTGTTGATATTCCATTCCTTGAGGTAAGCAGTGGGTGACTTGCTCATTGCTTGAGTAAACATAGAGGTAAAATTGCCCGCACTACTATACCCAAGTGTAAACGCGGTATTGGTTATGCTTTGCCCTTCAAGCAGCATTTCTACAGCGCGTATCAGGCATAGTTGCTGTCTCCAAGTTGAAAATGACATTCCCATGTCGATGTTAAAAAGCCTGGCCAAGGTTCTTGGGCTAGCGCCTGCCACTTTACTCCAATACTCTAAAGTGTAGTCTATCCGTACATTTTCATGCATGGCGGATGTGATTCTTTTGAGCCTTGGATCGTGACCTTCGGGTAGAAAAAATGGCATTTCTTCTTCCAGAGGAATTCTTTCAATGAGCAATTGCATTATTCTTGCTTCATGGCTTTCAAGCTCGTAATCCCACCCTATTTTGACAGCGCTAAGAATTAATTCTTTAAGCAATGGAGAAAGCTTTATGACGCAACATTTTTTGGGGAGAGCAGATAGAAGATCGGGGCGAATCGAGACTGTTCGAAATTCTGAGGATTGTGTAAAAGTAACTAAATGATTGGCCTCACTGGGGATCCAGCAGGCCTGCCCAGGCGGAGTAATCCAGGATCCTTCGTCGGTCACAACACGCATGTTGCCGGAAATAATACAAAGCAATTGTCCCCGATCATGAGTGTGCGTTTCAATTGTCCACCCTTTGGGCGGATTCACATTCTTGGTTACGACAGGACGGTCAGATGTATCAGGGTCAGGAGCATTTCCGTTGACGCCCGGCGCGAGCTGGTGAGGAGAGCTAATGATTGGCTCCTAAAAGTCTGTACATGTTGAACATCCTTATGAGTAATAAAACTGACTAGATATTGTGCAACAAAATGTTCATCAATTAAATGGCGCGTCTTACATTCTGGTTTAATCATTGAAACAGCCGTCCAGTTAAGGTTTCAATAATTTTGCTCTAAATTCTGCCCGATCATTTCGTTCGTTTACTTGGCTGACCAAAGTACAAAAAGCACCCATCCTGAAGTTTTAGAAATTCCGGCACTTCCGTATTTGTATTCCATCCTGCGATTGCCATTTTGTAATTTGTTTAGTCACGAAAAATTGCGCTTGACAATCATTAAGTGCGTCATTTTTATAGCGTACCTATACAAAGGTTGATGAGTCAACATGAACACAACTACGTGTAGAGCAATAATTTTAAGGATGCAAATTTCGATCGTAATTGTCAAAAGATAGTGTTAGTGATGAGCAAGTTCAAATTTGTGACACAAGAACGTCAATACTCTCCTTGGCGATGTTTCTCATTTTTTGTGGGAGATGGTTAATTAGTTTGAAATTTATCGGTGGATCTTGGTTAATAAGGCAATAAGGATCAGCTAAGTATGAGCTATGAAACGGGTGCAATATTTATTTTTTTATATGTCAGGAGCTATACATACAAACCAAAATAGCGCGCTCATACTGTTACGGCGTTGGGATTTATCTATAACGTATTTATTGAAATCTGAAGAGAGAGCAAATTTATAATTTACGCGATGTTTTTTCAATTTTGAATTTCAATCTAAGAGCTTTTTGATTATGCAGATCCGTAAAATCAACAGAACTAAATTCAGCCAACTTACTGCATTGGGAACAGGTATTAATCGTTGTTGATGAATGCAACCTAATTGACAACAAAAAGTTAAGAACTAATTTAATTTAAATTAACATAGGGGTGACTAAATGATGGAAATCAAGAACAACA
>NZ_CAKMAA020000041.1 GCF_924101635.2 Candidatus Nitrotoga sp. HW29 | reverse complement strand
ATGGCGATATTTTACCAACTATCAACACGGCTGGCGTTTTTCAGCAGCCTGCTAGTACCCGTATTGCGGATATTGTTCAAAATGCAGCACTTCCCTGCCCCTTATATCATGCATTGGGCGCTTGGTACCTCTATGGCGACCATTCTGTTCACGTCCCTCGCCAGTATGCGTAAACATCACCAGCATGGTGCAGTGAATTGGGATGTGGTTCGTACTATGACTCCCGGCATTTTGTTCGGAACAGCGTTGGGTGCATTATGCGCCGCGTCTGTTTCGCCGCGTGGACTAGGAATATTTTTTGTTTTATTTGTATATTGTGCTGCAATTCAAATTTGGTGGATCGGGTAGTGTCGCGGTTTGAAATTTTCTTTTTGTAACTTCCGCGCTTTATTGGAACTGGCATTGATAAAAACAAGTCCAACTTAGTCTGGATTCAAACTGAGACACTACCAATATTTAATTGGTAAACCCCCTGTGATGCTGTACTTCGGTGTATTCAGCCCAACCGGGTAGTAATCTGGCTGAACGGCATACTGATGCGTGTTTGTGCGGGGGTTATAGCAAAGGTTTGATGCCGGTAATTCTGGATTGCACGATGGCTTGCGCCAGTACCTCGATAGCCTGGGTACGAAAAAAGCTTCTGCGCCATGCCAACGCGATGCGTCGCGTCGGCACCGGTTTACTGAATTGAATGACTTTTAACAAGCGGTTGGGATAACGCATACTGTTTGCGGACGCGGGAAGTACGGTGATGCCAAAGCCTGAGGCAACCATGTTGCGAATGGTTTCCAACGAGGTACCTTGCTGAATATCTGTGCTTTTATGGTTGAGCTCTGGACATGCTTCGGCGACCTGATTGCTAAAGCAGTGACCGGAATTAAGTAGTAATACTTTTTCTGCAGCGAGCTCCTGCGTTCTGATGCAATGCCGATTGGCCCAAGGATGATTGCGTCCGACTACGACCTCGAATGGCTCGTCATACAAGGGCTTGGTGAGGATGCTGGTGTCGCCGAACGGCAGTGCGATAACGATGACATCCAGTTTGCCATTGCGCAGCAGAGCATCCAGATTGGCGGTGATATTTTCTTCCACGTTCAGTGGCATGTCCGGCGCAAGTTTCTTCAGCACAGGAACCAGGCAGGGCAATAGATAAGGGCCTACGCTGTAGATGAATCCGATACGTAGCGTGCCGCTCAGTTGGTTATTGCCTTGCTTGGCGATTTCCCGGATGTGCCCGGCTTCTTCCAGGGTACGCTGGGCTTGTTCAATAATTTGCATCCCAATAGGGGTGATGGAAATAGCTTTTTTACCGCGTTCGAAAATCTGTATACACAGTTCTTCTTCGAGCTTCTGTATCGCCAGTGATAACGCGGGCTGGCTGATGAATGATTTTTCTGCAGCGCGGCGGAAATTTCGTTCTTGCGCTACGGCAACGATGAAACGCAGTTCGTTAAGTGTCATATCAATTTCCAAGTGATTTGTATTATAAATCACATTTATTTAAATCTATAATTTGATTTATTAATGGCAGCGCCCTATATTGCGCTCACCGGGGGTAAACTTTCTTGAATTCTCATTCATATAAAGGAATAATTATGTTGAATTACAAAATAAAAATTGTCACTGCGATGTTTTTGATTGCCAGTCAATCGGCAATGTGTTTTGAGGTGTTGCCGGCCAGTCCGCACGTTCCTGCCGATAATGCGATGAGCGTCGCTAAAATAGAATTGGGCAAACAGTTATATTTTGATCCACGTCTTTCGGTGGACGGGACGGTTTCGTGCAATTCATGCCATGACGTGATGACAAGCGGTACGGATAATCAAGCCGTTTCTGTAGGCATTGCGGGCCAGAAAGGTGGGCGCAATGCACCGACCGTCTGGAATGCGGCATTCATGAGTACGCAGTTTTGGGATGGCCGTGCCGTCTCGCTTGAGGATCAAGCCAAGGGGCCGATTTTGAATTCTGTCGAAATGGGTATGCCGTCTGCAGATGATGCGGTAAAGCGTATTGGTTCTATTAAGGGTTATGTCGAGCAATTCAAAACTGTATTCGGTGATAAAGATTCACTTAGCTACGATAACATTGCTAAAGCGATTGCCGCTTATGAGCGTACCTTGCTTACACCCAATAGTCCGTTTGACCGCTATTTGAAAGGAAATAAGAATGCATTGTCGGATCAGGCGAAACGTGGCATGAAGCTGGTTGAGCAGATTGGTTGTAGCGCTTGCCATAATGGCCCAAATTTTGCTGGCCCGGACATATCGGTGGGCACAGGTTTTTATCAGAAATTTCCTACTTTTGAAAATAACGAGTATGTAAAAAAATATAATCTTATGGCTGACAGTGGGCGATATGAAGCGACAAAGATTGAGGCGGACAAACATATGTGGCGAGTACCGACTTGGCGTAACGTCGCACTTACAGCCCCTTATTTTCACAACGGTTCAGTTAAAACGTTGGATGAAGCAGTTAGAGTGATGGCTAAAACTCAGCTTGATAAGACGTTGACTGGCAAAGAAGTGAAAGAAATCGTGGCATTTTTGAATAGTCTGACTGGTAGGCGTCCAAAGCAAACGTTACCGCATTTGCCGAATGCATCCAATGATTTGCTGACCACAAAATAATACTAAACCGCGAGATGAAACTAAAATTTACTAAAATGCACGGCGCTGGTAATGATTTCGTAGTCCTCAATGGGTTGCGCCAGCGCATTCAGCTTACACCGGAGCAGTTGCGCTTGTTAGCGGACAGGCATTTTGGCGTGGGGTGTGATCAAATCCTGTTAGTGGAAATTGCCCAACATCCCGATGCAGATTTTCGTTATCGTATCTTCAATGCGGATGGTGGCGAGGTGGAACAATGCGGCAATGGCGCGCGTTGCTTTATGCGTTTTGTACACGATCACAAATTGACACATAAGCGTGAGATCGTAGTAGAAACAAAAAATGGCTTGATTACCCCGCGCCTTGAGGATAATGGTCAAGTTACGGTAAATATGGGCGCGCCGATTTTTGAGGCTGCACGTATTCCGTTTCTGGGCAGTAGTGATGCCGTTATCCAAACGCTGGAAGTCGCGGGCGAGATAATACAGATTACGGCACTATCGATGGGCAATCCGCATGCGGTACAGGTGGTGACTGATGTGGAGTATGCACCAGTGATCATACAGGGGGCGCTCATTGAACATCACCCTCGTTTTCCGCAACGAGTGAATGCCGGTTTCATGCAGATAGTGGATCATAAACACATAAAATTACGCGTGTATGAACGCGGTGCTGGTGAAACTTTGTCTTGTGGTACGGGTGCGTGCGCTGCAGTGGTAAGCGGCATTCGTCGTGGCTTGCTGGACGCGCGCGTGAATGTTGCCACGCGCGGTGGGGTGTTGAACATAGCTTGGGCCGGAAATGACACACCGGTATTTATGACCGGACCAGCGATTGCTGTATTTGAAGGTGAAATAAATTTATAAGAGGACGACATGAAATCTGCAGATATCGCACTATATTTACAAAATAATCCACAGTTCTTTGAAGATCACGCTGAGATGTTGTCGGAAGTCACTATCCCGCATCCTTACAGCGGACGCACTATTTCATTAAGTGAACGGCAGTTATTGACTTTGCGTGAGCAGAATAAAAGTCTGGAAAAAAAACTGCACGAGATAGTACAGTTTGCTCAGGAAAACGACTCGTTACAGCAAAAAGTACATCAATTCACTCTCGCATTATTTGGCGTGCGTGATTTGATGAGTTTACAGAATGTCATTACGCAGAATTTGCGTGAAATTTTTGCCGTGCCACATGCTGTACTGCACATTTGGAAAGGATTACCGCCCAGCCTGGAAGTACTTGCCTTTGTGGATCAGCAATTGCAACCCGTTTGTGTTCATCACGCTCTTCATGACACTTTGGTCTGGTTTGGCGAAAGCGCGGGTCATTTACATTCCTTTGCTTATTTACCGCTGCGGGTGGATGAACAATCCATCGGCCTGTTAATATTGGCTAGTGAGGATGCGCAGCGTTTCTATCCCGGTATGGGTACGTTGTTTCTGCAGCGTATTGCCGAAATTGTGAGCAGCGCGCTACGCCCCTCGCTATAAAGCGATGATAAACAACACTGTGCAGGCTACCACTTTTAACCAAGTTGCACTGCACGGATTTCTCGACCATCTGCGTAACGAGCGCCGTTACTCTCCACTTACTGCGGAAAATTATTCCCGTGATATTTGCCGCTTGTTTAAGCTTGCTGGTGTTACACCACTAAACGAACTTAAAAGCCATCAAATTCGCCGTTTCGTAGCACAATTGCATGGTAGCGGTTTGGGCGGCAAGAGTTTGGCGCGTATGCTTTCGGCATGGCGTACCTTTTATTCTTATCTGGTACGCGACCACCAGTTCAAAGACAATCCATGCATTGGGCTGCGTGCGCCCAAATCGGCACGTAATCTGCCGCATGCACTTTCTCCGGATGAAGCTGTGCGCATGGTGGAATTACCCACTGCAGGCGCCATTCTGGCGGTGCGCGACAAAGCGATGTTTGAGTTATTTTATTCTTCCGGCCTGCGCTTGGCTGAGTTGGTAAGTCTGGATCCTGGTGCGCTTGACTTTGCCGATGCAGCGGTACGTGTTACCGGTAAAGGTGCCAAAACCCGTATCGTACCGTTGGGCAGCTATGCGATCTCTGCGCTGCAAGCTTGGCTGACACTGCGCGGACAATTGGCCAAACAGGATGAAACGGCATTGTTCGTTAGCCGCAATGGTTGCCGTATTGGTTCGCGTGCGGTGCAATTACGCATGTCAGGCTGGGGCATCAAACAGGGAATCACCAGCGGTGTTTACCCACACTTGTTGCGTCATTCGTTTGCGTCACACGTACTGCAATCCAGTGGAGATTTACGGGCAGTGCAAGAAATGCTCGGCCATACCAGCATTTCTACTACGCAGGTTTACACGCATCTTGATTTCCAATACCTCAGTAAAATTTACGATGCCGCGCATCCGCGCGCCAAAAAGAAAACTCCATGAATAAAATTATTCTTAAAGAAGGGAGGGAGAAATCCCTTCTGCGCCACCACCCCTGGGTATTTTCGGGGGCGATTAAACGGGTGGAAGGGCCACCTGCTGATGGTGACACGGTACAGATATATTCAACACAAGGCGCTTTCCTCGCTCGTGCCGCATACAATGCACATTCACAAATTGTTGCGCGAGTGTGGTCATGGAGCGCGGAGCAAAGCATCAATGCAGATTTTTTCCGTATGAAAATCACCCATGCACTGGCATTGCGCAAAGATCTCAAATTGGCGCAACACAGCACTGGTTTGCGCCTGATTCATGGTGAATCCGATGGCCTGCCCGGACTGGTAGTAGATCAATACGGTAACGTGCTGGTTATGCAGATTGGTAGTGCGGGAGCGGAACGCTGGCGCGACACTTGTGCTGACATACTGCAAGAGATGTGCAATCCGGTTTGCATTTATGAGCGCTCTGATTCTGACTCGCGTGCATTAGAAGGTTTGCCGGAACGCAATACTGTACTACGTGGCAACTTACCCGAATCGTTGACCATTGTTGAACACAAGTTGCACTTTGCCGTGGATGTAGCACACGGGCAGAAGACGGGCTTTTATCTCGATCAGCGTGATAACCGCGAACTGATTAGGACCCTGGTGCAAGATAAGGATGTTCTGAATTGTTTTTGCTATAGCGGCGGTTTCTCGCTGTATGCGCTGCATGGTGGTGCGAAATCAGTGCTTTCAATTGATTCTTCGAATGAAGCGCTGCAACTGGCACAGCGCAATGTGGAGCTTAATGGGCTGGATGCCAGCTGCGCTGAATGGCAATGTGACGATGTGTTCCAGACACTACGCAAGCTGCGTGACCAGAATCGCAAATTTGACCTGATTATCCTCGACCCACCCAAATTTGCGCCTACCGCAGCCTTTGCCGAAAAAGCCGCGCGCGGCTACAAGGATATTAATTTGTTAGGCTTCAAGCTGCTTAGACCGGGAGGAATGCTCGCCACCTATTCATGTTCCAGCGGCATAAACGATGACCTATTTCAGAAAATTATTGCCGGTGCCGCCTTGGATGCAGGGGTGACCGCGCACATCATACACAAACTGCACGCCGCGCCGGATCACCCGATATTATTGAATTTCCCAGAAGGTGCATATCTCAAGGGACTTGTATTGCGTGTGGCAGGTTAGATCGAGATTATGTCAGAACTGAATGGGGGCTAGCAACAGAGAGGTCATACTATGTCAGAAACAGTAAAACTGGGGCGATAAATCTGGTTTATTCTGTTCTTTAACCCCATTCTTGATTATTTCTTTAGAGATAGCCAGTTTGAGATCATTTTGGCAATGACTATTGCATCGGGTGTAACAGTGGGACGTCCCGCCGCAAGGGAGGGTAAGGGTAACTGACGACGGTCTCCTATATAGAAACCAAGCGCGGTTTCCAGTGCCTCACTGGCATACTGTAGTGCTTCGTCTTTATCGTCACCTTGGGTAATGGCTTCCGGTACATCGGGAAAAGTCACGATAAATCCGCCATCCTTGGCAGGTATCAAGTTCACTGGATATTCAAACATCACAAGTCCTTTAGCTCAACTCTAGCCGTTTTTTAATGTATTCAACAGTATCGATTTTCAGCTCCGTATCATGCATCGGCAGAACTGATTGACGGCCATTAAGAAACACCCTGATGTGAGCTCCCTGACCTGGCTGAAAGGTAGCGCCTTGCTTAACAAGCCATTGTTTAAATTCATTGCTATCCATCGTTTAAATTTAACAGAAATACTTCTGGTGGTCAAACGCTTACCACCACGACAGGTGGTAAGCGGTGTCAGAGCATCTGGGTAATGCGCCTGCCTCTCACCGGATCTATCCTCGTGTCGCGGGTAAGCTCAGGTAGGCCAAAGCGCAGAAAAAACTGGATTTGATTTATGATGCATTATTGAGAGTCCATGCTTGGTGTCTGAATTATAAGCATTCATGAATAAATCTAGAGCCTTCTTGCCACAAACCAGCTTATTCTGGAAAAAACTGGGACCCGGTCTTATAACGGGAGCTGCGGATGATGATCCGAGCGGCATTGCTACTTACTCACAAGCTGGAGCCGGATTTGGCTATGCAATGCTGTGGACGGCGTTTCTAACTTTTCCCCTTATGGTCGGCATCCAGATGGTAAGTGCCCGTATTGGCCGGGTGACTGGACATGGCCTAGCCGCCAATATTCGACTACATTACTCTCCGGTGCTGCTTTATGTGCTTGTTGGACTGCTTCTGATTGCAAATACGATTAACATCGCTGCAGATATTGGCGCAATGGCTGCGGCGCTTAAACTTCTCATTGGTGGACCTGCTCACTGGTATGCAATAGCCTTTGCCATGGTATCGTTAGTGCTGCAAATCGTCATACCATTTCCACGGTATGCACCTATTCTGAAAATACTGACATTATCGCTCTTCGCTTATGTAGTCACGGTGTTCGTCGTTAATGTGCCGTGGAGTGAGGTGTTTTATCGCACAATCATGCCGACCATATCATTTAAAGCGGACTACGTGATGGCCGTGGTTGCCGTATTGGGTACTACTATCAGCCCGTACTTGTTCTTCTGGCAAGCCTCTCAGGAAGTTGAGGAGCTGCGAGCGACTGAAGGTGATGCGCCGCTTAGAGAGAGGCCAGAGCAAGCCCATAGTCATCTACAGCGTATCAAGATCGATACTTATATCGGGATGGGATTTTCCAACCTGATCGCTTTTTTTATAATATTGACGGCAGCGGTGACTTTGCACGCATACGGCATTACGGACATTCAAACCTCTGCCCAGGCAGCGGAGGCTTTGCGTCCCTTAGCCGGTGAATTTGCGTTCTTATTATTTACTGCTGGAATTATTGGTACGGGATTGCTCGCTGTGCCTGTTCTGGCAGGTTCAGCCGCTTATGCCATAGCAGAATCATTTGATTGGCGCATCGGTTTGGGCCGCAAGCCCAGGGAGGCGCGAGGCTTCTACATGATTTTGATTGTTGCGACTCTCTTGGGTGTAGCGCTTAACTTCACTTCCATTGATCCGATCAAGGCACTATTCTGGAGCGCAGTCATCAATGGCGTCATTGCGGTGCCCATCATGGTAGTGATAATGTTAATGGCGGCAAAACCGGATGTCATGGGACAATTTGTAATCACGCCTGGTCTTCGAATTACCGGTTGGCTAGCAACGGCCGTGATGGCATTCGCAGTGTTCGCTATGGCGGTGACGTGGTTGATATAACTTTGGATGGTTGCGATAAAGTTGAGTCCAACTATTAATTTTCACACAAGGATATTCTCAATGAATAATACGGGCATAAAACTCCTCTCTCTTCAGGTCGGCTTGCCTAAAACACTGGGGACGCCTGATGCCTCAGATACGATGGATCAGGAGTGGACGACGGGTTTCTTCAAGGAATCGGTGTTTGGTCCAGTTTGGGCCGGGCTAACTAATTTGGCTGGCGACGGACAGGCCGATCTTCGCGTTCATGGTGGATCCGATAAAGCGATTAATGCCTATCCTTTCGAGCATTACGCATTTTGGCTCGCCGATCTTGATTATAAAGAGCTGCCCAATGGTGCGTTCGGAGAAAACTTTACCGTGACAGGCCTACTGGAAGCTGAGATTTGCATTGGTGATATTTTCGAGGTTGGTGGCGCATTGGTACAGATTTCTCAACCTCGTCAACCATGCTGGAAGCTTGCCCGCCGATGGAGAGTTCAGGACTTGGTGGCGCGGGTCGTGCGTACAGGCAAGACGGGCTGGTATTTTCGTGTTCTGCGCGAGGGAAATGTTCAAGCCGGAGCAGCACTGGCATTGGTGGAACGTCCTTATCCTGAATGGACCATCGCGATCGCGAACAACATAATGTTGCATCGCAAGGAGAATCATGTGGCTGCACATGCGTTGGCCAAGTGTCCGGCGCTCTCCGGTAGCTGGAAAGCAACCTTGTCGCGGACGACTACTTCTGATGAAATTGCAGCCGATACCTCAGCGCGTCATTTTCAATGAATGTCTAATTTAGTCTAGCGAATTTAATAAAATTTGGTCGTGGTGTAACAGATGAATCAGTATTTTGATCGCTTCCACAGTGCCGAGTGGAACTTGAGCCAGATTGAGGTGGAGGGAGACGGGGATTTCGTGTACTACCATTTCCCCGTCCTGAGGGATTGTTTTAACCTTGTTGCACTAGTGCTGCGTTAGTGTACGTAATGCTTTTGGGTAATCAGGTTCATGTGTGATGTCGTCCACTAATTCTGCGTGTAGCACGTGGTTATTTTCATCCAGTACCAGCACAGCGCGTGCGGTTAAGCCACGTAATACGGAATCAGCAATTTTCACGCCGTAGTTCCGCATGAAATCCCGTCCACGCATTAGGGACAGTGTAGTGACATTATCCAATCCTTCAGCCACGCAAAAACGACTCATGGCAAATGGCAAATCAGCGGAAATCACCAGCACTACTGTGTTGTCGAGCTTACTTGCCGCCTCGTTAAATTTGCGCGTAGAAGTGGCACATACGGCGGTATCTAAACTAGGCACAATGTTAAGAACCTTACGCTTGCCGGCAAAGTCTGTTAACGCCACATCTTTCAGGTCTTTATCCACTAGCGTGAATTCAGGAGCAGTTTGACCAACGGTTGGAAAAGTGCCGAACAACGTAATGGGCGTACCGTTTAAGGTGACAGCAGAGTTGGTTGAAGTTTCATTAGCCATGATTTCCTCCTTTTTATTAAGGTGTGTTATAGCGCGTCATTTGCATATGCTTGTATTGGTGGGCAACCACAAATCAGATTTTTATCACCACGGACATTGTCTACACGGGCAACACTCGGCCAAAATTTGTTGTCTTGTACCCACTTTAATGGATAAACCGCTTTTTCGCGCGAATAGCTGTGTTTCCAATTGCTCGTGAGAACTGATTTCGCTGTATGCGGTGCATTTTTAAGTACGTTATCTTCTTTATCTGCTTTACCTGTAATGATTTCATCAATTTCTTTACGTATAGAAATCATAGCGGAGCAAAAACGATCCAGTTCTTCCTTTGATTCGCTTTCTGTTGGTTCAATCATCAATGTATCGGCTACCGGGAATGAAACTGTCGGTGCATGATATCCATAATCCATTAATCGCTTTGCAATGTCCCCGACTTCTATTCCGGCTTCTTTCTTAAACGCAACACAGGCTAAAATCATTTCGTGCGCACAACGTCCGTTTGCACCACTAAATAAAGTAGAGTAATGATTTTTTAATGAATCTTTAATATAGTTGGCATTTAAAATTGCGATACGGGTTGCTTCGGTAACGCCATCGTTGCCTAACATTTTTATATATCCATAAGATATCAATAAAATTAGTGCACTGCCGTAAGGCGCCGCGGATATTGCGTGTATGCCGTTCCCTCCCCCGGTTTTTACCAAGGAATGTGAAGGTAAAAAAGGAGCCAAGTGTTTTGCAACGCCAATGGGTCCCATACCTGGGCCGCCGCCGCCGTGAGGAATTGCAAAAGTTTTATGTAAATTCAAGTGGCAAACATCAGCGCCAATATTGCCGGGGCTGGTTAAGCCTACTTGCGCATTCATGTTGGCGCCATCCATATAAACTTGCCCGCCATTTTCATGAATGATGTTGGTAATCTCGATAATACTTTCTTCGTAAACACCGTGAGTGCTTGGGTATGTAATCATTAAACATGCCAAGTTATCTTTATGCTGAACTGCTTTTTCACGCAATTCATCTACATCAATATTGCCTACTTTGTCGCATTTCACCAAGACTATCTTCAGGCCACACATTGCAGCACTGGCAGGATTGGTGCCATGTGCCGATGTCGGAATCAATGCAATATTTCTGTGCGTATCACCACGTGATTGATGGTATGCCTGAATGACTAATAATCCGGCATATTCGCCCTGAGCGCCGCTGTTGGGCTGAAAACTCATTTTTTCGAAACCCGTAATCTCACTTAATGATTTGTCCAGATCATCGATTATTTCATGGTAACCCGCCGCTTGCTCAACGGGTACAAAGGGGTGGATATGGGCAAATTCGGGCCATGTAATAGGCATTAATTCGGAGGCGGCATTTAACTTCATCGTACAAGAGCCTAATGAAATCATGGAATGCGTCAAAGATAAATCCTTGTTTTCCAATCGCTTAATATACCGCATCAGCTCGGATTCGGAGTGGTAAATATTAAATACAGGATGTTGCAGGATTAAAGATTGACGATTTTTGATTAAAGATTGTTGATTAAAAATCTGTTCATTAGTAATTTTAGAAGTGGTTTTACCCACCGCTTGTGCGAATATACTAATCAGCGCATTCAAATCATCGGCATCGATAGTTTGATCAACAGAAATAGTAATTGCATCATCCGTATAACGTAAATTAACCTGTGCTGCTTGCGCTAGTTGTTTAATTTTCGCATTGTCTGTTCCATTTATTTTGATGGTATCAAAATAAATTCCATCTTCAACGAGATAGCCTAATTTTCTTAACTCGGTTGCCAAGGCGATAGCAGTACAATGTACTTGTTGTGCAATCCCTTTGAGGCCTTCCGGTCCATGATATACCGCATACATACTCGCCATAATGGCTAATAATGCTTGTGCGGTACAAATGTTGGAGGTGGCTTTGTCTCTGCGGATGTGTTGTTCGCGCGTTTGTAAGGCCATACGTAATGCCTGATTTCCGTCCGCATCAATCGAAACACCAATGATGCGACCGGGAATGGATCGTTTATATTCTTCACGGCAAGCAAAATATGCAGCGTGCGGGCCGCCGTAACCCATGGGAACCCCAAAGCGTTGGGTGGAACCAACAACAACATCAGCTCCCCATTCGCCTGGAGGGGCTAGTAAGACCAGACTCAGTATATCGGCTGCTACAGCAATGGTAGTTCCGTTTGCTTTTGCCTTTTTTACAAAGTCGGCGTAGTCGTGAACTTTGCCATCAGCGGTTGGATATTGAAGCAATGCACCGTAAATGCTGCTATCTAACGCTCCGGTTTTAAAGTCACCAATCACTAATTCAATTCCCATTGGAGTTGAACGTGTTTTTAATAAATCGATAGTTTGCGGATAACATTCGTTGGAAACGAAAAACTTGTTCGCTCCATTTTCAATTGCTCGGGGCGTGCGATTATTGAACAACATTGCCATTGCTTCAGCAGCTGCAGTGGATTCATCCAGCAATGATGCATTTGCTATTTCCATTCCGGTTAAATCCATAATCATGGTTTGGAAATTCAACAATGCCTCTAAGCGACCTTGTGAAATCTCCGCCTGATAAGGTGTGTAAGCGGTATACCAACCCGGATTTTCTAAAACATTTCTTTGGATAACAGGCGGAATTATCGTGTTGTAATAACCTAAACCAATATAGGTTTTAAAAAGTTTATTTTTTGCCGCAACACCACGTAAATGCTTGTGGTATTGATATTCAGTCATTCCGGATGGCAAGTTCAATGGCTTGTTTAAGCGGATCGCAGCAGGAATGGTCTGATCAATTAATTCATCTACAGAACCTGCACCAATTGTCTCAAGCATTGCCTTAACATCATTTTCGCGCGGACCGTTATGACGGTTTACAAATTTATCGGTTGTAATCATGGCTGGCTTCCTTTTTTAAAGGAGTAAAAATAGGTATTTGTAGCGGAAATTCTCTCATCCATTGCAGCGTCTTAATGTGCTTCACTGTCGACTAGTGTCTGATACGCTGCAGCATCCATTAACGTGTCTACGTCGGCGGTGTTATCTGGCTTCATTTTGAACATCCATGCGGAATAAGGATCTTCATTGATTTTTTCTGGCGCATCGCCGAGTTCAGAATTAACTCCGACCACTATGCCGGTAACAGGCGCATAAATGTCAGCCGCAGCCTTTACTGACTCTACTACCGCGCATTCTTCCTTGGCTTTCAGTTGGCGGCCTACTGCTGGATTTTCCACAAATACCATGTCGCCTAGCAGCTCTTGCGCGTGTTGGGTAATACCGATCGTGATCGTACCGTCGATTTCTTTTTTGACCCACTCGTGGGAGGTGGTGTACTTCAGGTTACCTGGCAGACTGTTTGAATTGCTCATGGTTATATCCTTAAAAAAGTAAAAATTAGATTAAGCCTTTGCCGTTACGTACAAACGGGTATTTTACTACCTTAGCTGCCAGCATTTTATCGCGAATTGCCACCTGTACCGTGTCACCTATTTGCACTGCAGAGGGTATGCGTGCCAAGGCGATTGATTGATTCAGTGTGGGCGAAAAACTACCGCTGGTAATTTCGCCATCGCCATGGCTGCTGTGTACTACTTGGTGATCACGGAGCACTCCGCGATCTTGCAAGACAAGACCGACTAATTTACGGGCTCTGGGCTTGGTGACAAGCACCGTTTTACCGATGAAGTCGCGTTCACTCACCAAGTCTACTGTCCATGCCAGACCGGCTTCTAGTGGATTTGTTGTTTCGTCCATATCATGACCGTACAGGTTCATGCCGGCTTCCAGGCGCAACGTGTCACGTGCGCCTAGCCCGATAGGTTTTACGCCCACGTCATTCAGTGTTTGCCAGAAGGAAGATGCAGCCTTGGCCGGTAGTATGATCTCGAAGCCATCTTCACCCGTATAGCCAGTTCGGGCGATAAACATCGAATTGTATTCTACGGCATTGAAGGGTTTGAGTCCTTCCGCCAACGTTTGCGCTTCGGGCAAGGCCTGCCATAGCTTTGCCGCTGCATATGGTCCTTGCACCGCGATCATTGCCAAATCATTGCGTGAAGTGATCTGCAATTGCGGTGCGCGGATAGTGGCCTGTTCAGTCATCCATGCAATATCCTTATCTGCGGTACCTGCATTTACTACGATGCGAAACCACGTCTCATTCATGAAATATACGATGAGATCGTCGATCACACCACCATCCGGACGTAACAGGCAGGAATACAGCGCTTTTCCGGAAGATTGGAGCTTGTCTACGTTGTTTGCTAATAGGTAGCGCAAGAAGTCGCGCACTCTTTCTCCCTTCATATCGACCACGCGCATATGTGAGACATCAAACATACCGGCATCGCGACGCACTTGATGGTGTTCGTCGAGTTGTGAACCGTAATGCAACGGCATATCCCAGCCGCCGAAATCGACCATCTTTGCGCCCATTGCACGGTGCGCTGCATTCAAAGGAGTATGTTTGAGTGTCATAAGTAATCTTTCAAAAAATAAAAAAAGGCGAGGCAGAATATCTGCTTCGCCCCATCTGTCCTTTTTACCTGAGAGATTACGGATAAATCCGTGTGCCCCTTCGGTGGCTGTGTCAACAGCACTCTCCAGATTTGCCTGTGCCAATAGTTCTTGAGCCTGAGCGGTTACGGGTGTTACGCCTTCGGCAATGCGCCTGTTTCACTACTTACTCGGCAGCATGTTCTTCCATTGGTTTAAACGGCAAGTGGGATTATACCGGAATAAGGGGGTGGTCGGCAAACGATCTAACATAAAGTTGCGCGGAAATTTCATTTCAAGGATAATCTGCGGCCTTAATATGTGCGTTAGTGTGCACTGCTTTAAATTTTAAAGTCCTCAATTTTCATGTTTAAGGAAGCCAAAATGAAAACCGACATTCATCCGCAATACGAAGAAATTGCAGTTACTTGCAGTTGTGGTAATACTTTTAAAACCAAATCCACAATGGGTAAACCGCTGCATGTAGAAGTTTGCTCGGACTGTCATCCTTTCTATACCGGTACGCAAAAAATCGTGGATACCGCTGGTCGAGTGGAGAGATTCCGCCAAAAATATGGCAAGTCCGGTGCAAAATCTGCACCATAATGAAACTGAACGACAAGCAGCAATTGAAAGGCAGCGGACGCTGCCTTTTTTGTTTTTAATTGCAAGCAGGGTAGTGGCTACCCGAATGTTCTATAAACCCACACCCGGGCAGCGCATCAAGGTCTTGGGATAAGCGCGCAAGCTCATGTTTTTCTATCCGCCGACACAAGAACACCCGATCACGATAACTAAAGCTTGGTTACTGGTACTGCTGTGCGCGGTGTGGTTAGGTACAGGATTGGTAGGGCATGACCCGTGGCAGTCAGATGACGCTTATAGTTTCGGATTGGTCTACCACATCCTGCAAAGCGGTGATTGGCTCGTTCCCACTTTGGCCGGCGAACCCTACATGGACAAGCCACCACTGTTCTACATTACAGCCGCGCTTTTTGCCAAACTATTTTCTCCTGTGCTCGAGCTGCATGATGGTGCGCGTTTGGCAAGCGGTTTTTATACCGCTCTTACGCTGTTGTTCATTGGGCTGTCCGGACGTGAGTTATTCGGGAGGAGTCGCGGTTGGGCTGCGACGATTATTCTGATTGGCTGTCTTGGCATGCTGGTACGCTCTCATGAGCTCATCACTGATCTGGCTTTGCTTACAGGTTGCGCCATGATGTTGTATGGCTACATTTTAAGTTTGCATCGTACGCTGTTGGCAGGCATGCTCATCGGCATCGGCATCGGCATCGGCTTTATGTCCAAAGGTTTTATCGCGCCAACGCTATTCGTGCTGATCAGTGCCGCGCTACTACTATTTCGCACTTGGCGCATGCGTTCCTTTCTTTCCAGCTTGGGTATTGCATTGTTGTTTGCGTTGCCCTGGTTAACTGTCTGGCCTTTCTTGTTGTATCAACGTTCGCCTGATCTATTTATGGAATGGATTTGGACGCTTAACATTGGTCACTGGCTTGACTATATTCGAGGTGGCGATTATGCACAGGCGCTATATTACGTAAAAATATTGCCTTGGTTCGCCTGGCCTGCTTTGCCATTGGCTGCATGGGCAGTATGGGAAGCGCGGAGAAGGGTACTGCATGAAGCGGAATTCCAGCTATTGCTGGTGAGCTTTTTTGTAATGTTGTTTACGTTGAGTGTAGTGCCCAATATTAGGGAAGTGTTCGCGTTGCCTATACTATTGCCGTTAGCTTTGCTTGCTACTGCAGCGCTTCCTACTCTGCGCCGGGGGGCAGCTAACGCGTTAGATTGGTTCGGCATCATGACTTTCGGTTTTGTCGCTATTTTAATGTGGTGGGGCTGGGCTGGGCTACTACGGGATAATCATGCCAAGATCACACTGTGGCTGAAAGACTATCAGCCTGGTTTTGAACCAGTGTTTAATGCGACGACATTCTGGATTGCACTGACCTTTACCGTGCTGTGGGTGCTGTTAGTGTGGCGCGTTGGACGCTCTATGCGTCGTGCTGTGCTTAATTGGGCCAGCGGTGTGACGTTGTTATGGGTGCTTGCCATGACACTATGGCTACCATGGTTGGACAATAGCAAGAGCTATCGTGGTATGGTCGCTTCTCTCAAGCAGGCTATGCCCGTACAGTATGGTTGTATTGCGAGTTTGGATGTAGGCGATACCCAGCGCGCCATGCTGCAATACTTGGGAAATATCACCACGAACACTCGGGCACCGCTCGGTTGCGATCTGCTACTGGTGCATGGGGAACGTGCCGCCAAGCTTGTGAAAGACGAAACAACTTGGGTCGAGCTATGGGAAGGCAATCGTAAGGGGGTTAAATCAGAACCTTTCCGTTTGTATCAACGCATTACACAAAGGCCAGAAATCCCACAATCCTAGGGAAATACTGATTGCGTATGTATGCTGCGCAGCAGTGCTTCGGTCTTTTGGGCGAAGCAACGGAAGATGCATTTTACGATAGCCAGGCCAACGCTGTTTTGTCGGTATTGATTTAAATCGTGAAGTGGCGTCGTATGCAATAACCCTGTTCAAATTTCGACATCTGCTGGAGCAGCGATGCACCAGTCTAAAAAAGACTATCAGTGGCATTTTGGCATGAAGGCGCACATTGGCTGATGCGCAATCAGGCCTGCTATTTACGCTATTTGGTTTTGTTAATCTGGTGCTGGTGCGCCGATGGTTATGCATAGCTGACGGCCAAGTTGCGTCCGTAATACGAAAGATAGAGAAATAATGCAAAAAATGGCGCAATTCAGGGTAAAACTCGTAGAACTTCACCCCGCATCCGAAAACTACGCGCCGGACTCTGCTGTGCGGTGGATAATTCAGCATTTTCTTAAATCCAAATGGCCAGATGTACCAAGTCAAGCTGGATAATTTTTGAGACCTGCTATGCCTAACAACAATTTGCTTGTCCGTTCTCATTCCGCTGTGTGGCACCCCTGCACGCAGATGAAGCACCATGAGACGTTGCCGTTAATACCTATCCAGCGTGGGCAAGGTATGTGGCTATATGATTTTGACGGTAAGCGCTATCTGGATGCGGTGAGTTCGTGGTGGGTGAATTTGTTCGGGCATTGCAATCCGCGTATTAATACCGCCATTACCCTTCAGTTAGAGCAGCTAGAGCATGTGATGCTGGCTGGTTTTACTCATGAACCTGTGGTGCAGCTTTCTGAACGATTGGCGCAGCTGGCCCCTGTCGGTCTGGGCCATTGTTTTTATGCCTCAGACGGTGCGTCGGCTATTGAAATTGCGCTAAAAATGAGCGTACATTATTGGCGCAACAGGGGTCAGCCTCGCAAGAGCAGTTTTATCAGTCTGCAAAACAGTTATCACGGTGAAACACTGGGCGCATTGTCGGTGACCGATGTGGGAATATTCAAGGATCCATATAGTGCCTTGGTTAAACAGAATGCCACAGTATTAAGCCCTGATTGGCGCAATGCAGAACTAGGAGAGAGTGCACGAGACTATGCTGTACGCTGTGCTGCGCAGCTTGAAACTCATTTGCAGCAGTATCATCACAATATTGCCGCTTTTATTCTCGAACCGTTAGTGCAGGGGGCTGCCGGCATGGTTATGTATCACCCGATTTATTTAACGCGTGCACGAGAGTTATGCGATCAATATGATGTGCATTTCATTGCCGATGAAATTGCAGTAGGGATGGGACGGACGGGAACGATGTTTGCTTGTGAGCAGGCTGAAAAATTTCTCAGTCGGGATAGCACAGAGGGGGATATTTCGCCGGATTTTCTGTGTTTGTCCAAGGGTCTAAGCGGTGGCTATTTGCCGCTATCCGTGGTGATGACAACGGATACTGTCTATCAGGCATTTTATGCTGACAAAGTAACGCGAGGTTTTTTACATTCGCATTCGTATACCGGCAATCCGCTGGCTTGTCGTGCAGCATTGGCAACCTTGGAAATTTTTGAGCAAGATGACGTTATTGCAACTAACCGCAACAAAGCGGTTTATTTTAACCGTATTGCACAGCCTTTACGTGATCACCCCCGTGTAAAAAATTTCCGCAATACTGGCATGATCTGGGCATTTGAGGTGGATAGTTTGCATGGCAATTTCGCGCAACGTTGTTTCAGCCTCGCGCTGGAAAAAGAATTGCTGCTGAGGCCGATGGGCAATACGATTTATTTCATGCCCCCTTATATTATCAGCGAGGCTGAAATGGACATGCTGGTTGAAAATACGCTGGCAATTATTGCGGCGATCATCTAATGAATCAAAGTAGAGCGATTCAAATTTGTTCTCTCCGTTTTTGTGGAAATGACGGAGGCATAGAGGTAGTTATGAAACTGCTTCACATCGTGTTATTTATTTTTTGTGTTCTCTCCAGTACTCACGCAGCCACGTTGCCGCCGTCAGTGGTGAAAGCGTTGCAGCTAGCACATATTCCGCTTGACAGTATTGGCGTGGAGGTACGCGAGGTAAATGCGCGCACGCCGCTTATTAGTGTGAATGCGAAGCAGTCGATGAGTCCGGCCTCAACCATGAAGCTGCTCACTACGTATGCTGGGCTGGAGTTGCTAGGCCCTTCATATAGCTGGAAGACCGAGGCATATCTTGACGGTAAGCTGGAACAAGATGTGCTTCACGGCGACCTGATTTTGAAGGGTTACGGCGATCCCAAATTGACGCTGGAAAAATTATGGCTGTGGCTACATGAGCTACGTAGTCGTGGTCTGCGTGAGATCCGTGGCGATCTGGTGCTGGATCATAGTGTATTCCAGCTTGCCCCGCACAATCCCGCGGAATTTGATAACGAGCCGATGCGCCCTTACAACACTGGACCGGACGCGTTGTTGCTTAATTTTAACTCCGTGCGTCTGCGATTTATTCCGGAGGGCGAAAAAATCAAGATTATCAGTATGCCGGAACTAGCCGGCATCACGCTGGACAACCGCGTTACGGTAGCAACTGCACCAGTAAATTGCAGCAACTGGGATGATGCGCTGTCCATACAGTTGCAAGGCGATACGCTACGTGTGCAAGGTGTTTTCCCGGCCCAGTGCGGTGAGCGTGAGCGGCATATCAGCTTGTTGTCCCACCCAAGCTATCTGTATGCTGTATTTCGTGTGTTGTGGCAAGAGATGGGGGGACTGCTACAGGGTACATTGCGTGAGGGTACAGTCTCAGGTAGTGCGATTCTGTTTGCTACACATAATTCCGCGCCATTGGCTGAGTTGATTCGAGACATTAACAAATTCAGCAACAATGTCATGGCGCGTCAACTTTTTCTTAGCTTGGGTGGGACTGCCGAAACTCCCGCCAGTTTTACTCACAGCGAACTGACGATACGTAATTGGCTGACGCAAAAGAAACTGTACTTCCCCGAATTGATACTGGAAAACGGTGCCGGACTTTCGCGTCGGGAACGGATCAGTCCGCACAGTTTGGCATTATTGTTGCATAGCGCGCAGCGTAGCCCGTTATCAACGGAATTTGAGGCTTCCTTACCTATCGTTGGGGTTGATGGTACCTTTAAAAAACGCCTCACGGACAGTGAAGCTGCCAACCACGCTCATCTAAAAACTGGTTCGCTGGAAGGTGTGCAAGCTATTGCCGGCTATGTGCAATCCCGTAGCGGAAAGCAATGGATTTTGGTTTTTTTAATCAACCATCCTAATGCTGCAGCAGGGCAACAAGCACAAAACGCGCTAATTGAGTGGGTACAACGACGATATTGAATCCGCCTAACTTTTTAAGTTTTGACTGGAACTCTTATTAATATTTAAGGTGTCGGGATGGTTAAATCAGGGAAAAGCTGAGAAGGCTATATCAAATTGATATTAGGCTGGCTGTTATAATCCGTACCCTTAATTATCTAACTTATACGATCAATATGCATACCCTTATCTGTGGCTCTTTAGCTTACGACAACATCATGGTGTTTAATGACCAGTTCAAAAAACATATCTTACCTGAGCAGATACATATCTTGAATGTTTCTTTTCTGGTGCCGGAAATGCGTCGGGAGTTTGGTGGCTGCGCAGGGAACATTGCCTATAATTTGAAACTACTCGGCGGCAATCCGTTGATTATGGCGACGGTAGGTGATGATTTTGGTTCTTATAGCTCACGCTTGGAAAAATTAGGTTTATCGCAACAATACGTTCGTCATGTACCGGACAGTTTTACTGGCCAAGCTTTTATCACAACCGATCTGGACGATAATCAGATTACTGCCTTCCATCCTGGCGCGATGGGTTTTTCTGAGCAAAATCATGTATACGATGCCAAGGATGTCACACTCGGTATCGTATCACCAGACGGACGTACAGGCATGTTGCAGCATGCGCAGGAATTCCATGAAACGGGCATTCCCTTTGTGTTCGATCCGGGTCAAGGTATGCCGATGTTTAGTTGTGATGAATTATTAAATTTCGTTAAGCAGGCGGATTACGTAACGGTGAATGATTACGAGGCTAAGTTATTGCAGGATAAAACTGGGAAAAAAATTGAAGAACTTAGTAAGCTGACACAGGCTTTCATTGTTACCCTCGGTGCAGAAGGGTCCCTCATTTATGCAGATGGCAAGGAGATGCGCATCCCGACGCCTGAGGCTGAGACATTACTTGATCCCACTGGTTGTGGTGATGCTTATCGTGCAGGCTTGCTGCACGGTATTCAGCAAGGCTGGGATTGGGATACTACCGGACGCCTTGCTTCTTTGTTAGGTTCACTGAAAATCGCCAGTCGCGGCGGACAGAACCATAAGCCAACGCGCGACGAGCTTTCTACCTTGTTCCAGAAAAAATTTGGTTACTCTATTAACCTGTAATTTTTTCTGAGCAACCTCACTTTTTTGCTGCTTGTGGGAAGAGCAAGCAGCAAGATTAACTGAGTGAGGAGAGTTTTTTAAGCTGATGGCTGTGTGAATGGTGCATTTATTTGCCCGGTGGGACATAGCCGGAAGGCATTTCCGCGCCATCTCCAAAAAAATGATTTTCCATTTGTTGGGCTAAATACTTGCGTGCATGAGCTTCTGCAAGATTTAAGCGGTTTTCGTTGACCAGCATTGTTTGGTGTTTGAGCCAAGCGGCCCAAGCGTCTTTCGAAACCTGTTCGAAAATGCGTTGCCCCAATGCGCCAGGGTATGGTGCGCGTTCTAATCCTTCTGCTTCGTGGCCTAATTTGATGCATTGCACCATTCTTGTCATTATTAAATTCTCCGATTATTTAGTTTAACGTTTCAATTTTGACATCAATCATCAACACTCGCAAAGATTCAACTTTGTTCCATGCACAATTTGATCATAGATTTTTCAGAAATACTTTGGAGCGGCGTTGATAGTTGTAAAGCATTTTTTTCTGCGCAGGTAATTGCCCGACATCCGTTTCTTTGAATCCTCGTTCAATAAACCAGTGGGCAGTACGCGTAGTCAGCACAAATAATTTGTGTAAGCCTTGTGCTTGGGCCTCGGTCAGGACGTGCTTAAGCAGAATGTCGCCGTAACCTTGTTTGCGGTAATTGGTTTGTACTGCTAGGCAGGCCAGCTCGGCGGCTTGTTCTTCGATAAATGGATACAATGCAGCGCAGCCGATGATGCGGTGGTCATGTTCCAGCACCACGAAACGCCCGATTTCACGTTCCAGTCGCTCGCGGCCACGTCGTACCAGTACGCCTTCAGCTTCCAATGGTTGTAGTAGTTGTAAAATGCCGCCTACATCATTAATAGTGGCATCACGTAAAGTGTTGAGCGTACTTTCCACTACCATGCTGCCGATACCGATATCACTGAACAGCTCTTGTAAAATGGCACCGTCAATATGGCGGCTGATCAGGTGCGTGCGTGCTACGCCTGCCTCGCAGGCGTGCACAGCGCACGGCAGAAACAGTGATACATCTTCCGGCAACTTGCTTTTCTTGGATAAGATGGTATTGGCATCGGCGATGGTTAATTCACGCAGTAAATTGCCGTGTTTATCCTGTACACCGTCCATTTCCATCAAAAAAATTAGTTTATCTGCGTCAAGCGCAATAGCGGTTCGTGTTGCTACCTCTTCCAGAGTAAGATTAAACACCTCGCCGGTAGGCGAATAACCAAGCGGAGAAAGTAAAACTACTTCATTGTGCTCAAGACGGTCTTTAATCGCTACCACATCTACTTTACGCACGCTGCCAGTATGCAGTAGATCCACGCCATGAATTACGCCCATTGGTTGGGCGGTAATAAAGTTGCCACCCGCAACGCGAATATCAGCGTTAGCCATGGGTGAATTTGCCAAGCCCATCGACAAAAGAGCCTCAATTTCTACTCGCACGCGCCCCACCGCTTCTTTTACGCATTGCATGGTTTCTGAATTGGTTAGCCGGATACCGTGGTGGTAGTGATCTTCAAGATTGTTGCGCGATAAATGATGTTCGATTTGTGGACGAGCGCCATGTACTAATACGAGGCGTACTCCTAAGCTGGAAAGTAGGTTAAGGTCGTGGGTTAGCTCGACGAATTTACCATCTGCTACTACTTCACCGCCGAATGCGACCACGAAAGTACGGCCACGAAAGGCGTTGATGTAAGGCGCAACCGAACGAAACCAGGCAACGAATTCGGTGGGAGGTACGGGGCTGTATGGCATGTAATTTTTGTGAGCAGATTGATTGAGTAATGATGTGGACTTAGTCGTTTTAAGAGTTATCTTAAAGGTTGATTTAGGAAAGTATTGATTAATTCGTGTTTCAAAATTTCACACATTGGATAATCAATTTGTTATGTGCGCAATTTCGCGATTTTTTGAATTAATCAGCGTCTCCTTAGGTATGTTATGGCTCTATTCATGGTTATATTTATGTTGAGTTGTTTATAACAATGCTGATACTGTACAGACTTAATGGATGTGATTTATCAAGTTTAGTCGGTACATATCATCGATATTTGAAAGAGATATTATGGGCTTTAGTTATCCAATAAACGGATTTCTCATACCAGCAGAATTGTGAAAGCATTATTGATCTACATTATTACTACACATGATCATTACCAATAAAACTATTGCGTATTGTCAATAGGTGGGAAATTTGGTCAAACAGATTTTTAAAGTGATTTTAAATTTAACCGGATTTCGCTCACTTTTCTTAATAACCTCAATAATTTTGTGCGCCTGTTGATTGCGGGCGAGTATGTTCACACTAGCAGCTATGCTACAAGGGATGTCAGGTCTAAGGATTTAGTTCAAAACGGTCATTTTTTTATTGCCTAAGATTCACCTACAGGTCAAACTTTAAAAAACTAAAACAAGTAATAATCTTAAACAAGTGCAATCATAATTTTGATTGCTGGTGCGCCCGGCGGGAGTCGAACCCACGACCCTTGGCTTCGGAAACCAATACTCTATCCATCTGAGCTACGGGCGCTTTTGCAAGTCATGCAGTATAACGTACCCATCTGTATCATGCACACTGTAGCGACTATAATCATGTGATATTAAGCTTGGGAAAATAAAGCGTTTCTATCTGGAGCGATCCCGAAAGTCAAAATTACTAAAAAACTTGCGTAATACAAATTGGCAGTGATAAAATCCGTTAGTCTAGAAAGACCATGAGCACAATAAGTTTTTAACTAAAGCAGTATTGGAAAGAGGAGAGGTTATGTTTGAGAATGTGACTACCGGCCAAGTTCTTTTGATGTATGTATGTATTTTTGGATTCATTTTTGGTATGGCCGCAATCTTATTTAAAAAGAATTCTTAATAAAACAAGACTAAATAATAGTGTAGATGGCAAAATATTGTTTTTGGATCTCTTCCAAAAACATGGCGTGTCTTTCATAGCGATTGTAAAGACCAGCAGCTTGTAAAGTTGCCAGGGAAGATTAAATTGAAGAATTTCAAGAAATAAGGGGGGGAAATGCGCAAATCTACATCCATGTTGTCGTCATGGCTTGCAACAATAGCTATCACTGTACTAGTATCGGGAACGGCTGCTTCTTCGGAGGCTGGGAAAGTTAACGCGAATCCTGCCAACGGTAAGACCATCTTTACCCAAGGGAAAGGAGATGTTCCTGCTTGTCTGACTTGTCATGGTGAAAATGCATTGGGTAATGATGCCATGGGCTCCCCCCGTTTAGCCAATATTGGTTATGTTTATATAGTTAAACAGCTCACTAATTTTGCTGCAGACAAGCGAACCCCCTCTGGGTTGGGCGCGGTTATGAACGGATTTGCCAAGGCGTTAAGTGAGCAAGATCGGCGTGATGTGGCTGCGTTTGTAGATAGTTTACCAAGAAAATTTGAGCCTTCTGATTTGAAAGCGCTTAAAGCAGAGGGGCAGCAGATTGGTCAGCCGTATTTAGGGAAACTTCTGGTTCATAGTGGGGTGAAGGGTAAGGTGGCCTCTTGTTATTCATGTCATGGTTTTAATGGACGCGGTGCTGATCCTATATTCCCAGCAATTGGTAATCAAAAGTATGTATATTTGGTTAACCAATTAAAAAGTTGGCGTGATGGAACAAGAAATAATGATCCTGTAGTTGGAGGCGTTCCAATGATGCAAGCGGTGGCGAAAACACTTACGGATGATGACATTTATAATGTTGCTGCATATTTGACTACTGCGCCGCCAGTTAATGTACGAGACGGTCTTCTTATTGATAATCAAACTGTTCTGAAGGAAGTTTTAGCTCGGTAGCAATCTTTAGTTATTGAATTAGCTTTTGTTTGTAAATTCCCCGCGTCGAGATTCTAGGCGCGGGGAATTTACTTATTGGAAAAGCATATTAAACAGTCGGGGGTAATCCAGTATGGCAATTAGCAATATGAAGCTTGGAGAAAAATTGCTACTTGGGGGTTTTGCGCTAATTTTTATTTTGGCTTTTGCTAGTTGGCTGGTGCTAGAGGTTGTCAGGTCACGTTTGGATAAACCGATGTACCCAGTACTCCAGTATGACTTCTCCACCGAAGGTATGCGTGGGTCAGAATTATTTCGTACAGCGGGATGCACTGTTTGTCACCGTGCAATGCGTAACGGTACAAATATGGGGTTGGTTCTTGACGGTATTGGATCCAAGCGTACTCTTGAATACCTTAACAAATTTCTAACAAATCCTGAAACATCTTACTCTGGAACGACGATGGATCACGGCCCTCTTAAAGGGGCTGCTTTTGTAGCGAAATTGCCGCCTGCAGATTTACAGGCGATCGCTATGTTTCTTTCCGAATTGCGAGCCAATCCAGGGTCTAATGCGTCGCGACTTCCTCCTGTGGGAGGAGAGTCTAAGTTTATTGATGAGATGGTTAGGATGTGGGCACCAGATAATTGGAAATCGGATTATAAGGATGTGCGTGAAGAAGTGAAATTAAAAGCGAGAGAGAATTAGCATGATGCAGGAATTAAATGAACCTTGGACTCAGGATAAAGAATATACCAAATATACATTATGGTTTATTTATGCATGCATTATTTATAGCATAATCGGTTTTTCCTGGGGGGCGTTGATGGGTGGGATTCCCACCTTTAGACATTTTGTTAATAGCGGTATACCCGGCCACAGGATCGTTTTAGGGCATACTCATATTAATTTACTGGGATGGGTGGAGATGGCTATTTTTGGTGCAGTGTACTATCTTATTCCAAGGTTGGTGCGTCGATCTATCTATAGTTTACGTTTGGTCAAGATCCATTTTTGGATGCACAATCTTGGCTTGTTGGGGGTCGTGGTTTTCTTCAGCTCTGCGGGGCTGATTGGTATTTTTATTGAGGACGACGGAGAGTTGGTGGCATCACGTTTTATGTCACTCGCAGGAATGTTTGGTAGTGTAGTTTTATTGGCTAATATTATCTGGGGGTATAATATATATCGTACTTGTCATGGGTGGAACCGATCCAAGTGAGAATAAAAATATTATGGTTGCTTGTTGTTTCCTGCCTTGTTTGCGGTTGTGGCGAACAGTTTTCTGCATGGAATATGGGGGGGGCTTCAATGGGAATGTTGCAGAAAGGTATGCTAGCACCTAGTTTGCCTACTAAAACATTAGTAGATGTTGGTGGGGACATGAGTAAAATGACGACATATCGTCAGCCAGATGCGCGCATGTACCAATACTCTTTGGATAAAGCATTGGCGCTCAATAAACCAATTGTATTGGAGTTTGCTACTCCTGGTCATTGCACTGTATGCGATGGTCAATTACAAATAATGAAAGCGTTATTGGAGAAATATCAAACTCAGGTACTTTTTTTGCACATGGATCAATACCAAAATCCGCAAGCATTCAAGGCATATCGTGTGATGGGCGATCCTTGGACTTTCTTTATAGACGATAAAGGTGTCGTTAGTAGTGTTCAGCCAGGACGTATGTTACATGGCGAAATGGAAGCGGGAATTAAAAGGATTCTTAAGGTGGGAACAGAAAGTCACGCGGGTTGATCCAGTATGAGCGATACGCGTTTCAATTTAGTCCAGGATCGTAGAGGCATGATGTGGGATTTACTATTATATGTTCCTACAGTGGTGGCTTTACTATCAATGGTACTTAAATTTTGGTATGGCGGAGATGTCAGTTTGGCATATTTGTTTTCGTTTTTGGCTAGTTTCTTTTTTATAGCGGGTGTCAATCGCATACTGAAAACCCGGTTAATGTTACTACCTACTGCGCCTATCGCAATTGAAATAAGGAAGCAGGAGATTCAAATTATTATGCGCAATGGAGAGCAAGTGGGGTTGGTAAAAGACTTGCGCATATACGCGGATTATTCAGGTCGTTCATTCGGTCTGGCAGGGCTGAATAGATTAAATGAGCGCTTGCAATTTGTATTTCATAAAGGGCAATTTCCCAATTTGAAAGCGTACCAAACAATTCAGGAAATGCTGAAATTAGCTAGCAGTCCGTTGGCTTTTCCTTCAGTTAAAGAATAAAAAACTGACCAGTCACCATAGAAATAGCGCAATTAGCATTGTTATAAAGAGTACGTTAAATATTTTCATAAATTACTTCAAAAATGGGTCAAATGTCACTTACATTACTCGCTTCTTCGATAAAGAACTGACTAACGGTGAAGCATTTCGCAGCACGGTTTATCGTTGATAAGCTGGATAAGCGTGAAGCAAAAGTAAATAAGGCGGATATAAACCTTACGGCAAGCAGTTTTTCACCAGAATCGAATGTATAGAACAAAATCAAAGTATCTACATAGCAATTACACGTGTTACGTACCATTCTTAGAAGTTTAATGCAGTTAGAATTGCTTAGAAAAACTGATGGAGAATGTAAGTAAGGTGTGTAGTCAGAACAAAATATGTTAACGGCAGGTACAGTATGGGCTGCACTTGCTAGCTATGTGTTAATGTTAGCTGCGTTTCGATACGCTAAGCAACGTACATTTCATATACTGTTAGTGATTTCCGTAATCTTATTTGATTTGGGGATGCCGATTTATCTTTACCTTTATAAAGACTGGTATCGGCGTTTGATTGTGGAAAACGAATTGACTTCATTTTTAGTGTGGATACATTTTATGATGCTAGTGATGATGTACGCGCTATATGTAATGCAAGTTAAAACCGCTCTGCGTTTGCTGCGCAGTGATAACAGCGTGCGTATCGATCACCGTGCGCAAGGCAAGGCATTGCTGCTGGTGCGTGCCTTGGTCATTGTTACAGGTGCCCTACTTGTAGAGACTTAGTCCTCCTGCTAGGGTCTGTCGATTGTGTTCGTGGTTATTCATCTGCAGTATTCTTCTGAATACTGCAAGCAGCCTTAGGGATTCTTATATCCAGATCCTTGATAGTTGTTAACAATCGGCTCTAAAAACATAATATGATGAAAAAAATATATAAAAAAGCATTATTGGCAGGATTATTTGTCAGCTATATTTTTATAGCACAAGCGCAGGAAAATCTACAGATAGACCCGAAAGATACCAGTTGGCACGTTTCGTCTTATGGAAAGGATGATGAAATAGGTGCGGCAAATCTGCTCACACCTGATTTGGTACTGCAATCTCTTCAACTAGTAAAAAAGGGAAAAACGCTGTCTTTAGCGGTGCCAATCGATAAACATCTGCCCGCTTTCCGTCATCGCAGTTTTAATTTGTACAGTATGCAGCCTGGTGGGCAGGGTGGAAAAACACTGGGGCCGAATAAATTTAGTTTTATCGATGAAATGGTAAACGCATGGACGGGTGTCGGAACGCAACTAAATGGCATTGGGCATATTGGTATTGACAATGTTTATTACAACGGTAACAAAGCGATAGATTTTGCAACTGTGGAAGGTGTAAAAAAGCTGGGGATAGAAAAAGTACCGCCCATAGTCACCCGTGCAGTGGTATTGGATATGACGGCTTATTACGGTAAAGACATTGTTCCCGGCAGCACTGAATTTACGGTTGCCGACATTCGTGCGGTACTCCAGAAGCAGAGAATTAGCATCAGAAAAGGCGATGTGGTTTTATTCAATACTGGTTGGCTGAAGCTTATTGGGAAAGACAATAACCAGTTTTTGGAAACAGAGCCGGGTATTGGAATGGAAGCTGCAAACTGGCTAGCGGATCAAGGAATTGTAGCCTTTGGTGGAGATACTTGGGCTTCTGAAGTTTATCCCAACTCCAAAAGTAAAGAGGAATTTCCAGTCAACCAGTTTATGCTGGCAAAAAGAGGTATTTATAATTTGGAATTAATTGATACTAGGCCGCTGGTAAAAGAAAAAATTTGGGAATTTTTGTTCGTATTGGGGCAGCCGTTGTATGTGGGCTCTACACAAGTGAACATCAATCCAGTGGCTATTTATTAACTACGTTAGGGTGATCTCCCTTCGGAGCGGAAGAACGAGCCTCTGCAAAGCCTGTATCCATGGCCTGCTTCTTCCGTGTTTGACACAATGCAAGAAATAGATCGAGGGGAATTTGCTCTTTGAGTACCTCAAGCGGCTCTGTCTTGAGTGAAATTGCATTTTTTTGTACAGGAGTGCAGAATTCCACAGGGTTCTTCGAGGACTCAGAGTGCGCAATAGCCTTATTTCGCAGCATCATTAGCGATGCAGCACCTTCATTCACGACGGCAGGCAGCACTGGCAGTGCCAAGCGTGCCGACATCAGACGACGGTCATCGCTGGAAC
>NZ_CAKMAA020000040.1 GCF_924101635.2 Candidatus Nitrotoga sp. HW29 | reverse complement strand
GCGCTATACCAAGCCAGCATCAGTTGTTGCACTTCGAACTTGAATCCGCCAGTTACACAATATGAATTCTGGTGTGGTTGAAATTGCCGTTGGCGTATTGCTGCGCGAGGTTAATGGCGAAGCAGATGCGTCCACTGCTGGGCCGACCTTGCGAGGGCGATACGCCTATAGCAGTTTTCTGCTGGCGCAGCGGCCGGAAGGTAAGCCTTACGCAGGTTATTGGGAATTTCCGGGCGGAAAAGTTGAAGTGGGCGAAACATTGTTGCATGCGCTGGAACGAGAATTGCACGAAGAGTTAGGCATTAAAATTACGAGTGCTTATCCTTGGCTGACGCGTTTGCACATTTATACCCATACTACCGTGCGACTCAATTTCTTTCGTATTACCGCATGGCAGGGTGAACTGCATGGCAAAGAAAACCAACAGCTAAGTTGGCAAACTGCTGCCAATCTGACACGCTCCCCGGTGCTCCCGGCCAATACATTTATTTTCCGTGCGCTGCAATTGCCGCCTGTGTATGCCATCAGTAATGCTGCCGAGCTGGGCTGCGAAAAGTTTATGGAGCGTTTACAGGTTGCGTTAGAGAATGGTTTGAAGTTGGTGCAGATGCGCGAGCCTGCGTTATCGCGCGAAACGATGCGCAAGTTGTCTTTACGGGCGGTGAAACTGGCACATGTATTTGGTGCACAAGTGCTGATTAACAGTGATATTGAGTTGGCTAACGAAATTGGTGCGGACGGTGTGCATTTGAATAGTATTCAGCTTGCCGCGTGTACTTCACGTCCCAATTTGATGTGGTGTGCGGCATCCTGTCATAACGCCGAGGAATTACAACGAGCCAATAATCTGGGCTTTGATTTTGTGGTGCTGAGCCCGGTATTGCCCACCCGTAGTCATCCCGGTGCAACACATTTAGGTTGGCAGTCATTTGCGTCGATGGCGGCAAATTCTGCCATTCCGGTGTACGCGCTGGGTGGATTATGTGGTGACGACATGGAAAAAGCTTGGCAGCATGGTGCGCATGGCATTGCAATGTTGCGTCAGGCGTGGTGAGAAGGCTCTTCTTCCGAGTTGTTTTCGGACTGTGGGATGCGATAACTTTCTGTGGCCCACTGCCCCAAGTCAATTAATTTGCAGCGTTCGCTGCAGAATGGGCGATAGGGACTGTCATTGCTCCACGTCACTTCTTTTTTACATTGTGGACAAGCAACAATAGTGGTTTTCTTCATCATGGTGTATTCCTGTTTTCAAATAAATGGACTAAAGATCATTCCATTTTTAGCGCTTCTTGCATTTGTGAGAGGCGAGCCTTAGTTACTAAATCGACAAGCACAATTACAAAGAACAGAAAGTAAGGTTAAACGCCACGTCCCGATCATATACAGCGCTTTTGGCTACATAATCGGCAGCGATAAAGCGAATGTTAAGCATGTATTTGTTGGCACTGACTTCAGGAACGCACGGGAGAGTTTTGTCCAAACTGATACGCAGCATTTGTGCCACGCGGCCACATTGCATTTGCTGGAAGCTACCCTGCTGGGCAGTGTAATGGTACGCTTTCCCACTTTCGCGTAATAGCTTGAGGATGAGTGCAAGACCATCGCGTATGGGCAGCATGGGAGTGAGCCAAGTCTTTAGGTAATTGCGCCGCAGCAGGGCATCCTGATGGAGCCAATGATGGTAGGATGGCAAGTCAAATTCGCAGGTTCCGCCGGGGATGCCAGCACGCTGCTTAATACCCATTAACCATTCGTTTTCGCGCAAGTGCTGGCCCACCTTGCCACTCATGTTTAACACGCCGCTACTGGCGATTTCAATTTCATCGAGTACCGCATCTAGTGCCAGTTCTGAAATTTCCGGGTTGTTGTGTAAAGCAGAAAGTTGGCGTTTTTGGCGTTCCAATTCTTGCAAGAGGTCAGATTTCAGGTCGGAACGGCTAGCAACTTCGAGAACTTCGAACAATACGCTCAGGGCAGCGTGATGATCAATAGCGCTTGATCTTTCTGTAAAACATAGCAACTTGGCATAAAGATCCTCCAGGCGCAGTAGTGTGCGCATTCGTTCATTGAGAGGGAAATCATAGCTAATCACAACGATAGGGGAATGAGGAGGAGTTTTCGTTAAAAAGTGGTCAATATATTATGGTCATTGTATATCGTCAACCAATTCCTGAGGAAATGTTAGCCCCAAATAGAAATGTCCGATTTCCCCCAAATAGAAATGTCCGCTGGTGATACAAGTCTCCCCTGTTTAAAGTAACGGCGGATATTTTGAAATGGGCAAATTTATGAATCAATAAAGAGGTAAAACGAGCACAAGTACTTGGACATGCTTGAAGAAGACAAGATTAGTCCGCAAGAAGCATCGAAGCGGTATGGGATGCAACCGTGTTTTGTCATAACCGTGACCGACTACTGACGCATGGGCGAGGAATTTAGTAATGCGCCCCACCAATCCGTAATGGATGGCGAGGCGCACCTGTATCGAAAGGCAAAGGGCAAGGAAGCGAAGTTGAGCTTCATGGTGCATCTGCTAACGGAGAATCGCAACGATGGCCGCGGCATGCAGCCTGGTCAGGACGGGGCGACTATTGGCGTAAATACGCCATAAAGTACGGCCCAAAAGGCAGAAAAACGGGAAATCCCCAGAAAAATAGGCTTTTACGGGAGCTGTAAATTTAGAATCAACCGAAAAAATTTCTTAGATGGGCGGGTAAGGGAAATATATGAGCCTTTTTTAGCAGCCTGTTAGAGGACGGTTTCAACCAGAAGTCCTCGATATTCATTTTTCAGAAACAAGGCGACGACCCAGGATTGTAGGTGTAGTGCAGTCCTTGGTAGCAGATAGCAAAAATTATTATTGTTTCAACTTTAAGAGTGCCATCGTTCGGGTGACGCAAAGATGAAGGCTGAATGTTTAAAGTTGAGTAAAATGAGGGAGTTCAGGGAATTATAATTAGAACAGATGTATCTCAGATTGGATCATGACGAAATTTTTCCTGGTAATTAATATGTTTTTCAATAAGCAAATGGGGATGATCCCTTTCATTTGGAGATAACCATGCAAGAGCTACAAGAAGCCTGGACTGCATTTAAACTCGGTGGGATGATTATCCTGCCATTGTCTTTACTGGGGGTAATCGCTTTAGCCATTATGCTGGAGAAGGCATTTCTCTATTGGCGTTTTGCACGTCTTTCATATGATTTGTTGAACCTTGTTGAAACTTATGGTTTTGCATGGGAAGACCTGGAAAAGATACTTTCCGGTTTGAATGAGCGTCACTACTACAAGCGATTCTTTGAGGTGGTGATCGCCAATCGACATCGACCTTCATGGTGGACTGAATCTCGTGCAGCTGATGAAGCACTGTTGATTGAAACATCCCTTGCACGTAGATTGTGGGTGTTAGAAACGATCGTCACGGCTGCGCCTTTGCTGGGGTTAATGGGAACCATTGTTGGAATGATGCATGCCTTCCAGATAATCGGCGGCAGCGGCGTCGTCAATCCTACCGGGGTGACAGGCGGCGTGGCGCAGGCGCTTATTGCAACTGCAGTTGGCTTATTAATCGCACTGATTGCCTTATTTGGATTTAATTATTTTTCTCGTTTGCAATCACAAACGATGGATGAAATGGAGCGCCTTGGGACACGCTTGATTGATCACATCCGTTTGGATCAGCAGAGATAACGCCTATGAAACTGCGTAAATCCAGAACGTATCGTAAAGGGCGCATCGAGATCATTCCGATGATTGACGTGATGTTTTTCTTGCTGGTGACATTCATGCTGTCTTCATTGTCGATGCAGAATCTTGATTCCCTGCAGGTGAATCTTCCCCAAGGGGAGGCCGAAAAACTCAAGGAAGACGCGCCGGTAACGCTGACGCTGACGGGTGATAGCAAAATTTTTATCAATCGTATTCCCGTCACACTGGAAACCCTGGCTGCCACGCTCAAGCCGCTGTTACACGCATCACAACAAAGCGTGGTCGTATCCGCGGACAACGAAGCACCGCAAGGCATGGTAGTGCAGGCGATGTTACAGGCTCGATCCGCCGGTGCCGAACATTTTTTGATTGCGGTAAAACATAAATGACGTGGTAAGCATGTCCGAATCAAGATCGAAGGAGATTCGATTCTGGTGGCCAATACCACTGGCGGCTTTTATTTGGCTGGTCATTATTTGGGAATTTGGATATTTCCTAAAATCTCCCAAGGAAGAGACGATTTTTTTGCCGCCCATTGATGCACGCTTTGTAGAATTGCCCGACACAAAACCGGAACAAGAACCCGCTACCCCAAAATCGAGTTCTCAGATTGAGCCGCCTAAACAAGAGCCCAAACCTGAGCCCAAACCTGAGCCCAAACCTGAGCCCAAACCGAAATCTGAGCCCGAGCCGAAACATGAACCGCCCCCTTTGTCCCAGCCGCGGCCTATCGAAACGGAAATACCGATTAAGCCTTTGCCGGAAAAAACAGTCGCAGAAACTGAGGTCCCGTTAGCGCCTCCTCCGGCGCCACATTCAGCGCCTCCTACCGATTTGGCAAGCTATATTAGTGCCGCCAGAGCGCACCGTCAGGCAGCCGAAATTTCTGATGAACGAGAAAATACAGAAACCAATCCACGCCAGCTCTCAGCTGATGAAAAAAGAATGGCTAACATCAGGCGTAACCTCCAGCCAGAAGGTACGAGCGGCGTGTTTCAAATTATCAGCATGGGGGTTAGGAATGCCCGATTTTCATTTCGAGGTTGGACAACAGACTACAACAATTCTCGGCGCGAGGTAATCGAAGTTGATGCCGGGTTAAACGGGGATGTAGAACGCGCAATTATTCGCAGGATGATCGAGTTGATTCGCAAGCATTTCAAAGGAGATTTTAATTGGGAATCGCACCGCCTTAATCGCGTTATCGTCCTGTCAGCACGCATGGAAGATAATGATGGGCTCGAAGATTTTTTGATGGTTGAGTTTTTTGGCCCTAATTCAGGATTTCAAAGAAACCAGCTATTACGTTAAGATTTTTTCATACTGATCAATCTTCATCCAGCATCTTAAAGCGTTGTGCCAGGTAGTCAATCAAGGCACGGACTAGAGGTAGTAGGCCACGGCGTGACGGGAACACCACGTGAATGATCTCATGTCGGGGCGCCCAATCTTGTAGCAGCCGAATCAACTTGCCCTGGGCCAGTTGCTCATAAACCATCATCGTGGGTAGCTGTACAACACCGACGCCGGCAAGTGCTGCATTCCGTAACGCAATCATGTCGCTGGTGACGAAGCGTGGGGTGTGATGAAGAGCGATTTGCGCCCCATCCGGCCCGAATAAATTCCAAATATGGCTTTGCTGCCAAACGCCTAGTCCAAGACTGGGCCAGCCTGTCAAGTCGTCAGGTATCAGCGGTAAGCCATGACTATCAATAAGCACTGGGCTGGCGACCAAACACTGGCTGCGATTGGCCAGTACACGCATCACCAGGTCGCTATCCTGAATCGGGGGCGGGCGAACCCGAATAGCGATGTCAATCCCCTCTCCTATAGGATCGACACGTCGATTGGTGGCTTCCAGATGTACTGTAACAAGCGGGTTGCTGGCCATGAAATCGGACAGGATTGTACTAACATTAGCGTGCAATAATGCCACCGGACAGGTTATACGCACGATGCCGCGTGGTTCCCCGCGTGTCACTTCGATCGCTTCCTGTGCGGCTTCGGCCTCCACCAGCATCGCTTTGCAATGTTCGTAATAGGTCTGCCCGATTTCGGTGACAGAGAAGTGCCGGGTTGTGCGCTGAATCAACCGTACACCAAGCCGTTCTTCCAGTATCGCAATCCGGCGACTCAACTTGGATTTTGGCATGCAGAGCGCGCGTCCTGCCGGTGCGAAGCCGCTGTGATCAACAACTTGGACGTAGTAGTAAAGATCGTTCAAATCTTGCATGGCAGTCTTGCCGCTCACTAAATAGAAAATAATGGCGAATGTTACTATCTACGCAGGACATTGTCCTTGAGTCTACTCTTTACTAAATATTCCATTTTTAGAGCACATCTTGGCTTTTGTGTATCTGGCCACCTCGTTTCTCGTTCTTGGCCGACGGTGCCGTTGCGGTCAGTGTGACGTCGATGATCGTGCTTTCCCGAAGAAACAGGTTCTTCTTGGCTAGAGGGACGTTGATCGTATTGAAGATTGATTGGGTTAGTTGGTGCGTTTCCAGTAAGCTGGTGGAAGTTGAGAAGGGTGATGACATCCGGTGCTGCTTCGCCATTCAAATCAAGCCCGAGGGTGGTCAACTCCATCCGTCGCTGTTCGGATAATACGACGCAATGGGCATGTGAAGCTAACGTTTGCCGGGCAACATGCCCTTCATACCGCGCATTATTTTTCCTATGCCGCCTTTGCTGAACATCTTCATCATTTTTTGCGTTTGTTCGAACTGGTTTAATAACTGGTTGACGTGCATTACCTGAACCCCCGCTCCCGCGGCGATGCGGCGTTTACGTGACGCTTTAATGAGTTCCGGGTGAGAACGTTCTTGCATTGTCATTGAATTAATAATGCCTTCAGTACGATTGATAGAGCGGTCGTCCATCTTGGCGCCTGCGGCAGCTTGACCAAGCTGTGCGGGTAGTTTATCCATCAAGGCGGACATGCCGCCCATTTTGCGCATTTGAACAATTTGCATTTTGAAATCGTTGAGGTCGAAGCCATGTCCGCTCTTTATTTTTTTGGCCAGTTTTTCAGCTTCGGCATGATCAATCTCACGGTGAGCATCCTCAATCAGCGACAATACATCACCCATGCCCAACACGCGCGAAGCCATGCGTTCCGGGTGGAAAGCTTCCAGGCCATTGGGTTTTTCGCTTATGCCAACAAATTTGATTGGTTTGCCAGTGATTTGCCGTACCGACAAAGCCGCTCCGCCTCGCGCATCACCATCCAGTTTGGTGAGGATAATACCGCTTAGCGGCAATGCCTCGCCAAATGCTTTTGCGGTATTTACGGCGTCCTGGCCGGTCATCGCGTCCACTACGAACAAGGTTTCTATCGGATTAAGGGCGGCGTGCAATTGCTGAATTTCTTCCATCATCGCGGCATTGATCGCAAGACGACCGGCAGTATCCACAATGAGTACATCGTGGTGGTGTTTGCGCGCGTAATCAAGCGCTGCCAGTGCTATATCGCGTGGCTTCTGGCTGATGTCAGAGGCGAAAAAATCGATTTCCAGCTGCTGTGCCAAGGTACGTAATTGCTCGATAGCGGCAGGACGGTACACGTCGCAACTAACCAGCAGCACTTTTTTCTTTATCTGTTCACGCAGTAATTTGGCAAGTTTCCCACTTGTAGTCGTCTTACCAGCGCCCTGTAAACCGGCCATCAAAATAACGGCCGGTGGCACGGTAGTAAGATTCAAAACATCGTTGTGTTCACCCATCAGCTTGGTCAGTTCGCGATGGACGATACCAATCAATGCTTGTCCCGGCGTTAGGCTACTCAACACTTCTTGTCCCAGCGCAGCCTGTTTCACTTGGGCAGTAAATTCTTTAACCACGGGCAACGCCACGTCTGCTTCCAGCAGGGCCAAACGTACTTCACGCAAAGCATCCTGAATGTTGCTTTCAGATAAACGTGCTTGTCCTCGTAGAGTTTTTATAACGCCCGAAAGGCGCTGTGTAAGGTTGTCTAGCATGATTTCACTCCTGTTTTCCGCAGCATTGGCTATAGTGTAGAATCCGTGAAGTCTAAAACATCCTGACTAAAAATGTCGAATCTTCCGCTTTATGTAATCACCTTTCTTGCGTACAGCGTGTTAGCGGTTCATTTTTGGCGTGCACAATCTACCGGAAGTATAGACGCCTTAAACCGCGGAATGATTGGCCATACCGTATTGCTGCCGCTAGCGCTCCATGCCTACCTGCTGTACAGCAGTATATTCAGTGGTGGTGATCTGAACTTAGGATTAATTAATGCGCTATCGTTGATCTTGTGGCTGACGATGACGGTGTATTGGGTAGCACGTTTTTTTTACCCGATTGCCAGCCTGCAAACTTTAGTATTGCCTCTGGCAGCAGGAGGTGCGTTATTGCCAATGCTGTTTCCTGCGGCTCATCCGCTAACGAGCAATCTTTCATTTATCCTGGAGGCGCATATTCTGGCAGCAATGCTTGCTTACAGTTTGTTCACCATTGCGGTGCTACATGCGAGCCTGATGTCACTGGTGGAAAAACGCCTGCACCAAGCTACGCTACCGCGCGTGCTGCAAGGCCTACCGCCATTGCTCACCATGGAAACCTTACTGTTCCGCATCATCGGCGCAGGCTTTGTTTTGCTTACTTTGACACTGGCATCTGGCATTGTTTTTTCCGATCAATTATTTGGTAAGCCGTGGCAATTTAATCACAAAATGTTATTCGGCTTTATTTCATGGTGTGTGTTCGCAGTATTATTACTGGGTCACCACTATAAAGGCTGGCGCGGGCGTACTGCGGTGCGATGGACAATGAGTGGCTTCATTTTTTTGCTGCTCGCTTACCTGGGCACCAAATTTGTGCTGGAGGTGCTACTACATCGCTGACGCTACTTGCCATAGTACTGTAAAGTATCGTAGAATTTGCGCCCTTTGGCATTTGCTAACGATTAAGTACACATTATGGTTATTATTCGATTTGCACGTGGCGGCTCCAAAAACCGCCCGTTTTTTAATGTAGTTGTGGCCGATTCGCGTAATCGCCGTGATGGCCGATTCATCGAACGTGTTGGTTTTTATAACCCGGTTGCCCAGGAAGGCCCGGAAGGCATGCGCATCCAACTGGATCGCGTGGCTTTCTGGCAAGAAAAAGGCGCGCAATTGAGCGATGCCGTCGCCAAGCTGGTCAAGCGTGCTGGTGCCGCAGCAAAAGCATAACCAATTAGACCCCATGGTAGTTATGGGGCGCGTGGCAGGTGCGCAGGGAATTCTCGGGTGGGTAAAGGTTAAAACTTACACCGAATCCGTGGATGGTCTTGCTGATTATCCTATTTGGTGGCTGGGAGACGAAAAGCATCCCTGGTGCGAGATATCTGTGGAAGCCTTTGCTGTGCACAGCAAGGGCTTGGTCGCCAAATTCTCTGACAGCAACGACAGAACCATCGCCGAAAAATATAAAGGTTTGCTGGTGGCAGTACCTCGTAGCAGCCTGCCTCAACAGCCTGAGGATGAATATTATTGGTCGGATCTAATCGGGTTGACGGTGGTTGATCTCGCTGGCAAATGCCTGGGAGTAGTGGACAATCTTATGGATACCGGTGCTAATCAGGTGCTGTGTGTGCAGGAAGGTTCATCAAAAAAAAATCGGGGGGAGTTATTAATCCCGTTCATTGCCAGCGCAATCCAGCAAGTAGACTTGACGGAAAAAGTGATACGTGTCGATTGGGCGGTTGATTGGGCAGCAAAACGCTGAGCAACGGCGATGCGCTTTGATGTTATTACGCTATTCCCGGAAATGTTCGACGCGATTACCCAATATGGAGTAACGCGGCGTGCGGCGGAGCAAGGCAAGTTTGTGCTCCAAACATGGAATCCGCGTGAGTTCACCAGCGACAAGCATCGCTCCGTGGATGACCGGCCTTATGGCGGTGGTCCGGGAATGTTAATGCTGGCAGAGCCACTAGCGCAGGCAATTGCAACAGCGAAACAACGCCAAGCGCAAACGGGTGTGGCTAAGAGTTGTGTGATCCACCTGTCACCACAAGGACGGCAACTAACCCACGCAGTGGTGAAGGAGCTTTTGGAACGGAATGATGGGTTGATTCTGTTGGCAAGCCGTTACGAGGGTGTAGATGAACGCCTGATACGGCAGCAGGTGGATGAAGAACTTTCCATCGGTGACTATGTATTATCCGGTGGCGAACTGGCAGCAATGGTGCTGATAGACAGTCTAGTACGGCACTTGCCCGGTGTGTTGGGAGATGCCGAATCAGCACAGCAAGACTCCTTTGTAGCGGGCTTGCTGGATTGTCCGCATTATACGCGGCCAGAAATTTTTGAAGGCGAAGGAATACCGGGGATTTTACTTTCTGGACACCACGCCGAGATAGAGAAGTGGCGGTTAAAGCAGTCGCTGGGACGAACTTGGCAACGCCGCCCGGATTTGCTGGCACAACGCCAGTTAACAAAACAGGAAGCTCGGCTACTGGCAGAGTACCAGCAGGAACAAGCATCCGTACAACAAGAGGAAATGAAATGAATCTTATCGCAATACTTGAACAAGAAGAAATTGCCCGTCTGGGTAAAGTAATTCCGAGCTTCGCCCCTGGCGACACTGTGATCGTCAATGTGAATGTAGTCGAAGGTGAACGCAAACGTGTTCAAGCTTATGAAGGTGTAGTGATTGCAAAGCGCAATCGTGGCCTGAATTCATCTTTTATCGTGCGGAAAATTTCCGCTAGTGAAGGTGTGGAGCGCACCTTTCAAACGTATTCAACATCCATTGCTAGTATTGAAGTAAAACGCCGTGGTGATGTGCGCCGAGCCAAGCTGTACTACTTGCGTGACCGTTCCGGAAAATCAGCACGTATCAAGGAAAAACTCCCTAACCGTAAAGCGGTTTAAGCGTGTAGTTAGTTCATTTTTATTTGTAGTTAAAATAAGAATGGGCAAATTGATTGCCTCCGGCAAAACCGGAGGTTACTGTTAAGGTACCTGGTTACTCATAAGCCTCTTATGAGCAGTGGCAGGCTATCTTCCCCTTTCTGTTGTAACACCAATTTCCGAAATACCTCTCATGAATGTGTGCGTAATGTGCTCATTATTGCTTGATAACATTATTCATGAATGTAAACTTTCATTAGTTTTCAGGTCTCATATTATCTGGGTCAAACCTTTAGGATCAGCCAAATATTCGTGCCAAATATTTGTGTAAGAAAGGTGAGTAATGAATTATCAAGCAAAACTACCTACACCATTCGGTATGCTGGGTATCTGCTGTGAGGCGGATACCCTAACTAATATCAATTTTCTAGAGTCAGCAGCCACGCTACAATTGCCTAGTCAAGCGTTTGCTCGAGAGGTGTGCAGACAATTGCAGGCCTATTTTATTGATCCAAATTTTCATTTTAATCTTTCCCTCAAGCTGAACGGCACTGCCCACCAAACAAAAGTGTGGCGGGCAATATCTGCTATTCCACTCGGGCAAACACGTAATTATGGCGATCTCGCCACGTTGCTAGCTTCTAGCCCGCGTGCGGTTGGTCAGGCGTGCGGGTCAAATCCCATCCCTATTGTTATCCCCTGCCATCGTGTGATAAGTAAGTCTGGTATCGGCGGCTTCATACATCAGCGCGGGGGAAATGCGCTGGATATCAAACGCTGGTTGCTGACATATGAAAAGCAATCGAACTAGGGAAGGAGTCGGTAGGATTTTGCTTGTAATGAATTGATGATATTGATGTATATATTTCTTGGTGAAGTTCATTTATAGAGAACATCAATAGGTTACACAGCTAAAAATTCAGGCCCGACAATCTATTATGCAGCAGAGTTCGTTATTCATGAGAATAACGGGAGTAACTGCAGTAATATTTCGTACGCGGTGAACGATCACATAGATTTTTCGCTGCATTCAAAAATGGCAAAGATGTATGAACAACACCGATATCCTGGATGAGTTCTGCGATTGCCTATGGCTGGAAGATGGCTTGTCGCGAAATACACTGGAGAGCTATAGGCGCGATCTGTGCAAATTTATTTTCTGGATGGAAAAACAACATCTCGCTTCCTTACTAGAAGCCACGCACGTTGATATCCAAGACTATCTCGCTTATTTGGTCGTCAAACAAAAAGCGAAAGCCACCAGTACCAGTCGTGCCATATCAAGCCTTAAGCGTCTGTTTCGCTACTTGTTACGTCAGAATAAAATAGACACGGATCCCACCCTGCAAATTGCCACCCCCAAGTTACCGCGCAACCTGCCAAAAACACTTACCGAACAGGATGTGGATATGCTACTGCAAGCACCTGATACGGATGCACCTCTGGGCATGCGTGATCGGACTATGCTGGAAGTATTGTATGCCAGCGGTCTGCGTGTGTCTGAATTGATCAGTTTAAGCATTACACAAGTCAGCCTCGATATGGGCGTAGTACGTGTGATGGGTAAGGGTAATAAAGAACGTCTAGTACCATTGGGAGAGGAAGCGCTGGACTGGGTGCGCCGCTATCTGGTTGATGCCCGCCCCGTCTTGCTGGGCGATAAATTAAATGCAGCGATGTTCGTAACTCAGCGTGGTACAGCGATGACACGGCAGATGTTTTGGTACCTCATCAAATGTCATGCAAAGCGCGGCGGCCTATACAAACCCCTGTCGCCGCATACCTTGCGCCATGCTTTCGCTACGCATTTGCTGAACCATGGCGCTGATCTGCGCGTAGTGCAATTGCTGCTTGGTCATGCCGACATTTCTACGACACAGATTTATACGCATGTTGCACGCGAACGGTTGAAAACACTACACGCGCGACACCATCCAAGGGGGTAATGAATGTAATACATTAACCTGCTCGTTCCAATCAGCGGGAGTGTCTTTACCGAGCAATGGTTTGGATGGGCGGAATAGAAATATTAGTGAACTATTTTTTCCATTTTATGATGTGCTACTTATTACATCAATCACTTATAGGATGCCTATTCTTGATTTTGATGTTGCTATGGACTATAACTACACCATCGGTACCACGAGCAATTTCAATCGCTTTTTCCTCTTCTGATAAAAGGTGAGCAGTACCGCTCAACCAAACAACGCCATTGTTATCGGTATCAACTTGAATGCTCTTGAATTTCCCCAAATGTCTATCAGCGTTCAGTCGGGCTTTTATTTTACTTGTTGTATCCGAATCCTTGACTATTGTCGCGGGGTCTGGCTGATCCACTTTTGAATCGGCAGTGAAACCTATACGGGGTATAACCAATATACCGATCATAAAACAAACCGTCGCAATTTTGATTTTCATGACTTTACCTCACCTTCAAAATAAGAATTGTCAAAATAATATTTTGTTACCTATTTTTCAGTTCGCTAACACTCATAAAACATGAAAAATATCGAAGTCAAAATACTTTTCCAGGCTCTGATGCAAATTTCTTGGATCTTGTGTTTTGTAAAAAATTCGTATCCTATGATGACACGTTTTTAAGAATATTGACCATCAGCTAGGGAGGCATCATTATGAGTAACCTAATCTCAAGGAATTTCCAGAATATTTTTCTGATTTTTGTCGCAATATGCGGCACTGTTTGTTTACCTGCACTAGCGTTTTCACAAAGCAATATCGGTATTGAGTTTAAAGACAAAGATCAAATCGTCAAGGTTTTGACTTTGAGTGATCTTACTACCGAAGTTACAGCAGTTTCGTTAAAAATTTTCGAAATCCACGAGAAAAAAGATCAAATCTATAAGGTTTATCCTGCCCGAGCGCTTTTTGACAAGACATTTGGCAAAGAGTGGCTGAGAGCAGAGGAGATCGTGTTCATTTCTATGGACGGATATCAAGCGAGTATTCCGGTAGCAAAGTTTCTCTCTTACGATGCCTATTTCGCCTTTGCTCACGACGACGACTCGCTCTTTACGATGACCAACGTACTACAAAATAACGAAGTAGTACAACTCGGACCGCTCTATTTAGTCTGGGACAACATGAAATCAAAAGTGCTACTTGAAGATGGTGCGTCTGATATGCCTTATCAGGTGAGAAGTATCGAACTCACGAAATTTGCGACTCGCTTTCCGAATCTTTCTCCGCCTGCCAAAGCATCCGCTGAAGTGCAGCGTGGTTTTTTGCACTTTCGTAAATACTGCATGGCATGTCATCTGGTCAATGGTGAAGGCGGCGGCAAGGCACCCGAACTCAATTATCCGATAAGCGTGGTCGAATACATCAAACCGGAGTACCTGACACGCTGGATCGAAAATCCATCAAGTGTCCGACACAACACATTGATGCCGGGACTGGCACAAGAGATCCCTGATCGAGCGAAAGTCATAAAAGAAATCATTGCCTACCTCAAGGCGATGAGCACCACAAAACGTAACCCAAAGAATTAAAACATTCGCTGAGTGTTACTTTGTTGCTATGAAACAAGCAAAGAAATATGGATAGGCAGAGTTTTTTAAAAGCTATACTGGAAACGATCTACTGCAAAACCATCTGATGAGAATTATTGATTCTTCAAGTTAAAAATTGACTGGCTTTACGATGAAAACTGAACAAGCTATTACGATCACACTTTGCTGCGTGGACTGCATTAATCATGACCTTGCCATCAAGGCGCTGAAAAAATCTAAAGAAAGAGGCGTTTTTGACCGCGTACTTTTCCTGACGGATCGAGACTTTACCTTGCCAGGTATTGAAACAATAGAAATACCACCGATTCGCTCGCGGCAAGAGTATTCGACGTTTGTATTGCACGAACTGCATCATTATATTGATAGTGATTTCGTTCTTCTTATTCAGTGGGATGGCTACATCATTAACCCCAACGCATGGACGAATGAGTTTTTAAACTTTGACTATATCGGTGCGGTTTGGGGTCATCACAAAGATGGATTCAGAGTGGGTAACGGTGGTTTTTCATTGCGGTCGCGTAAATTGTTATTGGCAACGCGGGCACTCCCGCTCAATGAAGAGTTGGCTGAAGATGAATTGATTGGCCGAAAATATCGGCCCTTGTTGGAGGGGCAATACCAAGTGCGGTTTGCGCCAGAATCCGAGGCCGAAAAATTTTCTTTCGAAACCACTTATCCTGCCTGTCAGCCATTCGGTTTTCACGGGTTATTCAACATGTGGATGGTTCTTGCTCCAAATGAAGTGGAAGAGTTGATCCATAGCTTGCCGTCCAATATTATAAATTCCATCCAGTTTTTTCGGCTTGGAATCAATTACCGGGATTTGCGGCAATTTCGTTTCGCCGAGGCAATCTTTAAACGTATTCTTGAGAATAATCCTGAGCATTCAGACGCCCGTAGTCAGTTGGCGGCAATGACAAGTTTCCCTGCTTCAAAATCGATAAGTCGAAACGAAACCTGTTCGTGCGGTAGCGGTGAACGTTACAAGAATTGTTGCGGAAAAATTGCCGTCACCTCTACGCCACGCGGCGCAACGCGCGAAGAGGACATTCAATGGATGTTAGCTGTCGCATTAAAGCACCATCAGCTGGGCCATATTGTTCATGCCAATACAATTTATGGCTTGATTTTATACGAACAACCGCAGAATGCTGTTGCATTGCAATATTCGGGGGTCATTGCCTATCAATCAGGTCTCCATGAAACAGCCTTGAAATTGATTGAGCAAGCCATCCAGATTCAACCTTCAATCCCGGATTTTCATAATAATCTAGGATTGGTGTATCAAGCCATCGGGGATCATAAACGGGCTGTCGGATGTTATCGCCAAGCAATCGCTCTGAATACCAACTATGTCGAAGCATATAACAACCTGGGCTTGATTCTTGAGGCCACAGGGCGTCCAGCTGAAGCAGTGACCTATTACGAAAGCGCAATTGCCTTACGCCCCGATTTTGCTCAGGCCCACTGGAATCTTTCACTGGCGTTACTCGTCACGGGTAATTTTTCGCGTGGTTGGGATGAATATGAGTGGCGGTTGAAGACGCCAGAACTGGCTGGTGAAGGAAAACGTTTTACCAGCCCATTATGGAATGGGGAAAACCTTCACGGCAAAACAATACTTTTGCATGCGGAACAGGGTTTTGGCGATGCCATACAGTTCATTCGATATGCGCCACGGGTGGCTTCGCTTGGGGGGCACATCTTATTTGAATGCAAACCTGCGCTGAAACGTCTGTTTAAAGAGATGAAAGAAATACATGAAGTCATCTTGCGAGGTGAACCACTACCCCAACACGATTTCCATTGTCCATTACTGAGTTTGCCCGCCAGGCTCAGCAAAGCCGGGATGGAAACACCAATAGCGGTTCCTTATCTTTTCCCCGATGAAGGTTTGGTTGAAGATTGGCGGAAACGCATACCTGATACCGGATCAGCATTAAAAATCGGATTGATGTGGGCTGGAAGTCCCGGAAACAAAAACAACCTGAATCGCTCCATATCCCTTCGTCAACTTGATTTGCTGGGAACCGTAGAAAATGCGGTATTTTTTAACCTGCAAAAAGGCTCCGGAGAAGCCCAAGCTAAACAACCGCTGGCAAACCTCCATTTCATTGGCTTGACAGAAGACATCGGGGATTTTGCTAGTACCGCGGCATTAATTGCCAATCTTGATCTTGTAATTTGTGTTGATACATCGGTTGCTCATCTTGCGGGAGCAATCGGTAAACCGGTATGGGTGCTATTGCCATTTGCGGCAGACTGGCGCTGGCTAATGCAGAGAGAAGATAGTCCGTGGTATCCGTCCCTTCGCTTGTTCCGACAACGTAAAATTGGTGACTGGGAAGAGGTCGTGACGAGAGTGCGGGATGCCTTGTCTACGATGGTAGCGTAATCGTTAATGAACACTTCTTTACATTTCTGGATTGAAATTAAATATTCACAATTTACTTTCTGCCACTAACACCGGATTTAACTGCGGATCGTTGTACATTTTGAATTGGCGATATACTTTGAAGTATGCCCGCCCCGCCTGTGTATCAGCCAGCAACTCGTCCAGGCAAGCACCCAAATCGTTGCGCTGCTCATTCAGCCGCTCCAATTTTCTATGGCACGTTAAACGGTGAAGTTCATCAACTTCAATACGCTCGGTCTGCTGACGCATGGCACATATTTTCAGCGCTAGAATGGACATTCTGTCTACCATGCTACCCGCGGTTTCGCTATTTAAACGCGTATCTTTTGCTACTTTGACAATCGGTGAATCAGTTCGTGCAGAGGCAGCATCCACCAGCTTAAGGGCGATTAATAGTTGTTCATCAATGCATTCAATGGCATCGTTGCGGGCCTGATTGTAGCGGTCAATAGCGCGCTTATTAATGGCGATATCAATGTCACTGACTTTAATACGGCGAGCCAAATCTTCCTGCGCCCAAAGCAGACAATTGTTGCAATGATTTTCAATGATCCACGTCCATAACTCAGTCCCATCGGTATTATTTATGATTGATGATGCAGACCAAGATGGGTTAGTCAAGTACGTGTCGTGAAAGGTGATCACAGAGTGGCTGGTAATCAGGGGCATATTAATTTTATTTGTTTTTTGCAGCCTGTTATTTTAGCGGATTTAACTATGCACCTGTAATCGTGAATACTTGGTAATCAAGCTATGATTCTACTATGGGAAATTTTGTTGATGAATTGTCCGATCAAGAGGGAGCGCGTCAATTATAGTGGCGCAGGCAGATAATCGGCCCAGTATTCGGCATTACCAGTCATGTTAAATTTCCGATTGATTTTCGGGCGGAAACTAAAACTGGGTAGCGGTGAATGAGGAGTTTTGCCGATCTTGAATGTAACATGGAGTCCAATGACAATTTTTGTTGCCCCCCTTTGCAGTTTTAAGGGACAATTTGGTTCTTTTGCCCGTAACGTATTCACTTTTTTGCAAGGAAGATGTTGGTATGTCCGAGATCGCAAAGATCTGTCAGCTCACCCCAGTTCTTACACAACCGCCGCTACGCTGGTATTTTGATCCGAAAATTCTAGAGATTGAACAGCGCATATTATTTGATGATGGCCCTGGCTATATCGGGCACGAGCTATTGGTACCAAACCTTGGCGATTATCATGTTCTGGACTGGATGGATAATGCCAAGATGTTGGTGCGTAATAAAAACGGGGTAGAGTTGCTCTCCAATATTTGTCGTCATCGTCAGGCCACCATGCTTGAAGGGCGTGGTAGCGCGAAGAATATTGTGTGCCCGCTGCATCGCTGGACGTACCAGTTGGATGGCAAACTATTAGGTGCACCACGGTTTCCGCAAAACCCTTGCCGGGATCTCAATAAGACCCCGTTGCAACATTGGAATGGCTTACAATTTGCAGGTAAACGCAATATTTCCAAGGATCTGGCAAATATTCCTGCGCTAAAAGAACTGGATTTTTCCAATTATCAACTGGATCGTGTAGAGATAGATGAATATGCTTTCAATTGGAAGACTTTCATTGAGGTGTATCAGGAGGATTATCATGTCGCGCCGTTTCATCCCGGCTTGGGTAAATTCGTCGATTGCGATGATCTGCGCTGGGAATTTGGCGACTGGTACAGTGTGCAAACGGTAGGCATCAACCATGGCTTGCGTAAAGCTGGCAGTGCCGTTTACGGTAAATGGCAGGAACAGGTACTGCGTTATAACAATGGTACGCTACCCAAGTACGGAGCGATCTGGCTGACCTATTACCCTAATATCATGGTTGAGTGGTATCCCAATACATTAGTGGTCAGCACTGTCATTCCGCGCGGGGTTGATGCCTGCACTAACATCATGGAGTTTTACTACCCCGAAGACATAGTGTTATTCGAGCGCGATTTTGTTGAAGCAGAAAAGGCTGCCTACCGCGAAACCGCGCGTGAGGACGATACTATCTGCCTGAAAATGCACCAGGGACGTAAATGGCTATACCAGCATGGGATCGAAGACGCTGGACCGTACCAATCTCCAACCGAGGATGGTTTGTTACATTTTCATGAGTTTCTGCGACGCCAGCTTGATCCGCATTTAGACAAATGATCATCCTAATCGCCATTAAAAAATTCTATGTATTGTCATACGTGTGCAAGCGGGACTCTCATTTAGTTAAACAGAACTATTTTTGTCTGCGCTGGATTAGTGTTTTCTTTAACCATCCACTTAAATAATTTATTGGAATGGGCGCATTATGGATGCTGGTCGCCGGGTTCTTTTTTGGCTGTATGGGGGTGTTTGTCAAACTCGGTGCAGAATATTTTTCTCATATTGAATTAGTATTTTATCGTGCTTTCATCGGGTTACTGATGATCTACGTGGTCATCCGTCAGCAAGGATTGTCGCTGTCGACTCCTTACTTGAAGCAGCACTTGTGGCGCGGTGTTTCTGGCACCATCGCGCTAATGCTATATTTTTACTGTATTACCGTATTGCCGCTGGCTACTGCAGTAACACTAAATTACACCGCACCGCTCTATTTCACGATCCTGACCATGCTGGCCTTCAAGGAACATTTCCGTCCGGCTCTCTCTAGCGCAATCCTGCTAGGGTTCGGTGGTGTGGTATTGCTACTGCATCCCACGTTGGCCCAGGATCAACTCATCCCCGGTTTGATCGGGCTGATTTCCGGATTTTTGGCCGGTGTTGCCTACCTTAATGTTAAACAGCTTGGGTTACGTGGTGAACCAGAGTGGCGTGTCGTGTTCTATTTTAGCCTGATTGCCGCTATTACCAGCGGCGGCGGCATGTTGCTCGGAACTATTCATCCCATCACTACGCCTGGTCTATTTATCTTGCTCGGACTTGGTAGCACTGCCACGCTAGCACAGTTAGCCATGACCCGGGCCTACCGTACCGGAAAAATGCTAGTGGCAGGTAGTTTGTCTTACAGCACGGTGGTATTCGCCAGCATATTCGGTATGATCTTGTGGGGCGAGGCATTGCCATTGATGGGATGGATAGGCATAGGATTTATCATTGCAGGTGGTGTGTTAAGCTTGAAGTTGGCACCCAAGCACGGCGGTGCATAACTAACGAAGAAGAGGCTTAAGATGATCACAATAGAACAAACCCCCACTCTGCTCAATATTGCTGCACTGGGCGAATTCACCTTGACTGATTTTAAGCAATTCGAGGAACATGCACTTTACCTGCTTAAATCCCCCGGCACGGTCAATCTGTTGTTCGACCTGCGTGACATGATCAGCTACACGGTGGATGTAGTATGGGGGGAAATTAAATTCTTCAAGCGTGAACACATGCATGATTTCAGCAAGATTGCAGTTATTACGGACGATCAGTGGATCACATGGCAGGCTTGGTTATCGCGTATATTCGTGGATGCCGATATACGCGTCTTCACTGATTATGAACAAGCTAAAACTTGGGTGACCGCAGCTTGATTAGTTCTTAATTATGTTAAAATGAAAAGTTAGTGTGTAGCCGATATTTCAGGAGATAGTGAATGTTTCTAGGTTTGATTGATTTGCCTTGGTGGGGTTATGTCGTTGTTGCGCTGACTTTAACCCATATTACGATTGCATCGGTTACCATTTTTTTGCACCGTCATCAGGCACATCGCGCACTGAATCTGCATGCTATTCCCAGTTTTTTTTTCCGTTTCTGGTTATGGCTAACCACCGCTATCGTCACAAAAGAATGGGTCGCCATCCACCGCAAACACCATGCTAAATGCGAGACAGAGGAAGATCCCCATAGCCCGGTTATTGTAGGCATCAAGAAAGTGCTATTGGAAGGTGCTGCGCTTTACCGCAAAGAAGCCGAGAATCAGGAAACATTAGACAAGTACGGTCACGGTACACCGAACGACTGGCTGGAAAACAATCTTTTCAGCAAACGCAGTGAACTCGGCATCATGCTGATGCTGATCATCAACGTACTGTTGTTTGGCCCACTGGGTTTAACCATCTGGGCCGTACAAATGGCATGGATACCTATTAATGCAGCCGGTATTATCAATGGTCTTGGGCACTATTGGGGGTATCGCAACTTTCAGACAGAAGATGCTTCCACTAACATCGTGCCGTGGGGCATTTTCATTGGTGGTGAAGAGTTGCACAATAACCATCATGCTTATGCCTCTTCCGCTAAACTCTCTAACAAGTGGTATGAAATCGATATCGGTTGGCTTTATATCCGCATCCTGGAGACGCTCGGTCTGGCACAAGTTAAGAGACGCGCCCCGCGAATACGTCTGAACCAAGCCAAGACTTCATGTGACATGGAGACACTGCACGCCGTTATCGCTAATCGCTACGAAGTTGCAGCCAGATATGCCCAATTGTTGAAAAAAACCTATTCGATAGAAGTGGCTCGGCTCAAACTACAAGCTTCAGATAAAATTGACGTGGCGCGTATCAAACATTGGCTACACTTGGATGAGAATGTTTTGACAGAACAACAAAAAACAAAACTAAGTGAGGTAATTAAAGCCAGTGGCATCCTGCAGACAACTTATACGCTACGCCAAGAGCTGGCTGTCATTTGGCAAAGTTCTACGGCTACCAAGGAGCAATTGGTAAAACAATTGGAAGATTGGTGTCATCGAGCGGAAAATAGTGGGATTGTGGCGTTACAGGAATTTTCTAAACGACTGCGGTGCTACGCTTAGTATATTTCTTTTGTGAGTCTAAACAAAAAACCCGCATAAGCGGGTTTTTCATGCATTCAAATAAAATAAATCGGTTACTTCAGCTTGGTTTCCTTGTATATCACATGTTTGCGCACCACTGGATCAAATTTTTTGATTTCGATTTTTTCCGGCGTAGTACGCTTATTTTTGTCCGTCGTATAGAAATGACCAGTGCCGGCGCTGGATTCAAGCTTGATTTTTTCACGCATTTTTTGTTACTCCTTAAACGTTTTCGCCGCGTGCGCGCATTTCAAGCAGCACCGCATCGATACCATTTTTATCAATGGTACGCAGTCCAGCATTGGTAAGGCGTAAGGATACCCAGCGATTTTCACTTTCAACCCACAAACGACGACGTTGCAAATTTGGCAGAAAACGACGTTTTGTTTTGTTATTGGCGTGAGATACATTATTCCCCACCATCGGGCGTTTCCCCGTTACTTGACAGACGCGAGCCATAGCTATTTTCCTAACTGGTTTGCAAAAGAAGCGTGATTCTACTCTAAAACCTGTTACCTGATCAACCTACAGCAGTTGTAGTAAGTTCACGAAAATAACAATGCCGCTTTATAATGTTAAATTTTCTGGGTATAGCAATCCAATATACCTAATCGCTTGTTCGCACGCACACCTATGATTCTCCCTTATCTTTCAATTCCACGCGGGCCCAACTATGCGCGAAGGTGATGTCAAGACGTGTGCCTACCGGTAAAACAGTACTGTCTAGAATAATTGCACCATCTGCATCACGCACCATGCTGTAGCCACGCGCCAGCACCTGCTGCGGATCAAGATGGTCGAGGTGTTGATATATGTTACCTAGGCGCATATCGTAATGTTTCAGAGTACGCTGCATGACTTCCAGCAGGTGGTGAGCCAAAATCGTCTGCCGCGTACCAAGCTGCTCGATCTTTGGACGCGCCGCACGCAAACGCTGCTGCAACAAATACCAACGCCATTGTTGATGTTGCAACATATAGGTCAGAGCGGTTTGCAAGCGTCGCTGCAGATGATCGAGGTGCTGGATTTGCTGTTGTACTCGCTGTGCAGGATGCACCAAGCGTCGCTGTAAGTAGTCGATCTGTTGCATTACACGTTCGAAGTAACGCTGCTGACCATGTGCTAGTCGTTGAGCCCAATGGCGCACACGTTGCAATAATGCTTGTCGCTCCGGCACGACCAGTTGTGCTGCTGCAGTGGGTGTGGCAGCACGTTGATCCGCAACAAAATCAGCGATGGTAATATCGGTTTCGTGGCCAACGCCACTCACTATCAGAATGTGGCTGGCGAAAATGGCACGCGCCACTATTTCTTCATTAAATGCCCACAAGTCCTCGATGCTGCCGCCGCCACGACATAGCATCAGCACGTCGCACTCCGCGCGCTCATTAGCTAGTCGAATGGCTTGCGCGATTTTTTGCGCCGCCCCTTCTCCTTGTACCGGTGTGGGATAGAGCACGACAGAAATACTGGGCATACGCTTAGCCAAGGTAATCAATACATCGTGTAACGCTGCTGCCTGCGGCGAAGTGATAATACCGATTTGTGCCGGGAAAAACGGTAGCGGTCGTTTTCGCGCAGTATCGAATAACCCTTCTGCTTCCAGTTTGCGTTTGAGGCGCTCGAATGCATCATACAATGCCCCCAGTCCGGCTGGACGCATCTGCCCTAGCGTCAATTGAAATTCACCACGAGCTTCATAGAGCGTGGCCAGAGCCAACACTTCTACTTGCATGCCATTCTGTGGTTGCCAGTCAAGGTACTGATTTTTGTGGCGGAACATTACGCAGCGTACTTGTGCCTGTTCATCTTTCAGAGAAAAATACCAATGCTTGGACGTCGCACAGACAAAATTAGAAATTTCGCCGCGTACCCATAGCAGGGGCAAGCCGTTTTCCAATATCTGCTTAGCGACCATGTTGAGCTCTTGCACGCTGAATACATGATTTTTTTCATCTTCGATTAATTTAAAAATCATATTGACATTCTTTAATAATCCACAGTTATTGGGTATGCGACGGTATCACCGCTACTTCGCTTTAGGGTGCTGTTATCAAAAAAATTATGATACGAATTCTAGGAGTATTCGGGTTAAATTGGCTGGAGAAATCTTGCTCAAACAAGTGCGACCAGATACAGTTCCGTTTTGTTGATTTAAGCATATTTGGAGAAGTTTAGTGTTTGCTCTTGTAGAAGCGGCTGGTTGGCCAATTTGGTTTCTGATAGTTGCATCTGTGATCGCTGTTGCGTTAATTGCAGAACGCTTGATGACCCTGCGCAGCAAAAAAATTGCACCTGCCGAGCTATTCAACGAAGTAGTCCAGGAACTGAAACAGCGCGGAGTTAGCGATGCCATGCTTGCCCGTTTGGAAGTAGAGTCCCCGCTTGGTCGTATTTTTGCCGCTGGCCTTAAGAATATTAAAAGCCCATCTACAGTGATGAAAGAGTCTGTCGAAGAAGCAGGGCGCGCTGCTGCACACGAGCTTGGGCGTTTTCTCACTACATTAGGAACAATCGCTTCAATAAGCCCCCTGTTAGGCTTGTTCGGCACGATGGTGGGAATGATTGAAATTTTTGGTGTGCAGAATACCGCAGAAAATGCGCCCGCCGCCCTTGCCCACGGGATCTCGATAGCCTTGTACAACACGGCATTTGGCCTGATGGTGGCGATCCCCAGCATGATTTTCTATCGCCATTTCCGCGCTAAAGTAGATGATTTGACTATCGAGATGGAGCAGCAAGCAATCAAGCTGATTGAAATCATTCATGGCGCACGCCGAGGTTAAGCCATGAATTTTCAACGCGGACGCATGCGTGAGGAACCAGAAATTAATTTGATTCCAATGATAGATATATTCTTGGTAATCATAATTTTTCTTATGGTGTCGACCACCTACACCAAGTTCTCCGAACTGCAGATTAACTTGCCGCAGGCTAGTGGCGATGAAATAACTTCACAAGCAAAACAAATCAATGTGTCAGTTGATGCTTCAGAGCACTACGCTATCAACGATACGGCCACACCATTCAATAACGTACAGAATATGTCGCAAGCGCTCCATGCTGCTGCTGGTGAGCAAAAAGACCCGACCATCGTCATTCACGCCGATGCCAAGGCACCGCACCAAGCCGTCATTAACATCATGGAAGCAGCGCGTCTCGCCGGTTATGGCCGCATTACCTTCACCACCAGCCGAAAATAGCGGACAGCCAGGCTAAGCAAATGCAGTGGCTAGAGCAACACTGGTATCGCATCGCTCCGCTACACCTCATCCTGTTGCCTGTCAGTTTTATATTCCGCATGCTGGCGGCAATCCGACGCACGCTTTATCGTACCGGCATTTTAACTAGCGTGAAATTGCCGGTGCCTACTATTGTTGTGGGCAATATTACTGTTGGTGGTAGCGGCAAAACACCGCTTACACTGTGGTTGGCGCAGCAATTAATCGATAGCGGCTGGCATCCCGGCATCATCAGTCGCGGGTACGGAGGCACTGCTACATCCCCGCTGGCCGTGCATGCGTCAAGCAGTCCCGATGAGGCCGGCGATGAAGCCGTGCTGATGGCACAACGTAAGTTGTGTCCCGTGTGGATCGGGCGCGATCGCGTTAACGTAGCCCGCGCGCTGTTACAGGCCCACCCTGAATGCGATATCGTGCTTAGTGATGATGGTCTGCAACATTACCGCTTGCAGCGCGATTTTGAAATCGCAGTAGTAGATGGGGTTCGTCGTTTTGGTAATGGCTTCCTGCTCCCGGCCGGCCCGTTGCGTGAGCCTATATCACGCCTGACACAGGTGGATGCCGTCGTTATTCATGGAGGTATGGCTACCCAAAACCAACACAGTATGCAGCTATTTGGCGAAAGTTTTTACAACTTGCTCAATCCGAATACCTCTGCTCACGCTGTTGATTTTTACGGCCAACGTCTGCACTCCATTGCCGGGATCGGTCATCCACAGCGCTTCTTCTCGCATCTGAATCGTCTGGGATTGAAAGTGCAAACCCATCCTTTCCCTGATCATCATCGCTTCATGCCTGCCGATCTGGTCTACACTGATGCAGACGCAATACTCATGACGGAAAAAGATGCGGTAAAATGTACGACATTCGCCAACGAAAAATGCTGGGTGCTGCGCGTGGATGCGCAGTTGGATTCCTCGCTTACCCAACAAATCCTAGAAAGGCTTACTCCTGATGGACGCCAAACTGCTTGAAATTCTGGTTTGCCCATTGTGCAAATCCCCGCTGGTTTACCGCAAAACCGAACAGGAATTAATCTGTAAGGCGGATCGCCTGGCATTTCCTATACAGGATGACATTCCAGTGATGCTGGCAGATGAAGCGCGCAAGCTTACTCCGGAAGAAATCGAACGGCTTCGATGATAGCTTTTCATGTTGTCATTCCGGCACGTTTCGCGTCTACCCGTTTACCGGGTAAGGCGTTACTGCCGATTGCCGGCAAGCCGATGGTGGTGCGAGTCGCCGAGCAATCCGCGCAGAGCGGTGCGCAGCAAATCTGGATTGCCACCGATCATCAATCCATTGTAGCTGCTGTGCATGAATATGGCTTTAAGGCCTGCCTGACCCACGCTCACCATACCAGCGGCACCGACCGTATTGCCGAAGTGGTGGAGCAACTTAAGTGGCCGGACGATACGATTGTAGTCAACGTACAGGGTGACGAACCCCTTATGCCACCTGCACTAATCAGTGCGGTAGCACATCACTTGCACGATCATCCAGAATGCGCCATGACCACCGCCTGTCATCCCATTCATGATGAAGAGGCCAGGCGCAATCCCAACATTGTCAAAGTGGTGCTGGATAAACATAGCAATGCCCTGTATTTCAGCCGTGCGCCGATTCCTTATCCGCGCGATGTGCTCACATCTGGCACATCACTACCGGAAAATATCACGGTATTACGCCACATCGGTATTTATGCTTACCGCGCCGGTTTTTTGCGGGATTTTCTCAAACTCGCCCCGGCTGCCATTGAACAGGTTGAGATGCTGGAACAATTACGTACCCTGTGGCACGGTTACAAGATTGGAGTAACCATTAGCGCAGACGTACCCCCCGGTGGAGTCGATACCGAACAAGATCTACACGCTACCCGCAAGCTGTTTGACAGCAAGCGTATAATGAGCGACCAAATAAACGGAGCACCATCATGAGACTTATATTGCTAGGCGCACCCGGCGCCGGTAAAGGCACCCAAGCCAATCTGATCAAAGAAAAATTCAATATCCCTCAAATATCAACCGGAGATATGTTACGCGCGGCGGTCAAGGCGAATACCCCGCTAGGACAAAAGGCCAAAAAGATAATGGATGCAGGGGGATTGGTATCGGATGACATTATTATCAACCTGGTGAAAGAACGCATCAAAGAAGCAGACTGTGTTAATGGCTTCCTGCTGGATGGTTTTCCACGCACCATTCCGCAAGCTCAAGCAATAAAAGACGCCGGCATCGGTATTGATTTTGTGGTGGAAATCGAGGTTCCGGATAGCGACATTATCCAGCGTATGGATGGTCGTCTCGCCCATCCTGCTTCGGGGCGTACTTACCATATAATATTCAATCCACCCAAAATACCCGGTAAGGATGACATTACCGGTGAAGACTTGATACAACGCCCGGATGACCGCGCAGACACCGTCAGAAAACGCCTTGAGGTTTACCACGAACAAACCAAACCACTCGTCGAATACTACTTGAATTGGGAGAAAAGTAGTCCCGCCAAGGGGAAAAGTGATGGTACGCACGCGCCGCATTACATTAATATCCCCGGCATCGGCAGCGTGGATAGTATACGTGACCGGATATTCAACGCATTGGCAGCACATCAACCATGATTAGTAAATCTATTCTCACACTTGACGATGCCAAAAAAATTGCTATAGCGGCCGAGGCCGAGGCACAGCGCAACTCCTGGCGAGTCGTGATTGCCATCGTGGATGACGGTGGCCATCTGCTCTATCTTCAACGCAATCATGACACCCAATTTGGCAGCGTGGAAATCGCTACCCAGAAAGCCCGGGCAGCGGTTGCCTTTCAACGGCCGACCAAGGTTACCGAAGACGCGATAATGGGCGGTCGTTTGATTCATCTCGCCCTGCCGGGCGTTCTTCCCTCTGAAGGCGGGGTGCCGCTCATGCATGATAACCAGATCATCGGCGGCCTCGGCATCAGCGGCGTGCGCTCGTTTGAGGACGGGCAGATCGCGCAAGCCGGTGTGGCGGCACTCGGCTGAGTCATGCTTTACACCTTGCCAGACCGCACACCGGAACTACGCGGACAACAGCATTTCGTCGCGCCCAATGCCAGCGTCATCGGCTCGGTCATTCTCGAAAATAATGTCAGCATCTGGTTCAACGCGGTGATACGTGGCGACAACGAACCCATCCGCATCGGCGAAAACAGCAACATTCAGGATGGCGCAGTGCTGCACACTGATCCCGGCGCGCCGCTTACCATAGGTAACAATGTCACTGTCGGTCATTTGGTGATGTTGCACGGCTGCATCATTGGCGACGGCAGCCTGATCGGCATACACAGCACCATCCTTAATCACGCCGTAATCGGGCGCAACTGTCTGATAGGTGCAAACACGCTGATTACCGAAGGAAAAATAATCCCGGACAATTCGCTGGTGGTAGGTTCGCCCGGTAAGGTGTTGCGCAACCTGCGGGAAGAAGAAATCGCAGCCCTGCATACCAATGCTGCGCGTTACGTAGGAAATCTTAGTCGCTATCTGAATTCGTTGGTGAGCATTAGCTAAGCCTGCTTTGCTGAAAAAACTGTTTCGGTCCACGCTGTTCACCACACGTTAATGTGTCATCCATATTTCATCCTGTACGAAAATAATAAGCAGCTTTATACCGTTACCAAATCAAGAGAGCGAAACAATCGTGGCTAAGCCAGTAAAAAAGCAAAGAAGAGTCTCTGGAAAGTCACCGATAGGCTGTGCAAAAACATTCTATTGTCCGGGGATTTTTTGTAGGATATCGCGGGCACTGGCAGCCCAGATGAATGGCTTGGGGTTGGTGTTGTGTTGAACAAGGTATTCATCGATAGCCTCAATGCGTTCTGGCACGTCGGTAAATACGCCGCGACGCAACCGCTCTGTGGTGATATTGCGGAAGAAACGCGCAACCATGTTTAGCCAGGATGCCGAGGCCGGTATGAAATGCATGACAAAGCGCGAGGGTCTGTCCTGCCAAGCCTGTACAACCGAGTGCTTATGCTAGTCTTACGTTGGTGAGTTTAGAGTTTGCTCACGATCTTATTGGCGTGGCCCGTATGAAACAGGAGCGTAACGCACAGCCGACGTTATTGATCGTGAACAAGGTAATAGACCAAAACCCTAAGGAGACGCTGATTAATTCAAAATTTCGCGGAATTGCACTCGTAACAAATTGATTCTCAAATGAGTGAAATTTTGAAACGCGAATTAATCAATGCTTTCCTAAAACTCCAACAACACTGGCTATGACGATCGGTGAAACGATTTGGCAATATGATTTATGAACACAGCTTTAAACTAATTTGATGATATTTTGCTGGATGGTGCGCAACTTTGTTCTTAATCTGCCCAAAGACTGCCATTCTCGACTTTAGAATTTGGTTCAACAAGATGAATGTTATAGTTATTGTCAGTCAAAAATCATTTTTCAAAATCATACTTCAACAGAAAATTGATTATCCATAAAGGAAATTTACGTGCAGTCAGTTATATCAGTCGAGAGTCTTACAAAAACCTATGCTTCGGGTTTTATGGCCCTCAAAGGTATCAATTTGGAGATTCGGCGTGGAGAAATCTTTGCCTTGCTGGGCCCCAATGGGGCAGGTAAGACGACACTTATCAACGTCATTTGTGGCATTGTTAATCCGAGCCAGGGCAAAGTTATTGCCGATGGTCATGATATCGCTTTGGACTATCGCGCTGCCAGATCAAAAATTGGCCTGGTACCGCAAGAGCTTTCTACTGATGCCTTCGAAACCGTTTTTGCCACGGTGAAATTCAGTCGCGGCCTATTTGGTAAACCACCAAACCCGGCTTATATTGAAAAAATACTACGTGATCTGTCTTTGTGGGACAAGAAAGAGGCAAAAATCAGGACATTGTCGGGCGGCATGAAGCGTCGGGTAATGATTGCCAAGGCTTTGTCCCATGAACCACAGATTCTATTTCTTGACGAGCCTTCAGCTGGCGTTGACGTCGAGCTACGCCGTGATATGTGGGAGATGGTGCGCGGCTTACGAAAAAGTGGCGTGACTATTATTCTGACCACCCATTATATTGAGGAGGCCGAGGAAATGGCTGACCGTATCGGGATAATCAGCAAAGGTACAATTATTCTGGTGGAGGATAAGATCAGCTTGATGGACAAACTTGGCAAAAAACAACTCAAATTGTATCTACAATCTCCTCTAACGCATATCCCTGAAGAACTCGCCGGATATTCGCTTGAACTATCAGCCGACGGCAACGAGTTGATTTACATCTTTGACGCCCAAGGCAAACAGACAGGTATTGCAGATCTTCTACGCCAGCTTGCTAAACATGGGATTGACTTTAAGGATCTCCAATCCAGCCAAAGTTCATTGGAAGAAATCTTTGTTAATTTGGTAAGCGGACAATGATGAATATTTATGCTATTCGTGCAATTTATCAATTTGAGCTGGAACGTACGTGGCGAACACTGATGCAAAGCATCGCATCGCCAGTTATTTCGACCTCGCTCTATTTTGTTGTGTTTGGCTCGGCGATTGGCTCGCGTATGATTGAGATCGATGGTATCAGTTATGGGGCATTTATTGTCCCCGGTCTGATCATGCTAGCCCTGCTGACAGAAAGTATTTCCAATGCCGCTTTCGGCATTTATATGCCGAAATTTTCGGGTACGATTTACGAGATTCTCTCTGCCCCGATTTCTTATGTGGAGATTGTCATTGGCTATGTTGGGGCTGCGGCCACCAAGTCCATCATTCTGGGCTTGCTCATTCTTGCTACGGCTCGATTTTTCGTTTCTTTCGAGATTGCGCACCCCCTGTGGATGATTATTTTTCTGGTGCTCACTGCAGTTACCTTCAGTCTCTTCGGTTTTATTATTGGTATTTGGGCTGATGGGTTCGAGAAGTTACAAATCATACCTTTGATGATCATCACGCCACTGACTTTTTTAGGCGGAAGTTTTTATTCGATCAGCATGCTGCCACCTCTGTGGCAAAAAATTACATTGTTCAATCCGGTGGTCTATCTGATCAGTGGTTTCCGTTGGAGCTTTTATGATGTTGCGGACGTCAACGTAGCCATCAGTGTTGGTATGACATTGGTATTTCTTGTCATATGCCTAACAGTTGTGTGGTGGGTTTTTAAGACGGGAGCCCGGCTCAAAAGCTGAATAATGCCCAAACTGCACAAATACATAATTCAAATTCATCAAAGTCAGCTTGAGTTGCGTAAGCAGTCTGCCCAGTTATTGGGCGTTTCATAAATACGTACGCGTTCCAGTAGCAGGTTATTCCCATAGCTATGACGATAGGCACTGTCGAGCGACTTGAATGCAAGCATAGCGAGATTTTCTGCGGTAGGTGGTACTTCCAGAACTACAGTTTTGTGATTGGGCAGTGAGTTTAAGAAATTCAGTACCGCTGTGTCACGGCGATACACCAGAAAAGCATGGTCCCACGCGTCCACTAGCTGTTCCTTGGCGATGCGTTTCACTTCAGTATAGTCCATCACCATGCCTTGTTCGGATAAGCCATCCGTGGTGATAATTTCGCCGGACAGCGTAATCTCAATGGCGTAGCGATGACCGTGCAAATGTCGGCACTGGCTAGTGTGGCTGGGAATGCGGTGACCGGCATCAAACTCTAGCCTTCGGGTAATTTGCATATATGATAGATGTGAGCTGTGTAAATGTGCGGATTATAACTTGAATGTAGCAATCGCACGCCGTAAGGCGCGGTACACTTCTTGTTTTTCTCGGCTTTATTGCACCTGCAAGAGGCTCGTTAGCCTCTCCTCTCACATTAAACGCTCTTGGGGTAATAAATTAGTTGCATTTTGTTTATTATTAAGTATCATTCTCATCATTACTCGATGAATCTGTCGTGGAAAAGTTTGACAACCCGTTGCCCAGCCTCTATAAATATTTTATGGATGGACAGCAGCAAGCAGATTCGCATATGATAGAGGCTAGAATTATGTATATTTGTATTTGCAAAGGCATCACTGATTCCGCCATCCGTGATGCCGTCTGTCAAGGCGCATGTCGTATGCGGGATTTGAAAACCTGTCTGGGTGTAGGTACACAGTGTGGTAAATGTGCCTGTCATGCCAAGCAGGTTTTGAATGAGGTTCTGGCAGATTTACAACATGTCAAAATAATGTTACATCAACCCAGCCATCTGGCTGAGGCCCATCTAGCTGAGGCCATAAACTAAGGAGGCCAACATGAAAGGCAATACAGAAATCATTCAGTTTCTCAACCGTCAATTGAAACACGAATTGACTGCTATTAATCAATATTTCCTGCATGCACGCATGTACAAAAACTGGGGCTTTAATAGCTTGGGCAAGCACGAGTATGATGAGTCTATAGAGGAAATGAAGCACGCTGATATGTTGATAGAACGCGTTTTATTTCTGGAGGGTTTGCCTAATTTGCAGGAACTTGGCAAGCTGATGATTGGCGAAAAAGCCGAGGAGTGCGTGGCCTGTGACCTCAAGCTAGAACTGGCTGCACGCGAAAATCTAGTTGCTGCAATGTCTGCCTGTGAAAATGCTAACGATTATGTCTCTCGCGAAATTTTTAAAACAATTCTGGAAGACACGGAAGAGCACATTGATTGGCTGGAAACTCAGTTAGATGTAATGCAAAAAGTTGGTATCCCCAATTGGCTACAAAGCCAGATGTAATTTACTATCGCTGCCTCTAATACTTTGGGGCAGCGGTTTTTGAAGCATCACAATAGATCAAAATTTAATTTTACGCCTGCAAACCAAATTTACAGGGATTGGTGAGATATTCAATCCCTTTCACAATCCAAGGGTGTAGTACACCTGTAAGGCCAACTCAGGCGACATTCTAATTTCGCCACATTGTGCAATGTATACCGAACTGGAATTGCAGAAATTCCATTCCCAATTGGTGTATGTTGATGAGCGCAATTGTATTATTGCCCAACTTAATGAAGTTTCAGTGTAGGCAGTGTAGCTAATACTCTGGTTGGTCTTGTATTCCCGCAGTCTTAGAGTTGTTGCTCGTATGCGATATTAAACTAGCTGTGCGGGGCTACTCAAAAGTCTGCATGGGGTTGGTGTACTCTCATAAAATCTGGTCATATACGATCGCGTATATTCAATAGTTAAATCGCTATATTTTGATTTTTAGTTGGTCAAAGTGGAACGTCGTACTTGTTAATGCAACATGGAATATTGGAAAAATGACACAAGCTAATCAAAGATGTTGCTTTAAGCACTCAAGTTAATCTGTACTGCTAATCTAATGATAACTTTATGATGTCCTGAATTGAACCGAACGTTGTTATTGTACGTCCAATCAGAATTCATATGTATTCCGGTACACGTAAAGGATTAATAAGAGCCTTAAAGAGAGGTTGTTTTGAACCAAAAGAGGCCATGCGGAACCGACGCATTATGCTGGTTACTGCGATATCGGTTTATTCGGAAAGTGAATTGAATTATGTGCATAGTTGGGGCGAGATATTTGTGTAATGTGTTCTCCTAATATCATCCTTGGCATTAATTTTCTTATTGTTGTAGCGGCCAATTTCTTGCGTAAGATTGCGCCTTTCGCTGACATAGAAATTCTTGAGTAGTGTTGCAAAGAAAAGCTAGAAACTTCGGGTACGGCGCGCAAGATTGCGGAAAAATTATGTATTGGCGACGAACATATCGCTTCGTTGAGATTATCGGCCATCATGAAGTAATTTTTGGCTTTTTGCACCAGACTGTTCGTCTTGCTCACTATATTTGATTACTTTCAGTCTGCTAATTAAAGGATTGTCTTTAAATACCTTATCTAGCACGGCGCGGCAAAATAATTTCAGTAAAGACTAATAGCATGAATATTTTTGATCTTGCCTACTTACGCGACGCCCCGCCTGTCGGGGTCGCACTGCTCCACATTGTCGCAATCCTGATTTTTGCTTGGCTACTACTTAGAATAAGTCGTAAGTTGATTTACACATTTCGTGCCCGTATGGGCGCGCGAGCCGCTACAGCTGAAAATATTCGTCGTATTGATACTTTGGCACATGTATCTCGTTATGTGGTCAGATCATTGATTACCTTGATTGCCAGCATGATGATCTTGAGCGAATTGGGCGTGTCTATCGCTCCTATTCTCGGTGCCGCCGGTGTGGCTGGTATTGCTGTTGGCTTTGGTGCGCAAAGTCTGATCAAAGATTACTTTAATGGTTTTTTCATTTTATTGGAAAATCAGATCCACGAAGGTGATGTTGTCGAAGTGAGCAGTAAGACTGGTGTAGTTGAAAAGGTTACGCTTCGCTATATACTTTTGCGCGACTTTGAGGGTAGCGTCCATTTTATTCCCAATGGGCTGATCACTACTGTTACCAATAAATCACGAGGTTATGCGTATGCAGTAATTGATGTAAATATTGCTTACCGAGAGAGCATTGATGAAGCCTTTGATGTCATGCGGAAAGTAGGCTCGGAAATGCGAGCTTCGGTGGAGTATGCAGCCAAAATGATCGAGGATATTGATATTGCTGGTGTTCAGGATTGGGCGGATTCAGCGGTAGTGTTACGTTGCCGTTTTAAAGTAATCCCGCTTGAGCAATGGGGGGTACGCCGTGAATTTTTGCGTCGATTAAAAGAGGCGTTTGATGCTCGCGGCATAGAGATCCCTTATCCGCATGTCACAATGTATGTCGGCCAGGACAAGAGCGGAATCCCATCAGCTTTACGAGTACTTAAAACCAAGGATGACTCCTAGCAACCTGCAATAATGAAATTACATTTTTTAAAACTACCTTATGTTCGCTATCGAACCGACCATTCTGGGTATAAGCAATAGATTGGACACAATTTCTGAAATTTGGAAATTTTTTAATCATATATTTATTAAGTATTTAATTTGCAATTAACAATGGAGTTTGTTATGACACAGTCGATTAGCCAAAATTTAAAAAATGATTTACTTAAAGAGTTTAATGCAGTTGTAAATGAAGGTGAGCAGTTGTTGAAATCTGTGGTAGACGAAGGTGGTGATAAAGCTAATGCTTTACGCACAAAGATGGAATCAAATTTGAAAGCAGCTAAAGATAGGCTGCGCCACATTGAAGAAACTGCGATTGAAACCACCAAGACAGCAGTTCGGGCCACTGACAATTATGTTCATGAAAACCCGTGGCGTGCTATAGGTGTAGCTGTTGGCATTGGGGCAGTAATTGGGCTGCTTTTGAATCGTCGTTAATTTTTATGATTTTTTGTATCGGATGATACGGGAGCGCTTCGTGATACAAAAAATTGTGATGGATAAGTTAAGAATCGTGAAGGAAAGCATGTTTAAGAATAGGATTTATTCGGCAATATTTATTAGTTTTTCATTAATTGCACTCGGTGGATGTAAAACCACTACCAGTGGCGGTGCGGTTGGCGCAAAGCGGTCTCAACTCATGCTTGTATCGTCGCAGCAATTAGAGCAGGTTGCAGAACAAAGTTATACCAAGTTGAAGGCAGATGCAGAACAAAAAGGAATACTGAATCAAGATCGCGCAATGTTGGATCGGCTGCTTGCGATTACCAACCGCATTAAACCGCATACCGCAACATTTCGTCCCGATGCACCAAGTTGGAAATGGGAAACCAATATAATTAGCGATAAACAGCTTAATGCATTCTGTATGCCTGGAGGAAAAATTATTTTTTATTCGGGTTTAATCGATGAATTAAAGTTAACCGATGATGAAATTGCAGTTGTGCTGGGGCATGAGGTTGCTCATGCATTGCGCGAGCACTCTCGTGAACAAGTTTCGCAAGCAATTGCTGCTAATACCACCATTAGTGTTGGTGCCGCATTGTTAGGTTTAAGTGGGGGTATAGCTGATCTGGCTGGTGCCGGCTATCAGGCACTAATCGCAACCAAATTCAGTCGTACGGATGAAACTGAGGCTGATCGCATTGGTCTGGAGCTGAGTGCACGAGCAGGCTATGACCCACGCGCAGGCGTTACATTGTGGCAGAAAATGATGAAGACCAATGGCGGTCAGCGTCCGCCTGAATTTCTGAGTAGCCATCCGGCTGATTTAACTCGTATTCAACATATTGAAAAACTGCTGCCAACCGTCATGCCTCTTTACGAAGCTGCACGGAGATAGCTCAATAATCGTCTAAGTGTCGGCAATATGTTCGCTAGCGTACTGAATAGATTTTGGAAGTATGCAAAAATTTGCAGGAGGTTGTAAAGTTTTGATGATATGGATTTATCACATCTCTATCATTTTCTGCTTCTAGTTAAATTTATAGGAGAAAGCATGAATATTGACCATAGATTGCTTGTTTTGATTGTGTCGGTTGCCGGCGTTCTGTCCTTCACAGGGTGCGGTAAAACCCAAGAAGATGGGAGTAAGTCCGCTGCAACTACTACGGTGGGAACAGAAATTGACGACAGTATCATTACTGCTAAAGTGAAATCCAAGTTATTGGCTGATCAGGATATTAAGGGATTTGATTTAAAAGTCGAGACGCATAAGGGAGATGTTCAGTTAAGTGGTTTTGTCGATAATCAAGCTCAAATTGATCATGCAATGATGATTACGCGTTCTATTGAAGGGGTTAAGAATGTAGACAATAAAGTGAGCTTAAAAAACAATAACGGCACGACCATAGGCATTAAAATTGATGACGGTATTGTAACTTCTAGAGTTAAGTCTTCGTTGCTTGCTGATCCCGATATTAAGAGTTTCGACATTGCAGTGGTAACAAATAATGGAGAAGTTCAGCTTAGTGGTTTTGTCGACAATCAAACTCAAATTGATCGCGCAGCCGATGTTGCCCGCAGAACTGAGGGTGTGCATAATATTATTAATGAATTGCGCGTCAAAAAATAAAATTATATTAATTAATCAATCAATCAATGTTAAAAAGGAGTTAAAGATGAACTGGGATCAAATTGAAGGAAACTGGAAACAATTAAAGGGTCAGGTTAAAGAGAAATGGGGAAAGCTTACAGATGATCATCTTGACGTTATAGCAGGCAAGCGTGATCAGCTGGCAGGAAAAATTCAAGAAGCCTACGGCGTTACCAAAGAAAAAGCGGAAGAAGAAATTTCTGAATGGGAAAAAAGACAGAAATAAAATTTTTTGGGATCGAGTTATGCATTAGGTAGACGCTGATTAATTCAAAATTTTGCGGAATTGTGCACGTAACAAGTGGAATTTTGAAACGTAAATTAATCAGTGCTTCCCTAAATTCATACAAGAAAAAGCAGGCTTAGTGTTAATAACCACGATTGATTTTCTATAACTAAAAAAGGAGTTAACATGAAAACGATACATAAAGTTGCAGTAAGCACATTAATTGTAACTATGCTTCTTGGCTTAGGTGGATGCTCGGGGATGTCGACACAGGGTAAAAATACAGCTATCGGTGCTGGAGCTGGCGCGCTCGGCGGTGCGGTGCTTACTGGGGGCAGTACTGCCGGAACGATTGGTGGCGCTGCCGTTGGCGGGGTTATAGGTCATGAGATTAGCAAGTAGAATATATTAGGAGCAGCTTATTAAGGGGATTTATTAAATGATGAAATTAAATATTCACATTTTTTTGGACGATAGCGCGTAATCAAGTGCTTGTTTGAAAGGTTCCAGTAGCGTTTTGACTCGATTTTCTCCGCCCTAGAAAGGTTCTCAACAAGCAAAGATTCATGCCGATATTACACTGGTTCTATCGATTATCTTTGCAATCCCGCCGATGACAACAGTTTACGAAACATGTGCTTGGACAAAAGAAATTTAGGCACATAGGTCAGCAATATGGTATCGCAAACAGTTTGACGACCGAATGTAAGCAACTTTTCTGTTTTTGCTCAGGGTTTGACGTTTTTTAAAATGATCACCTAGAACGGTTCTGTAACTCCTGCGTTTCTAATCTCCACCTTTATGGCGAATGACGGCATAGTTGGAGTTGTCTATAACATTATGGAGGCTACCCAAAAGGGCAGGCAATCATGAGCAAAGCGTTTATCAAGGAATCGGACGAAAATCCTGACGATGAAGAAAATTTGTCGTTATCACCCCTCCCGCCAGGAGTTAAAAACTACATCACTCCCGTAGGTTACCAGCGTATGAAAGATGAACTTGATCAGCTATGGAAAGTGGAGCGCCCGGTGTTGGTGCAAACCATTACTTGGGCCGCTTCCAACGGCGACCGTTCGGAAAATGGTGATTACATTTACGGTAAGAAGCGTCTGCGCGAAATCGATCGGCGTATCCGCTTTCTTTCGAAACGTCTGGAAAACGCCGCAGTGGTGGATCCGGTGCAGCGAGAGTCGTGTGATCAAATATTCTTTGGGGCGACAGTTACAGTGTGCCGTCAGGACGGTGCCGAGTATATCTACAGCATAGTTGGCGTGGATGAAGCCGATGCCGGGCGTGGATTGATTAGCTGGGTATCACCGCTCGCTCGAGCGCTATTAAAGGCGCGCGCCGATGATGTGGTTATGTTGCACCTCCCAGAAGGAGTAGAAGAACTGGAGGTGATGGACGTTGCTTATCGGGCGATACGTTTTGACGATTGAGTTACTGATAAAAACGTAAGCTTTAAATATATCACTTGGAACTGTAACAGCAGTGTTCCTTGTTCCATCCAGCCGCCCAGATTAGCTCAGTGTAGGAAATAAGCCGCGTATCCCACCCGCAATGAATTCCACGGAAATTGCCGCGAGTACCAAGCCCATTAGCCGCGTAAATACGTCTATGCCTATCTTGCCCAAACGTTGCGCCACCCACGGTGCAATCAAAAAGGCTAGCCAGACCGTTACGCTCAGCAACATTATTTCGAAACTCATGATTAAATAATGCTCAATGCCGTGTGCCTTGTGTGCCTCCAATATCACCGCACTGATGGAGCCGGGTCCGGCCAGCAGGGGAATGGATAGCGGCACGATGGCTTGTATTGAGCTTGTTTCACTCCCGACACCATCATTATCGGCTTCGATGGCGGTATAGAGGTTGCCGTTCAACATTTTGAAGGCCATCAGCATCAGCAGAATACCGCCCGCCACGCGAAACGAGCTGATGCTGATACCAAAAAAAGCCAGTAATGGTTGGCCTATCAATAACGCAACCAGCAAAATGGCGCATACCGCCAGTGATGCAATGCGGCCAATCCTGGCTCGTTTTGGTGCCGTCATGCCGGCGGTGAATAGAATGATGACGGGGATGATCCCGATCGGATCAAGGATGGCGAACAGACTGATAAAAATCTTGGTGTATTCGGTGAAATCCAGCATGGCGCTCAGTCAAGAAAATGCAACAAAATTAGTCGAATAAATTTTCCGGTTATTCTTTTTAGAAATTAGGTAGAAACGACGTTGTTCGGAGCAACTGCTTTGACCCGTTCCAATACCGCTGCGAAAAAGGCATCGGTGTTGTGCAGCTGCGGCAATAGTTGCAGGCACTCTTCTGCTTCCAGTGGGATTTTTTGCTGTGCGAGAATTTCTCCTGCAGGACGTAGTATGAATTCTGGATGGTTGGTAAGAAACGCATCGACTATGGCGCGGTTTTCCCGGGGCAAAAAACTACAGGTGGTATATACCAGGCGGCCGCCGGGTTTGAGCAACTTGCCGGCTGAGGCCAGGATAGAGGCTTGCAACTGGGTGAATTCGGTTATGCTTTGGGACGATTGACGGAATTTGATATCCGGACTGCGGCGTAATGTGCCCAGTCCGCTACACGGTGCGTCCACAAGAACGCGATCGATTTTGCCAGCCAGACGTTTTATTTTGCTGTCGTTTTCATGTGCGATGAGTTGCGGATGCAGGTTGCTCAACCCCGAACGTTTCAGACGCGGTTTGAGATTGGCCAGGCGTTTTTCAGATACGTCCAGCGCATACAGCCTGCCTCGAGACTGCATCATGGCACCCAGCATGAGCGCTTTACCGCCTGCACCAGCGCAAAAATCCACGACCATGTCATTGCGCTTGGGTGCGAGCAGAAATCCAAGCAGCTGACTGCCTTCGTCCTGAACTTCTATTTTCCCGCCGAGGAATAGCGGGTGCCTGGTGAGTGATGGTTTGTCCTTGAGGCGGATGCCGATGGAAGAATACGGCGTGGCTTGCGCGTCCATCCCGTCTGCCTGCAAGGCTTGCAGCACCTCGTCGCGCGTGGTGAGCAGAGTGTTAACGCGGACATCCAGAGCGGCCGGTTGCTGCATGGAGCGACCCAGCGTGAGGATGGCTTCATCCGTCATGGAAATTTGCAGTTGTTCGACTAGCCATTCTGGCAGCTCGGCCCTTACCGACAAAGATAATTCAGTAAGATTGATGGCTTTTATTTGCCCCAGCCAATCGGCCTCATCGCGTTTTAAAAGCGGAGTAAGTTCACGCAGATTATAGCCGCCGAACTTGATCCAATAAGCCAGTGCTATACGGCGTGGCGTGGCCTGATTGGCGCAGGCGTGCTCCAGAAACAGGCGATGACGCAGCACACCAAACACCGTTTCTGCTACCAACGCACGTTCATTGGAGCCAATACGCTCGCGCTGAAAAAAGTGGCGCAATACAGCGTCGGCGGGATGTTCTAGCGGCAGAATGCTACGCAGGGCTTGGATAACGAGGTCTAGGCGATATTCGGTTAGTAGCATGGTTCTAAATTAGGGTGAAAGTATTAATGTGGTGATGGCAGCGATCACAGGGATGGGGGCGAAGTTTACAGGACAGGGCTTCAAGATTTTGGGATTTCTTATTCGTCCGCGACACGGATGTCAGAAATAATTACTTCCAAGATCATTCCCCCGGAACTTTTAATCTGGCGAAACTTGATTGGCAGCAGGCGATACTCCAGTCCGAGCCAAACTTCCATACCGTCCCCACCTTGGCTATGTAGCCTGCGCAAAGGCAATGCGTGCAACTTGCCCATTGGGGTAATGACTTCCTCTTCTGCACCGATTTCAAGCTCATATTTTTCAAGTTTTTTGGCAGTGGTGATCGCTATCGATACAATTTTATTGTGTAAAGGCAGTTGTGAGAGTTGATATAAAAAGCTCAGGATATCTTGGGTGTCTGGAGGCAATTCAGTTTCACCGCCGTGAGAAAAATGCAATTTATTCCCTGCCCGGTTGAAAACCGCATTTGTTTTTTGCTTGTTACTGGATGAATTTTGCTCTTCTTCGTAACTTTCCGGCTGCAACCCGAAGCTGCCAACCTTCCCATGGCTGGTTTGAATGAGTTGGTAGCTTTTTAACAATCGGGCTAGTCCGGTTGTTTGCGTTTCTCCTTTCAGAATATATTTATCTTCACTAATTTCAAGCCGGTGGGTGATTTCACCGATCTGGAAATGGTCTTGACCCAAATAAACGGTAAACTTTAATTGTGCGTGTTTGGGTAGTGGATGTGCTACTGGCTCGTCCACCTTGGCTACGGTAGACGCCACTTTGGGTGCAGGTGTTGATTCCGGCTCAGGGGCAACTGCTACAGCGGATACTGCTTCTACAGCAGATATTGATGCCGGATTGGATGTAACTGCTACGGCAGATATCGCTTCTGTAGCAGGGATCGATTCCGGTTCGGGGATGGCTGCAACAGCCGATGCTGCTTTGGGAACAGGTATTAATTCCGGTTCGGGCGTGGCTGCCACGTCAGATGCTGCTTCTATAACAGGCATTAATACGGGTTCAGGGATAGCTGTTACCTTGCTTTCAATTTCCGGCGGCGGGCTGGCAGGTTCAGCTTCGGCATTAGGCGCATCTGCTTGCCGTGGTATCGCTTCGAGTTTAGCGGTAAGCGGGGGGAGCAGTACCTCGCTATTCGGTAACTCCACTTGAAAGAGCCACAATACTGCACCATGTAGCAGCACGGAAAGCGCGATGATCAGGATGATACGACTGGTGGGCGTGCCAGAATTCATTTCATAAATAGCCCGGAATAATTGCTACTCAAAGTTTATTTTGGTCAACACCTGCGTGAATTTGTCACCGCCGGACTCGGTGATGATCATTTTGTAAGGAAAATTGCCATGTTCTGTTGCCAGCCAGAGTTCAGTTTGATTTTCACCGTCTTGCGGCGGGCTGGCTACGTACAATGCCTTGAATGTGCCGAACGAAATCGTCATGCTTTGGTCGGGGGTAAGGCGATAACTGTATTCGTCCACTTTACTGCCGTTAGTCATGTTGAAGTTGAGCTCGGTGGCATTTTGTAGCGGTGCGAACATGAACTGGTACATCGCGCTTAACCGGTCTTGAGTTCCAGTTGACAGTGGCAGCGTACGTTTCCCGGCGCGATCAGTCAGCGTGATATTTTTTGCCTTCCAATCAAAGTCGGCACGCGTATTCCGGTCGGTATCGAGTTTGCGTTCCTGAATATAAGTGAGTGGGCGTAAGCCCTTCGCTGTCAAGGTACCTTCGCTGGTGACGCGGATGATTTCTGGCTTGAACATGGCGAGCAGGCCGATTGCTTTGGTTATGCTCTCGATACGGTAGCCGCCCTGCGTGCGGGCATAGGTTTCAGTCATGGTCGCGACTTTTATATTGCCTTTGAGTACATCGTAATGGGCATCAATGTTGGTAAAGTGCGCCGGCACGGAGGGGGTAGCAGCGAATAGTGCTTGTGGGACAATGCTAGCAAGTAATAGTAAGCTGGCTAGATAAATAATGTTACGCATTAGCGAGTTCCATTTTTGGAGAGATGAGTGGGCAACCGGATTGCTCCAGTTGTTTCATTTGCACCTTGCCATCCCCATTCAGGCTGATGTCGTCGTTGCAGAGCCAGCGGATGGCTTGTGGAAAAATACGATGTTCTTGATGTAATACGCGTGCTGCCAGGGTTGCCGGGGTATCGTCCATGAGTACTGGCACTGCGGCCTGGATGATGATGGGGCCGTGATCGACGTCGCGAGTGACAAAATGCACGGTGCAGCCGTGGATTTTTACGCCGTCCTGAAGCGCGCGCGCATGCGTATTCAGGCCGCTATATGCGGGCAACAGCGAGGGGTGAATGTTAATAAGCTTGTTTTGATAGCGTGCCACGAACTGAGGGGTAAGAATGCGCATGAAGCCGGCAAGTACGATCAGGTCGGGCTTGTAGCTGTCTATGCAGATGGCTAGCTCGGCGTCGAAGGATTCGCGGTCTGGATAGTTGCGATGCGCCACGATCCTCGTTGTAATTCCATACTGTTTGGCAATTTCCAATCCCGGGGCATCGGCACGATTACTGATGACCGCCGCTACCCGGCAGGGCAGATTGGCTTCCAGCAACGCACGCATGTTACTGCCGTGGCCGGAAATCAGAATAACAATGGATTTTATCGTTACGTTAACAGATTCGGGTTTGTGGTTCATCACCTATCCGCGCTTCAATTGTGCCAATACGCCATACGGTTTCCCCAGCGGCGTTCAGCTGGGCCATTGCATCTGCGGCATTATTCTTGTCCACGATAATCACCATGCCGATGCCGCAGTTGAAGGTACGGTACATTTCCTGTTGCGCTACATTGCCCTGTTCGCGGAGCCATTCGAACAGTTTGGGTGTGCGCCAGGCGAGTCCGTCAATCACGGCGGTGACGTTGGAAGGCAACACACGCGGCACATTTTCCAGCAGACCACCGCCAGTAATGTGCGCCATACCCTTTATCTGAAGGGTTTGCATCAGCGCCAGCAACGGTTTCACATAGATGCGCGTGGGCGCCATAATGCAATCTGCCAGCGTGCGCCCATTATCAAATTTGGCATTGAGGTCGGGTTGGCTGCGCTCGATGATTTTACGTACCAGCGAGTAACCGTTGGAGTGCGCGCCGTTGGAGGCCAGTCCCAGCACGATGTCACCAGGCTGAATGTCGGCGCCGGTGATGATGTTGGCTTTTTCCACTACACCCACGGCGAAACCGGCGAGGTCATATTCGCCCACCGGATACATGCCCGGCATTTCTGCGGTCTCGCCGCCGATGAGTGCACAACCAGCCAGCTCGCATCCTGCCGCTATGCCTTTGATGACTTCGGTAGCAGCATCCACATTTAGCTTGCCACAGGCAAAATAATCGAGGAAAAACAGCGGCTCTGCGCCCTGCACCAGAATATCGTTGACGCTCATCCCAACCAGATCGATGCCAACCGTATCGTGACGATTCAATTCAAATGCCAATTTCAATTTGGTACCCACGCCATCGGTGCCGGACACCAGCACCGGCTCGCGATATTTTTTAGAAATTTCGACTAATCCGCCAAAGCCACCGATGCCACTCAGAACTTCAGGGCGCATCGTACGTTTGGCGAATGGTTTAATGTTTTCCACCAGACGATCACCCGCGGCTATATCTACGCCGGCGTCACGGTAGGAAAGGGTATCAGGTAAGCTCAAGTTGAGTTCTCGCTTTCTTCGGGATACAGTGCAGGCCAATTTGTTAGCAGTATTTTAACCCAAATGACCATTCAACGCTTCGCTGTACTGCAAGGAGGAGCGGCTTGCTGCCGGACGCTTCCCGTGCTGGCAGCACGGTTGATCGGATTGAGCCTGCCCAAGGCATGGTAACGACCCGGGATCCGTGTATCGTGATCCATTTTTTATGACGCAATTATTATTAAACATCACGCCGGACTGGTTACCCACGCTAAATAATTTCGTACCGGGCCGCAATATTGAGTTGCTCTCGGCATTGCAACACGCATTGGCAGGCATCTCCAATGAGCGGTGTTTCTACTTATGGGGCGAGACGGGCTGTGGCAAGAGCCATCTTATGCAGGCAGCAGTAGCGCAGGCATGCTCATTGGGACAGTCCGCGGTCTTTGTTCATGGCGCTGTGCCGGATTTGGTTTCAGTGATTGCGGTAGATGATGTTGAGTTGCTGGATGCAACTGCGCAGATTGCGCTGTTCACCCTTTATAATAGGGTGCGCGAAAGCGGCGGCATGCTGCTGGTTAGTGGTGACTCTGCGCCGGCCCATTTAAACTTGCGTGATGACCTGCGCACCCGGTTGGGATGGGGCCTGGTATATCAGATGCATGCGCTGAATGATGCAGAAAAGGCGCAAGCTTTGGAGCAACATGGACGAGCGCGCGGCTTCATCCTGCCGCGCGACGTGACGCAATACCTGTTGCGTCACGGACGACGTGATATGCCAGCGCTGCTGGGGCTGATGGATGCACTGGATGCGCAGTGCTTGCGTTTGCAGCGTACGCCCTCGATACCATTGCTGAAAGAAGTGATGCAAACTTTTAATTTGGAGTCTGTGTGAACCTTGCCTTATTTGATTTAGACAATACCTTGCTGAATGGTGATAGCGATTTTGAGTGGGCTCAATTTCTCATCGAACAAGGCGTGCTCGATCGCGAACTGTTTGAAGCAAAAAACCTGGCTTTTTATGAGCAATACAAAGCGGGAACACTGGATATTTATGAGTTCCTCGATTTTCAGTTGAAACCTTTATCACGTCATTCACGCAAAGTGTTAAATGGTTGGCATGACGAGTTCATGCAACGCAAGGTGCGTGGCATGATGACTGTGCCTGCTCAAGAACTGGTAGCCCGGCACCGTGCAGCGGGAGACGTGTGTATTATTATTACGGCCACTAATAGTTTTGTGACCTCGCCGATTGCCCGGGAATTTGGTGTGGAACATCTGATTGCTACCGAGCCGGAAGAAAAGGACGGTGAATTTACTGGACGTGTAGATGGTGTGCCGTGTTTCCGCGAAGGCAAAATTATCCGGTTGGAAAGTTGGTTGGCACAACGGGGATGGGGATGGAATAGTTTTGCCGATAGCTTTTTTTACAGCGACTCTTTGAACGATCTGCCGTTACTGGCGAAAGTAAACAATCCAGTAGCGGTCGATCCCGATGCAACTTTACGCAAGCATGCAGAACAACATGGTTGGCGTATTTTGACTTTGCGTTGAGGGTTGGTGCAATACGGCAAGACTAATATAACCGGCATACTACGTCACTTTTTGAACCGTATTATTTCAACCAATGGAAAGTAATAAAAAAGTTTATTACACCTACCATTCCCGCTTTTTGGACTGCAGCAGACAAACATAAAAAAGAAGCAACGTATTCGTGCGCTGGTTTTTTAATAATCGGTGCCATTACAAGCCTATTCCCTCCGTTATTTCACTCTGTATTTAATACAGATCACGCCACATTATCTGCATTTCGTCGCTTCGTACTTCACTATTTAATATCGTTTTCCTATAGTTCTTTCCGACATCGATAAGCAAGGGATAACACAAAATTCAGTAGCAGAGGGATTCACTATTACTGAATAGCCAAGCCGGGAAATTGAAACTGAAGCTTCATGAAAGACTATCGGTTGGATAAATTTTGATAGTTTCAGCATTCAATAGACCATCGAGTTCGCCCAATAAAACGGATACACCCCGATAGCATGATCGGGTTTAGCCAGAATTCCTATACGGCAAATATGCCACCGTAATCTTGGTCGACGATATTCGTAATGAAAAATTTGACACGAATTTTGGGGTTGTACTGATTTTTCAGGAATGCGCATGGCATGGTTTTACCGCTTAGTTTTGCTGAAGTCAGCACCCGGGTTGAGTGACAACACAGTATCGCAATCTATTCCTTTGAAGTGGAGAAGCTATGAATGAGCAACCGATCTTGAAATTACGCAATATCAAACGCCGCTTCATGCTCGGCGAGACCACCATTGATGCGCTCAATAATGTTTCACTGGATATCTATGCCGGAGAATTTCTCGCCGTGTGGGGTCCGTCCGGCAGCGGCAAATCGACACTGATGAACATTATTGGTTTGATCGATACTCCGACTGCGGGTGAAGTGAACTTTGATGGTCAGGGTACGCATTTGTGGGCAGACGACGCGCTGACCGATTTCCGTGGTCAAAAGATCGGTTTCGTGTTCCAAAATTTTAATCTGGTACCCGTACTATCCGCACTGGAAAACGTGATGCTGCCCTTGCAAATACAAGGTGCAGCAGAAAAAGCTGCACGCGAACGTGCTGTTACCGCACTGATGGATGTCGGGCTGGAACGATTTCAGAATTCCTTGCCGGATAAATTGAGCGGAGGACAACGGCAACGTGTCGCGATTGCCCGCGCGTTGGTGGTTAACCCCAAATTGGTTATCGCTGATGAGCCAACCGCGAATCTGGATTCCGAAAACAGTCGCATGGTAGTGAACTTGATGCGTGAAATGAACCGTGCGCGCAAAGTTACCTTTGTGTTTACTACACACGATCCACGCTTACTCGAACACGTAGATAGAAAAATTTTATTGCGTGACGGCGTTATCACAAGCGATGAGGTGACAGCATGAAAAACATTAGCCTGAAAAATACATTTAAATTAGCGTTGCGTGGCCTGATGCGTAATCGCCGTCGTTCGATGATGACCTTGCTTGCCATTGCACTTGGCTTCTCCGCCGTTGCACTGTTTGCCGGCTACACACATAACGTATACAGCGGACTGTCACGGCAAGCCATACACGGCGAGATGATCGGACATTTGACGATAAGCAAGCGGGGTATGAAATTGGAAGGCAAACTCGATCCGGAGCGTTACCTGCTGACCATGAACGATGTGAATGCCATCACCAAGTTGTTAAGTGATGAACCCCATATCAAACTGATTGCGCCGAGATTAGGCCTGAACGGAATGGTGAGTAACGGGCGTGCCAGCACGATATTTATTGCCGAAGGGATTGAGCCGGTTGCAATGGAAAAACTGCAAGCAGATTTCCTGAGCGAGCGCGAAAAAGCCAGCGGCTTGTATGACAACGACAATAAAAAACTTGACCCGAACCATCCTGAAGTCATTGAGCTGAGTGAGGGTTTGGTTGAAATGCTGCATCTCAAAGTAGGCGGACAGGCGGCGATGTTGGTAAGCACCCTGAACGGACAAGCCAACGCGCTGGATATTACCGTCGGACACAGCTTTAACACAGGCAACGCGGGCAGCAATGATAAATTTGCTTTTGTTCCGTTATCTTTAGCGCGTTCATTGTTGGATGCGGATGGACGTGCGGATCGGCTCACTATCTTGCTGGATGATGTAAATCAGACCGAGGCAATGCGCGCACATTTGCTGGAAAAATTCGATCAGGCTGGCTTTAATGTTGAGATACAAACCTGGCAAGAACTGTCGGATTTTTATACCCAAGTGCACGGTATGTTCGACATGATCTTTGGCTTTATTTTCAGTATCGTTTTGACCGTAGTGATTATGAGTGTCGCCAATTCAATGGGCATGACGGTTATCGAACGCACTCGTGAAATTGGCACATTGCGCGCTATGGGTTTGAAACGTGGCAGCGTGGTCAAATTATTCACGCTTGAGTCAATGCTGCTCACCGTGTTGGGATGCGTAATTGGACTGCTCATCATGCTGACAGTTTTATGGGGCGTCAATTTGGCGGGGCTTTCCTATGTACCGCCCAATAGCGCCAGAGCGGTTCAACTCGAAGTGGATTGGGATGCAAACCGTGTGATATTTACCTTTGTGCTGATGGCTATAGTGGGGACGCTGGCGGCCTATATGCCCGCCAGACGTGCAGCTAAAAAGGCGATTGTCGATGCGCTGGGTCACGTTTAAGATAAAAAGGACAAAGTAATGACCATAAAATATATTTTTACTTGTTTGCTAACTGTCTTTTTTGTTAACGCTACTTTTGCCGCTCCCGACGTTAACAGTATCTTAAAAAACTCTGATCAAGCGCGCGGGGGCGGACTGCCGGGCATTGTGTGGGACATAGCACTCACCTCGCGTGATGGTATCAAGGTGGACGAACCGCAGGCATTGGTAGTGAAAGTGGCAGATGACTCAAGTGTGGCGGAGGTGCTTGAGCCGGTGCGTTCCAAAGGCTCGAAGATATTGCAGGTAGGCCGTAATATGTGGCTGACCAGGCCCGGTTTATCAAAGCCTATCCCTATCTCACCCCGCCAGCGCATGAGTGGACAGGCATCTAACGGCGATATTGCGGCAACCAATTATGCGGCGGATTATGAAGCGCAGTTGAATGCAAATGAAACGGTGGAGGGCGAAGAATGCTACGTGTTGGATTTGAGTTCGAAGCACAAACGGTCCACTTACGACAAGATTCGCTATTGGATTTCAATCAAGCGCGGGGTAGGTGTCAAAGCTGAGTTTAAATCGGTGAGTGGCAAGCTCATCAAAACGGCAAATTTTACATACCACAACATCATCGAGTACGAAGGCAAACGCATACCTTTCATCAGTAAAATGATTATTCATGATGCGTTGATTGATGCCGAAACCACGATGGAATTTAGTACGGTTAGGGTTAAAAAAGTACCCGCATCAGAGTTTGATTTGGGGCAGTTGCAGTGAACTCAGTGGGCTGTCATTTCTGCAAAATCGGGAATCCGGCAAATAAATGTTTTCCGCGAAACAGACAAAATATTTGTATTGTCTGGATTCTTCCAGCCAAATTACCCGAAGGCAAGCGAGAGGTTAATTTAACAACGTCATTCCCGTGACAATAGGAATGATGTGTTCTGTTTTTCAATAAAGAATATCTCTTTTGCATTGCTTGTCATTACAACGACCGCTTCTGCCACCGAGCCGGATTGGCGCACCTCATGGGACGGCACACTGTACGGATACGCCAATCGCATGAATTTGCGCAACAACAGCATACTCAATCCCGGTAATCAAGTGGCTCGTTTAGCAGAACGCAGTGATGTCGCAGAGCTGCGGCTCAACCTGAAAGCTGAAAATGAAACGGTACGTTTTATCGCACGGCCCATCTCTCTAGTGCGTGAAATGCGCAATGATTTTGGTACGCAACAACAAAATGAGAGTTATATGAGCCAATGGCAAGTGCGGGTACGGGCCGCCGAAAGTTGGAATATTGCTGCAGGGCGGGAGGTGTTAAATTGGGGAGCAGCGCAATTTCGCTCGCCAGCCAGTCCATTCTATTTCGATAACGGACGTAGTGATCCGATGCGCGCGTTGATTGGCATGGATACATTAAAAATCACCTGGACCCCCGACATGCAAAACAGTGTAAATCTGGCGCGTATCGTTCGTTCAGGTTACCGTACTATACGAACGGATCAATGGCGCGATAGCTGGTTGGCAAAATTCGATCATCGCGGTGAGGCCTGGTCGGCGGGCGTAGTTGCGGTTAAGACGCCGCACTTGCCAACTTTTTATGGTGCGCACGTGCAACAAACCGTAAACGATGCGTTAATGTTATACGGCGAGTTGGGTTCATCTGCACAAATTTCCGCATTGCAATCATCGGCGGATATCGCTCAACCGTTCACTGTACAAACACCTGCCCCGCGCCACACCACCGCTTTGATCGGCACTACCTATACCTTTGAAAATGGCAACGCATTGAACATCGAATACCTGCACGATGACAATGGCTACAACGCAGCGGAGCAGCGCGCTTATTTTCAACGTGCGACTGCACAGCCTGCAATGGCGTTGGGTTTGGCGCCGCGTTTGTTGGGACGCGACTATCTGCATCTGGTGTGTCTAAGCAATCAGATGGACAACAATGGTTTTTGGCGTTTGATGTTTACGCACAGCTTGACTGATAGCAGTAACCAGTTTGCTGGCTATGGTGAAAAAACATTGACGACACGGCTTAGTGCGATTGCACTCGGTGTGTGGAACATCGGCAATGCACGACAAGAATTATCTTCTTTGTTTGCAGGTAGCATCACGTTGGGTTTGAAAGTTGCACTACCCTGATGCACGACACATAATCCGCCCATGAAAAAAATCTGGATTTGTTTCTTCGCCACCCTTGCTTATTGCACCGCCATTGCCGGACTATTGACCTTGTTATTGCCCAGGGAAGGATTCTGGCATGAGTTCATTTTCGCACAGTGCATTGGTTTTTCTATCGCCATCATTAATTCGTTGGCACTATCACGGATACCTCGCGGCAAGCTGCGCTACGCGGCACTGAGTGTGACATTGCCTATCAGTATCGTGGTAGGTGTGGCGGTGGCCATCAAACTAACCGGGGCGGGGGATGAAGTTTATCCTAACGCTTGGCAGCCATTGTTGATTGGACTGTTTTTCGGCATTATTGCCAGCATTACTTTCATTTTGTTTGAGCGCATTGGACAACTCAATCTTGAAGTGAAGCAACGCCAGTTAAGCCAGATCGAAAGCGCGAAGCGTGAAATGGAAGCACAATTAAAAATGCTGCAAGCGCAAATTGAGCCTCATTTTTTGTTCAACACTCTGGCGAATGTAAGTAGCCTCATCGACAACAATCCAATGTTGTCGAAAAAATTATTGGAGCGGCTCAATGATTGGTTGCGTGTTGCCTTGACACGCGCCCGTAGTGACCACACCACCTTGGGCGATGAACTGGATATGCTGGAAAATTATTTGCAGATTTTGAAGATTCGTTTTGGCGAGCGTTTACGCTGGACGATAGACGTGCCTGAAGATATCCGTGGATTGGCCTTCCCGCCAATGCTGTTGCAACCGCTTGTTGAAAACGCGGTGCGACACGGTATTGAGTTGAAAATAGGCGGCGGTGAAATTTTGATTCAGGCTGTTATCAAAAATACCGGTTTGTGCATTGAAGTTAACGACAGTGGTGTAGGGTTGCCCAGTAATATCGATATTGACGGAACGGGTTTGGCAAATGTGCGTGCGCGCTTGACAACACTATTCGGTGAGGCAGGCAAATTAACGCTGGAGAATAATGCTACAGTTGGCGTGACTGCTACGCTGGAGTTACCGCGATGAACCGATATTTAGTCATTGAACCGCCAGTTTTCCTTGGTCAAAAAAGAGGCGAACTCCATTTCGCCCCCGGATAAAAGAGTTTGCAAATGGATTTTCTAATGGGAAACTCTTTATGAAAGCCATCATCGCCGATGATGAAATGCATCTGGCGGAAGATTTGCGTCACCGTTTGAATAAACTCTGGCCTGAATTACAAATTACCTCAGTTGTGCATGACGGTGTAGCGGCTGCAATTGCGTTGGCAGAAATAAAACCCGACATCGCTTTCCTTGATATTTGTATGCCCGGCCAAAGCGGCTTAAACGTGGCACGTTCCGCAACGGGTGATTGTCGCGTGGTGTTTGTCACGGCGTATGACGATCATGCGGTGCAAGCGTTTGAACAAGCGGCGGTGGACTATTTGTTAAAGCCGGTTTCAGATGAGCGTTTGGCGCGCTGTGTGGAACGCTTACAGCAGCGCAGTATTGCTGAACCAGATGCCCTGCTGGCACGTTTACAAAAATTGCTGGCGGTTGTTTCCCCTGAAAAAACTGAATCGCTGCGTTGGTTGCGTGTACAAGTTGGGCAGTCGGTGCGCATGGTGGCGGTTGAAGAAGTATGTTATTTTCAGTCCGCCGATAAATATACCACTGTGCTAACACGCGATGCCGAATTGTTGTTGCGTACTCCACTCAAGGAATTGATCGAGCAGCTCGATGCAAAACAATTTTGGCAAGTACATCGCGGCACGGTAGTGAACGCACGACAAATCGTTTCGGCGCATCACAATCTGCTCGGTAAAGTCTTTCTTACCTTGCATGACAGACTTGAGAAAATTGCAGTCAGTAGAAAATTTTCACATTTATTCAGGCAGATGTGAGGCAAGCTAACGTACTGGTCAAAGACTTGTTGAATTAGGGGGCGGAATAATTCGAACACTAGGATTTTTCCAAAAGATATTCCTCTAAAGAAAAGGCGGATTCAACTCTGAAGTGCAACTTTTGTAAGCGAATTTAGGTGGCGAGC
>NZ_CAKMAA020000039.1 GCF_924101635.2 Candidatus Nitrotoga sp. HW29 | reverse complement strand
ATCTGGCTGGTGCTACCGATACCATTGCCTTCAATGGTTGCTCCTCTGGCGATTGTATCCATCGGCTGGGCGACTTGGATGTGGGTCAGCAATTTGCAGAAACGGATTTAGGGATGCTGGCATTCACCCATATTGCAGCGGGTTGTGCATCGTCGTTACTTGTCTCAGGCGCGCTCAACGCGTCGTCCTCGCAGACGATACTTATGCTCGGTGGCGGAATCCTTGGCAGCATGATGCCGGACATCGATCACCCGCAAAGCGCATTTGGCAAACGTGTTCTGCCGCTCTCGATACCGATTGCAACAGTGTTCGGGCATCGCGGTATCACCCACAGCCTGCTGGCCGTTGTCGGCATGTCTGGATTGATCTGGTGGGCGTTCAATTCTGCGCACTGGCAGCAAGGATATGCCGTGCCGATGGTGATTGGAATTGCAACCGGCTACCTGTCTCACCTTGCTGGCGACTGGCTCACCAACTCGGGTGTACCGCTGTTGTGGCCAATCAAAAGGCGGTTCGTTTCGCCGCTCAGGTTATGCACAGGTGATCTGCGCGAGTATCTGTTGGCATTCGGGATGTATGGCTGGTCATTGGTGGAATGTTTAAGAATGCTGAAGTGAATAATCCAGACGGTGCGCTGTGGGCGCTTCTTGCAGTAAATGCGTTCCGATATATTGACATATATTGACAACTACCGACGTTATGGAACAATATGACGGTTATGAACAAGCTTGCCGAAAATCTGCTCGACCTGGCTCGAAACAAAGGACTGATACGTCCGTGTGATCTGGCACCGCTGGGTATTCCGCGTGTTTCGCTGACGCGCGCTGTCCGTCGCGGGCAGCTAGAGCGTGTCGGGCGCGGTCTTTATGGGTTGCCTGGGCGCGTAGTGTCAACCCAAGGATCGCTGTCGGAAGTGTCACGCAAGGTTCCCAAAGGGGTTGTCTGCTTGCTCTCTGCCCTCCGTTTTCACAACCTGACTACCCAAGCGCCTTTTGAGGTGTGGCTGGCGGTTGAAAACAAGGCCGTCAAACCGAAGCTCGATTACCCGCCGCTGCGTATTGTGCGTTTCTCTGGTGCGGCGTTTACCGAGGGGGTCGAGGAACACGTCGTGGATGGCGTGACTGTCCGCGTCACCGGTGTTGCAAAGACTGTTGCCGACTGTTTCAAATACCGCAACAAGATCGGCCTCGATGTCGCACTTGAAGCACTGCGAGAGGCTTGGCATGCAAAACGAATGACGAGTGATGATATTTGGTACTACGCCAAGGTCTGCCGCGTGGCCAACGTGATGCGCCCGTATCTGGAGAGCCTGGCATGAGCGTTCAGAATATGGGCGCATCCATTCGCAACCGGCTGCTCGATAAGGCGCGTACAGAAAAGCTGGACTTCAACCTATTGCTGACGCGTTATGCACTGGAGCGCATGCTGTATCGTTTAAGCATCTCGGCACAGTACGATCAATTCCTGCTCAAGGGGGCGTTGCTGTTCGATTTGTGGTTCGATGTGCCGCATCGTCCGACCCATGATGCTGATTTGCTCGGTTTTGGTTCACCTGAAATTCCTCATCTGGAAGAGGTTTTTCGTAATATCAGCCGCATTAAAGTCGAGGATGGCATCGTGTTCCAGCCTGATTCCGTGAAAGGTATCGAAATTCGCAAGGAGGCCAACTACGCGGGCGTTCGGATCACGCTGACGGGCTTGCTGGATAGTGCCCGCTGCCCAATACAGGTGGATGTCGGGTTCGGTGATGCCGTTGTGCCCGGTCCTGAAGATGTGAGGTATCCGATCATTTTGACCGGTTTGCCAGAGCCGCAACTGCGGGCCTATCCTCGATACACGGTTGTTGCGGAAAAGCTGGAGGCGTTGACATCGCTTGGCATATTAAACAGTCGAATGAAAGATTTTTTCGATCTCTGGGTGCTGGCGAAATATTCTGATTTCGATGGTGAGTTACTGTCACGGGCAATCGCGGCTACCTTCGAACGTCGGCGCACAGGGTTTCCAGAAGGAATATCTATTGGGCTGAGCGACGAATTCATTAACGATAATCAGAAGAACAAGCAGTGGCAGGCCTTCCTGCGCAAGAACGCACTGGATCCGATGCCGCTGGCGACGGTAATCAGTGATCTTCGAGAATTTTTGCTGCCGGTGTTGGTGGCCGCAGCAAAGAGCAGCAGGCACGACATGGTCTGGCGGGCAGGGCTGGGTTGGCGAAAGAATGGGTAAGGCCAAACTGGGAATTTGGCCATCTACAAAACACTAGGAACAAACCGTCAATAGAATCGCTTCGACCATCCATTTCTCGGCCTCAGCAGCCGCTTAAAGTTTGTCAGATTCAGCTAGTCGCGTGTGTCTGTTATTGAGCACATCGAACAGGGGGTTTTAAGCCGAAGAAAATGATAGCGACATTATTTTATGCATGGGTGATGTAGCGCGATTGTTCAAAATGAAACATTGAACCGCCCTCAGTTAACTTGTGGGGTCTAGTGCTACTGAGTCGTTGGTGCCGTGCAATCGATAGCAAAGACAATTAATTCCTGAATGCCTGGAAAATCAGCTTTGATGAGGCGGGCTTGTTCCTGCAAGTAGGTCACGAGAGCTGAGATCGGTTGCTTTTTCAAACCATCTGGGATGTCCCAAGTTTTCTCATCGAGACGGCATAGGACCAAGATGCCATGACTGCTGTTATAGCCCTTCAGGTATTGGTCAACGATTTGCGTTTTTAGCGTTTTGGCGAGTGAGTTCGCGGAATAGCTTCTCCCCGCATTCACCGGCTTAATCTCAATGCAGACATTACCTAGTGGGCAGCCAAGTTGAATATCTGTCTTTTTGTCATCGTCCACCTCCTCCTCCCGGTGAACACTAAACCGTCGGTTGGGTGTGTCTCGGAATCGCGCGGCCAGCCAGCGTTGTATGTGCTTTTCTGGCATGCTCAGACTGAAAAGGTCTCGTTCGCTGAAGGGCCCTTCCTCAATGCCCTTTTTAATTTCCTCCAGCCGCGCCATAACTTGCTGGAAGAGCTGAACTTCGCTTCTTGGCTCAGTGAGGAATGGCGAGCTAATTGCTCTAAGGTCGCTTGGATCAATCTGTGCAGTTAGATTTGCCTCCAGAGTTGCGTGCTCATATATTCGGGCACCTAACCAGCTCTTCCTATGCTGGTTAACTTCTGTGGTAGCAAGCTCGGTCAAAGCTCGGTGAGCAATAATGCCTCGAATTTGCACCAGCACTCCCGGAATGGCCTCTCGAAACTGCGCAATCGGGTGCCCTCCGAATATTCCAGCATCCTCATCCGCAACGGGCGTTCCTGGTGGCGGGGAGTGTTTCATCAGTAAAGTATCCATCCGCAACAGAACTTCGACGGATGTGCTGCACAACTGCTTCCTCTCCCAATTACAGTCGCACATCGCCTTGGCGAAGTCCTTGACCTGCGTTTCTGCGGTGGTGCCAAGCCCAGTAACAAACACCTCAAACCAAGTCCACGCACTATGTGCATCTTCTTCCAGCCATATGCTAAGCCAGCGCATCTCCCCAATCAAGCCGTCGCTGCCAATCGACTTAAGCAGCATAGAGCGGCACAGATCCGCAATTGCATTCGGGGTAATGAGAGCATCCTCTCGAAGAGCGTCAACAACGGCCCTGACCGTTTCCGAGCGAGTTATACGGCCCTCCGTAACCATTGCCGCGAGCGGTCGAATCAATATCGAACGCACTCCTGTCGAGCAACGCAAGACCATTTCAAGAGTACTACGTAAGCGATAAACATCTGTCACAGACAGAGCACCATTACAAATCCACGGGTGAAGGGCATCGCAAACGGCAGAGCCATGGGTAGACGTCAAACTCTCAAACCAACTTGGTGGACCATTTAGTTCCCAAACAGAGAGTCGCGCAGCCCGGGCAGCGTCTTTCTCTGTTAGCGCTGCGATGTCCAAGCTCTCTGCAAGTAGTGTATGCAGCCCAGCTAATGCTGAGATGGCCTTCCAAGGCACCGAGCCGTTTAGATAGTCTGCCGGGTTTGGCGTTTCGGCACTCGCCCATACCACCTTGAGTCCATCAGCTAGGGCATCGGCGACGTCCTGACCAAAGGCTTTTGCGATCACTTCGTAGTCAACACAAGTAAGGCTCTTAAGGGCTGAATGATTATAAGAGTAATGGATAAGCCAATGGAGTGTATCTGGGTACGTCGCGTCTCGAATATGTTGAATACCATCGCGGATTTTGGACTTGTTGGCTTTATTCGTAGCAAGTTTCGCGCGCTTACGTTGTCGCTGTTCTGCCTTAAATGAGCGCATCTGTTGCACACCCTTGATGCACCCCGCACGCTGTTGCGCGATGTCTATGCATCGCGCTCCGCCTTCAGGGCCTGCTTCAAGAGATGTGAGAGATATTTTGCGTGCTGAACCTCGCAAGTTTCGGAATACAATTTCTTTTGCTACGGCAAACCATACGGTGCGTTCGTCTAAGTTAGAGCATATATCGTTTGCTCGCCTAATCAGTTCAGGCAGGTCCGTGCCACAAAAACTGACAATACAATTGGTACCCCATGTCAACCTGCTTGTTGAGAGCATGATGTCTTTTGATTGCGCAATCGAGAACCCCAGTTGCCAGCGCAACATCGGATGTTTGGCAATCAGGCCGTGAATTCGATTTAATTCCTGAGGGTTAGTAAAGCCTGTGTCTCGGTGTATCTCTATGAGTTCCGAAGCATTCAGGCAAACCACCGGATATTCATCGAGTGTCGTCGGCAAAATGTTCAATAGCCGTTCAATACAGTCAGGCAGCACATCCAATAGCCATGCACGCTCAGGCTGATTTGAATCAGGATACTTTGCAAATCGCTGACCTTCTTCTGGTGTGGGCAATGCGGCAACAACAGCCTCAAGAATCAAAACTGCTGAGTCTGCAGATGCGGTTGGGAGCATGTCAGTCTTTATGGCTAGTGACATAGGTCCATAGCTCTCTTCAGAGGTGCTATTGGCGAATACCTTGCTAAGTTCGTCAGCCGTGAGCTTCTCCCAGTCGACAATTGTAATCACTGATGCGATAAGCTCGTTCGAAGTCAGTGTGCCGGCCAACAGGTCAGCCAAAAAGGCTTGGCGCTGATCGTGTGTCGCAATCGTCTGCAGGGCATCAATCGCATACCGGCACTCTCGCGGGGGCGCAGACGCATTCTTGTAGATGCCAAACACAGTTTCAGCACAATCAGTCAGTCGGGCGTGCTTAATTATGGGCATGAGGGCAATTCTGACTTGGGAAGGAAGTTCCGTGTCAGCGAGCAGTGCGGCGACTCGTCCAGAGGGCAAGCATTTGCCAACACGCCTGAACTCGCTCGCATTGTTGTACCAGTCTGTTTTTAATCCGCTTTTGAGCCGTTGCACATACCCCAAAAATGCCTGATCCACAGTTAAAACATCCCATGCCTCGGGGTCACCATCAAAGAGAATCATTTCTGGGAAGTGGTACGTAACCCACTCGCGGATTCTTACATTAAAGGCTGCAAGCCAGCACAGCGTCCAACGATGGGGACTGATCAGAACCATCTCTTCAAAGGGCGACGCAGCAAATAAAAATAGCACTCGATGGAACGGCATTCCAGTTGCGATTTGTCGGTTTACCCAACAAGCGGCAAGATATTCGCGCACAGAGCGGTGGTGAAATTTGACCCGACCAAAGGTCGCCTCGTCGAAAATTGCTGACGCGAGTAATCGAGTGACTTCAACCGTAGTCCAATCAGTTAATATTTCCCGTGGCATGAACTCATCTGGGCGAAGAGTCGATGTCGACCCCGCTTCGACAAACGCGCGCCCAGAAAATACGGATGCGGCAGCCAACTCTTCTGCACCCCTACGAAGTTGATCCAGTGAAAGGACAGCGCCAGTAGTTTGGTAACTCGGGTTCATTTCAGTTAGCCGATTGGCGACGTTGGCTTCGATAAGTTCGAGATAAGTGCCAAGGCTACCTTTCTGATTCCACAGGCTCACCATCCATCGCAAGTCCAGTGGTCTTGTCGCCATATAGTCGTATTGCCCGTCATCAATAGCGGCCCAAAATGCCGGTGTGTTCTCCACACTCAAAGCCTCAGCGAGTTTGAATGCCTCCGGTCTTGAGAGTGGGTCGAGAGAAACAACAAATGCTTCCGGTTGTATATCGCTGGTAGGCTGATCAACATTAACGGTTGGCATCTCCTCACTGAATTCGCTTTCCGGTACCACACTTGCTGCGCGACGAGCTGCTTCAATTGGGAAAACGAGATATTCATCTACCGTGGCTCGCACTTCGACGATGGACCAGTCAGTCCATCGGCTGGAAATGGCGATTCGCACACAGCCGAAATGTAGACGCAGGCTCGCTTGAACGACCGTAAGTGCTTTCTTGAATGCGGCGTGGCTGGTTAGACGCGCTTCGTCAACAGCGTCCAGAAAGAAGTAGCCATCTTTTGATGATGCCTGCCACTTCGCGTAGGCGGATGCTGATTGCCCCAGAGCTAAACCCCAGGACTCGAGATCGGCCAGTTGATTGAGTTCGATGAAGAACGCAGCTTTACCTTCTGTTTGTAGTCTTTTAACCTCGTTCTTGAATTCGATTGTTTTGCCGATACCGGCCTCGCCCACGACAACCGTCACGTGTTTATCGTGAAGTATTTTCCAAGTGAGTTTGCCGCTGCCTTGATCAAGGTAATGTCCCCAGTCGAAGTTATCCTCGGCCTGATCCTTGGGAATAGAGAAGGTGCGCTGAAGATCTACTTGCATGGCTCTTAATGTTGTGGCGTCAGAATATTAGGGTAGAGAGTATGCCAAGAATTACAGATGCATACCAATTGATGGGTTCCGAGAGACAAAATAAATGGTACTGAATTGCATAGGTTTGTGTTGGCCAGAAATCCTGAATTTGAACTAGAAAACAGCAGTACGCACCATACCACTTATGCATGTGTTGCATCGCACAGTTGAACTTACACCGAAGAGTAGCCGCTCGCCGCAAACGAGATGAGACCGTGTTCAAAGTTGTTACTTGACCGCCACTTCATGTTGAAACCAATGACCGCTTTATATCCATAAACTGCTCCCACAAATCCTCGAAAATCCAGTGGCGCTTTTGAACCATTTTAGGTGACCGATTTTGCATCGTTATAGGTGGTAGGTTTGTGATTGTAATGAGTGTCACTGCCGTGTTGGATACGTTATCCAAAATAATCACCGTTCACACCACCCCATAAATTGCAACACAGATTCTGCGCATAATTGCTCAGAACCCACCTGATTTTTTTATGCTTCCCGCGCAACAATTGTTGCATGGAAGACATTCAATCCCTCAAGGCGTTATTCTGGTTTTCAGGCAAGATGGATGTGCTGTACGAGCATCTATGCCGCCAGTACAAAGCCTACATCTTGCTGCTGCTTACCTATCTCGCTTTCTCGTTGCGCTTTGAGTTTGCCGTCAACGTAAGCCGAAGTCTGCCGGGTACGCTGTACCTCATAGAGAAGGGAGAGCTTCCCAAACGAGGGGAGTATGTCGCCTTCAACTACCAGAGCAATTTTCTGTACCCACAAGGCACACGATTCTTGAAGCGCGTCATGGGTACAGCGGGCGATTCTGTTGAATCTCGCGACCACAAATACTATGTCAATGGGACGTTCGTGGGTGAGGCAAAATCAACGACCAGCACCGGGCGACCGATTCGGGAGCTGGGTTTCAATGGCGTCATCCCCGCTGCTCACTACTATGTAATGGCCGATCACCTGCTGAGTCTTGATTCCCGGTATGAAGCGGTCGGATTGGTGTCAGCCAGCCACGTCATTGGCAAGGCGTTCAAGCTGTTCTGATTCATGGATACTTTAACCGACCGACTGTTACGCAAATTCCGCTTTCTGCCGAGCGTGCATGAGGCTGTGCAAATCAACCAGATGGCGTTTGCCAAGCGGATTGAAGACCTGCAAAGGATACCGCGCTATCCGCCATTCATGGAGGGATTGCCTGTGTATGCCCCCGCCGAACTGCTCGCCACGCAACACGAACTCACGGGCGGAATTCGCCAGCTGATTGCTGACGCGGAGCTGCTGGCAACTCACTACAACCCGGCGATGTTGCGCCTTGCCGCTTTTGTCCATCTCTTGCCGGCCTCGCAAGCGCATCATCATCGCGGTGCGGGCGGCATGTTGCGCCACTCTCTCGAAGTCGGATTATGGGCACTGCAACAAACCGAGGGCAAACTGATACGCGGTGTGACCACGCCACAGCAACGACGCGTGATAGAGCCGCGCTGGCGACTGGCCGTGTTCCTGGCTGGCATCTGCCACGACCTCGGCAAGGTGGTGACCGACTTGACTGTCACCGACCGCGCGAATGCGCAAAGGTGGCGACCTTACAACCAGGGGGTTTATCACTGGGCGCTGTCGAACGACATTGAGAATTATTTTCTGCACTGGCAAGAGGGGCGGGGAAGACATCACACCAATGTGTCCAGCACCCTGATTGATGCGGTAATTGCCAAAGAGTCGTTCGACTGGATCAGTGACGGCAGCACGGATGTGGTGATCTGGCTGACGGAATCGCTCAACAGCAATCCTGGACAAACCAACCAGATACATGACTATGTGGTCAGAGCCGACCAGTTAAGCGTCGAGCGTGACCTGAAAACCATGGGCGTGGCGATGGCAGGCTACGAGATCGGTGTGCCAGTCGAGCGCTATCTGACCGACATCATGCGTCGTCTGGTGCGCGAGGGCGTGTGGCGAATCAACGAACCATCAGCCAGAGTATGGAATATCGACGGCATGACCTACCTTGTCTGGCCGATGGCGGGTGAGGAGATTGCCCGGCGCACCAACGATGAAGATATTCCCGGCTTGCCCAAAACCCCGGATGGCATCCTCGACATGATGGTTGAAAGAGGGATTGCCTGTATGCGCGAAGGCGATGGTGATCCGTATTTCTACATTGCGCCCGATGTACTCACTGAAAAAATACCCACCCTGAAACTGAAGTCCATACGGCTTCGCGATCAGGCGCTCATCAGCACGATGCCGATTGCGCCTGTCGCCGGTTGCGTGATCGGCAGCAACGAAGCTGTTGGCAGCACCAAAACCCATGTTGACGCAGAAAACCCAGAACGTCCCCAGCACCTCTCCAGCACGTCTGAGCAAGTGATCAGCGCCGGCACAGAAAACCCAGTACACCTACAGCACGTCTTCAGTACAGCTGAGTCTGAAACCCTTGGGCCAGCAACGCCTGCCACCGCCGAGCAGCTCACCGGCAGCGTGGGCGAAATGCTCAAGGTGCTGATCGATGATTTTCAGACAGGCAAGAAAGTATTGAACGACCTTGCCGTGTGTCTCGAAGACGGCTGCCTGCGTCTCAAGTGGCCACAGGCCTTTGCCGGTTACGGGTTCACGCCCAAGCAGATTCTGGACGGTCTTACCGAGCGCGGCTGGATGGAAGCGGACAGTGAGGTTGCCAAGGTGGGTGAAGCCGAGTTCGCCAGCGGTATCGCCAAGGCCATCAGGCTTAGCCGATCGATCAGCAATCTTTTTCCACAGCGCGCAACAACCGCGCCGCAATGCGCACCTGCCAATACGGATTCCGCAATCGAAGCGCGGCAGGAAACAAAGACGGTTCGCCAACTTGCCACGAGCGATGTGCCTGAGCGGCAGAACATCGTCACACCACCCAATAAGCCCAAGAAGCGCCCTGCGCCAAAGCCAGGCGCTACTCATGTTGCCGAAGTCAAAGAGCAATCGCTACCACCGGTTGATCCGCCAAGCCAAATTGCCAGGCTGAATGAATTGTTGCAAGCGGCCAAGAGGGATGGCAAAGAACTCATCAGGCGCGACATCAATTTGCTGGTGCAGCAGAAAGTTGGCGTCATGGCAGCAGCGCGCCTCATGCGGGGCATCGCGCTTTCAGACATCCCGGAATTGAAAACATGAACACTAAACAGATCAACATTTTCATTGGACATGATCTGCTCGGGCAGTGGTTCGCGCTATCTCCAGACATCCCCTGGTTGGCCGCAGAAGGCGAATCGTTTGCGGCTGCCCGTGAAGCCTTGGCCGATATTGCGCCGGGACTGGCAAGCATGCACGGCATCGAGAAGCCGATTGAGATTGTCTGGCATTCGATACATTCAGTCTTGCAAAACGGACGGTGAGATGCGAAACAACTTTTATCTTGCTGCGCTTTACGCTGTGGTGATCGCAACTCAGGTCGGCTTGGCTCACGCAGAAGACCTCGGTGTTATCGGCAAGACATATGACATTGCCGAACGTGACCTCATTGAGCTCATCAAAGACAAATTGCGCCACATGGAGAAAACCGGCGAGCTGGCAAAACGACAGACTGAATACAAAAACCGCGTGATGTCGGGCATTGAACATCCCAAGCCGATACCGGGCATGCAAGCCACAGAAACAGCCAATACACACTATTACGACCCTTCCATAGTCACTGACAAGGATGTCACTGACACAACCGGAAAAATCCTTTATCCCCGTGGGACGCGCGTTAATCCGCTCGATTACATCGGCTGGAATAAATACTTGTTGTTCGTGGATGCGCGTGATGCAAAGCAGTTGGAATTCAGCAAAAAAATTACCGCAGCATCCGACAGGCCGGTCAAGTTAGTGCTGGTAGCAGGAGCCCCACTGGAGCTGATGCGGAAATGGAAAATGCCCGTTTATTTCGATCAAGGCGGCAGACTGACCAAACGTTTCGCCATCACCCAAGTGCCCGCCATCGTCAGACAAGAAGGGAAGAGGCTGCGTATTGATGAACTACGTTACTAAAACATTACTCTGTGCGTTCGGCCTGCTGATATGTGGACAGAATGCGATGGCATCTCTTGAGTGCCAAGGGCGTTTCCCAAATCCGATTACTGACATCTGTTGGAGTTGTGTTTTCCCAATCACGTTCGGTGCGGGCGCACTGTCGCTACCCGTCGCGCTCGGGCAAGAGGACACACCGAATCCCGGTGGTGCGCCGATTTGCCTGTGCGGCGTCAATCCCGGCATCAAGATCAGCTTCTGGGAGCCGGTGCGTCACGTTGACGTGGTGCGAAAACCATTCTGCATGACATCGTTGGGCGGTATTGATATGAACCCCGGATTCGACGCACCACACGGCACACAAAGAAAAAAAGACAATTCCGACACCAGCTCGTTCTATCAGGTGCATTGGTATGTTGATCCGGTATTGATATTGCTGGAAGCCGTTGTCGATAGTCCGTGTCTCGAACAGCAGGTGTTCGATGTGGCCTATCTCACCGAACTTGATCCGCTTTGGAATGATGACGAAATGACCAGCATCCTCAATCCGGATTCATTCCTGTTTGGCAACCTGGTAGCCAGACTCGCCTGTGGCGCGGATTGCGTTGCGTCCTCCCTTGGATTTGGCAGCAACACGTTGTTCTGGTGTGCCGGTTGTCAGGGTTCGATGTATCCGTTGAACGGACATGTCGCCTCACATATTGGAGGCGTGCAGGCATCGAGCCTGCTGGTGTCGCGCATCATTGCCAAGATGCATCGCGAAGGGCTGATGTGGGCCGCATCAGGGAGTTCCGGGCTGTGTGGATACTACCCGCAACTGCTCATGGACAAGACTAACTACAAATACCAGATGCACTTTCCGGTAGCGCAAGACAAAATCAATGGAAAGTGTTGCCAGCCACTAGGCCGCACAACTGTCATTTGGGGAGCTGGCAAAGAAATTCCGGCCGCTGGCGAAGACTTTGCCTACATGATCTTCCGCAAGCGGAACTGTTGCCAGGGAGCTTTCTGATGGTGAACGTCACGTCGCGTATCACATTGGCCTGTGTGCTTGTTTTACTGGTGCAGCAAGCCAGCGCGGAAACGGTACTGGAAAGATCAAACCGCATTCTCCAGGAGATCAACGAGCGCGTTGTTAATCAATACCGCGCGCCCGCACCTAATGTAACCGCATTGCCTCAACCTGCGACCACCGCAAACCCGGAAGACGTGGCAAAGCAATTCCACCAGCAGCCCTTGCAAACAAAGCTAGCAACACCAGAGATGATGATCTTTGTGTCGTTCTCGATGCCGCGAGAGAGTTTGCTGCGCATTGTTGAACAGTCGGAAAAAACCGGTGCGCGACTGATTTTCCGTGGTTTCAAAGGCGACAAAATGACCGACATGTCAAAGCGCATCAGCGCGCTGCTAGGCAATCATCGTGTTGAAGCAGTCATCCATCCGCCCGCGTTTACTCAGTTCAAAGTGAATCAAGTGCCTGCACTGGTGCTTGCTCAATCCGACGTTGGCGACCAATTGGACAGTGGCTGCGCTCAACCGGATCGGTACGTGAAGGTTACGGGCGACGTAAGTCAGGACTATGCACTTGAATACATCGAGCGCACGTCACCGCAATGGGCGGTGACTGCGCGCTTGTTTGGCGACAAAGTCAAAGTGGATCATCCATGAGAGCAGGGTGCAGAAAGTTTGCCATGGTCTTGTATCTGAGTGGCGCAATCCCGCTGCTGTCACACGCCGTTACACCCGTGGAGCAGGCGTTTATCGATGGTCAAGCGACCGCGCAAAGTGCCACACCCAGCGCATCGACAAACATCACCAACGGCACGATAGCGACTACGGTCAACAGCTTCAATTCGAGCTACTACAATTACAGCAGTACCGCGCCAGAGGCTGGCTATTTCATGGGGGGAAGCGGAGACACGATTACACAAGGGGCGGGGAAAGTGACCGCCTGTCAGGCCGGCCCGGTCAACCCAAACGCCTTCCTCCAGCAAAACTGCGAAGCCATCAATTACATGGCGCGCAATCCGACAACGCGACCGCAGTTCACCCTCCCCCCGGGCGATCCGAATGTCACAAGATCGAGAATCATAGAAGCCAATCCCGGAACACTGGCAGCAACATCATTGGGGTATGCCAGTCCATCCGCAATCGGGGCTTTTACCGGATGCACGACTCAAACCATCACCAAGCCGCCAACCTATACCACCGAAGTTTGTAACGAGTATCTGAGCACAACCAGTCACATGTGTATTGTCGGGCGCACGATTGTGGTGGATGCCGATGCCAACTATCAATGCAGCCAGACAGCAAAAAGCTACGAATCCCTGAGTTGTCGGCGAGGTGCCTCGACGGTAAGCACCTGGACGTCCAACGAGTGCGTCGTCTTGCAACAGCGAGCACAGTAATGAAGTTGCTAGCGTTAGTGGTTCGGTCATTAAACAGATTGAAATCCGTATTGAAATCCGTTCGTGGTGAGCTTGTCCAACCACCTGTCTCTTCGACAACCTCGGGGTGCACGGCACACTATTTATTGGTCGGCTCTGTAGTGATCATTCTCGTTATGGTGCTCTGCGGTCGGGCAATTGCCGCTGATTGTCGGCTGGCAAGTTCCACTTGCGTCGATAGCACGGCCAGCAAAACGATTGCCGGTGTCACGGTGACGCTGGCCGAGGTTGGCGGTTGCTGGGAGTATCAGGACACCTATACCTGCATCAAACCCAACGCTGTCGATTATTGTTCAGCCTTCAGGCAAATTTCAGGGTGTTGGCAAGTCAGCTCAACGTGTGCGGTTATCGACACCACGTTTGGCACTGGCTGCATGCAATGGGATAACACATGGCGGTGTGGCAACCCGGCGTTATCCACGCCGCCGAACACACTAAGAGTAGCTGATAGCTATACCATTGTGACCGACACCCTCAATAACACCCAGTGCCAACCTTACGCAAACAGCCCGACCTGCGCGATTGCGTCGCACATCTGCGTTGAGCCAGCGGCAACACGCATAATTAACGGATTGCCGGTGTACAAAGACTGCTGGAGCTGGCAAGACAACTATTCGTGTCTGGGGACGCCGCAAACGGACTGCGGCGCATTGCAGTCTAGAGGATGCGCGCTCAACACATCGCAATGCCTGACAACAGCACTCAACAACCAGTGCAGCCTTACCGAAAAAACCTATCGCTGCCTAAGCGCATCCGGATCGTCTTCCACCGTTGCAGATTGCGGTGGAAACACATACTGCACAGGCGGCAACTGTTTCAATACCGGTCATGTGCCGGACACGGACTTTGCTCAAACAGCCGCCATGATGGAAGTCACGCGACAAGCCGGAAATTACATGGATGCAGCGAGCCTGCGTATATTTGGAGGGCAGGGATCCAGTTGTAAAAAATCACTGTTTGGATTGGTTAACTGCTGCAAGCCGAGTGGAGGTGGTGCGGCGCTAAACAATGCTTCCGTCATGGGATATGCCGTGAATGCCGGTGGGCAGACCCTGAAATATGGCAGTAGTTACATGTACGACACGTTGTTTGACAACTTTCATATTGTGAGAGGATTGGACTCGGTGCTTGCATCAACCCCGGTCGGATCACTCGCCGGTGGGTCGTCGATGCCATTCAGTCCGGCCTTTTCGCTTTACGGCTTTACCGCAACGTGGGGAGCAATGCCAGGGGCACTGGGTTCTTTCGGTGGGATCAGCTTTGCATTCGACCCCACCTCACTCGCGATCCAAGTAGGACTAATGATTCTTCAGGAACTTCTATCGTGCGACCAACCAGAAAAAATGCTCGCCATGAAAAAAGGGCAGAACCTTTGTCGTTACACAGGGAGCCATTGTTCAATAAAGATACCAATTATTGGCACATGTTTGCAGACAACGGAAAGTTATTGCTGTTTCAATTCCCGTTTGGCAAGAATTATCAATACATCAGGCGGCGTGCAAATTGGTAAACCTGTCACGGACTGCACAGGCTTCACCCCAACCGAGTTTTCCAGTCTGGATTTTTCGAGAATTGATCTTACCGAATTCACCAACGAGATAATGGCGAACGTAAGAATGCCAAGCGCAACCATTATCAATACCGATAGCGCCGCCACCATGCAGCGCAAGCTGAATAACTACTACACGCGAGGTCGTCAATGATCGTTACAAAATGCCTTATCACCATTGCGACAATCACTCTGTTGGCAACTGCGGCAAACGCAGCGGAAAGCGTTAGCGTGAAGGTGTTGCTCATGCAGGCATTGAATGCGCCAAATGGCGCAGCCAAAGGGGTTGTAGAAGGCAAAGAAGCAGATGCAATTCACGCTGCAACCGGCGCGTCCGTTCCAATCAGAGCGGAGGTATCAACAATCAAGAAATTTAACCAGGAAGGGTGTAGCCGCCTTGCGGTTAAATTAATTCAGCCTAACACGCCAACCAAAGAGGGCGGTAAAACGGACTTTGCGTTGAATTACGAACTGAATCTATGTCGAAACGGCACGCCGCCGAACGAGGGGATGGATTTGGGGAAGGCCGCAAAGATTCTGGGCAATTGACAATGACAATAGAGAAAGATATATTTAGTATATCTTTACCGTTTTTCGAGAATATCATGACGACTACAGCGAAACCAGATCAACTATTACTCCGTTTCCGGTCAACCGACACGCAGAACGGCATCAGCCGTTCAACCGTGGAAAAATTGGCTGAATATCTCGGTTTCACAGGGGAAACGCAAGTTATTCACTATGCGTTGCGCAAGCTGGCGAAGGAAGTGCTGCCAGCCTATGAAGCCGACGATGGCGAACTAACGCCGACACAGTTGGCCGCAATTCGCAAAGCGGTACCCCAAGGCCGCGCAAAATCGGTCAAATCGAGCTTGTTCTGAGGTATGGGGAAACATTGGTGGCCGGCTCCGGAAGCAGGCGAAATTGTATGGTGTCACTTCCCGGAAAATAAGGGAATCAAGCCGGGGCCGAAGCCTCGGCCTGCTTTAATCATCAAGGTATTTGACGACCAAGCGCCCCATTTCATTGTATTGGTGGCCTATGGCACCAGTCAGAAAACTGACCAACTCCGCTCAGGAGAATTTCTTATCGCTGATCGCGAGACGGCGGCGTACCAACTCGCAGGCTTAAGCTACTCGACAAAATTCAGTTTCCATAACACAGTTGAACTGCCATACAGCAGCGAATGGTTCAAGGTGCCACCCGCTGCACCAAACGGTCAAACACCAAAGCTCGGTGTGCTTCATCCAAGTTTGATGCAGCGTGTACGTGCCGCTTGGGAAGCGGCTCAAACAGGTTGATGCCAGGCAGAGTTTCCAATAGCGATGAGTCCTATTCCTATGGATTCGATGGTCATTTGCAATCCATTCTCTCCCTAAGTTCCTTTCCGGCCTTGAAGTGCGGCACATACTTGGCTGGTACTAACACTTTGCTGCCCGTCTTTGGATTGCGCCCTGTGCGTAATGGCCTGTAATTGAGAGCGAAGCTGCCGAAGCCACGAATCTCTATACGGTCTCCCTTTGATAGCGCATTGGACAAGGTATCAAGAATTGGTTAAAGATCTACCAGATAAATCTGATGTGGCGCAAGATTGAAATAGTGACCGATACTTGGCTGCCATCGCAACAGCAGCAATGAAGGAACCAGCCAACTAGCTATAAGGTGGCCATATCGATAGTTACATTTCCTCGAACGTGTTTCTCGAACGAGATGTTCGCGCCATGTACTTTCCAAGAATCGATGTGCTCAGTCATTGGTTTGTGCTGCCTGCTGATAAACTAAGCTGATTTATCTATTAAATTCACATCCGTCGCCCATTGTGATTTGTATTTTATATTTTGCTGTATCTGTTTCATGGCATCGGTTATCTGATCTCTAACGGATCGAGTGTCAGATATGGTAATCGTCCATGTGGCCAACCAGAAATCTTCCTGTTGTGTTTTGAGCACTTTTTCAACGCATTTGGTGACATCTTCCTCATTTGACAGATCGATTTCTTCTTCAGAATAATTTACGATGAATTCAATCGCATCAACAACAAATTGGTTCATACACGTCAAACCGACCTTGCTCAGCAGTTTGCAATCTTTCGAAAAAGCATTCCCCCAGTTCTTTTTTATTGCATTCCAGAGGGTCAGAAAAAAGTCTAATAACATATCTTCATCCTCAATGGCTCTCATGTTCTTGGATTGAATATATGCGATGGATGATTCGATTGAAGCGGGTATTATCCATCGATTTTCTTCTGCAATATCAGGCAGTGATAACAGCCCCTTGAATGGACTTCCTTCAACCTCATTTGCCCAGCCAACATAGCTAACTTGTCGACTCAGGCTTAATCGTGCTGAACGCAGCCGAGTTTCAAGCTCCTGATCAGAGCAGTTTATGGTGAGGGCTCGAATATGATCTGGAGAAACTTTGGATACTTTATTGTTAATGACAATGAACTGGAATGCTTTTTCGTCAGTGCTGGCCCCGAGTATTGCAACCACAGGAACGACAGTGTTGGGATTGTATGCATTCATTCCATATAATCGATGCTGCCCATCAATGACCAAAGCTTCAGCAGATTTGGATTCATCGATCTCTAAGGTATGAAGCCCAGTCACAACATCGTTAGATATCTTGAAAACATCATTGGATAACGCAATAACAATGGCTGTCGGAATAATGTTCCTTTCATCCTCCACCATAAATTTGGTGATTCCTCTAACTCGGAAATCATTTCTAGCTCGCTGTATTCCATCTTTCCTTTCAGGAGAAAGACTAGGGATAGTTACCCAATTCAACAACTCGCCAACGGGCGCGCTAAAAATACACGTTTCAAGCGATTGTTCGCTGTTGCGTTGTTTAAATTTGATACAACAATAATTTTTCATTGGAGAGCCTAAATTGTGCAATTAAAAAAATCTACGGCGTCATCTGGATGCTTGTGTTTTATTGACTTCCCCATAGCCCCAACTTTGAGCGCAGCTTCTTTTAGAGTAATCTGATCATCGCAGGCCCTGCGAAAAATATTCCGTCTATGCATGGCAATCTTCATTTTATACTGAATCCCTTTATTCAAATCCTCAGCGGTCGGTGATGGACTCAATACAAAAGAATGAACGTGTGCATCTTGCCATAGAAGGGTAGATCCCTTTGCGTGGTTACAAAGAGCGCATGCGGGCAACAGGTTCTCTGCAGTGCTGTCCCCTCCGAAATTTCTGGGCCAGATATGCTCGTACTGAACCTGGGTGGTTATATCTTCGGTTAACAGCTCAAGCTTACGGTCGCAAATATAACAATAAATGGGTTTGTATTTGGGAGTCACTAATAGTTTTGTGCTCGGATTGACCTGCTTCCTGGTGCTTAATGCCGCTGAGAGAGATAGAGAAATCAGTTTGTTGATAGCCTCTTTATTCTGACGATCAATGGCAATTTCCATTTGAGTTTGAAGATACCGTTTCATTTTTGGTTGTTGTTGTTCTTGATTGAGGGAGTAGTCCTCAATTAGATGAACGGCTTTTTTGATAAGACGCGCCATAAGATTAAAACAGTACACACCAATGTAGTATTCGGCCAAATCATCTTGGCGGTTGCCTATTTGTAAGTGACTTAATTGGTAAACTTGACTCTTCGCTTCAGATGGAATGAACTGTTTCGCTATGTGCTGAAATAAAAATTCACCTTGTGTTGAGGGGTGAAATCCGAACAAATTTTCGTTAACCTTTATCTTAGGCATGACGTTCTTGTAATTCCCAGAATGCCAAGTCGCGAATCTTCTGGAACTTCTTATTGCCATCGATGAAGATGCTGTAGTGTTTTTCCAGTTTGCGGACGCTCTCCATCAAGGTTTCCTGCTCGGACTTATCGTCCGTGTTGAATATGGATTTGATGTCGGCGTTCTTTATTTCCGATACCCGATGTATGACCCAGGTCAGAACGTAGCTGGCGTAATTATTCTCGCCCGTTTTGAAGTGGGTGATGTCTTGGGTGGAAAGAATGATGCCGACACCGTATTCGCGTCCCTCTTTGAGTATCTTGCGCAACGATGAAAAATCCTGCGACATGAAGTTGTCAGCTTCGTCCACGAATATCATTTTAGTGATCTGGCGAAAATCTCCCTGGACGGCCGGTTTCCCTTTCTTCTGCATTTGGGAGTAGAATAGATCTAGGGTCAGGGCAACGACGAGGTTCTGGATCTGGGGCGAGTATCCCGCCAACTCGATGACGGTCACCCTCTCGATGAGATCGTATAGGCTTGACACCTTCGATGGATCGCTCTCGAAAATCTGGTAACTGGTCAGGCTATCCAATGCCGCATAAAGCGAATCTTCTTCCACCTTCTCTTGGTTTACGAATAGCTCCCAGATGTCTTGGATCGTCGGCGCGGGTCTGCTCCAGGTCGAGGCGTCGGACCTGCTGATTCCGGCAAGTTCGTAGGCGTCGAGAATCATCTTGCGAAGACGCAACTGCTGCTTTTGCCCAAGATTGAATGCGCGTGCCATGGTTTCCGCGAATCCGGTGGCGGTATGAACGGGCAGCATCGGCATGTCACCGTACAGGCTCAGCGGGTTGTAGGGCAATCCGTGCAGTCGATATTTCTTGGCTCCGGTGGCGTCGATGAAGGCATCATCGACGTAGTCCGACTTGTAATCGAATATGAGCATTCCGATCGGTAGCCCGCCCACGTTGCAGGATTGGTTGCGAACGAGTTGGGTGATTACCGATTTGGTGAACTGGGTTTTCCCCGTTCCCATCGTCCCGACGATGCCCGTATTGGTGTTCATGAACTTCGCAGTATTAGTAGGCTCCCAGTAGAGTGGGGTATTTTTTAGCACTTCATGGCCGAACAGCACTTTTAACGGAGTGACGGGTGTCTTTTGCTCGACAACTACGGGCGCGACCTTTTCGGTCGTGATGACCTCTGCTGGAGTTGCCGGTTCGGTCTCGGCTTCAGGGGTTTTCGCTGGGATTGATGCGGCATGGGCCGGGCGCAGACGATGCTGGTCTGGGACGTGGAGGGTTGCCACCAGGGAATCCAGCTCTGTTGTCTTTTTTACGTTGATCAGTGAATCGAGCAATCCGAAGGGCAACTCCACCTGCAAAATATTGGCATCGGTCAAGTGGTAATGGGGTTCGAAACAGCTGTCATTCTCGACGTGCGCCACGACGAATCCGGAGGCGTAATCATCAAGGTCGGCCAACCCGTATTGCCCCCTCAACCACCATTCGCGACGGGACATCAACTCGTTCAGATTGCTGTCGGATAGAACCTGGTAGAGACGCAACTTGTCGACTTGCATCAAAACTTGGCGGACGAACAGTCCCCGATAGAGTCGCGCCGCCAGCGTTTGGGGGCCAAGAACCTCTTCGGTTAAATAGCGCTTTAACTCGGTAGCCTGTTTCCCCGCGTAGTTGAAATCTGGCCTGACGCCCGTTTTCACTTCCAGTGGGAGCAGGTAGAGTCTTTCTCCCTTGAAGCCTACGAATAGCACATCATCCGAGATGGCACCCCTACGATATCCATGGACGTTGCGCGAGAATTCGCTATCGCTCATTTTGAGACCGACGTTGCCGGAGACCCTGATCATCTCCGCCACCGACAATGGGATCCAGGTGATGTCGGAATCGCGCAGGATGGAGCTGACGAACTTGTAGGCCCCGATGATGCCGTTCTTCTCCTTGCGCTCTTTGGGGTTGGCAGTGAGCATTTTGAGCAGCCACTCTCCGTTGAACGCATTGAACTCGGAGAGCAGGTTGTCGCTGCGGAGCAGGCTCTTGAAAAGACCCACCTGCTTGGTGACGGTGATGGCGTCGTAGCCGGCGGCGCTGGTGTATTGGTCCGAGTAGTGGATAAGAACTACATCCTGTTGGTTGGCGAAAAAGTCGAGCGTTACCTTGGGGTCGATGATGGTCGTCCACAGCGCACTGTCGTAGGAGCGCTCCATCAGCTCCTTGAACTCGGTTCCGACGGCAAGTCCTATGCCCATCCCTAGATTGTGTGCGTTGCTCTGCCTTGCGGGTTGGAACAGGGTGCCGATGAGACGGGCCAGTCTCAGTGGCTGGTGCTGGTCGATCTGAACGCCGCGCAAGCCGAAGGCGGTGAAGTAGGAATTTCCTTTGGTCTCCGATGCTTCGCCAGCGATCAGACCGTCACACAGAACGCCGCTCGCGGCTTCTTCGATATTTACGAGGCGGCAATCGACGGGGGCATTGTTGGAAAAGAAGGCCAGATGGGCGTAGGCGAGTGGCTCGCCCACCTTCGGTGTCGTGAACTTGCTGTAGGTGAGCCTGCTGCGGACCAAGTCGATCAGCATGTCCGCATCCGCGCGGATATCTCCGGAGTTTAGTCCCAGCCAGGATTTGAGCTCGTCGTAGGATGCGGTTTCGGCAAAGCGGTCGAAATCATTGTAGAGCAAGGTGTCGTCGTAGAAATTGACGTGGATGGCGCTGGCCCGTTCCTTGTTCAACTTGAAATGGTCGACCAGACCCAAAAATAACTCAGCCGCATCTGCCTGATGGATGGCATTAACGATCAATGCGCTACGGGCCGCCGTTTTGAATAACCTGGCATAGGCTTGGGTGAACTCGGCCAGTTTATCTTTGACCAGGCGTTGGACGTAGCTGTGGCTGGCCTGCTTCTGGGGCACCAGCTCCAGCCAGAACGGGTTCTCCCGGACGGGAACTACATGGGAAAAATCGGTCTCGGTGCTGTAGACGAACGGCAATAACCCAGATGCGACCAGCCGCTCGCGGGTGACTACGGGCAGCTCTCCGAACGACCCCGACAGGTCCACCTCGATGTGGCGAACCAGATCGAGGTGATAGGCTAAAACGAGTGGATGCAACGGCGTGATGCGTTCTTTGCCTTCGAGAAAATATATGCCGATACGCAAGAGGCGCTTGTGGTCCTGGCTCAATACCTCGTGAAGCGGTATGGCCTGCAACGCAGCTTCGTATGCGTCAACCACGTTCTGGACCAGTCCCCGGTAGCCGTTGCCCCAAGCCACGAGGCTTGGCAGCGTTTTATGTTGAGTGAGGTAGTTGAATAGGGCCTGGTAGGCGAAGTGCAGGGGTTCGCAGAATACTTGGAGGTCTGCCAGCGTGATGCTGGTATTGGTCCCGACGAACAGGAGCTGCTCATCCACCAGCCTAGCCTCGGCGATGAGCATTTGCTGGCGGGATCCGACGACGCTGATTTCCGAGTTGTCGATGACGATTTTGTTCTTGGCCCTATTGAACTCGGCGTTGTATTCGTCGCTGAAAAGTTTGCCGAAGCGATCCTGATCGAACAGAAGCGGAATGGTCACACCTTCTTCGGCTGCCGGTCCCTCTACATTGAGGCAGAGGCTGTGTTGGCCCGATTGCAAAGAGAACTGGATCATTTCGGTCTGGTTGGCCAGCTGTTCGAAATCTACGAACCCGAATTGCGTGCAATCGACGTGTTCATCTCCTTCATCGAGATGGATGGTCTCGCCTCCATCCGCCTTGATCTGAAGATGGTTTTCTTCCATCAACAGGGTCAACCATTCGTGGCGGGGGTCGACCCGGAACCGATTTTTGATTTCCTCCAGATGGAAATGCCCTTGCTCTACCATAAGGCAGCGGAACTTGTAGTCTTCGGCCCTGTTATCGCGTTTGAGTTCGACGCTGAAGAAGGTCACCTGCCCATCGAATGGCAGTGTAACGGTTGCCCGACAACGCTTCCCTCCCGCCCGGCTCACATCGATCTGTGCCGACTTTTCCAGTGCCTTGTTGTGTGAGATCTTGATCTGGCTAGCCTCAAGGTCGCTGCCGGTAAAGATGAATTTGCTGGCCACCTGTAGTTGACCCACGGGAACCTCTATCAGCAGGCTCAGTTCTTTTTGGCCCGCTTTGGTTTGGCTTTTCGCCCGTTGATAGAAAGTGCATCCAGCAACATCCACCTCGTCGAGTTCCATCTTCTGTTCTTGGTTGGCACTGGCCTCAACAAGATAGGTTTGATACTCCAGGGTGCTCCAATCATTGAGTTCGATGAAGTGTTCTCTGATGAATTTTGCGCTGTAATCCTTAAGGACGTTTTCTAATTGATCTGAAAAATGCTCAACGTTAACTTCGATTTTCCGTCGGAGGGCGCGGTTCTCCTCCAGGCGTTTCCGGATGGGGGCTACTTGGCCCTTCATATTGAGGATGAATGGATCGTTGAATAAACCCAGTTCGCCAAATTCTGGTACCCCATCAGTCAGGGTTTTATATAGTGGGGCGAAGCCGAAGACTGTGGCATCTTCTTCAGTGATGATGGCCAACTGGTCTTTGAGAAGGCAGATCGATAGTTCACGGCCCTCGATCCGCTGGTCTATCAGGATTTCCAGCTCTTTTTCGAGACGCTTCGGATGCCAAATTGCTCCCGCAGTACCCACGTCCTTAGCGCTGTTGATCAGGGTATCCAGTAGGCTGTTGTGGATGATGAGCAGGGCGGCTTGAGAGAACTGTTGGCCGCGCCCGGCAACTTTGTCGCGAAGGAACGAGATGTAGTTCTCGGTGAATCCTTTTTCACCATGCAGGACGGGGATGAGATAGACCTCGTTGCAAAGCACGTAGGGCAGATGAACGCCGCCGATATCGATGGTTTGTCCATTGGCCAACGCTAGAAATGCCTGATGTAGATGGAGCGCGTTGTTCGCATCGGGCGATTTGAATTGATAGCGGAACCCCGAGCGAATGTCCGGAGTTACCCATTCGATGAAACGTCCGGCTAGGTAGTTCTCATACGGTCTTGCGGACATATACGGCATCTCCACTGTCACTCATTCTTTCAACGTTGCCCATGCGTTCGTAGAAGCCGACCAGAACCTGCTGGGTCTGGCCGTCCAAATAGAACCCTCTCCGGCGGAACTCGTCCATTAGTTCGTGAAGGCGTAGCTTTTCGTTCATACCTATAGCAAGATTGGTGAGAAGCAGAAGCTGGTCCTGGTTGAGCACCAGCACGCGTCCAGCCCTTCCACGGGTTTGAATGAAGTCTCCGCAGATCTGCTTTTCGAGTTCCTTGGTGTATTTTTCGTTGATCTCGCTACGCGTCGTCTTGTTCACCTTGAACTGCTCGATGGCGAGACCGATCAACTGGTCGAATGCGGCCTCGACGGTTCCCGCCCCTCCGCGGCTTGGAAGCTCCCTGACTTTTGCGAAAGCGTCGAGATACCCGTTCAAGACCTTTAGGATGCCGTCCTGGTCGGGATGGTCGGCGCAGTCCTTGAATACCTGCCACAGTGGGCGTTTGAGTTCTTTGCGCTGTATGGCTTCCAGGGCGGAAAGCATAGGAAACAACCATTCGCTGGTGTTGGCGAACAGCCTGTAACCGCGATGAACGTTGATGCGTTCGGTGCTGGCCTTCTCCACATCCAGAATGAAATATAGCGGTTTGCTGACGGGCTCCCCATCCTTCCATGCGGCGATATTCAAAGCCATTTGGGAGCAATAGCTGAATGCGTAGAGCCTGAGGGTGTTGGTCAGTTCCTGGAGTAGATACTTGGGATGTGCGGCCAGGAAGTTGATGTCATCCTGGAATGCTTTGGCAATATACGGAAGATACGGCTTTTCGCTCGCGTCGTGACCGGTGTCGTCGGTCAGTTTTTGTTGCAGGACGTGGAGCATCTGCCGTTCGACGAAATTGAGCTGATCGTTCACGTCGTTGAGCGGGTCAGCATTCCCCGTCAAGCCGAAGAACAGGTCCCCCATGCGCACGTTCGATGCCCCCAATTCGGCCTTGCCCGAGCCCTTGCGTTGAGCCTTGAACAGCAGAAAAATGGGGGATATGTTGAATACGGCCTTCGTTGAAAAATACATGCGGTCCAGCACGTCCCAGAAGGATGGCTGGTCCAGTCTGACGAGGAACTGTGTGCGGCAGTCCTCGCGGAATTGGTCGAAGTCGTATTGCTTGATCTGCTTTTTCATCGCATGACCCAGCACCATCCCGGTGATGATGTCCCATTCGAAATCGTTTCCCTTGTTGCGGATGGGAAGGTAGCTGGTGAGCTTGTTTTTGTCGGACGGGGCGAGGTCTTCGGGGATTGGGAACATTCTAGGTCACCCCGCTGATTTCTATCATGTCATCATCCTGCTGGGCGGTGTAGCAATGGCCGTTTTCGTAGAACCGCAGGATGTTGCTCTGCTTTGCCACTTCCCTGACTTGCTCGATAATCTCGTCCAGCAGCACGACGGCATTCTTGTCATATTTGTTGGGCCGATAGCCCCGGTTGAGCTTGGAGATGAGTTCGAAAAGATTCAGGTTGATGGCGATGGGCTCCAGAACTTTATCTGATACTTTCAAGCTGGCCCAGAAACGGGAGACCGATGGGCTGGTCTTTTTCTGGATGGATGCGAAATCGGCCTTCACGTCGATCGGTGCTGCCAGTTGGAGCGTTCCGGATTTTCCGAGAAAAACCTCCCCCTTCTGTAACCAAGGCGCATTACGGTTCGCGTAACGATAGATGGCACTGATGAGTTCGTTACCGTAGAAGGAGCGCAATGCCAGCTTGGTTTCGTTGCTGTCATCGTAATGCGCATGGAGCAGCCAGACCTTGGCATATTCGTTGAGCAAGGTTTCCTCGAAGTCACCTTGAAACTGGTGGTGAAAATCGTTGCCGATGGAGAGGTCGCGCAGCAGATAGAACAGCCTGACCAGGGTCGCGGCACTTCCATCTGTCACTTCTTTAACCTCGCCGTAGAGTCCCTTTTCTTGAAGGCTCTCAATGAAGGCGGCAAGTTCGGGGTTGGGAAGTCCCAGCTCGTAGCGCAACACGAACTGGTCGAGGGCCTGGGTATGCAAAAGGGCGGGGTCGAAATCTCCCATCCGCTGTATCAGCTCGTTGTCGCTTCCGCCGAACAGGTTGTCGGGCAGGTAGCCATTTCCGAGCAATAACTGGTAGATGAAATCCAGCAGGGCCCGCGCGGTGATGAACTGGTCTTTTATCAGGCGGACTTTAAACAGGTTGGTGATGATGGCATCCTGCACGCAGTCTAACCCTAACAGCTTGTAGTTCGCCAGCAGTGCGGGATCGCGTCGTTCGCCATCATCCTTCAGGCTTAATGCGTAGAACGGATTTTCGTTGCTGGGTTCGGTGAGGCGTTGGATAAGCTGTTTGGCAAACTTGGAATGGGTGGAGGTGGAATCGGTGTTGAACTGGAATTTTGGGTAATTCTCGAAATCGAAGAAGTGGTAATTCGACTTTGCCGCCCCACCGCTTAGAAACTTATCGATAGCGTCCTTGATTGGTGAATGCCGCGCTGCCCCTTCTTTGCCATAATTGGCCAGCATTCCGATATTGATGCCGACGACCAATGCTCTGCTATCGGTTTGGCTGGCATCGAAAAGCTGGTCCAGCGCATCAATGGCCGATTGGTAGGGGGAGAAGCTGTGGGTGCCGTCGAGGTGGAACCGGATGCTGCTTCGGTATTGTTCCTGGCATCTGGCGAGGATTTCCGATTTTCCGTCACCGCTGCTTCCGCACAGAAAAATGATGTTCCCGCAACCGATGGTGGATAGCGCATTTCGGAAGTCGCGCTCGATGTCTTGTTCGATGTAGAGCCATTCTTTGGCATCATCCAATGGTTCGTGCGGTTTTTCGCTCAAGGTCTTTACGGAGAACGGCGACGCCTTGGAAAGGACGGACAGCGCATCTCGTAAGGTTAGATCCATTTGAATCCCATAGTTATCTGGCGAAACGGTTGTTTGTTGCGGAGGGAGCCGTCGAGTCGCAGGCGAAGCGCAAAATGGGAAAACCGTCAGGAACTGAAGGTGACCATGATTATCTCGCTCTACCGGCCCACGCAGAACTTGCTTTGCAAGAAGGACACCCATCCTTTTTCGTGCGCGTTTTTTCGACCAAAAAGTTGCCGAATACGCGAGTCTATCACGCTGCAACGCCAATAAAGACGGGATGCTTCCCATTTTTACGCCTATGGGAAAAATGCGGTCGATTACGTAAAATTATCCGCAAAGTATGTATTAAAATGCGGTCTGTACGTTATAATGAGGCTCGTCACACATACAGGTAGGATTATGGATCCCGCATTTGAATACATTTTTCCTGCCATCCGTGGCATTCAGGCTGGACGAGAGTATTTCGTCTCGATGTGCCCTCTACGAGTCATCCCAAGGATGTTCTTGTTCGACGAAGAAGAACTCATGCCGGAGTTTAGAGCGCAACGCATTCTAAATCGAGCACGAGTGCCTGAAATTGCACAATACGTGTTGAACAATCAAACGAGCTACGTTTTTTCAGCCATAACAGCCTCACTAGACGGCGGGGTACGTTTTAAAGCATTGGGGGAAAATGGTGAATCAAATCGATTGGGTGCCTTACATGTAGATATGTCCGCACGCTTCATCATCAACGATGGCCAGCATCGACGTGCGGCAATCGAACAGGCTTTGAACAACGCACCCGAACTCGGCGACGAAACTATAGCCGTCGTATTTTTCATCGATCGGGGGCTTGAGCGCAGCCAGCAGATGTTTTCGGATCTGAATAGGCATGCGGTCCGCCCCAGCCGCTCTCTGGGTCTTCTGTATGACCATCGAAACGATCTTTCGAAGATTGCGAAGTTGGTGGCATTGAAATCTACGGCCTTCAAGGACTTGGTGGAGATGGAGCGCAGCACCTTATCTGGGCGCTCGCGCAAACTTTTCACACTCAGTGCCATCTATACGGGGTGTTCGGTCTTGCTCGACTCGGCTGAATATTCGAACGTCGAACATGCATCCAAAGTTTGTATCGAATTTTGGGATGAGATCGCGAAACACATACCAGAATGGGGATTGGTGCGGTCTTCTAGGATGACAGCAGGAGAGATAAGGAGAGACTTCCTCCACTCTCATGCCATTGCTTTGCAAGTCTTTGGAATAGTGGGGCGTGATCTGGTGCAAAGTGATCGCACAAACTGGAAGACCCGCTTGGCTGAAATCGGAAAAATCGACTGGTCCAGATCTAGCGCGGACGTATGGGAAGGGCGTGCCCTCATCGGCGGGCGGGTCTCGAAGTCGTCCAACAACGTCACCCTGACGGCAAACCTTATCAAGAACAGGCTAGGCCTCAAGCTTGGCCCCGAAGAGAAACGGGTCGAGCAGATGTTCGAGCGTGGTCGCAACAATTCGAAATAGAGCATGAGCAAAGAAAATATAACGATGGAAGACCGCATCGAGACGGCGATACGCAACACCCAAGACCTTTACCTGAGCGATACGCTACCCTGGGTTGTAGGATACAGCGGCGGCAAGGATTCGACCGCAACCTTACAACTTATTTGGAAGGCGATAGCGGCACTTCCGGTAGATAAACGTTCCAAGCCGATACACGTCATCAGCACCGATACGCTGGTGGAAAACCCCGTTGTGGCCATTTGGGTGACGAACTCGCTAATAGCTATGCAGAAGGCGGCGACGGAACAGGAAATGCCCATCATCCCCCATCGTTTGACGCCGAAACTGGAGGACAGGTTTTGGGTCAACTTGATAGGCAGGGGATATCCCGCCCCGCGTCCCTTGTTTCGCTGGTGCACCAGCCGGTTGAAGATCAACGCATCGAACACATTCATTACCGAACTTGCAAACAATCAGGGGGAGGCGATCCTGGTTCTTGGGTCCCGCAAGGCAGAAAGCCAGGCTCGAGACAAAGTGCTGGCCCGCTACGAGAACAGCACTCGCGAGCTCTTGAGCAGAAACGCCGACGCGAATCTGGACCGTGTGTGGGTCTACACACCAGTATCGACATGGACCAGCGATGATGTGTGGGAGTATCTCATCGAGAATGAGAACCCGTGGAATTACGACAATATAGAGTTGTTCCATATCTATCGGGGGGCCACGCCGGATGCTGAGTGCCCGCTGGTCGTCGATAAAAGCACGCCGAGTTGTGGTGATAGCAGGTTCGGTTGCTTCGTTTGCACGATGGTGTCGGAAGATAAATCCATGCAGGCCATGATCCAGAACGACGAGGATAGGCGCTGGATGATGCCTTTGCTGAGTTTCCGGAATGAATACCTGAAGACGGAAGGCGACAGGGGGCTGCGCGAGTTCACCAAAATGGGTGGAAGCCTGCAGCTCCAGTTTCTGGGCGTGAAAAGCGGCGGACGCACAGCACCCTCACGTCCTGGAAAAGTCGTCAGCGAGAAGGTGGTGCGGAGGTTGACTTCGACGAGTGATGGCGAAGAAGGCTATCCGATGCCGAATCGTAAGGTGCTCGTTCTGGAAACGCGCGTGGTTGAGGGTGATGGGGAAACGCGCGAAACGACATATAAGATAGAAAAAATCGCGACGTTGGTGCACGGACCCTACACGCAGAATTATCGGGAGGCCATGCTCGAAGCGCTTCTGCGGGCCCAGGAAACCATCCGCAACAATTTGCCCGAATCCATCTCCGAGTTTTCCATCATTACACCGGAAGAGCTGGAGGAGATTCGCCGGATATGGGTGATCCAGAAGCGAGAGTTCGAAGACTCCGTTCCCGATATTTTCTTGAGAGCCACAGGCAAAGCTTATCCGATACCCGAACTGGATGAAACAACGCCTTTCAGGCCGGAAGATATTCGCCTGCTCCGCGATGTTTGCATGGACATGGCGATCGATTCACCTCAGAGCGGCCCGCTGGATTCCAAACAGCTGTTATTTACCGTTTTGCGTAATCAGTTGGGGATACAGCATAGCTACCGTGGGGCGATCAGGCGAGTGGGGCTGCACGGAGAATTGGAGGATATGCTGGAGACACGGTCATTTGATAATGAGGATGAGGCGCTGGATTTTGCGCTTCAACGAAAAGCAGGGGGCAACGAGCTGATGTACGAGATGCGTGATGCCTCCGATGTCTTCGCTTACATACCGGAAGAACAACCAGCACAGGAACTGGAAGTATGATTTTTGAGCAGGTGGTTTTGCATAATTTTGGAGTCTATCGGGGGGAGCATAGAATCGATCTGGACGTTGCTCCCGAAAAGCCGGTAGTGCTTATCGGTGCGTTGAACGGGTCGGGTAAGACGACCTTTCTGGATGCGATGCAGCTGGCCCTATATGGAAAAAGTGCGCGTTGTTCGGGACGTGATCGGGTCGGATATCCTGAATATCTTGAGTCCATGATTAATCGCGATGCGCCACCACACCAAGGGGCTGGTGTCGAGTTTACCTTCCGTGCCCGCGCCAATGGACAGGATGCGCGTATTCGCGTATCCAGAACCTGGCAAAAACGTGGGGAAAGCATCAAAGAAAACCTGGAGGTATTCCGCGACGGGGAACATGACGCCGTGGCGTCGGAGCGGTGGGTGGAGTTCGTCGAAGACTTCATGCCGTCGCAGATTGCGGACCTGTTTTTTTTCGATGGCGAGAAAATCGAGGCCCTTGCCGATCCGCTACGATCCGCCGCCTTGCTCAGAGTTGGAATCCATTCGCTGCTCGGGATAGACCTGGTGGAAAGCCTGTTGCGCAGCCTCCAGCAAGTCGAGCGCAAACGTATGACCGATACGGCATCGGAAAGCGACAAATCCATGCTGCAAGCCATCGAGGCACAACGCAACGAGATCCAGCATGCGCACGAAGCGAATATGTTGAAGCGTGCGTCCCTTCAAAACGATGTCGACGGCATCGAGAAGAAGGAGGCTTCGGTCGCGGAAGAGTTCAGGCGTTTGGGCGGCGATCTCCTCGTCCAACGTGACCACCTGGTTTCGGAACAAGCGTATTACCGGAAGAAGAAGGCCGAAATCGAAGATGAGCTGCGGGTGCTGGCTGCGGGTGCCCTTCCGCTGATGATTCCAGCGAAGACGCTCGAAACTGCCTATTCGAGGGCGTTGTCGGCCCGACGCAATGGCAACGCCGACTTGCTAAAAGTAGAGGCCGAGTCGAGGGATGCCTCCATCGAAAAATTCGTTGGCACTCTTGGGTTGAGGCGTGATGTTTTGACCAAGTTGCGTTCCCATCTCAAGGCAGATAGGGCGCAGCGTTATAGGTCAAATGTTCCTACTGGCGCAATTTCCGAGGAAATCCTGAACCAGTTCAGCCACGAGGCAACCCAAGCCATGGGCCGTGTTGCCGCGCATACATTGAAATCCCTTTCTGATGTCGATGAACATCTGTCAGTCGTTGAGCGGAATCTCGCTGCGGTTCCGGCAAGCGCCGAAGTGTCGCGCATCCAGCAAGAAATGGACGCCTGCAGAACGGAGCGAGCCAGAATCGAAGCAACGATTGGTTTGTTGGATGAAGAAGTTGCGGCCCAAAGAGTCAAAATGGAGCGACTCCAAGCACAGGCGGAGCGAGAAGCCGAAAAGCTGGGGGAGCGACTGACGCGCGACGAGGTATCGAAGCGTATGATCGATCATTCATCCAGGGGTCGCAAGGTGCTAGCGACCTTTCGGGAACGGCTTCTGGCAAACAATCTGCATCGGTTGGAATTCTCGATTTTGAATTACTTCCAACGGCTCATCAGAAAGAAGACTCTGGTCCATGGTATTGCCATAGATGCGGAGTCCTTTCAGATATCTGTCACGAATCAGGCGGGTCAACTCGTTCCCGCACACCGTCTGTCCGCTGGAGAGCGTCAGCTCTTGGCCGTGGCAACCCTTTGGGCATTGGCCCACGCGTCTGGACGATATCTGCCTGCGGTCATCGATACTCCACTGAGCAGGCTCGACAGCAAGCATCGCGGCACTCTTGTTCAAAACTATTTCCCGACCGCAAGCCATCAGGTCATCCTTCTTTCGACCGATGAAGAGGTGGTCGGAACGTATCTGGATCGCTTACATCCGTCCGTTGGACGGTATTACCTGATCGAGCACGACGAATCGGCAAACACGTCGAAGTTCGTCAACGGTTACTTCTCTCCCTCACATTCCGAGATGCGCGTATGACTCCCATTGAAACCGTCAGGCTTTCCGAGAAGGCCAAGATACAGTTGATAACGATGAAACGTCGCACCGGCATAGCCAATTGGAATGTTCTGTGCCGCTGGGCATTCTGCCTTTCTATCAACCAGCCGACCCGTCCACCAGAAGAAGTAATCCCTTCGGATAGTTCTGTCGAAATGACGTGGAAAACCTTTACGGGGGGTGCCGAAGAGGTGTATTGGGGTTTGTTGTTGATTCGTGCTGAGGAAAATGCCGTTCCGCAAAAAAAAGAAGCGCTCGCTCATTACTTTCGATTGCATCTCCATAGAGGTATTTCCTACCTCACAGGAGCCAATGGTCCCACTGATCTTCCTCAGTTTATTCACTTGGCACTTACAAAAAAACGGGGCTAACTTCATGCTGGCCTGGCAACTGTGAAGTGGCACATTATTGTCGGCGGTGCCATCCACAGTAAAAACCCTGACTAACGATAACGTTGACTATCGATAGTCAGCTTGGTGCGTTGATCCGTGGAAGGCCGCTGCGCGCAGCAGCGAGATACGGTAGTCGTGTCCCTGGATACTTCATCAAGGGATCGATCCATCGCACGGGGTCGGGGGCACAGCTAATCTGGTCTTCGGGACGCAGGATAAGATAGAAGCCGTGGCGGTGATTCGCCACCCTACCAGCCGGTTAATGGCGGAAGCCAGAGCTTCCTGCTTCAGGTCTAGTACGATCAACGCCTCTTCGCGGGAGAAGTGGGCGCGACTATGGACATATCGGTCACCGATGAATTATTCAAGGAATCCTATTCCTAGGTCATACGCAAAAAATCTTGGTTTCGTGTCGATTTTTGCGTATGACTTGGGGCAGAATTTGCTGGATCAGGACTATAAAGTAGCTGCCATTAGGCCATCGTCTTTCGTCGCCTGTTCCGCCAGACAGGCATCCTCGCCCATCAATGGCGTGCTCGTTTCCGTGCTGTCAGGTGTCTTGGTTTTCGTCTTGCGCGACTTTTTCTTGGGTATTTCTACTACCTCGTCTGCGGGGATTTCCGTTGCCGCATGGCCGGATTCTGCCTGAGCATCATGCTTGAGCTTCTGCGCGGCAGTGAACGCGCGCGCCAGGATCGCAGAAATTTCTGCCGAAACCCCCAGCGTTTTCCTGCGCCATTGCCGCTCCAATGCGCCTTTCGCATCGTCGGCGATGAATCCGGCAAGCCATGTTGAATGCACCAATTCCATCAACCTGTCGAGTTCGCGGATCATTTGCAGATACTGGCCGGATTTGTTGCAGGTAATTTTGGCCTGATAAGTTGTGACGTTGGTGTAATTCACCCTGCCAATTTCAATGCCGTTGTCCTCGGCGATTTTCTTGAGCCGCGCGCTTTCGTTGCGCAGATTCACAAACGCATTGTTGATCAGGTGATCGACCGCGCCATTGACGGTCATTATTTCGTTATCGCTTTTGAGGACGGCTGGCAGAACAACGCTCAAGCTACGCAGTGCCGAATCGCATTTCTCGAAACCATTTTCAAAGACAGCCTGGGCAGGTGACGAATGTATCTTCACCTCCTGGGTCAGGAATGGATTGCTGAATTCATCAGCTTTTTTTCTGGGTGCGCCTTTTACTGCTTTACCGTTTTCCAAGAATCTCTCCTTTGCGGTTGAGGAACAAAACAACAGCGCTAATACAAAGGCTGATAGTGAAACAGTGCTTCAGGAAAATCTGATCGAAAGTCGGCGATTTTGCGGATTATCCGCATGGAAGAAAGAATAAAACCGGTGTAGTGTCTGCCTCATCTTGCTTCATGTGCTTAATGCCTTGAGCTGATATTGGCGGCTGACCAATCAAAACAAACAGAAGACGAGCAATCGTCATAACCACCCAGCGGGGATATCGTTCCCCGCAAGGGTCATGGTGTCTCCGTTTTTTTTCATAAAAAGGAGAACACCATGGAACTTGTCATTATCGCTTGCTGCATCAGTGGCTACACCCTCAGCCGTCCAATTGTCTGGATGCTGGGGTTGAACTAAATCACCCACGCGGGGACACCTCCCCGCCAAGGGTTTGTGTCCCCCTTTTTTTCAAAGAGGAGGCACAAAATGAAACGCATCGTCAGACATTTGCCTATACAGGTTTACCACTCCGGTGAGGCAATATCACACAGCGGGATTGTTCAGTTACTCAAGTCTCCCGAACATTACCTGCAATACAAAACGGGATCAGCCGAGCCAACGCCAGCAATGGAATTCGGTTCGGCATTCCACAGCTTTATCCTGGAACCCGAGGCTTTTTCAAAAGGTTATGTGCTCGCGCCGAAGTTTGACCGACGCACCAAGGAAGGCAAGGAAACAGCCGCAAAGTGGGATGTTGAAAATGCGGGCAAGACACCCTTGACCGCAGAGCAGATGGACACACTTGTCGCAATGCGGGTAAGCGTTTTCAATCATGCGGGCGCAGCCAGAATGCTTAACGATGGCGAAGCCGAGACATCCTTGTTCTGGACTGATGACTACACGGGATTGCCGTGCAGGATACGTCCAGACTGGATGTGCGAGTACGGCATGGCAGACCTTAAAAGCTGCTGCGGTGCGAGCAAAGACAGTTTCTCCAAAGCGATAGCCAATCTTGGCTATGACGTGCAGGCCGCTTTTTACACGGATGGCATGAAGGCGGTGACTGGAAAAACGGTCAGCTTTCACTTTATCGCAGTGGAAAAGAATGCACCATTTTCGACGGCCTGTTACATCGCAAGTCAGGAAATGATCGAAGTCGGGCGTGCAAAGTATCGCGGCGCGCTTGAGTTGCTGAAATGGTGCCAGGAAAACAAACAGTTCCCCGGCTATCAACCGAACGGCGAGATCGAGACGATTGATCTTCCGCGCTGGGCAGCAAACTTCGATATCGAAGCGTAACAACAACCCTATCGGGGACACGTCCCCGACAAGGGCTCGTGTCCCCTTTTTTTTATTTCAAAAAGGAGACACAAAATGGGCATCTTGATCTTGTTTGGCATCGCATTGGCAGTTTATTGGGGCATTCGGGTCGTGGTGGCGTTTATCAATTCACGCGCCAGGGCAAAGCTTGCGGCCGAGATTAAATCGGCATCAATGCCGAACGAGCAAAACTGGGCAGGACTTGACACACCCACATTCATCCGGCGTGGGATAGCCATTCCCATTCTGGCTGAAAAGAAAAAGAAGCGCATCCGCAGAGCAAAAGCTGCGGACGCACCGGCTTGCGTTAATTAGCCAACCACCCACGCGGGGATGTCATGCCCCGCAAGGGGCATGGTGTCTCTGCTCATCCGAGTATGGAGGCATCATGCAACAAAAAATCAAACCCAAAGCTCTCAAGATCGCCCTGGATGCTTTTCGCGCAGACCCGTCACTAGGGGCGCGTCAGGCCAAATCACTTTTCTCGGAAATCATCACCCATTTGCAGGCGGGCATGTCCGATGAAGCTGTTTTGCAGGAAGTTCTCAAAAAGAATCGCCCGACAACATTGCCAACCGGCACGTTGACGCTGTTCTGAATCCACCAACCCGGGGACATCGTTCCCGCAAGGGGCATGGTGTCTCCGTGCTTATTAACAGCAAGGAGACACCATGAAAAAAATTTTTCATTTCTACGCCGACCCCGGTCACGGCTGGCTCGCCGTCAAGAAACACTACCTGCATAGTTTTGGCATAGCCTCTCAGATCACGCCATACAGCTACCAACGTGGCGATACGGCCTATCTGGAAGAGGATTGCGACTTGTCAGTTTTCCTGGCTGCACTCAAGGAAGCCGACATCAGGACGCATCACACTGATTGTCGATCCAGGATTCGCAGCTATGAATCGTATCGCTGCGAAGATTCCAGTCTGTGCAAGATCGAAAAAGTGTCCGAAGGCCGTTGGCTGGCACGAAACGCAGAAGGTGAACCTATCGGCGAGGTCTTCGGCATTAAAGGAAAGTTTCAGGCGCAAACCATGAGAGGCGTTTTTGTTGCAAATGGCAGAACGTTGTACATGGCGGCTAACCTTTTATCTTCTGCTCACTACCATGTGGTCGCCACAGTTCGTGATCCACGTACCAACGAGGGAATGAAGGGTGGCTCAACGCTGGGATATGACACCGAGTCGCGCGATATTGCCTTGCATCAGGCAAGGCAATGGGCGAGCGATGGCTACTGGGCATCGGTGTACGACAAGGTGTCCGGTGAAGTTCTCTATGACTTCTCTCCGAAAGGAGGTGTGCAATGAGGCATACACAAGGTACCTGGCATAACATCGCCAACACCGAAATCATGGCGCGTTTCCCAAACCAGAATGGCGATCACATCGCAACGGTCTGGGCGAATGGAGAATCAGAAACAGCAGCGAATGCAAGACTCATCGCTGCCGCACCTGATTTGCTCGAAGCGCTCATCATGGCCGAACTCTTTATGCTCGGTTTTGATGGGGACGAAACGCAAGAAGGTATGTCCAGCAAGTTGGTTCAGATCCGTGCCGCCATCGCAAAGGCCACCAAGGGAGGCAGCAATGCCAACCCCTAAAACCTTTGATGGCTACAAGCGCATAACCTTCAGATTCAACGAAGGGTGGAAGGGCGACGATGAGCATGAGTACGTCGGTAAATTCCGAATTCTCAAAATCAGGCGCGTCGCCAACACTGACACAAGCAACGGAGAGGCGGAAGGTCGCATCTATACCGTAGCAGCACCAAGAGGCGCATCCGAAGCGGACGTTGCCAACGTTCTTCGAGGGGCTTTCACTTGGCATTGTCGGTGCGAGCATGACTGTTGCGGACATCTGCTGACAGGTATTTATTTGATCCGTCGAACAAAGCGCAGGGAATGGTTGGTTGAGGTCGTGCGCGGTAATAACGTGTAACAACACAGGAGCGATGGGCATGAGTGATTTTTTTCATGCCCAGAGCACTATCTAGTTTTTTCAAAAACCCTACCGGGGACACAATCCCCGTTAGGGAAGTGTCCCCTTTTTTATTGCTGTCAAAAAAGGAGGCACAAATGAAATTGAAAGCAATCGCTGCGGCAATCATGTGGTTGCCCGGTTTTGAGCCAGAAGACAACGCCCCGATTGTTTTGCAAGGGCCGGTTGTCACGCAACGCGAAGCCGAGATCATCCCGTTTTCCAAAGCGCTGGCTGCCGAAGTCGCAACAATCAAAGCAGTATGGCCGCGTCTCGATGCCGTCACGTTTTTCGGTTTATCCGGCAACGTCACCAAATTCGAGGCTAACATTGCCGCAATCGAATGCCTGCGCAAGCTGGAGTCCGAGAAGAGGCAAGCGACCACGGAAGATCGGGAAGTGCTCAACCGTTACACCGGTTGGGGCGGCATTCCGCAAACATTCAATGATGACCAGAAAGAACAATCGTGGGTTGCCCGCGCTGAACGCCTCAAGGCATTGCTGAGTGAAGATGAGTACCAATCTGCTGAAGCCAGCACACCAAACGCCCACTACACCGCCCTGGAAGTCATCGAGGCGACGTGGAGTATGGTGGAACGGTTGGGTTTCAAGGGTGGCCGCATTCTTGAGCCATCAGCCGGTGCTGGTTATTTTCTTGGCGCGATGCCGCAGGAGATTGCCCAGCAAAGCACCGTCACAGCAATTGAACTCGATCAACTATCGGCGCGCATCCTGAAGGCTCTTTACGGGGATTTCGGGGTAAACGTCATACAGAGCGGGTTTGAGGCGGCAAAGCTGCCGGATGAGTTTTACGATCTGGCTATCTCGAATGTTCCGTTCGGGAATTACCAGGTGCCGGAACTGCGCAACGTTCCCTACGCCAACTTCCTGATCCACGATTACTTCTTTGCGAAAGCGATGGAAGTTGTCAGGCCGGGCGGGTTGGTTGTGTTCATCACGTCCTCCGGGACGCTGGACAAGTGTGACGACAAGGTGCGGCAATATCTTGGCAGCAAGGCTAATTTGGTGGCAGCAGTTCGCCTGCCCAATACCGCTTTCAAGAGAATCGCCAACACCGAAGTGACGACCGACATACTGGTGCTGCAAAAACCGCTGGAAGGGCGTAGCAGTAAAAAAGGCTGGATGGAAACACTCGTTCTGCCGGAAACATCCCCGATCTACGGGGAGAGCAGGGAATACTGGAGACATCAACAAATATCGTGCAACCAGTATTTTGCCGAGAACCCTCAATGGGTCATCGGCAAGCTTGCACTGACTGAAAACGGATACCAGAAATCGACTGGCTGCATATTCGAGGGCAACCTTGAAGCCGCACTGGCCGAAAAGGTGTCCATGCTGCCGGAAGGTATCTACGCGGCGATTCGGGAAGTTGAAAAAACAAAAGCTGTTTTGCGTCTGGAGTACAACGCCCAGGGTCGCCCAGGTTTCAGGGTGATTGACGGCAAGGTGTATGAAACAAATGACGGGTTGGAAGCGTCGCAATTCATCGCGCCGCAAAAAACGCTGGAACGCATCGCTGGCATGTGCGGTATCCGTGATGCGGCACGCAAGATTGTTCGGTCACAAGTTGAAACCGGGGATGAGGCGATTCTTGCCGCTTACCGGTTGACACTGAATATCGAATACGACCACTTCGTCGCAAAATGCGGGAGCATCCACACCAAGGCAAACAGGGCCGCTTTCAAAGGTGATCCCGATCTGCCGTTGCTGATGTCGCTGGAACGCTGGGATGGGGAAACTCAGACCGCCGAAAAGGCAGACATCTTTTTTCAGCGCACGGTGGGGATGTTCAAAAAGGTCGATCATTGCGAAACCTCGGAAGAGGCGTTGCTGGTCAGCCTGACCGAGTGTGGCCACGTCGTAGAAAACCGGATTGGCCAATTGCTCGGGAAACCGGGCAGCGAAGCCATGAAGGAGCTCGAAGCGTTGGGCGCGGTATTCCTCGATCCGCAAACCGGCAATTGGGAAACCAAAGACAGTTATCTTGCCGGTAATGTCCGTAATAAATTATCTGCTGCCAGGGTGTCGGGTGAGCGTTTCAGCCGAAATGCGCAAGCATTGGAAGCCGTGATTCCCGATGATCTGACACCAGGCGAGATCGGTGCGCGCATCGGATCCACCTGGATACCGACAAGCGATTACGAAGCATTCCTTGATGAAACTCTGGAGTGCAACGGAAACACCGTGACGTTCAACCAGGCAGCAGGCGCGTGGAATATCGACACGCATTACAGTACCAAATCGTCGATAGCAGCTACGCAGACGTATGGAACCGAGCGGGTAAATGCAGCAACCCTGTTCGACCAGGCATTGAATCAAACCGTGCCGACCGTGCATGATCCTGATCCCGAGGATCGTGACAAGCGCGTGGTCAACCAGAAGGAGACCATCGCGGCACGCGAGAAGCAGCAGTCGCTCAAGGAGAAATTTCAGGAGTGGTTGTGGTCCGATCAGGAACGAGCACTAAGACTGGCAAGGCTTTACAACGATACGTTCAACAGCGTTGTGCCGCGCAGGTTTGATGGTCGGCATCTGGTGTTGCCGGGATATTCCCGGATAGTCAGCCTGCACGAGCATCAGCGGGATGCCATCTGGCGTATTGTTGCGAGTCAGCTAAACACCTTGCTTGCCCATGTTGTTGGGGCTGGCAAGACGCTGACTTGCATCTGTGCCGGCATGGAGCTTCGTCGCCTAGGCAAGGCAAGCAAACCGATGTATGTGGTGCCAAACCACATGCTTCACCAGTTTGCAGCCGAGTTCCTGCGTGCGTATCCCGGCGCCAACATCCTGATTGCGTCGAAAGACGATCTTCAGGGGGACAAGCGCCGTCAGCTTCTTTCCCGTATTGCCACCGGCGATTGGGATGGTGTGCTGATTACGCATGCTTCGTTCGAGCGCATCAAGATGAGCGATGGATTCATGGAGGAATATATCCAGAATGAAATCGATCTCATTGAAGATGCCATTCGCGCTGAAAAGCAGGATCGCGGTAACCGCATCATCAAGGAGCTGGCCCGTGCGAAAAAAGCATGGGAAGCAAAACTGGCAAAGCTGTCAGGTAAAAACAAGAAGGATGAAATTCTGTCCTTCGAGCAATTGGGCATCGACTGGATGTTTGTCGATGAAGCGCATCTGTTCAAGAACTTGTGGAGGTTCAGCAAGATGACACGGGTTGCCGGATTGCCTAACAGCAATTCGGAGCGGGCATTCGACATGTTCGTCAAGACTCGCAGCGTCATGGCAAAACACAAGGGCAGAGCAGGCGTGGTGTTCGCGACTGGCACGCCGGTGTCCAACAGCATGGCCGAAATGTGGGTCATGCAGCGATACCTGCAACCGAAGACGATGGAAGCCTTTCAGGTGGGGATGTTTGACACCTGGGCAGGCAACTTCGGCGAGTCGGTAACGGCTCTGGAGCTGGCTCCGGATGGTAGAGGCTACCGGATGCATACCCGTTTCGCGAAGTTCGTCAATCTTCCAGAACTGATGTCCATGTTCGGTGAGGTGGCGGATATTCGCACTGCGGAGATGCTGAAATTGCCGGTGCCAGATGCGCACAAGGAAACTGTAACGATCAAGCCGACAGATGACTTGAAAGCACTCGTCCAAACCCTCGTGGAGCGGGCAGAAGCAATAAGGAACGGCAACGTCAGTCCCTCTGTGGACAACATGCTGGCCGTTACCAACGATGGCCGCAAGGCCGCGTTGGACATGCGTCTGATCGATTTATTCGCCGAGGTCGAGAATGGCAAGGTGAACCATTGTGCCGAGAAAGTATTCGGTATCTGGGGGGAAACCATGCTGTTCCGTGGAACACAAATTGTGTTCTGCGACCTGTCCACTCCGGTGGAAAACGGTCGGTTCAGCGTGTATCAGGCGTTGCGTCAAAATCTGGTAGAGAGAGGCGTTCCAATCGAGGACATCGCCTTCATTCACGACTACGAGAGCGATGCAGCCAAGGAAGAGCTTTTCAAGGCCGCGCGTGATGGGCGTATCCGCATCCTTCTGGGCAGCACGCAGAAGATGGGGGTCGGGACAAACATCCAGACCCGGTTGGCGGCACTGCATCATCTGGATGCCCCATGGCGGCCATCTGATGTGGAGCAAAGGGAGGGGCGCATCATTCGCCAGGGCAACCTGAACGAGCGTGTGCGCATCTACCGTTATGTAACCGAAGGCTCGTTCGATGCCTACATCTGGCAAACGCTTGAGACAAAGGCGAGATTCATCGCACAAGTCATGCAAGGGGATACCGGGATGCGTAGCGCAGAGGATGTTGAATTGGCCGCGTTGTCTTATGCGGAGGTGAAAGCCTTGGCGTCAGGCAATCCGCTGGTGCTGGAAAAAGCGGGGGTCGATACCGAACTTGCCAAGCTGTCGTTGCTCAGGTCTCAATGGGATCAGCAGCAATGGCGCAACAAGCAGGAACTGGCAACCTTGCCAGGTCGCATCGAGCGCGTCCAGGCCAGAATTACCGGCATTGAGTCCGACATGGCTTCCCGGCAAGACGTATCTGGTAGCAAATTCCTGATGGAAGTAGAGGGGAAACGCTATACAGATCGCGCCGAAGCGGGAAAGGCACTTTTGTACGCTGTGTATGGAGTGAAGTCAGGCGGTGATCGGATAGTGGGTCAAATTGCCGGGTTCCGTGTTGCCGTGCAGTTGTCGGCATTACAGGAAATGGGCGGACAACTGGTTGTCCTGGGAGGTGTCGAGTATCGATGCGGCCAGGCGGAATCAGCGCAAGGTTTTGTGCGTGTACTCGAAAACTCACTCAACAGGATGGAACAGTGGCTCCTGGAAGAGCAGGAGAATTTGGCCAGAACCGAGAAACGCATGGCCGACATTCAGGCCGAAGCCGCAAAGCCGTTTGACAAGGCTGCGCGGCTGGAGTGGTTAAAACAACGGCAACGAGAAATCGAAGCCGAGCTCGATTTGAGCAAGGGCGAAAACACCGCTGTTGATGAAACAGAGGAAATAGCCTGAAGAAAATTCAAGTCGCTGCGTAATGCAGTGACGTGAAGAGGCCGCTGGCCTTGCCGGAAGGTAAAACAGCATCAAGCATCGTATCGGGCAACCGGTTCGATTCAAGCAACCCCACGGGGACATCCATTGTCCCTCTGGGGCGTGGTGTCTCCGTTTTTTTGTTTTAACAAAAAGGAGAAACACCATGGCATTACAAGCACTCAAAAACATCAACCGTACCGCCGCAGCCAATAACGAGCAACCGCAGGGCTTCCCGGCAATGCTTGAACAGTTCAAGGGAGAAATCGCCCGCGCGCTGCCCAAGCACATCAATCCTGACCGCATGGCACGCATTGCGCTCACGGCGTTTCGCATGACCCCGAAGCTGGGGGAGTGCGACCCGCGCAGTGTGTTTGCCGCCGTCATCCAGTCCTCGCAACTTGGACTGGAAGTGGGGCTGATGGGCGAAGCTCACCTTGTCCCGTTTGGCAACCAATGCCAGCTCATTCCGGGTTACACCGGATTGATGAAGCTGGCGCGTCAGAGTGGATTGGTGCAGGACATCTATGCACACGAGGTGCGCATGAACGACACGTTCGCGCTAAAACTCGGCATGGAACGAAGCCTGGAACACGAACCGCTGACTGCACCGGGCGGCTTCCCCGCGTCTGATGAAGAACGCGGAGAAGTGGTTGGCTTCTATGCGGTAGGCGTCCTCAAGGATGGCAGCAGGACGTTTGTCGCAATGGGGCGCAAAGAAGTCGAAAGCATCCGTGATGGCAGTCGCGGCTACCAGGCAGCCAGAAAATACAAGAAGGAATCCGTCTGGGATACCGACTTTGTGGCGATGGGGCTGAAAACGGTCATCCGGCGCATCTGCAAGTTCTTGCCTAAATCACCCGAGCTGGCAACAGCACTGGCGATGGATGAAAAAGCGCATGCAGGCCAAGGTCAAAACCTGAATCTGAACGACGTGATCGACGGCAGTTACGCGCCGGTTGATGTCGCTGAGGGGGCGGAAGAGATCAAGGACAAACCACCAGCCAAAGCCGAGAGCCAACCGCAATCGGCAAAGGCAGTGAGCAAACTCGAAAAGCTGGACAAGGTTGTCGCGGCTTTGAAATCAGCCAGCACTGTTGAGGCATTGGATGAGATTTATATCCGTGCCGAAGTGGATCTGGAGGATGCAGAGCTTGATGTCGCGCTGCGCGAGTATCGTAAATGCAAAGACGCGATCACTGAACAAGGCAGCCTGGTTTAACCACCCTCACGGGGACATCGTTCCCCTCTGGGGAATGGTGTCTTCTTTTTATATTTTATCAAAGGAGAAATACCATGTTGAACAAAGTGCAATTAATCGGCCGTCTTGGAAAAGACCCGGAAATTCGTTACACCCAGGGGAGCGAAGCAGTCGCAAATGTTTCCCTGGCAACTTCCGAGTCATGGAAAGACAAGAATGGTGAGAAACAGGAGAAAACAGAGTGGCACAACCTCGTGTTCTATCGCCGCCTGGCAGAAATGGTTGGTGAGCACCTCAAGAAGGGCGCGCTAATCTATGTCGAAGGCAAGATCACGACCGAGAAATATCAGAAAGATGGGGAGGATCGTTACGTCACAAAAATTGTTGTCTCCGAGATGAAAATGCTCGGCGGCAACAAGACGGATGATGAGTCCCACGTTGCAGCACCCGCACCCGCTGCCAACAAAGGCAAAACCACAAAGGCAGGCCAAAAGCCCAAATTGGACGAAGGCTCTTTCTAAAATCAACCACCCACCGGGGGAATCATCCCCCATGGGGTGCTTCTTTGCCGGTGGTTTTACAACCACCCGCCCACACGGGACACACCAATACATCCCGCTGGGTGCTTTGGCGTGTCCCATGCGGGATAGACCAAGGAGGCATCATGGAAGCGAAGGAATTGAAGTTGTTGGCCGCAGGACGCTGGGAAAGCATTGTTGCATCGCTTGCCCCGCAGCTTGGCCAGGCAGTAGAGCGCACGCCGAATCATGTACCGTGCCCCGTGCATGGCGGGACAGATGGATTCAGGCTGTTTCGGGATTTTGAAGATACGGGTGGCGGTGTGTGCAACACATGCGGCATCCATCACGATGGATATACGCTGCTCATGTGGGCGAACGGATGGGATTTTCTAACTACCCACCGCGCCATACACGACATGCTGTTGGGCAGCGGCGAGAAGTATTACGCGCCCTTGCCAGCCAAAAAAGTGTGTGTCAAAAAAGAGGAAAACAGGCAGGACATTCGCGATTCCCTGAATCATGTATGGAAAGTCAGTGTTCCTCTGACCTCACCCGAAGCGCGGGCAGCAAGGTTGTATTTTGCGAACCGTGGAATCGGGCAGATCGACTATCGAAAAGTTGATGGCAGGATGATCCGTTTTGTCCCTTCGCTTGAGTATTACGAAGAGGGAAAGCCGGTCGGCACGTACCCCGCCATTGTCGCGATGGTGTGCGATGCAAACGGTCGTCCTTCGACCGTGCATCGCTCATACATCACACACGATGGCGAGAAAGCCAAAGTCCCGTCCCCCAAGAAAATGATGCGGCACTGTGCCGATAATTTGTTTGGTGCGATGAGGATAGCGACACAAGGTGATAGCAGGGTATTGGCAATCACAGAAGGCATCGAAACAGCACTGGCCGTCATGGGTGCTTTTAACGTGCCTGTATGGGCTGCCGGCAACGCCTACTTGCTGGAAAACTTCGTGCCGCCAAAAGGTGCTGATGTGGTGATCTATGCCGACAAAGATCGGCCTTCCAGAATTCATCCGGAAGGTCACGGGTTGAGCTCGGCGAAGTCACTGGTAAAACGCCTGTGGAAAGAAGGCGTAAAGGCCAGCATCAAGTTGCCTGACACAGATATTCCGCGAGGGATGAAATCTGTTGACTGGCTGGATGTGGTCAATGGCGACGTGCATCAGGCATTCGCCAAAAAAACCGCCATACGGTAAGCAAGCCAGTTTCATGGGCATGCTTGTCCAGGGCTGTTTTACCCCGCTTGCGGGGCTTTTTATGACGCATTCGATGAGTGCGCCATAAAAAGTGAATTCATCCTCAAGGCTATGCCTTGAGCTGATATTGGCGGCTGACCAATCAAAACAAACAGAAGGCGAGCAATCGTTATAACTACCCTATCGGGGATACATCCCCGACAGGGCTTGTGTCCCCTTTTTTATTTCAAGGAGACACAAAATGAATATCCAACATTGCAGCACACCTGATTTATTGTCCGTCCTGGTAGGAAAAGGGATGGCTAAAAAGATATCACAAGTTCCACTTTCCGTTTTATTTGGAATGCGTGCAAATCGTCAGGAAATGATTTGCGAAAACGAAGCTCAGTATGTGCCCGCACCTATCATCTCCGCAGCCAAAGAGTTGTTTGCGCGGGCACTCAAAGAGGACATTAGCATCCATCCGATTTCATTTAATTCACCCAATGTGGTCAAGGATTACTTGAGGCTGGTGTTGGGTGGACGGCAGCAGGAAGTATTCATGGTGCTGTTTCTCGATGCCCAGCATCGTCTTATCGCTTCGGAAGAGCTGTTTCACGGGACGCTCACACAAACCAGCGTGTATCCACGCGAGGTTGTCAAACGCGCCCTGATACACAACGCGGCAGCGGTAATGCTGAGCCACAACCATCCTTCAGGGGTGGCAGAGCCAAGCAGCGCCGACCGCATGCTAACTGATGCACTGAAGCAAGCCCTTGGATTGGTAGATGTTCGAGTTCTCGATCACATTGTGATCGGCGAGCAAGAAGCATTGTCTTTTGCCGAACGAGGTTTGATATGAGTGTGCCTGAAAGAAAGACGTATCTGTACTTCATCAATCTTGACGAACGCGGCGAGTTTTATGCTGATGTTCGTGATGAAAGCAATAACACCATTTTCGAGATCAAGGGTTTTGATATTTTTGAAGATGGCTGGATGCGGAACAAGAATGACCTTATGGGGCTGAGAAACCATTTGGTTGGTCTTGGAGTGATGAAGGATGACGATTATTTAACCAGAGAAGCTTGAATTTAACCTACGCGGGGACACTTCCCCGCAAGGGGCATGGTGTCTCCGTTTTCCATATAAAGGAGCGCGCCATGTTTTTTGAAAAGACGTTAGACAAGCGTAGCAAAAAAGTGATGATTGATTTTGTGACTGGCCATTACAGGTACAACACAATGAACAGTTGGAATCGCTCGACAAGCTATGCGCACAACATAAAGTTGCACAAACTGGGTCTGACTTCCGAGCAATTGAATGCAGCATACGACATGCTGCAAACGGATTTTTGGGACGAAATCGACCAGCCAATTGCAGACTTCACCTCAGAAATGAGTGGGAGATACACGATTGGAACCAATGGGCGATCCAGTGGCTACCTCGTCCTTTACAACAGCAAGTATGAGTTGACTGGACACAAGTCGCACTGTCGCACCTGCGGCCAAAGAAATTACCGTTATGTTTATACGCCTGACGCTACGGCAGAAGGCGTGATAACGGCTGCGGTGATTGCCAGGGATTACACCATTGGCAACAGGTGTGGCGCATGCGGCGCTGAAGGAGAATATGGCCGCGTCAATTACACGTTGCCACCAAAACGCTTGTCGGTGTATCCCGGAAAGAGCATCGACCAGAATGAGGAATTTTCTGAATGGTCGATGTCAGAACTTCGTAATCACGTTGAACTGGTTCGCCGGTTCGATCAGGCGTGTGACGAAATTCGGGATAATTTCATTGAGCTGATTAGGAGTTGCAAGGTTGTCGAAGAGGTTGTAATGATTCCCAAGACCGTGAAGCGGATTGAATGCTGCCACGCATCTTGAAATAAGTAATAAGCAATTCGTCGGTTAATACGGCGAATTTAACCCACGCGGGGACACTTCCCCGCAAGGGCATGGTGTCTCCGTTTTTTTCATAAAAAGGAGAACACCATGCAAGAAAAATCAAATCGCGCCAACTGGGGCAAATTGTTTTC
>NZ_CAKMAA020000038.1 GCF_924101635.2 Candidatus Nitrotoga sp. HW29 | reverse complement strand
GTCCGGTTCTTAGGGGGGAGCGGCGCAGTAATGCGCTGTTCCTACCCGACAAGAGGCGCAGATGGCGGACGGCGATTTGATGCAGAAAAACATCAGGGAGGCCGAAGCGGAAGCGGAAGCGGTGGCCTATCTGTGTTGCGCAACACTTGAGTTACCTGGGCTGGAAGAGAGCCGGGATTACATTCAGGGCTGGCTGGGTTCAAAGGAGCGATCCGAAGAATTCAGCAAACAGAGCGCATCACGGGTTTTTTCAGCAGCCGACAAGATACTCAAGGCAGGCGCACAATCCGCGAAAGCAGAGGAGGTGTGTCATGAGTAAGCCTTCTGGTCTTGTGACGGTGGCAATGTCAGCTGCGTTTCTGGCCATTGGCATGAAAGAGCACGCTGAATTTGAGCGTGCATATGCTTGTTATGCAGAGTCTGATGAAGATGGTCAGATTGAATTGGTTTTCTCAGCGCGGACAGGGTAGAAGCCTCTGTTAACAGAGGGCCTACGGCTAGACTGAGGAGCCGGAAGTTCCGAAGGTGGCTGTAGGTGCCTATCGGCAGACAGGCTACACATCGAACGGGACGAAGCTCGCTGGGGAAGCCCAGTAGTCAGGAAACACCGGATACATGATCTGTACGTCCGGTGTTGTGGGAGGATGGCAGGGGTGACCCTGCCGCCTACCCGATCCTGCTCGCACCAGCTCCAGCGTACTCGTGCGGGTTTCTACGAACGCCTGCGGACTTCGCCACCCGCATTAGCCGTTCATGGTCACACTTCACTCTCTCCTGGGGCATACTCACTCCGACCTCGTTCCTTGAAACAGACCAGAAGTCCGCAATGGCCCCATTCCTAGCCATATGCATCAATAGGTTACGCGCGGACGAATCAAGCGGTTGGATTGCTGTATTGGCTACCGGAGGGAACAACCTGGGTGGCAATGCCCTCCGTCCAGATGCTACGGCAGCTGCCTTACCTCACCAGTCCGTTGAATCTTCTCAAACAGATCCAGCGCGGCAAGCCTGGCAGTAGCGTCTTGCTCTGCACTGAGGGGAGCAAGCTTGACCCCATCGCGGCTGTCCACATAAGCTGGTCCTCCGACGTCATCGTCGTAGGGAGAGCCATCCTCGTGGATCGCATAGCACTCATCCTGGGTTAGGTCGGTGTCAACTAGCCGCGCGAAATAAACCCATGTCCAGCATAGCTGTATATCTTCTTGGTCGAATTCTTCGATGAGTCGGCGCATCGAATCTGTGTCTCCAGCTTCGGCGGCAATGGCCAACCAGCGCCTTACGTCCTCTTTACGTCCCAATCGTTCAGCGATCTTAGCAACCTTCACAGGATCGTCGGCGATGGAGCCATGAGTCTTCTCAAAGAAGGACGGGTCACCAAACCGCTCTGCCAGGTCGAGGAGTGCGTGCTTGTTACCGAGTCGAGCAGCCTCTTTAAGGTGACGGGCGTATTTTTCGGCTTCCGCGAGTTGCTGTGCATACGCGTCGGCCCATTCCTTATTTACGCCAGTGAGCACACGACCCTGTTGTGCTTGGGAATACCAGTAAGAGCTACCGACCTCCTTGTTATGGTCATACTCGTCGGGAGCGTGGATCAGTGCAAGCGCGTAGTGAGCAAGCTCAATGCCCTTGCTGGCCGCGGTTTCAAGCCCATCCATCAGCATCGGTGAAAACTCCTCGTCGTGTGTGTCAGACCAAGTGCGCACTAACATCTCCTCCCGGTCATCGTCTAGCTGATCGCCCTCATCCCCCTCCAGTAATGATGATTCGCCGCGCAGTCCGGCCACCAAATCTGGAAGCCTTACGACGTCGATCTGACGCTCTGCGACGAAGGCGGGTAACTCGGATGAGGCGACATCTGCTGTAGCTGGTAGATACCCCAGCTCGACGCATCGTTGCCTGATGGCTGAGTTGTGTTTCGAGGAATATTTCGCGACTTGTCGCCGCACCGTAAAAACGACCTTGGCGCTCAGTGCGGCGTAGGAGTTGAAGCCAAACGAGGCTGCCAACAACTCGTAGATGTGGGCTCGCTTGAAGGAGAAGCCAGTGCTGATGTGAAGATGCTGCTGCGCGGAGTACGCGAACTCTTTAATTGTCATGACGAACCTTTCTTAATGCCACGCCGATTTCGGGTCAGACGCACACGTTTAAGTCCCCGACGACGAGGCTCAAAGAGAGGTTTTCAATGACAGAAAGATAACAAGCCTTTTTTTACTCGTGTGCAAGTAAGGAGGGCGCCTGCTGGCATTCTAGCTTTAGGGACCGGATTTGTCCACATTGCTACTCGAGCCACGCCCGCTGGGCATCCCACACCGGGGGAGGCAGAAACACACCCCGCAACTAGTCGAATTAGTCTTCGTGATGTATTGCTGGAATTCCATGTTGTTTTGGTTAATCCAAGCCTCAACGTGCTCACACTGAGTGTGGTTCCTCCCAAGGTTTTTCTATTGCCCACGTCGGATTATCGGGGTCAATATCCAAGGTTATGGCATCTTGTAGTTTCATTTCTATCATGCATATAGTCTACACAATTTATACTGTAGCTGTGCGGCGGCATTGAATTTCAGGGCATTAAGGTGTACTTCCTCAACCCGGAAGAGTACTCGGGACGGTAGGGTGCCATGGGGTTCCCGTAACCGTAATGACCATGCTTTCCCAACGATGGCTAGGCACGAGACGGATCTATCAAGATTGGCTTTAGCCATTTCGTTTCTCCCTGACTTTAAGCAATCGGATTGCCCGTTCAATATCGCGGCTTTGAGATTTCTTGTCACCGCCGCTCGTGAAAAGAATCACCATATTTCCAAATCGAATGGCACGCCATCACCTCGTTTTTGGCAGCAAGTTCTGACAAAAGGAGGCGCACTTTGGTGAGTGAGATACCGGCGGCTTCAGCGATCTCTGTATTTGGTCGCTCACCATGCGATTTCAGGTATGGCACTATTTCATTCATAGGACCATAAAGACCAGTTTTTATTATCGGTCTATATTGCCGTTATTACTTCTTGTCGCCGTTGACCGTAGCCTTGAGCGTAGCGCCAGCCTTGAATGCTGGCTGCTTGGATGCTTTGATCTTAAGCTCTGCTCCAGTCTTCGGGTTGCGGCCCATACGAGCTGCGCGCTTGCGCACTTCGAACGTGCCGAAACCAACCAAGGCAACGTTGTCGCCTTTTTTCAGTGTGGCGGAAATGATTTCAAGCAGTGCTGCGATATTGCGATCTGCATCCGCTTTAGTGCTGCCTGTCTTGTCTGCCAGTGCATCGATCAGTTCTTTGCGGTTCATGTTGTTTCTCCCTTTAATGGTGGTGGTTAAAAATCCACTGCGGATTGTTGTGGATATTGGGCTGCGCGGCAAGTGAAACCTATTTGAAAGGGTGGCTGGGCTGTGATTAAATTGCTTGCCAATCTTTACGAGCCAACTAAAAAATAACAACTAAAAAAAGGAATCCAACTTCATCCATCAATGTAAGATCATCGGTGGCTCGTCGTCTTCCTTCTTGGGCAGCAGGTGCATAAATCGGCCTTCAACTTCCTTGAAATAGCGGAACTCGACTACCCCAATTGTCCGTTTCTTTTTGGAAATTCCCTTGGGCTTGATCTGCGGTTGTGCGGCCCACACCCCATGCCTCGTTTCCAGCGAAAACGAGCACGTGTCTATCGCGTAGGGCGAGGCGCCTATGCTTCCGTATTTGTCGAGGATCGCGTTCATCTGCGTTATTTTGTTTGGCCGAAGCGTCCATGCTTCCATAATCGCGAACACGAAATCAGCATCCAATGCCAACGCCGCTGACTGTATCTCCCGCGCAGATTGATCTTTGTCCTCGACACTTCCAGGATGAATCATCACCGGGATGACTTTTTTGGTGGTCAGATTGCCTACGAAAGCGAATGCCTGAAGTTTTTCCCCGGCCTCCAGAAAGCCCTGCGCTTTGTCGATCAGCGAACTGATGATGTCCATGTATGCTTGCGGTGGGGTGCTAATGGGTGCCTCAATCATTTTTTCCTCAATATTTGCCACCGGTCGTATAAACCGGAGAACGTGCGGTGATGTTCGCTGAGCACTTGCGTATAGGCGTTCGAAATCGGCGTTGAGCACATCGAAAAACTCCTTGATCGCCGTGTTGCTGCCTTTCTCTTCGCCTTCGAGAATCATAACCTGTTCGGAGCGCATCGCGTGAGTGACCTGTTAGCCGAGTAATCGAGCCAAAGCTGAAATTAGCCCGAAGGTTACTCCAGATGTATTTATATAAAACAATTACTTATATTTAGTTATTTAAGATATGGCTGAATTGCTTGCCGCAATCAAGGCTGGGCAGCGTGCGCAGATACAATGACAATGCCGAACCGGTGTAAGTATTTTTATTTATTCATGTATAATCCATTCAGTATTAATTCATCTATTCGACAAAGTTAATGCTTAAATGGCTGCGCCCGACACCCTCATTCAACTGCTACGTGAAGGCTCACAGCCAGCCAGAGTGCTATACGAGCGGCTAGGTGTCAGTCAGCCTACGCTTTCGCGCATGGTTGCGCAGCTTGGAGTATCCATTCTCCGTTTCGGCAAAGCTCGCCAGACCCAATATGCGCTGCGGCGCAAAATTGGCGCACACGAAAAGTTTCCGCTGTTCCATATCAGCGCAACTGGCAACCTCGAACAATGGGGAATCCTCCATCCTGTGATGCCCGAATCCTATCTGGTCGAAACTCTGGCGAACCATGCCGATGAACTGAAGATGGATTTTCACCAAGGGCTGCCCTGGTATTTGCAGGACATGCGGCCACAAGGCTTTCTTGGTCGTGCATTTGCACGGTTTCATGGCCCGTTGCTGGGTCTGCCTACCGATCCCAATCGATGGAGCGACGACCAAACTTTACTGGTATTGGCCAACACGGGGCACGACTGTCCGGGTAATCTGCTGGTCGGCGAAGAAGCCGCTTCGATTTATCAGACCGGCGCACTTTTTACTACGGTGGACAGGGCATTGCCGCCGGTGCCTGCCGATCAATGTTTGCAGAAATATCCTGAATTCGCGCGCCTCGCCTTGGCGGGCGAGGTGGTGGGCTCCTCGGCTGGCGGCGAGCAACCCAAGTTCGATATTGAAATCCTGCACGACGGCCAACCGGTTCATGTCATGGTCAAATTCAGCGCGCCGCAGGACAACGCCGCGACGCGACGTTGGCGCAGCCTGTTGATCTGCGAACACCTGGCATTTCAAGCGCTGAATGGAGTGCTGCCGACCAGTCATAGCCATTTGCTGGAGGTTGAAACAGGCGGGGTGGCTAATCAACTATTTATGGAGGTGCCGCGCTTTGACCGTATTGGCGAGCGTGGCCGCCGTTGCGTGGTTTCGCTCAAGGCGCTCGATGATGAGTTTGCCGGGCTGGCTGCCGATTGGCCCAAGATTGCCGCCGCGCTCGTACAGTCCGGGCACCTGAATGAAACTGCCTATCTGCAAGTGCAAAAGCTGTTTGCCTTTGGCGAGCTCATCGGTAATAGCGATATGCACCCCGGCAATCTCTCATTCTTTGTCGATGATGTGACCAAACATATGCCAGAGTTTACGCTTGCGCCCCTGTACGACATGCTGCCCATGTCATTGGCGCCACGCCCCTCCGGGCTAATCCCCGATGCGTTGCCGATGCCCAAAATAGGTATCAATCCACCCTTGGCAATTTGGCGGGAAATGTTGCCCTTGGCGTGCGACTACTGGCGGCAAGTAGCGGCGCACCCCGGCGTGGCAGACGATGTAAAACAAATGGCGCAGAACCAGGCAGACATCCTGGCCCGTCCCTTAACATGAACGGACAGACAAGAAATCTGGTTTTGTCTGAACACTTGGGTTTCATGCTGTCATTTTAAGGCCTGAATATTCTTTCTTTGGTTCTTTTTTTGGGCATTTGGTTGTTCGGATTCAGGCACACAAAGCAGGCTGGACGCCAAGTTCGGAACCAAGAGTTTGAGGGAGATCGAGTCCCCAGCACGTCTCCAGAACATCTAACAATCAGTAATTGCGTTGATCTGGTTGGCCACAGTAACTACAGCACGTTTGGGGGCAGTAGGGCTCTGGATGGACTGGCAACAGAACACTCGTCCATTACGATAAAGCATCGCACCAACAACAACGCACCAACAACAATTTGATGTGTCGTCACTTTGTGACCACAACAAAACTCTGCCAACCAATTTTAAGGAGAATCGCTATGAGTACCGCTGACACCTACGTTCGCGCTCGCATTGATACAGCCACCAAGGAACGTGCTGCTGATGCACTGGAAGCAATGGGCCTGACCATCTCGGACACTATTCGTTTGCTGATGTTGCGTATAGCGGATGAGCGCCGTTTGCCCTTCGATGTAAAAGTGCCGAACGCAACTACCCGCAAGGCCATTGCCGAACTCGAATCAGGCAAGGGCAAGCGTTTCGACAGCGTTGATGCACTGATGGCTGATTTGAATGCGGACGATTGATCGATCACAGCCTTCAAACGAGATTACAGGCGTGTGATGACAACGCCGCAACACAGTAAGGATGTGGGTTCGCTGTTGTCTAGGATTTTGAAATTGATGCTTGTCGATGAACCTTGCCAGAGAAAAATCGCGATCATGCTTTGAGCAGTAATTGGCCTAGGTATCGAGAGTGCCACGACAAACCAGACTTATTGCTGATCTACCGCAAGCCAGATGCAGACACCTTGCGGTTGGCACGGCTTGATTCGCATAGTGAACTGTTCGGCTGACAAAGCCTATATTGTGGCCAGTGTTTTGTGCATATTAGCGTAGTATTTTGGTAACAGATGAAGCAGGGAAGCAGGGCATTGCCCCACTGGGCATTAAACAGTGCGATGTACTGAGAGCATAAATTGCCGAGCGGAATCAGATATCGGTGGAGCAATAATTTCTGTAAGATGCGCAAAAGTGTCCGCATGGATAGTGACTTTGCGGACGTATGATCTTACAAAAATAATATGCTAACCAATTGAAATAATTTATTTTACAATCTGATTGTGATTCCGGTTGTCGTGGGTTCGAGCCCCATCAGTCACCCCAAATATACAAGAGTTAGGTTAATAACTCTATGCCTTACCATATCCACTGATCCCCAACCGCCTAACTCTTGCAACACATGAAGCGTGTGTTCCCGCTTGAACGTGCCAATTTGCCCAAGTATGCCGTGGATCATGCCATCTAAAGTCTTTGTACTAGCTCGGCCTGTTCATGCTGTTCTGGTTTATCCTGATGCCATTCATCATGGCGGTGTCGATAGACAGATGTTCAACAAGGATGATACGCACCTTTCAGTTTTCTTCGCAGTCGCCCATTCGCCACAGGATAGACGTACTCATCTCCACGACCGTGATGTTTGGCGTAGCAATCTGGACTGGTACTACCGATACCATTACCTCAGTCGTTGCCCCTTTGGCGATTGCATCCATCGGCTGGGCAACATGGATGTGGATCAGTAATTTGCAGAAGCAATTTGACTGGGAGAGGCTCGCCTTTACCCGTATTGCAGCGGGTTGTGTATCCTCGTTGCAAATCTCCGGCGAGCTCAACGCGCAACCCTTGCAGACGATACTGGTGCCTGGCGGTGGAATCCTCGGCAGCATGCTGCCGGACATTGATCACCCGCAAAGCGCATTTGTAAACGTGTCCTACCGCTTTCGATACCGATTGCAGGGAAATGCCGTTGCAGTATTTACTTCGCTAGGACTACAATGTCGCTACTTTTGTAGCAATGGTTATTAGGGGAGTAAATATGGGAATGCCAGTCAGGATTGATGACACATTGTACGAGCAGGCGCGTGCTGAAGCGCTGGTTGAGCACCGCACCATTGCCGGGCAGATTGAGTATTGGGCGACGATCGGTCGTGCATCACTCGACAACCCGGATCTGCCGGTGAGTTTTGTGGCGGAAGCACTGGCATCGATGCGTGAGCCGCGCGATCAGGCCACACCCTTTGTGCCACGCAAACGGCGTGCATGAGTTACGCTGTTGTACAGACGAGGCGATTTGCCCGACAGTACAAAAAGCTGCATGACAACGTTGCGACTGATGTTGATGATGCGGTCGAGCTGATCGCCAGAAAGCCTTCTATCGGTGAACGAAAAAAAGGTGACTTGGCTGATTTGTTTGTGCACAAATTTCAAAGCAAAGGGCAACTCTATCTGCTGGGTTACACATTTGACGATGGTGTGCAGCTGGTTTATCTGGAAGCCATTGGCCCTCACGAAAATTTTTATCGTGATCTAAAGCGCTAGCCAGCGCTCTTCCACGTAATTCCGCCTACTGTCGTAAACATCCGATTGCGGTGTCTGAAATTACTTGACCACTACAGTTAAAGTTTCCTCACCCAACCACGAAACGTAACTGGCAACATATGTGCATAACAGTGGTTAAACCTGAGAAATTCAATTTCCTCATGCACGCTATCCCGATAGACGCATCTCCTGTAAATATTTGGAGTCGGAATAGCGTATCTGTTCTAAGAGAAGTTTGCTTACGTTTTATGAGTTACGATAGTGAGTTTGGAACTGTTTATCGAATATTCCCTTCTGGTCTTGAGTTAATGTGTCGTAAAACGCACGTACAGCTGCTGCATGCTCAGTCATTTTTATTTCATGAGCTTTCATATAGCTTAGCCTTTGGTCGAGACGATCAGGAGTGCTCATATTTTTCCAATCTTGAGGAGCAGGAGCCTCCATTTTGACTGGCTTTATTTTATTCAAAAATTCTGTCCATGATGCTTCCTGCGCAGTGGTTAGCTGAAGGGCGGTATGCAATGCTGACATTCGGTTATCAAAATGTGCAGCATAACCACCTTTCTTACCCCAAGAATGTCTGCACTGATCTTTCGAGACCATCTTTTCGTTGGCTAATACACTGTTGCTTAGTAAGACAGAGAGGCTGATGCCGAGTATGGTGCTAAGAGTTAATTTACTAATGTTCATGGTTTATCTCCTGAAATAAGTTTTTTGATTAACGCAGTAATGTGCGTGTGGGGTATCTTGAGAGAGAACTGTAAGTAAAATGTTTGCAACAATAAAGAAAATGTAACAGTTTGTTTCTGTAACGAGATTACAGATCTGCGATCAGCATGATTTAGGAGCAGAGTCTAATTTAATTATTCGAAGATATGATCTTGCTGCGTTAAACAAACTTAGCTTTAAGCATAAGTTGAGTCTTATGGAAAATATTTTTACAATTTAACAATGGGATGCAAGCATTTTTACGATTATTGATTGACTGTAGTGGCCAAGTATTTTCGGACGTCAAGCTAGGCCGCTTTGCGGCCATTTTTTGTTCATAGACAGGGGGAGACAGACTCCCCAGTTTTGAATGCAAGCGGACATTGTTGTATACACGCTCCATTTTCAGATTCAAAAAAAACGCTCCATGACCACTTTATCCCAACAATTTTCGTTTCGGCTACATGTCGTAGCACAGGCCATGTTTAGCCAATAGTAACTGCCATCTCGTTGGCATATTGCTCCCACGATCTGAATGCAACGCGCCGTTCGGCGCCATCCATCTAACTTTGCCTTGGTTCGTGACAGTGAAAATAAGTCTCATGTTCTCGCGTTTACTGTTGACTCGCATCATGGGTATTTTCCCTCTGAGTGCTGCTCATAAGCTTTTTATATATGTTGAAGATCGTCGAATCTACCTAATTAAATAATGACGATATCCAGTAAATTGGTCAGACCAGAAAAAACGCCATCTTAGACGGCATTAATGTTTATTCACCGGGGGGCGGTGGCGGCGGCATGCCACTTGGAGGTCGTGGTGGGGGTGCTGCAATTCCACGAGGTGGCGGCGGGGGCACGAAAGAACCAGCAGAAGGCGATGATACCGTTCTACTCGGAGCCGAAGGAGATACGTAATTGCTATTTCTGATAGACTGCCGCGGATAATCTAAGCGTCCTGATACAGGGACACGATGGCCTTTTGAATACATGCATTGTTGGTAGGCAAAATCATAACGCTGCTGAAGGTTGCGTCCCGAGCTTCCACCAGTGCCAGCTCCCATCATGGAGCCGATGAGTAACCCAGATCCGGCGCCCACACCAGTACCATTGTGGCCGCCTAACAATGCACCCGCAGTCGCACCAATAGCAGTTCCAATCATTGCGCTTTTCACACCACTATCAACTGCTGCTTCATTCGCCGTGCGGCCACCGACCTGAGCGCTGGCATACTGCCTGCAATCGTTTTCATCAAATCGGAATTGGTCAAAACTTTTTCCCGTACCGGGCAATACGAGCATACCCGGACCAGTCGGTATCGATGTACATGCGCTCAGAGCCAGCACAGCCGTTGCTATAGATAATAGTCTAAATTTATTGATCATGGCATCGGTACCTTATCTAAAACAGGTTGTCCATCTGAGTCAGGCGCAGGTTGTGGCGCGACTCTCAACCAACCTCCTGAACATTGATTGACATAAGGATAATAGGATTTAGAATCAACACAGTAATACCACCATGATCCCTGAGCTGATTCTTGAGTATCTTGTGATGAATTTCTTGGGACTTCTTGTACTTTAAACTGCGAAGCGTCATCCCGCTCAGTGTAAACCACAGGCACAGGTTGCGCCGGAGGATAATAAACGGGTGCTGGTGAATAATAGGGTGTCCCATAATATGAATACGGATAATATCCATAATTAAAACCAATCGGTGCACCGAGATAGATGCCCACGCGTGCTCCTCCGTGCCCTCAGCCGCCGTGCCATCCTCCACCCCCACGTCCACCACCATACCCACCCCCGACAGCAAACATTGTTCCGCTTATTGACACTCCCACTAACAACGCCATGATTACGGTTAAAGGCAGACCAATTTTAGATGTCTTCATTATCTTTGCACTCTATAATTTAATATTTGCAACAATCTAATTCGCAGAATTGCTATCCAATAAACTTGAAGAATGATTCCGCTGCAGTCTCCATAATCCTGATTGTTTTAGCAATCGATCTTATTGTTAACGCAGTAGTGTCTTTGGAGAACAGCATGAAAGAAAATTGTAAAAAAAGTGTTTGTGTCAACGCATAATATGTAACTGTTTGTTACCGTATCAAGATAAAAATATAAACTATTTCTTAACTATCAATAACAAATACAATGTCATGCGAACACTCTGCATAAAATCACCATGCAGTGTTATGGTAGCTAAGTGATCTTAATCTCTTCGATTAAATTCTCCGCTGCTTGTGGCGTAGGCTTTACGAACAAGAGGATATATCGATAAAAATCACAATATAATCGTGTTGATGTATTACTCGGTATTTCCGGCACGGTATCGATGATCAGTGTTCGACGGCAAGATTGATGAAATTTTAAAGAGTTATATTTTAAAATGGCGGATTCAACTCTGAAGTGCAACTTTTGTAAGAGAATTTAGGTGGAGAGCTGCGTTACTATCGGA
>NZ_CAKMAA020000037.1 GCF_924101635.2 Candidatus Nitrotoga sp. HW29 | reverse complement strand
CTCAAGGCGAGCGACCTCAAGGCGAGCGACCTCAAGGCGAGCGACCTCAAGGCGAGCGACCTCAAGGCGAAAGACCTCAAGGGGAAAGGCCTCAAGGGGAAAGACCTCAAGGGGAAAGACGCCAACATGGGCGCGGTCCCGCAGCTGAGAGCAAAGGCGGGGTATGAACCCTTCACGTCTGTTCATTATCCGGCCAGTTGCAACTTCATTGCTAATGGTCGCTATTCTGTTGTCAGGAATGCTGGCCTATCGTTTATTGCCAGTTTCGGCTTTGCCGGAGGTTGATTACCCGACTATTCAGGTGACTACTTTTTATCCCGGGGCCAGCCCGGACGTCACAACATCCTCAATTACTGCGCCACTGGAGCGTCAATTCGGTCAAATGCCGGGTCTGAATCAGATGTCTTCCAGCAGCTCGGGCGGTGCTTCAGTTATTACTCTGCAGTTTGGACTTGATCTTAGTCTTGATGTTGCCGAGCAGGGTGTGCAGGCAGCAATTAACGCGGCTACATCATTCCTGCCTACTGATTTACCGATGCCGCCGATTTATAGCAAGGTCAATCCCGCTGATACGCCTATTGTTACGTTGGCGATTACGTCCGAAACGCTGTCGCTGCCGAAAGTGCAAGATTTGGTCGATACACGCTTGGCGCAGAAGCTCTCGCAGCTGCCTGGTGTCGGCCTGGTTAGTATAGGCGGCGGTCAACGGCCTGCGGTTCGTATCCAGGCTAATCCCAAATCACTTGCTGCAAATGGTCTAAATCTTGACGATATTCGCACTGCGATTGGAAATGCCAATGTAAATATTGCGAAAGGAAGTTTTGATGGTGCGGCACGGGCTTCAACGTTGGATGCCAACGATCAACTCAAGTCTGCCGACGAATATCGGAATCTTATTATTGCTTGGCGTAATGGTGCCCCGATTCGTTTAAGTGATATTGCCGAAACCATTGATGGGGCTGAAAACACACATCTTGCTGCCTGGGCTGATGAAACTCGGGCTGTGATTCTGAATATTCGGCGTCAACCCGGTGCCAATGTTATTGAAACGGTGGATCGTATCCAGAAGCTTTTGCCGCAGCTGCAAGCTACATTACCCGGGTCTATTAATGTCAAGATTCTGACTGATCGGACTACTACGATTCGCGCCTCGGTTGAAGATGTCCGTTTCGAGTTGATGCTTTCTGTCGTGTTGGTGGTGATGGTCATCTTTCTGTTTTTACGTAACGTGTATGCCACCATCATCCCCGGCATTGCCGTGCCGCTCTCGCTTGTTGGTACTTTTGGTGTGATGTATCTGGCCGGTTTTAGTATCAATAATTTGACGTTGATGGCGCTTACGATTGCCACCGGATTTGTGGTGGATGATGCAATCGTAATGATCGAGAATATCACGCGTTATCTCGAGGCGGGTGATTCGCCCTTGCAAGCGGCGCTTAAGGGCGCCGAGCAAATAAGCTTTACCATTATTTCACTGACCTTTTCGCTCATCGCTGTGCTGATTCCGCTGCTGTTTATGGGAGATGTAGTTGGTCGGCTGTTCCGCGAATTTGCGATCACATTGGCGGTAGCAATTCTGATTTCTGCCGTGGTATCGCTTACCCTCACGCCGATGATGTGTGCCAAATTGTTGCGACACGTACCGGCTGTCGAGCAAGGTTGGTTTTACCGCAAGAGCGGCCTTTTTTTTGATAGGGTGATCGCGCGTTATGGGGTGATGATCAATTGGGTGCTCGATCGTCAGTTAGCCACGTTACTGGTAGCGGGCGCTACATTGGGCCTTACCGTGCTGCTCTATATGTTTGTGCCGAAAGGTTTCTTTCCGGTGCAGGACACCGGGGTGATTCAAGGCATGACCCAAGCCCCTCAGTCTGTTTCTTTTGCGGCGATGGCCGAACGACAACAGGCACTCGCTCAGGTTGTACTGAAAGATCCTGCGGTGGAAAGTTTGTCGTCATTCATTGGTGTTGATGGTACTAATGTTACGTTAAACAGCGGTCGCATGCTGATTAACCTCAAACCAAAGAGTGCTCGCAACACTGATGCCACTGGCGTGATTCGTCGCCTGCAACATAGTTTGGCAGAGGTGCAGGGAATAGAAATGTACATGCAACCGGTGCAGGATTTAACGATTGAGACGCGAGTAAGCAGCACGCAATACCAGTTTAGTATCGAAGACGCCAATCCGGTCGAGCTGGCCGAATGGGCACCCAAACTGCTGGCGCGTCTGCGCAAATTACCGGAGCTGATTGATGTTGATAGTGATGTTCAGGATCAGGGCTTGCAGGCCTACGTCGAGATCGATCGCGATACCGCCGGCCGACTGGGTATTACGCCTGCGGCAATAGATAACACGCTATACAACGCCTTTGGCCAACGACTGATCTCAACCATATTCACCCAATCCAGTCTGTATCGCGTCGTGCTGGAAGTTAAGCCTGATTCTCAACGAGGGCCGGAGGCACTGAATGGAATTTACATCGTATCGCTAAATGGCAGTCAAGTGCCGTTATCGTCGATTGCTCGTATTTCAGAACGTGCGACCCCGCTGTCTATTAATCATATCGATCAGTTTCCTGCCGCCACTATTTCTTTTAACTTGGCGCCTGGTGTTTCGTTGGGTAACGCAGTGAAGGCCATTCGCGCTGCGGAACAAGAAATTGGACTGCCGGTTAGTGTGCAAACCGGTTTTCAAGGAGCCGCCCTGGCGTTCCAGACTTCCCTGAGCAACATGCTGTTACTGATTCTTGCGGCAATTATTACCATGTATATTGTTCTGGGGATACTCTATGAAAGCTATATTCACCCGGTCACTATTCTATCCACTCTTCCTTCTGCCGGAGTCGGGGCATTATTAGCACTATTGCTGTCGCGTACCGACCTGGGAGTAATCGGTATCATCGGTATCATTTTACTAATTGGTATCGTTAAGAAAAATGCCATTATGATGATTGACTTCGCGCTGGATGCAGAGCGTAAACATGGTAAAACCCCACGCGAAGCAATCTATGAAGCGTGTCTGTTACGTTTTCGGCCGATTCTGATGACGACCTTGTGTGCCTTGCTCGCTGCGCTTCCCTTGATGCTCGGCACTGGCGTCGGATCCGAATTGCGCCATCCTCTGGGTATTACGATGGTGGGAGGGTTGCTGGTTAGCCAGATGCTGACTCTGTTTACAACGCCAGTTATCTACCTGGCCTTTGATCGGTGGACGCAGCGCTTCAAATCATCCCCGCAGTTGCCAATCGTATCTGAAGTGTAACTAATCTTGCTGTCATGAGTTTATCTGAAACCTTCATAAATCGCCCGGTTGCCACGACGCTACTGGCATTAGGTATCGTATTGTCGGGAGTCATCGCATTTACACTGCTGCCTGTCGCAGCCTTACCACAAGTTGATTTCCCAACAATCTCGGTGCAGGCGACACTGCCGGGGGCTAGTCCAGAAACAATGGCTGCCACGGTAGCCACGCCGCTTGAACGATCGCTTGGTCTCATTGCGGGTGTGACCGAGATTACTTCGTCCAGTTCACTCGGTTCAACCCGAATCACTTTGCAATTCGATCTTGATCGGAATATCGATGGCGCTGCTCGTGATGTTCAAGCGGCAATGAACGCGACGCGAAATCTACTTCCCACTGGTCTGCCCAGCAACCCGCTCTATCGTAAAGTTAATCCGGCCGATGCGCCGATTATGATTCTTTCTCTTACTTCAGACTCGATGAGTCGAGGGCAGATGTATGATGCGGCATCGACTATCCTCGCTCAAAAAATATCCCAATTGAACGGAATTGGTCTGGTGACCGTGGGAGGCGGTTCGCTACCAGCAGTGCGTGTGTCACTCAACCCGAATGTACTGAACAAATATGGCATAGGGGTAGAAGAGGTACGTGCCGCGATCGTTGCCACTAACGCTAATAGACCCAAAGGTTCGCTTGAAAACGAAGATCGGCGCTGGCAGATATTGGCTAACGATCAGGCCAAAACGGCTGCCGAATATCTTCCGACAATCGTAGCTTATCGTAATGGTGCTCCCGTCCGCCTTGCCGACATTGCCCAGGTGGAGGATTCAGTACAGGATATCCGCAACGCCGGACTGGTTAATGGTAAGCCGGCCGTGATGCTGATTCTGAATCGCCAGCCGGGTGCCAATATCATTGAAACGGTAAATCAGGTAAAGCAATTGCTACCCCTGTTGCGTGCTTCTATACCAGCGGCAATGACTCTGTCGGTGGCATCGGATCGCACGCCGACCATTCGCGCATCGTTGCAGGCAGTCGAGCATACTCTTTTGATTTCGATCGCCTTGGTGGTATTGGTTGTATTTCTGTTTCTGCGCGACGTTCGGGCTGCATTAATTCCAAGCGTTGCGGTTTCGGTATCGTTGATTGGTACCTTTGGTGTGATGTATCTGGCCGGTTTTAGCCTGAATAATATTTCGCTCATGGCGCTGACCGTCGGTACCGGATTTGTGGTCGACGATGCTGTGGTGATGCTGGAAAATATTTCTCGCCATATCGAAAAAGGCCTTTCGCCATTTAAAGCGGCTGTTCAAGGGGCACGCGAAGTAAGCTTCACGGTATTATCAATGAGTCTGTCTTTGATCGCGGTATTCATACCGATTTTGTTAATGGGCGGTGTCGTCGGGCGATTGTTTCGAGAATTTGCCATCACGCTATCGGCGGCCATTCTGGTATCTCTGGTCGTATCACTGACTGTTACTCCCATGATGTGTGCACGGCTATTACGTCCACGATCAGCGTCACCGCAAGGACGTTTTTATCGGATAAATGAACGTATCTTCAATGCGCTATTGAATGGCTATCGGGTGTCGCTCGATTGGGCGCTCGCACATGGTCGCATCATGCTGCTCGTGCTTCTGGCAACGGTTTGCCTTAATGTCTATCTTTACACGGTCATACCCAAGGGCTTTTTCCCGCAGCAGGATACCGGTCGTTTGATGGGAGCCATTCAAGCAGACCAAAGTATTTCTTTTCAGGCGATGCGGGGCAAACTGGCTACTTTCGTCAATATTGTCAGCCAAGACCCTGCGGTAGATAGCGTTGTCGGCTTTACCGGGGGAGGGCAAGTCAATACTGGGCGAATGTTTGTTGGGCTAAAGCCTTTGGCGGAACGTCAGTTATCCGCTGACAAGGTTATCGCCCGGTTGCGCGGCAAGCTTGCGCATGAACCGGGTGCCAATCTATTTCTGCAATCGGTCCAAGATATTAGAGTTGGTGGTCGTGTCGGCAATTCGCAATACCAATATACGCTCCAGGCAGATGGAATTAATGAATTGCGTACCTGGGAGCCTCTCATTCGCCAAGCATTGCGCTCGCTACCACAGCTTACGGATGTTAGCACTGACGAACAAATCAAAGGGGCACAGACTTCGCTGACCATCGACCGCGATGCTGCTGCCCGGTTAGGGTTGACACAGCGGCTTATCGATACAACATTGAATGATTTATTCGGCCAGCGCCAAGTATCCACGATATACAACCCATTGAACCAGTATCGAGTGGTGATGGAAGCTGCTCCGCAATATTTACAGAGCCCGGAAGCACTAAAAGACGTGTTCTTCATTGCCCCCGGAGGTCTGCAAGTGCCCCTGGCTGCATTTGCCCGCTGGGAAGAAACGGCGACACCCCTGGCGATTAATCACCAAGGTCAGTTTGCCGCTTCAACAATCTCATTTAACCTTCCGGTCGGCGTGTCGCTTTCAGATGCAACGCGAGCAATTGAGGATGCAATGGTGAAGATTGGCGTGCCTACTTCTGTTCATGGCAGCTTTCAGGGAACAGCTAAAGCTTTTCAGATGTCGCTTGCCACCCAGCCTTTGCTCATCCTTGCCGCATTGGTTGCAGTGTACCTCGTCCTCGGCATGCTTTATGAGAGCTATATTCATCCTATAACGATTCTTTCGACGCTACCGTCTGCCGGCGTAGGGGCAATTCTGGCGCTGCTCATGTTCAAGATGGATTTTAGTATTATTGCGTTGATTGGCGTCATTCTTTTAATCGGCATTGTCAAAAAAAATGCGATCTTGATGATTGATTTTGCGCTTGAGGCCGAGCGGAAACGTGGCTTGAATCCACGTGATGCGATCTATGAAGCCTGTCTATTACGTTTCCGTCCGATCATGATGACCAGTATGGCTGCCTTGTTTGGCGCACTGCCGCTCGCTCTGGGCTCAGGCATGGGGGCTGAATTGCGCCAACCACTGGGCATCTCTATTGTGGGCGGGCTAATTTTAAGTCAATTGCTGACGCTATACACGACTCCGGTAGTCTACTTATACCTTGATCGATTTCGGCTATGGTGTTCCAGAATCTGGAAGCAACGGCCTCAAGTTAGATCACTGAAAACTGCGCAGCGAACAGAATTATGATTAATTTAAAAGGCATTGATAACAATTTCAGGAGTTATGTTGATAAAAACTGACAATATCATTTGTGTGTTGGTATTTTTAAGCTTGGCCGGATGTGCCGTGGGACCCGACTATAAAAAACCTGATGACATACTTCCAACCACTTTCAAGGAAGAAGCCAATCATTGGAAATTGGCAGAGCCTCGGGATCATGCTCCACGTGGCAAATGGTGGGAAGTTTATGGTGACACCCAGCTAAATGCGCTTGTACAACAAGTATCAATTTCCAACCAAAATATACATAGTGCCGAAGCGCAATACCGGCAGGCGCTCGCTCTTCTGGGTGTTGCGCAGGCACGCTACTTTCCTACGGTGGCTGGAAATTTTGCTCATACCCGGGGACAAGGTACAAGCTCAACCAACTCCGGGGTAACCATTCCAGGTAATCCTAGTGCGGCAATTACCAATACGAACCGGTTATTGATGAGTGTCAATTGGGAGGTCGATTTGTGGGGACGAATAGGGCGCACCGTTGAATCAAATCGAGCTTCAGCTGAAGCCAGCGCTGCCGACCTCCAATCAGCGTTGCTAAGTGTCCAATCTACGTTGGTGCAGACTTACTTTCAATTGCGTATCAATGATGCACAACGTAAATTACTGGAACAAACGACTATAGCCTATAAGCGCTCGCTTCAAATTACTCAAAATCGCTATGAAGCTGGCATTGCAGGACGTTCCGATGTTGTTCAAGCAGAGACACAATTAAAATCTACTCAAGCTCAGGCGATAGATCTGGGTGTGCAGAGAGCACAGTTTGAACATGCGATCGCCGTACTAATTGGTAAAGCGCCGTCTAATTTTTTTCTCAAACCCAGTTCAGTTTTGCCGAATTTGCCAGAATTTCCTGCGGGCCTTCCGTCAGAGTTATTGGAGCGACGCCCCGATATTGCCGCAGCCGAACGTCGCATTCAAGCTGCAAATGCCCAGATTGGTGTTACTCAAGCTGCATTTTTTCCATCTCTCATATTGGGTGCTTCAACTGGCTATCAAAGTTCACTGCTTTCCAATTTGATATCTTTGCCAAGGCGAGTGTGGTCTTTAGGGCCAACCATTGCGGCCACGTTGTTTGATGGAGGGGTCCGATCGTCACAAAAAGAGCAGGCGATTGCTGCATTTGACAAAAGCGTTGCGGATTACCGCCAGATTGTCCTGGCTGGATTTCAGGAGGTTGAGGATAACCTTTCTACGCTGCGCATTTTGAGTGAAGAAGCCAAAGTACAATTTGAAGCGAGACAATCTGCGCAGGAGTCCGTTGTTCTCTTTAATAACCAGTACATAGCTGGAACAGTTAGTTATCTGAATGTCGTTACGGCACAGGCAACAGCGCTTGATGCTGACATCCGCAGCCTTAATATCATTGGCCGAAGTTTGGTCGCCAATGCAGCCTTGCTCAAAGCACTGGGTGGAGACTGGCGGGAACGGTCAATCTAGCTGTTATCCAAGTGCCACATGTTTGCGCTGCCATTTCGAGCGCAAAATATTCTTCTTCATTCTCAAATGTAAAGGCAGAAATGTTTGTCAGGTATTTTTACAAAACGGATAATTCAATGCATAAGAAATTAATTTAATATATTGAATTAATACGTATTGTTGTTAATGGCATGATAAATGCTTAAGACTGATGGCGAATAATGAAACATAATTAAATTGGGAATGGAAATGAAATTTAAACAAGTCTTAATAGCAGTTAGTCTAATGAGTGCTGTGATGGGGAGTTACTCAGCGCTGGCGGCAACGATTGATGTTACAAATGCAGGTTCAGCGAACTTTGGCAGCGGAGCTGTGGGTTATTATGGTGGTTCAGTCGCTCCTAACCCTAACTCCAATACGAATTTAGTCGGTGTTGGAATTGGTGGTGACAGTTTCACGACGGCAAATACTAGCTATGATTTTTCCGCCACTGGCCAGTTCAATACCTGGTGCGTTGACATTTACCATTGGCTGAGCGGTGGCAGCGTTACTTATACAGTAGCCACTGGTTCTGAGCTTGCCACTTCATTAAGCGCTCTGCGGCCGGAGACTCCGGACGGTACGATGAGGGTGAGTCAACTGGGACAGTTAGCCAATCAAGTGTATAGCACGGTTAACACTAAAGAAGAATCAGCGGCCTTTCAATTAGCTGTATGGGCGATTACTTACGGAAGTACTGAAGAAGGGCGCTATCGCATTAATACGACCAACACGGGCTTCAGGGTGGACAATGGTACAGCGATTTCGGCTTATGGAATGTTGGCCGATTCATGGTTGCAGAACCTCGGTTCAGCAGCCAGTACCGGGAATTACAAACTCACGTATTTGAATGACGGCACGGTTAACAATACGCAAGATATGGTTGTTTTTACAGTTGCCCCTCCTAAATTGGTCACCGTTCCCGAACCTACTACTCTCGCTCTTCTCGGTCTTGGTCTGGCTGGATTTGGGTTCAGTAGACGTAACTTTGTAAGTTAATCAGTATTGGGGATTTGTTGGTTTGGCCATTGTTATTGATATTATGTTTACAGCATGATGCCCAAGAATTCGCCGGTGCATCATGACTGTGGGTTTGTCGGCAATTAAATTAAAATCGGTGGTGTTTCGGCCAGTTGCGTGCGGTTTTGCGTATGCTGGCTTTGTTGAGCGGTGTAATTGCTCAGGCAATCGAATTCGACTCGAGCTGTACCTGCAAATCTCTTGCTACATTCGCAGTTCTATTCAAATAATTTAAGCTGGACGCTTGTGAGAAGCGTCTGAGCTATTGCGCTTTTATCCACTGCTTGTTTGATAACTCACCGAAATTCAGTTCACCGAATAAATGTGACATAACCATGCACGTTCATGGCATTGTATGAAGATACAGTTGTAGTGCGGGTACTTCGGGTAAAAAAATCAAGGCCGAAATGGACAGTTCGGACACTTTGACGCTTTAATTTTTTTGTTAAAGCAGCACTCTAGTGACTGCGCCAGACAGCTTGTAGATCGACGACAAGCAATAAACGGTATACCTTCGACTAGCGCCAAATTACGAAAATGGCGCATTACATTGTGTCCCAAAAAATCTGTAAATAATATCAACAGTTCTGTATTTCTAGGTAACCCATGCGGTTTGCGCTGGTGTGCGACATGTCGCCCGGTAATATGACGAGTAATGTTTATATTCCAATCAGACAGTAGTTCAGGAATATTTCCCAATCGATCTGCACCAATTACTATTGCGTTCATGTATTTGCCTTTTGTACGATTTGTTTAATATTTAATTAAATTGAATGGTAATCATTGCCATTTAAGTTGTCAATAAAATTGATAATAATTATCAATTGCAACTGATAATTTATCTACCCTAAATAAATCAAGCTTTGGAGTTGCTTCATCAGGATAAGCTGCGCTCCTGTGCAAAGGGGTTTTTTGTATGCGCGGCAAGGGAAAAGGGGTAATTTGCCATTGGATATACAGCAAAATGCAAATAAGTTGCGCTTAACTTTCATGGGTAAACCGCTGGCTAAGGCCGAAATTACTCTCATTGCGCCTAACGGATGGGAAAAGCCTCTACAATACAGACGAAAATGGTGAAACAAATTTTTTACTGCCGGAGCCTGGTCTCTATGTTGCAGAAGTTAAGCATAAAGAAAACCATCCCGGAGAGTTTGAAGGTAGAATCTATTTCACAGAGAATCATACTGTCACGTTTAGTTTTTCAAAATAAGTATAACCATTCCTCGTTCGTCCTCTGTTTTTGAGCGGAACAGCGCACTAAAAAATTTATCGTTGTGTTCGAAATTATTTGACCAATTACAAATTGGCGATGACGGTCTTGACCAGGGTGCTGTCGACTGACTGTGCAAATTGTTGACTTTCACACTGAGGCGAATGTCGCTACCGCTCAGTAGCTTGTTCAGACAATTCTTCCGCCCGACATGTCGATCTCTATCATGATCGATTCATCAATTTCAGCTGCACAAAATCATGTCCCGTTTAAAATTCAAGGCACCGCCAAACTCATTACACCTTGAATAAGACTGAACCTTGCATCTCATTAAATATGAGAATAAAATCGCGAACTATTATCACTTGTAATGTTGGATGAGATAATGGTTATGAGTAAACTAGGCATTGCCCCCCCCTGATTTGTATTGATTAAGTGCAAAAAGACTTGGTTGGATTAAGCATTTATAGTGGTGTCGTGTTTTGCATGAGTACGTAGTGCTCATTCAGAATAAATGTGTCGTTTAGATTTACCAGTTTTAAGTATGTGGCATCGAATTTTTCCGCCGCCAAGTAGTGTATTACGTACCAGATATTTCTAGATTTTATTTTAATTTTGATTTGGAGAAACAACTAATGAATACCCGAAACCTTAAATGTAATACTACCGTGGCGCGAAAATATGATGGCCCCCAGATTCCATGTAGACATCGCCAAACTAAACTCGTCATTGCGATGAATAGCGCGTTATTCTGTTTTGGAGTAACCACTATTACTTTTGCGGGTGTCGCGATTGCGCAGCCAACTGACAGTGAAACGACCTTGCCAGTAATATCAGTCTCTGCAAAAAGTAGCCCCACTAACACCAGTACCGGTTACACCGTAACTAGTACCACCACTGCTACCAAGACAAACACCCCTCTGCTTGATACACCGCAATCTATTTCTGTGGTGACGCAGGCGATGATCAAAGATCAGGCTATACAGAGCATGGCGGATACAGTGCGTTATGTCCCGGGTATGGGGATTTCGCAAGGGGAAGGTAATCGGGATGCCTTGGTTTTTAGGGGTAATCGTTCCACAGGAGATTTTTTTGTTTCCGGCATTCGGGATGATGTTCAGTATTTTCGTGATATCTATAACATAGAAAGAGTAGAGGTGCTCAAAGGTCCAAATGGAATGATCTTTGGCCGGGGTGGCTCTGGAGGGGTAATCAATCGGGTGGTTAAAGAAGCGGACTGGAGACAGGTACGTGAACTTACGGTACAAGCGGGTTCATTTGATACCAAGCGCGTGGCACTGGATGTTGGTCAGGGCGTGAATGACGTTGCCGCAGTTCGTCTTAATACCATGTATGAAAATTCAGGCAGTTTTCGGAATGGTGTAGATTTGAAACGATACGGGTTCAATCCTACCGTTACGTTCATGCCTAGTGAGCAAACCAAGGTAGTGCTCAATGCAGAGTATTTCAAGGATGAGCGTACTGCCGATCGAGGTATCCCTTCCTTAAATGGACGCCCTCTAAAAACCAATGCGTCAACATTTTTTGGTGATCCCGATCGAAGCAATGCAGATACAGAACTTAAGGCTGTCAATGGCCTTATCGAGCATAAGTTTAATAATGATGTAATGATTCGCAACCGTACACGGTATGCTACGCAAGATAAGTTTTACGAGAATGTATATCCAAGCGCTACAGTCCAAAGTGCTTCATCGACGGTCGCGATTAGTGCTTATAACAATGTAACTAAGCGCGATAATTTTTTCAACCAGACAGACCTTCTGTTTTCTCTGAATACAGGTCCAGTGAAACATGATATGGTCGTTGGTCTTGAAATAGGCCATCAGGATACGGATAGCACGCGTAACACTGGGTACTTTAATAATACAGCTTCGTCGGTTACCGTGCCTATTAACAACCCAATTACTAATGTTCCACTCACATACAGGTTGGCGGCTACAGATGCCGACAATAATAGTGTCACAAAGCAAACTTCGCTTTATGTGCAAGATCAGATCAAATTATTGCCTCAATTGCAAGCAATCCTCGGGGTGCGTTACGATAGGATCGAGGTGGATTTTATCAATAAGAACCCCGCTAATCCTCTTGCATTAAATGTTAAAGATAATTTTTTCTCACCAAGAGCCGGCTTGGTTTACAAGCCAATCGATACAGTATCAATTTATACCAGTTATAGCTTGTCTTATGTGCCAAGAGCTGGTGAACAGCTTACTTCGCTATCGGTGACCAATGCGGCGCTCGAACCGGAAAAATTCAAAAATGTAGAAGTGGGAGCGAAGTGGGATATTCGTCCTAACCTCGCTTTAACTACTGCCCTGTTTCAGCTGGATCGTACCAATGTGATCATTCCAGATCCAAATAACGCAGCCATCTCTCATTTAGGCGGTGGTCAGCGTAATAAGGGCTTTGAGTTAGGTCTGGCCGGTCGAATTACACCGGAATGGAGCGTCATGGGGGGGTATACTTATCAGGATGGGGTCATTACCAACACGCTTTCCTCTACCGCCAAAGAAGGGGCTGTCTTGGCAGAGCTTCCAAAGAACACACTCTCATTGTGGAACCGATATGATATCAACCCGAGATGGGGAATTGGTCTGGGTGTTATAAATCGTAGCGCTATGTACACTTCGACTGATAATACAGTTCGTTTGCCGGGCTTCACTCGAGTAGATGCGGCCGTATATGCCAAGATTGATAAAAATCTACGGGCTCAGTTGAATATAGAAAACCTGCTTGATAGAAATTATTACGCTTCCGCCCACAATAACAACAATATTTCCCCAGGGTCTCCCCTTGCTGCAAGAATTTCATTGATTGCTAATTTCTAGATAGCAAAAGATGCATCAGCCCCGCCGGACAGGCGGGGTACTATAAAAATTGCAATCCCACCAATTTTAAGTATAATGCAAATCGTTCTTATTTGTATTGTTTATGCTCGACCACTCAAAGTGGGTTGAAATTTGTCTAGATGACATTTGATGGGACTCGCTTAATTTTTGACGAATTTAAAGCGAGCGGCCCGCAGATTTAACTGCCGACTTTATACATTGATCCATGTAGTTAAGGTATCTCGGTTCAAAATTGTTACAACTTTTCGAATTTTTTGATGACTATGTGCATGAATAAAAAATAATTTTAACGTTGTACATCCATAACGATAATTAGCATTTAATTAATCGTTTTTTGCACTTAATCCGGAAGCCAGCCACGTGTTTTTTCAGCCAGCCACCTTTTTTTTACAGAACTGGGGAACTCATGAAATTCAAAAAAACACGCCCTGCGCTACTGGTAGCGCTGGCATTACAACAACTATGTAATCCGGCCTTCGCACAAACTTCCACAAACGATGGTAAAAACGATAAATCAGCTGATGCCGCCCAGTTACCGGAAATTAAAGTAAATAGTCAAAAAGTAACCGACGATTTTGCAGCGAGCTCTTTCGCGGGCTTCAGAACGCCAACCCCCTTGCGTGATATTCCGCAGACAATTACGGTCGTCAATCGTGCCTTGATGGATTCCCAAGCTATTGCCTCGTTGTCGGAGGCCTTGCGCAATGTACCGGGTATTACCGTGGGCGGCGCCGAAGGCGGGCAGATCGGTAACAACATCAATCTGCGTGGCTTCACAGCACGTACCGACATGTATCTCAATGGAATGCGTGATACAGGTCAGTACTATCGCGACACCTACTATCTTGAATCGGTCGAAGTATTAAAAGGCCCATCGTCCATGCTGTTTGGACGTGGTTCTACTGGGGGTGTGATCAATCAGGTCAGCAAGCGTCCTTTATTAGGTGATGCAAATCAAGTTACCGGCACCATTGACACCAATGGGGGGGTGCGTTCAACGGGAGACTTTAATCGTCAATTGTCGGATACGTCTGCGGTTCGCGTGGTCATGATGGGTCAAAAAGCACAAACAACTCGTGATGTTATTGTGAATAGAGATTTTGGAATTGCACCGTCCCTGCGCTTTGGAATCGGCACGCAGACTGAAGTTACGCTGTCTGCCATCCTCTCTCACAACGACGACATGGTGGATTATGGCATTCCTGCCGTTAATGGTCATCCGGTCAAAGGTAATCGCGACACCTTTTACGGTTTGAGAGATGATCGGACCTTGCAAAATACCGCTATTTTAAGCGGCCTTGTTGAACACAAGCTCAATTCGAACGTAACGTTGCGTAGTCAACTGCAATATAGCCATTACAACACTGATGCACTGACAAGTGGTCCTACCAATGTTGGCACCCTGGTCGGCAATGTATTTACCGCGCTCCCTACTGCAGCCCTTGGAAATACTACCGCGCTGCCCTTAAGTGCCCTGTCTGTCAGACTTACCAGCCATGATCGCATAATTAAAAATGAAATGATTAACAACCAAACCGATCTGATCGCAAAATTTGATACCGGTTTCCTCAAGCATACAATGATCGCCGGAGTTGCAATTAGCCGCGAGACATCCAATATTCTGTCCAGTGCTCGTAGCAACCTACCTGTCGTATCGCTGATTAATCCGTCCTATCTCCCAACACCGGCCAATTCTGTGAAAACAATCGGAAATGAAGCAGATGCATCTGCTACTCAAGTGGGCGCCTATATCAACGACACGATCGAACTGAACAAACAATGGAAACTAGTCGGTGGCGTGCGCTGGGATCGTTTCAAGGCGGATCTGACCAACACCATCAGTACCGCCACTCCGCCGCTTCTGAGAGCCGATCAAACCGTGAACTTCACTAGCGTAAGAGGGGGAGTGATTTACCAACCGGATAATGTGCAATCGTACTATGTATCGTATGGCACCTCATTTAACCCCTCATTGGAAACATTGGCGGCAACCGCAGGTACACAAAGTTTGGCGCCTGAAAAAAGTCGTTCTTACGAGATCGGTACCAAATGGGATGTGCTGGATGGCAATCTATCGTTGACCTCAGCCTTGTTTGATATTGAAAAGACCAATTCACGCTCGCAAATTTCGCCCGGAATCTACATTTCTAACGGAGACGTACGCGTTACCGGTTTTGAATTCGGTGCAGCGGGCCGTATCACGCGCAATTGGCAACTCATGGGCGGTTACACGCATCTTAACCCGACGATTGTCAGAGCATCAGCGCTGGAAAATACACAAGGAAAAGATCTGGCTAATACGCCGCGCGACATGGCCACATTATGGACGACCTACAAATTGACCCCGCAATGGGAAGCCGGTGGCGGGGCCACCTATATGTCCGAACGCTTTGGCAGCAACACCAATGTTGTTTCTGCTGCGGGCTATACTCGCTGGGATGGCACGGTTGCCTATCACCTGCCCAAGTACGATATCCGGTTAAATCTGCTTAATCTAACCAACAGGGAGTATATAAGCTCACTGGTTCCATCTGGTGGAGGGCGCGCGGTACCCGGGAGCGGACGTACTGCACTGATAACCATTGCCCATCGTTTTTAAATATCTCAGAGTCCACGATCCATGTTAGTGCAAATCCCTAAGGTATTGAGTGTTGAACAAGTACGCTTTGTGCGAGAAAAGCTCGATACTGCTGGAGAGGCATGGGTCGATGGTCGTGTGACGGCAGGCCATCAAGGGGCACCGGTTAAACGTAATTTACAGATCGCGGAAAACACACAGATTGCGTACGAGCTAGGCGATTTGATTCTGGCCGAACTCGAACGCAATTCCCTCTTTATTAGTGCCACATTGCCGAATCGGGTTTATCCTCCGATGTTTAATCGATATGAAAGTGGTATGTATTTTGGTAGCCATGTCGATGGAGGGATGCGGTTAATACCGGGCACAGGTGAAAAAATCCGTACAGATGTTTCTGCCACCTTATTTCTCTCTGCACCTGATGAGTACGACGGCGGTGAGTTGCAGATTGAAGATACTTACGGGATGCACAACGCAAAATTCGCGGCAGGCGATCTACTGGTCTATCCTGCTACTAGTTTGCATCGGGTTACCCCCATAACACGAGGCGTACGTACTGCCTGTTTTTTCTGGGTTCAAAGTTTGATTGCTGATGATGGACAGCGCACCTTACTGTTTGATCTTGATACCGCTATTCAGCGGCTGAATACTGCCAATGCGGATGAAAGTGCACGTACCCATTTAACCGGTTGCTATCACAACCTGATACGCATGTGGGGTGTACCCTAAGAATTTTTCTGAAATAACCCTATGACGACAATCGTTCAACTTAATCCCTCTCGCAATGTCCGCGCAGCGAATGGCGCCGATAATGACCTGGTTGATTCAAAAGACCGTGACCTTCGTTCACGGCGTGCCGTTTTTTTAAAATGGCTGCGTAAGACCCATGGCTGGATCGGGCTCTGGGGTGCGGCCATAGGTTTGTGTTTTGGAGTGACCGGAATCTTGCTGAATCATCGCACCGTGCTGAAAATACCGGCTGCGCAAGTTCAAGAAACAATGCTGCAAATTCCGCTACCGAGCCCTGCACCAGCCAATTCAAAAGAAATGGCAAGCTGGTTGCAAAAGGAATTGATGGTGGATCGGCCTGCCTCGCGCGAACGCAGTGAACCGTCCAAGCCTGTGGCATGGGGTGATAAGACACTGAAACAACCTGCGCACTGGACGATTACATTCAGCTCGCCGCAAGCCAACCTGCAAGCGGAATATTGGGTCGGCAATGCTTTCGTCACCGTCAAGCGTAGCGATCAAAATATATTTGGTACGTTGAACAATCTGCACAAAGGCAACAATGTGGGCATACCGTGGGTTCTTCTCGCAGATACCCTGGCGGGAAGCATCATTCTGTTGTCATTAACGGGGGTTATACTTTGGACACAGCTTAATCGCCGCCGTATGCTGGGCTTCGGTATAGGCTTAACGTCACTTACGCTATTGATTGGATTTGCCATGCAGGAGTTGATGTAAGCAATTCCAAGGTAAATTGGTTTTTGCAGAGATTCATGTTTCATAGCGGGCCACTTATAGAACCTGCCTGCTGTCATTAGACAATTTCCTCTCCGCGTTCAAACAACATCTCGAACGCGGTCTGAATCAATATCTCATCTATAAGTCTCACTACATAAAGCTGCCTGCTCAGTATTCTTGTATGTCGCTCTCATGCAGGTAGGGAGGCGCGGCTTTTAACGTCTTTATTGTCTGCACGTATTCGTTGACGGAGGTTCAAGAATTGTTGGGCCGTCGAATTCTGGCTATGCACCAATTACATACACATTCCGGTTGGGTTTGCACTGACATCGTGCAAGCCCAGTTTAATCCATGGTTCTTATTTTTTAATTTATTGATTATTATCATAAAAATAATGGCATTAATATTGCTAACAACTAATTATCTAATCAAAGAACTGATTTAATTTTTAAACGATGTGTGTAGTTGAATGCATTGTCCATGTGCTAATAGGATGAATTGAGAGACGGGAGTAAACATGAAAAGTGCACAGGTATATTTGATAGGGGCGGGGCCGGGTAGTTTGGAGCTGCTGACTTTTGGTGCAGTGCGGGCCATTGGACTGGCGGATGCCATTCTGATTGATGATTTAGTGAATCCTGATGTTCTGGAATTTGCCCGAGGCAACGCGCAGATTATTCATGTAGGGAAACGCGGTGGATGTAACTCTACGCCACAAACATTCATTCACAAGCAGATGATTTCATTGGCGCGTGCCGGCAAAGTGGTAGCGCGCATCAAGGGCGGTGATCCGTTTATGTTCGGGCGCGGGGGTGAGGAACTACAAGCCTTGCGGCAAGCCGGTATTTCGGTATCTGTGATCAGTGGCATTACTTCCGGCATGGCAGTTACGGCTTCTTTGAACATTCCGCTAACGCATAGAAACTGCACGCATGGCGTAACGTTTGTCACGGGCCATACGCAAGGAACAGAGCAACCGAATTGGCAGGCATTGGCGGCGACGGGCACCACGCTGGTTATTTATATGGGCATGTCCAATTTAGGGTACATCGTGCAGCAATTGATAGCGAATGGGTTAGCGATAGATATGCCCGCAGCCGCAATCCAGAACGGTACGTTGCCTAATCAGCGGCAGGTAGTGACCACGCTGGGGCAACTTGAATCAATGGTAATTGCCGAAAAAATGGCCAGTCCGGCGATCGTGGTTATTGGCGAAGTCGTGCAATTTGCCGAAATGACGGAACAAATTTCGCAACGATTGGCCGCATAAAAATTTGTAAACAGGAGTGATGTCATGAAAAAAATGAAGCTGGTTATGGTGGGTAATGGGATGGCGGGCGTACGGACTCTGGAAGAGTTACTGAAACTGGCGCCCGATTTGTATGACATTACCGTATTTGGTGCCGAGCCTTATCCTAATTACAACCGCATCATGCTGTCCCCGGTATTGGCAGGCGAACAAGGTATCCAGGACATTATCCTGAACGATATCGACTGGTATAAACAAAACAACATTACCTTGCATTTGAACAAAAAAATCGTGCGTATCGCCCGAAAAAACAAGGTAGTGGTGGCCGAGGATGGCACGGAAGCCAAATACGATAGATTATTGCTGGCAACGGGTTCCAGCTCTTTCATCCTGCCGGTTCCCGGTAAGGAATTGGCGGGAGTGGTTGGCTATCGTGATATTCAGGACACTAACGCGATGATAGCCGCAGCGGAAAAATATAAGCATGCGGTGGTTATCGGCGGTGGCCTGCTCGGGCTGGAAGCCGCCAATGGCTTGGCACTTAGAGGTATGGACGTCACCGTGGTGCATCTCATGTCATGGCTGATGGAACGCCAACTGGATGACAATTCAGCCCAAATGCTGCAATCCGCTTTACAGGCCAAGGGGTTGAAATTTTTGTTGGAGCAGCAAACGCAAGAGTTGATTGGCGATGGTCATGGCCGCGTAAAGTCGATTCGCTTCAAGGATGGCAGTGAGATTCCTGCTGATCTGGTGGTGATGGCGGTTGGCATTCGCCCCAATGTTGCGCTGGCTGAAGAAGCCGGAATTTATTGTAATCGCGGCATTGTGGTGAGCGATACCATGCAAACCTATGACCCCAGCATCTATGCAGTGGGTGAGTGCGTTTCACATCGCGGCACTGCTTATGGTTTGGTTGCTCCGCTATTCGACATGGCCAAGGTCTGTGCCAATCATCTGGCGCGTATGGGAATCGCATATTACCAAGGCTCGGTTACCTCTACCAAGCTCAAAGTCACCGGGGTAGATTTGTTTTCGGCCGGGAATTTTACTGGAGGCAATGAAACGAATCAGATTGTGATGCACGATGTCACCGGCGGGAAGTACAAGAAATTGGTGCTGAACAATAATACGCTGGTCGGCGCAGTGATGTACGGTGATACCAAGGATAGCTCGTGGTATTTCCAGATGATACGCGATGGTAAAAATGTCGCCGAAATTCGTGATCAATTAATATTTGGACAATCTCATCTCGGCAATGCTGGCTCTCAAGGGCAAAACCTCGCGGCCACCATGACAAACGCGATGGAAGTCTGCGGTTGCAATGGCGTATGCAAAGGGACGATCGTCAAGGCAATCAAGGAAAAAGGGTTGTTTACGCTGGAGGATGTGCGCAAGCACACCAAGGCTTCTGCTTCCTGTGGTTCATGCACTGGATTGGTCGAACAAATTCTCGCTTCCACCGTCGGAGGAGCGTATGCACCACAAGCTACGACCGTAAAGCCTTTATGTGATTGCACTTCCCATAGCCATGAAGAAGTGCGTAAAGCAATCCGCGAGGAGAAGTTGATTTCGATCCCGCAAACCATGACATTTCTTAACTGGAACACCACCAATGGGTGCGCCAAGTGTAGACCGGCATTGAACTATTACTTGTTATGCGCTTGGCCGCATGAAGCAAAGGACGATCCGCAATCACGTTTCATCAATGAGCGCGCCAACGCCAACATACAAAAGGATGGCACATTCTCGGTAGTGCCGCGTATGTATGGTGGTATCACCACGCCGCAGCAACTGCGCCGCATCGCTGATGTAGCAGAAAAATACAACGTCCCGACGGTCAAGGTAACAGGCGGGCAACGCATCGATTTACTTGGTGTAAAAAAAGCAGACTTGCCGAAAATTTGGGCAGATCTGGATATGCCCTCGGGTTACGCCTATGCAAAAGCCTTGCGTACGGTCAAAACCTGTGTCGGTAGCGAGTGGTGCCGTTTTGGTGTGCAAGACTCGACGCAGATGGGTATCGACATCGAGCGCGCATTTGATCATATGTGGATGCCGCATAAATTCAAGGTTGCCGTCTCCGGTTGTCCGCGTAACTGTGCGGAATCAGGCATTAAAGATGTGGGCATAATCGGCGTGGAATCAGGTTGGGAAATCTATGTGGCGGGTAACGGCGGCATCAAGACCGTGGTCGCGCAATTTCTGGTGAAGGTAAAGACTCGCGATGAAGTGATGGAGTACACCGGTGCATTCGCCCAGCTTTATCGTGAAGAAGCGCATTACCTGGATCGAACAGTACATTACGTCGAACGGGTAGGCCTGGACCATGTCAAGAAACACGTGGTAGAGAATGCAGCCAATCGTAAAGCGCTGTATGCAAGGTTGCTTGATGCGTTACAGGGTGCAACAAACCCATGGTCTAAAGAAAATATTAATGCGCGTGAATTCGAATCGCTGACAATTTAAAGAAGGAGCAAATCATGAACACTTGGCATGAAGTGACAACCTTGGAAGAAATACCACCTCTGGGCGCGCGCGTGGTTACGACAAAACAGGGAGACATCGCACTGTTTCGCACTGCTGAAGACGAGGTATTTGCGTTGCTTGATCGGTGTCCGCATAAGGGCGGCCATCTATCACAAGGTATCGTATTCGGGAAAAAAGTTACCTGTCCGCTCCATAGCTGGAATATCTGCCTGGATGACGGTAATGCCGTAGCACCGGATGTAGGGTGCACACGCTCTTATCCGGTTAAGGTAGAAAATAATGTGGTGTATTTATCGCTTGCATAAAGTTACAGAATTACCCGAAGGTTAATTTCATAACATTAAAGGTGATGAAAATGGATTACGTGCAGCCTATCAAGTTAATAGAGCAACTTGTTGTTGTTGGCGAAAAAAAAGCATCGCTTAGTGTTAGGGATATGCTGCTTCGGGGTTTTTTGTCCGGGGTGCTGCTGGGTTTTGCGGCTGCACTTGCGTTCAGGGTCTCGGACGGATTTACGGGAGGCGCTGCTGCACTGGTGATGGGAATTATTTTTCCTGTCGGCTTTGTGATGATCGTACTGCTTGGATTGGAATTGGTGACAGGTAGTTTTGCGTTGCTACCGATGAGTGTCGCTGATGGAAAAATAAATGGCAGGGAAATGTTGCGAAATTGGTGCTGGGTATTTTTAGGCAATTTACTGGGTAGCCTTTTTTTTGGCGGGTTGCTGGCCTTGGCATTGACCGGAACTTCACCTGCCCCGGGTGGCCGATTGGCAGAAAAAATTATTGCGGTTGCACAGGCTAAAACACTTGCTTACCAGCATGCAGGTTCAATTGGCTGGTTCGCTGCTTTGATCAATGGCATTCTTTGTAACTGGATGGTGACGTTAGGCGTAGTGTTGGGTTTGATCTCTACTTCAACGATTGGAAAAATCATCGCTCCCTGGCTGCCGATCATGACATTTTTTGCACTAGGGTTTGAACACTGTGTCGTCAATATGTTCGTAATCCCTACCGCGATGTTGTTGGGTGCCGACATCAGCGTTAATCAATGGTGGTTCTGGAATCAAATTCCGGTCACGCTGGGAAACTTAATTGGAGGTTCGATTTTGACCGGCATGCTCTTGTATACCACTTATGGCAGAATGAATAAACATGTTCGGTTGTAGGATTGCGGGGCAATGTGACGGTTGCCGAAATGGTAACCGTCACAAAAGAATAAAAACGGGTTTCGGTTTACAGTAAATTTACAATGAAGGTTGTTTATTACAAATTTTGTAATACTTTTAAAAGCTAATCCTATAAAACTATTACGTATCTTTATCGTCCAACTTACGTTCAGATGTTTAAAAATTGGTTAATAAGCCATGGCGCTATGATTTTAAAAAATAAAAATACTTATGGCCGATAATTTTTTGCCTACCTTTGAACACCTCGCTACTGCGATTGTTCTGCTGGATGGGGAGTTACATATCGCTTATCTCAATCCGGCTGCGGAAAACCTGTTTGCCTTAAGTAGCAAAAGCCTGATTGGTCATTCGGTGCAACATGTTTTCACTCACACCGAGCAACTTGTCGCTGCAATGGAGCATGCACTAACCAATAACGCCAGCTATATTGAACATGATCTTATGTTGGGTATTTCTTCCCATGGCAAGCTGCATTTGCGCTGCACTGCCACGCCGCTACAATTAAACGACTATTTGTTACTTGAATTTCATACCATCGATCGTTCGCTAAAGCTGGCACGTGAGGAACAGATGCTGGATCAGACCCAGGCTAATCGCCTTCTGTTACGCAATCTGGCACACGAAATCAAGAATCCTTTGGGTGGCATACGAGGTGCTGCACAACTACTTGAGCATGAACTGGAGAAGCCCGGTCTGCGTGAATACACCCAGGTCGTCATTCAGGAAACCGACCGTTTGGTTTCATTAATGGAAAAGTTGCTTACCCCGCAACATCAACCCCATTTCAGCCCCCTCAACATTCATGAAGCACTTGAACGCGTGCGTAGTTTAGTTTTAGCTGAATTTTCGGAAGGTTTGACTATCCAGCGTGATTACGACATCAGCCTGCCCGTGCTAATGGGCGACAAGGAACAACTCATCCAGGTCGTCTTGAATCTCGTACGTAATGCTGTGCAGGCTATGCAGGGACAAGGTAATATTGTGCTACGCACACGCATCGCGCGCCAGGTAACGTTGATGAAGAAACGCCATCGCTTGGCGGTAATGGTTCAAGTTATCGACGATGGCCCGGGCATCCCCTTACATCTGCACGACAAGATTTTTTATCCGCTGGTCTCTGGCCGTCACAATGGACATGGCTTGGGACTGAGTCTGGCGCAAGATTTTGTCAGCCAGCATGAAGGCAGTATCGAAGTTGACAGTGAACCGGGACGTACCTGCTTCACTGTAATGTTGCCACTAAAATACAGTGAATAAATGGAAACCAATATGAAACCTGTTTGGATCATTGATGATGACCGCTCCATACGCTGGGTTCTGGAAAAAGCTTTGGCACGTTCGGACATCGACTTTACAAGTTTTGTTTCGGCCGATGAAGCATTAGCCGCTTTGCAGCATGGCATACCGCAGGTCGTCATCAGCGATATCCGCATGCCCGGCAGTTCCGGACTGGATTTTTTGCAAAAAATACGGGCAAGGATTCCGAGTTTGCCAGTCATCATCATGACTGCCTACTCTGATCTGGAAAGTGCGGTGTCTGCATTTCAAGGTGGTGCTTTTGAGTATCTGCCCAAACCGTTTGACGTCGACCAGGCTGTCGCACTAATCCGCCGCGCGTTAGAGCAAAGTTTGCGCACTGATACACCCACAAAAGATCAATCAGCTTCATCTGCCCCTGATATTCTTGGACAGGCACCCGCAATGCAGGAAGTATTCCGCGCTATTGGACGGCTTGCACACTCCCATGCAACTGTGATTATCAACGGCGAATCCGGCACCGGCAAAGAGTTGGTAGCACACGCGCTGCATCGGCACAGCCCGCGCGCCAACGAACCCTTCATTGCCATCAATACCGCGGCTATTCCGAAAGATTTGCTTGAATCCGAATTGTTCGGCCATGAGCGCGGGGCATTTACCGGTGCAGCCACGACCCGCCGCGGTCGTTTTGAGCAGGCTGAAGGCGGCACACTGTTTCTTGATGAAATCGGTGACATGCCGGCGGAGCTGCAAACACGTTTACTGCGTGTGTTGTCGGACAAGAATTATTATCGCGTTGGAGGACATCAACCGATTAAAACGAATGTACGCATTATTGCTGCCACGCATCAGAATCTGGATGAGCGGGTAAAAGAAGGCCTATTTCGTGAAGATTTATTTCATCGCCTCAATGTCATTCGTCTGCGCCTGCCGCCGCTCCGTGAACGGCGTGTGGATATTCCCTTGTTGGCGAAATATTTTTTGCAGAAAAAAGCAGACGAACTTGCTGTCGAACAAAAGACTTTCAGCGCGGACACATTGAGTTATTTAGCCACACAGAATTTCCCCGGCAATGTGCGGCAACTGGAAAACCTCTGTCATTGGCTCACTGTGATGACACCCTCACAACAGATAGAAATTGCCGACCTGCCACTCGAATTGCGTGAAGCATCTGCTGTCACCGGCACCCCACCCGATGATTGGCGTTGTGAATTGGGTCTGCAGGTCGCGCTTGCATTGCAACGTGGTGATCCAAATATACTAGGCAGTTTAAACCAGCAGTTTGAACGCATACTGATTACTCAGGCGCTGAAACACACCGATGGCAGGCGCATAGAAGCCGCTACTCTCTTGGGCATGGGACGCAACACGATGACACGCAAGATTCAGGAATTTGGATTAGATAAGTAAAAAATAGCGGGGATATGTAAATGATCAACGCTAAGTGTCTGGCGTTTCTAAGAGATTACGTCTTTTTGGAAACCCAGTGTGCGTAGTGTCATGCTTAGATTTGGTCGCGACGCGCGCTTGAATCCGTCTCCCATAGCCATGCCGAGTTAAATACAAAATTATATTTTATATATCAAATAGATGCGTACGTTAAATTTATGACACGCCTTGTGTTGCTTAGGATTGTGGATTTGCAGAAGCCCCCACGGGTGTTTGCAGAGCTAAGGTATGTTGACGATACCATTTGATAAAGTCTGTGTCAGGTAGCGCCCGGCTGTACAGAAAGCCCTGCACCAGATCACAGCCAAGATCGCGTAACAGATCGAATGTTGCCTGATCTTCCACTCCCTCAGCTATGGTGGTCAGATTGAAATTTTTGGCCAGATCAATGATGGTACGGACGAGATTTGTATCCTCGTGTGAATTATGTATGTTCCGAACGAAAAGTATGTCGATCTTTAATTCCTGTACTGGAAAGCGTTTAAGGTACGCCAGCGATGAATAGCCCGTGCCAAAGTCGTCAAGAGACAGACGAATACCAAGCTCTCTCAGTCTGGATAACATTGCGAGGGAAGATTCATAATTATCGATTACCAAACTTTCTGTGATTTCAAGCGTAAGGTGCGATGCGGGTACACCCCAAATATCGAGTGCTTGCTGGACTATTTGCGGAAGTTCCTTGTCTTCGAGCAGTTTGGGCGGAAGATTGACGCTGATACCTACATCTATGCCAACTTTCATGAAATCGGCTGTATGGCGTAGTGCTGTGTTAAGTATCCATAGGGTCAAAGTGTTAATCAGGCCGGTTTTTTCTGCAATGTCGATCAATGTGGCCGGATTGATTACACGTTGTCCTGGCGCTGTCCAGCGTATGAGCGCCTCCATAGAGACACAGCGTCCGGTCTGGATATTGATCTGCGGCTGATAATGAACATTTAACTCGTTTGCTTTGATAGCTTTGCCAAGCTCAATATCAAGACCGCTATAACTTTCTATTTTAATGTAGTTTTCTGGCTTGTAGACGTGATATTGTTGTTCATCGGTCGCGGCGATGTCTGATGCAATGTCGGCATACATCAATAATTGACCTGCATCACGCCCCAGTTCTGGAAAATTGGCAATGCCGATATGTGGGCGCAGCATTACTGGGCAATTATCGGCAATGAAGGGTTTATGCAATTCAGAAAGAATCTTGATTGCTGCCAGGATGCTTTGGGCATTGTTGGAAAGGTTGGGCAAAACAAGACAGATCTGGTCGTCAGAAAAATGTGCATAGCGATCAGAGTCACGTAACAGACCATCAAGAAGCTGATCGGTGTAATGGTTGATCGATTGTGTGGATGTGTCGCCCATGATGGCGTCCAGCCGTTTGGCTCGCCTCAATTTCATGATTAGCACAGCGGTCGCGCTGGTTTCGGTTTTATCAATTTCAAAACGCAGGAAATTGACCAGTTGATTGTGGGTTAACTGGTGTCGCATCATTGTGGTCTTGGATTGATGCGTTGGAAGAGGAAGAGAGCCGATCATGTCAGGTAATATTCCCGGGCGTCGAGATTGAAAGCGCCCGTTGGCAGGCCGCGCAAAATATGAACTGCCGCCATTGTTTCGGACTGATACAGTAAATCGAGCGTAGCAGGTTTTGGTGCGGGGCTTTTGTCCGGGGTACTAATAATAAGCACGCGTGGTTTCAGTCGGCGTACTTTGCTCTGGCTGATAACGACTGCGACTTCGCCAGAAGACAGCTCGACCATGGAGCCAACCGGAAAAATGCCGATGGTTTGGATGAATTGCTCGACCATGGAATCAAGATAATACTCGCCGCTCATTGTGCTGATATTTTTCAATGCGTCATAGGCTGATACGGCTTTGATATGGGAACGTGCATTGGTCAGTGCGGTAAATGAATCAACGATTGCCGCCATACGTCCAAACAGGCTGATATTACCTTTAGATAGCCCTGCAGGATAGCCACTCCCGTTTTCTCGCTCATGGTGTTGAGCGATGCCTTCCAGAATGTCGGTATGCAGATTAGGTATTTCTTTAAGTATTTCGAGCCCCAAACTTACGTGGCTTTTGACTATCTCAAACTCTTCCACGCTCAGCCGCTCATTTTTGAGCAACAGATCGCTCGGTAATTTTATATTTCCAATATCAAGCAGTAATCCGGTAATGCCCAGACGCTCGAGAAAGTCTTTAGGCAGACCTATATGACGACCCAGTGCAATCAGATAAACGGCTGTCTGCAGCCCGTACTCATAGCTGGCATTATCCTGTTGACGTAATCGCATGATCAACATCAGCGCATTAGGATTTCGCACCATACTGTCCACTACTTCCTGAACCACAGTTTCCACTTCTTCGATCTTGAGGTTTTCGTCAGCGCGTATATTTTGAATAAGGCCATGCAGCATTTCTTCTGTGAGCGCATAAGCTTTGCTCGCTGGGGCAAGCTCTTCCTCAACCGGTCTGGCATCGTTGTATATGGTTAACTCGATGTTGGCAGGAATAAAGTCAGGTCGCTGGGCAGTCACAACGTGTATTTCTGATGCCGCAGGGTTTTGCTCGGAATCGCAAGCATTTTTTTGAACGTAAGATTTATCTTTAAAATCTGATTTGCTTTTAAAGAAGTTTTTTATTTTGCCGGAAAATGAGGTCAGCAAATTTTCTTTAGTCTGCGTTTTCGGAGTTGCGTTTAGGTCTTTATTTAAGTTTTTTTGGGTTGTCTCGGTGTGGGTTAAATGCCTTGATTTTGTTGGTACAAATACCGCACCGTTAACATTGAGGGTGTTAGAGGCTTGCAAGTCAGTTGGTTTTTCCTTGATTGATTCAGGTGCCGAATGATCGGCGATAGAAACTTGAATAGAGCTGTCGGGAACTTCGCTAAAACTTGTGAAAAATGGTGTGGCGGAAGCGCGTCTATTTGGTTCTGGTTCTTCCGTGGAGACAGATTTTGCCGTTTGCAGTTTTTGTGTTGATCTGTCCCATTCGATTACAACGAACTTACAGTGTTCTTGCAATTGCTCAATATGTTCATCGTTTTCGATCAGAAAACCTTGGAGTAGGAAAGGCGTGCCGAGCCATGGCCGATCAAGATCAGAAACGAACATGCCGATCTTGAGTTTACTGGAAGGAATCTCGGTTTTCATACGGGTAAGTGTAACGCACATTCTTCCTTAAAAACATCTCAGTCCTACTTCAATGACATGCGATTGGAAGAGCCGTTTTTTGTTTGCATTATTTATAAATTGCCCGAGTTTAATTCTTTACCATTGTATTCTTCGCTTTGTCAGCGCGGCAAATCCGGGTGCACAGGCATCATTCAGGCGAGATTGTTCGCGGGTATCCAACGTTTTCCATACGGCAGTAGGCCGTTTTACTGAAGATATGACTGCATCACACCAAGCTGCATTGGCACTGGAATCAGGGGAGATGAACTGAATCATGTGCTTAATGGTGTTGCGGGTGTCGGTTAGAATCGATTCATACTGCAACGTGAGTTGTTGCGCAGCTGGAATTTTATCCAATATCTCCAGTCCGGCCATAATTTCGCCGCTCCAATAGTGCCCATAAAGAGAGGGTGGCACGTTATAAGCGAGAAAATCGTTGCCAGAGAAAGATTCTGGCAAGAAGGAAATCAGCTCGTCGGGCAAATCGTCCTGCCAGCTACGATCATCGGATTCGTAAGGATCGATACCTAAAATTTCGGTGATCTGGAATATCAGCAATACCATTTTGAATCCGTTATGGCGTTGCATTGATAACGCACAATCACGACCATCTCGCACAATATGGAGAAATTTTGCATTTGGAAATTGTTGGTAGAGCCTTTCGATCACCCGTAAGGAGCCACCAGAGCGTTCTACCCAAATGCTTTTACCGAAGTGTGCGGCAAGCCAGCCAAATAGCGCATGATAATGAGCTGCTGCAGTAGCCATTCCGCGGGCTGCAATCACCGCATGAATCTGATCAAATAACGCATCGTACTCAGGCGTCAGATGCGGGAGCGTAGTTTGCAGTATAGCGGGCACGCCAGTGCTGGCATTAAAACGAACGTCCGTTTTGAATGGATAAAGCACCTCTTTCATCGCAATATCGTGCACCAGCATAATGTTTTGCTTGGCGTAGACTCCGCTGACAATTTGCCAAAACTGTGCACCATCAATTTCCATGGCCGGAAATGCTTGCGGAATCAATGTCCCTAAATCTGTAACAAAAGTGAAAAATTCCGACAGGCTTAGTACATCCGGATGATGGTTGAGAATATTGGAAATAAGCGTTGAACCACAGCGCCCCGTTCCGACTACAAAAATTTCATTCGACATCGTGTCCCCTAATATTAACGAGATACGGGTACTTGGCTACGCGTTTTGGTGAGCTGCGCACAGTACCAGCCGCAATATTCGTTTAAATTATTAGTGGTTACTGCATACCGCGCGGTGTTGAAATGCTCTCCTAAGGCTGCATTGCTGGCACTGCGGTCAAACTGTTTGTAACCGGTCAGATAAGATTTATAAAATTCTATTTTTTCGTTAAATTTTTCGTCAATCCAAGCGTATTGTGTAGTGTCCTGCACAATTTTTGGTGGTGGAAGCCCGACTATTGAAAATAGCACTTTCAGCGCTTCGCCTACAGTAGGAACAGTCCGGTTGGTAAGATGGAAAATCGTGTCGTTAGAATCAGAGCGCGCAATGGCAATAGCCTGCTTTGCCACTTTATCCACAGGAACCAAATTTATCGGCACATCGGGATCGACATTCATGCGGATGGATTCACGTTCAAGATAGCCACGCTGGACACGCGCCATCATTCCTTTGAACTGAATTAAACGGCGTAAAAAACCATACATTCCGCTAAAATTAATTGCCTGATAGGTATGGCTGTGACCAATAACAATGCTGGGGCGGAAAATGCGGTATTTCATATCCTGTTGAGCGTAAATCAGTTGCTCTGCCTTCACCTTGCTACTTTCATACACATTACTGCTTTGTACTTCGGTCATGGTCGATTCTAAAATGACGCCTGTATTGCGTCCTGCTACATAAGCAGTGCTGACATAATTTAAACAATCAACATTCAGTGCACGCGCCAAAGCCAACGCTTTGCGCGTGCCTTCGACATTGATGTCATAAATTTCAGCGGCAAAACGCTCCTCATAATTCAGGGACGCCGCACAGTGCCAAAATTGCGAGACGCCACTCGGAATGGATGTGGCTAGTGAAGTAATATCCCCCTGAAGATCTGCTGCTATCGCATGACAACGTTTTTTGACCTGATTGATCAGCTCAAGCGCATAGCCTGAACCCTGAATGACGTGAGCAAGCTGCTGATGTAGCCGTTGCTCCGCGCTTGTGTTTTTTGCACGCACCAAGCAAAACAGCTCCGCATCGCTTTGTTCCAATAATTCTAAAATCAAGTGAGTGCCAACAAACCCCGTTCCACCCGTAATCACGATCTTTTCGCTCATTCCTCGCCTTGTTCACAAAAAAATCGCACATCATAGTGTAGCGTTTTTGTTGTTGCACGTTTTTTTGGTGAATGTAAGGGGAACGTTGGATAACTCACCGCACAGTAGAGTTCGGCGTGTGGTTTTGGATGCTGGATGAAATTCTGTGAATTTCCCTATTTGTTTGCAGCAGGCCTTGCGGTGCCTGAACAAATTCGGCATCACCTAGAATGAATGCTTGATTTTGGTACGAATACTGGCTTTTGTGTGTTCCGGTAGCTCATTTTAGTTTCCGAGAAAAGAAGGCTGACGCTTTATTGAAAATGTGAACATCATATTGCGGGCGGCTCAGTCGCAATTGGGGCACGAGAGTCTAACCATGACAAATAAATATGTTAAAAGCAGATTCGGCGATAAAATCATTCCAACAAAAAGGATGAAATCTCAGTCCGTGATTACTACCATATCTATGGTAAACATTGGCTAGAAGTTTGCATCCAGGCCAATGTTCGACGACAAACTATTGATACGGCCAAGTGAAGTTTGAAGTGGCGGTGCCGTCACTGTAGGGTTTGTCTGGCAGATAAATTCAAACATATCCAGGCTGGATCAATAATACAGATTGCCGGTCTGTGTAATAATTATGTAATAGAAATTGGCTATAGTGAGTTACGCTGTAGTGAATTTAATTTTTGGAGAGAATATGACCAAACTAAATCGTTTTCTTTATATATTTGGCCTTGTCGCCTCGTGGTCGTTAACAACCCATGCTTCGGCCGTTAATCTCACCGGTGCGGGTGCCACTTTCCCCTATCCAATTTATGCCAAATGGGCCGATACGTATAAAACTCAAACCGGTATCAGTTTGAACTATCAATCTATTGGTTCCGGCGGAGGTATCAAACAAATTATCGCCCGGACAGTCGATTTTGGCGCCTCAGATATGCCTTTGAAACCGGAAGAGCTGGAAAAGAACGGCTTGATGCAATTCCCGGCAGTTATGGGCGGTGTAGTGCCTGTCATCAACGTCACCGGCGTTGCAGCCGGGCAGCTTAAATTGGACGGCAAGGTGCTGGCCGATATTTTTCTCGGTAAGATCACCAAGTGGAATGACCCAGCGCTCATGGCGCTGAATGCGGGCACTAAACTACCCAATGAAACCATCACTGTCGTACATCGCTCCGATGGTTCCGGCACCACCTTCATCTTTACCAACTATCTATCCAAGACGAGTCCGGAATGGAAATCTGCAGTCGGCGAAGGCACCGCCGTCTCCTGGAAAGCGGGCACGGGCGGCAAAGGTAATGAAGGCGTGGCCTCTTATGTACAGCGTATAAAAAATTCCATCGGTTATGTGGAATATGCTTACGCACTGCAGAATAAAATGACTTACGCACAACTCAAGAACCATGACGGTCAGTTTGTCAAACCCGATGACACCTCATTCAAGGCAGCCGCGGCCAACGCTGCCTGGGAAAAAGTGCCAGGTTTTTATGAGTTGCTGACTAACGAACCCGGCAAAGAAAGTTGGCCCATCACCGGCGCCACTTTCATTCTGATGCATAAGACGCAAGATAAACCTGAAGCAGCCAAAGACGTCTTAAAGTTCTTTGATTGGGCTTACGCTAATGGCGGCAAGATGGCCGAGGCTCTGGATTATGTTCCCATGCCGGAAAAAGTTCAGCAACTGGTGCGCACCGCCTGGAAAACACAGGTTAAAGATAAGAAGGGTGCGGCGATCTGGAAGTAATCGTTTATTCAAAAACGCTGGCCCCGCATGTTTGCAAGCTATAATTTTTGCCGGATAAAACTTGAGGGGGCCAAGCTCCCTCAAATTTTGAGTCTCTATTTAAAAAATGCCGACGTTTTTACGTGAAGTACATATGAAGCGCCATAATTTGCTGGACATTTTGTTCCGCAATGTCACTTGCTTATCTGCATTTGCCGTCCTCGTTTTGCTCATTGCTATCATTGTTTCGCTGATAATCGGCAGCCTGCCCTCTATTAAGGCATTCGGTTTCCAATTTTTAACCAGCGCGGAATGGGATCCGGTCATGGACGAATTTGGTGCACTCGTGCCGATCGTTGGCACGTTGGTCACCTCTGCCATTGCCCTGCTGATTGCCATTCCGGTCAGTTTTGGCATCGCGCTCTTTCTCACTGAGCTATCGCCACGCTGGTTGCGCCGCCCGCTGGGTATTGCCATCGAACTGCTGGCCGGCATCCCCAGCATTATTTACGGCATGTGGGGTTTATTCGTATTTGCCCCGCTATTCGCTGACTATGTCCAGCCGTGGCTCATTGAAAAATTGGGGCCGCTGCCGATATTAGGGCCGTTATTTCAGGGTATTCCCATGGGTATCGGGGTGCTCACCGCCGGCATCATTCTGGCCATCATGGTCATCCCTTTTATTGCCTCGGTAATGCGCGATGTATTCGAAGTTGTCCCCACTCTACTCAAGGAATCGGCCTATGGCTTGGGCGCGACCACCTGGGAAGTCATGTGGCATGTGGTATTGCCCTATACCAAGATCGGTGTGGCTGGCGGCATCATGCTCGGTCTGGGACGCGCGTTGGGCGAAACCATGGCGGTCACCTTTGTCATCGGCAATGCCCATCAACTCAGTGCCTCACTACTAATGCCGGGCAACAGCATCTCCTCCGCGCTGGCCAACGAATTTAATGAAGCAGTGGGTAAGCTATACACCTCGGCCCTGGTCGAACTCGGACTCATCCTATTCTTAATCACTTTCATCGTGTTGTCGTTGGCACGTTATATGTTGTACATGCTGACGAAACGCGAAGGATCCACGAGCTGACTATGCTGACCCTCTACACCCGCCGCCGTCTGATTAATGCCCTGTGTCTGGGAATCTCGGCTCTGGCCATGTTATTTGGCCTGATCTGGCTGGGTTGGATTTTATGGACGCTGCTGGCAAACGGTTTGCCGCAACTATCGACGGCCGTCCTAACCCAAATGACCCCCCCTCCCAACAGCACGGGCGGCTTGCTCAACGCCATTGCCGGCAGCCTGATGATGACCTTCCTCGCTGCACTGATCGGCACACCGATCGGCATCCTGGCGGGCACCTATCTGGCGGAATTTGGCCAGCGCGGCTGGTTGGCGCCGACCACCCGCTTTATTAACGACGTCCTACTCTCTGCTCCCTCTATCGTGATTGGCCTGTTCATCTATGAAATGTACGTCATCAAGATTGGACACTTCTCCGGCTGGGCCGGTGCATTGGCCTTATCCATACTCGTCATCCCGATTGTCATCCGCACCACCGAAAACATGCTGCGCCTGGTGCCGAATACCCTGCGCGAAGCCGCGGCGGCGCTGGGTGCACCGCAATGGAAGGTGATTAACCTGGTGACGCTGCGCGCGGCACGAGCTGGCATCATTACCGGAGTACTACTGGCCGTGGCGCGTATTAGCGGTGAAACCGCACCGTTATTATTCACCTCGCTGAATAACCAATTCTGGAACAGCGATATGAACGAACCCATGGCCAACCTGCCGGTCGTGATTTTCCAATTTGCCATGAGCCCCTATCATGATTGGCAGAGTCTCGCCTGGGCGGGCGCGCTGCTCATCACATTCAGCGTACTCTCGCTCAATATCATGGCGCGAGTCTTGTTCCGCCAAAAGTCGACAACTTATTAAGGATGCAGATAGATGAGTGTTGAAAAAACGGTTAATCCAAAGCTGGTTGTACGCGACCTGAATTTTTACTACGGGGCGGAGCGCGCCCTCAAGGACATCAACCTGACGATTCCGGAAAAAATGGTCACCGCCTTTATCGGACCCTCGGGCTGCGGCAAATCCACCATGCTGCGCACCTTCAACCGCATGTACCAGCTCTATCCGAAGCAAAAAGCGACGGGAGAAGTTCTGCTGGACGGAGAAAATATACTCGACAAAAAGCAGGATCTCAACACCCTTCGGGCCAAGATCGGTATGGTATTTCAGAAACCGACTCCGTTCCCCATGTCGATCTATGACAATATTGCTTTCGGTGCAAAACTCTATGAGAACCTGAGCCGCCACGATATGGATGAACGGGTGGAATGGGCACTGCGGAAAGCCGCGCTATGGACGGAAGCGAAAGATAAACTGAAACAGAGCGGTACCGGACTTTCCGGTGGTCAGCAACAACGTTTGTGTATTGCGCGCGCCATTGCGGTTAAACCACAAATCTTGTTACTCGACGAGCCGACCTCTGCGCTCGATCCGATTTCCACCGCACATATTGAAAAGCTGATCGATGAGTTGAAAGAAGAGTTCACTATTATCATCGTCACCCACAACATGCAGCAGGCAGCACGTGTGTCCGACTACACCGCCTATATGTATCTGGGCGATCTGATTGAATTCGGCGATACCCGAACGGTGTTCACTAATCCTAAGCGCAAGGAAACGGAAGATTACATTACGGGACGGTTTGGGTGATGTTATAAGCATACAAGATAATTTTTTAACCTAACCCAGAAAATCCCCCGGCTATGCCGGGGTGGCAACCGGCTACCGGAAGGTGGCTACAAGAGCAGGGGCCGCATAAGCGACTCCGTTAAGCCGCTCCAAGCGGCTCACAAATTAAGTCCCCAGTTTTGCCGGGTGATGCTTACTAGAGTTAAACATTTCATGGCTAATATTGTTATTGCTGCGCTATATAAATTTGCCAAACTGCCTGATTACCGTGAGTTACAAAACGGTCTGCTCGATTTTTGCATTGCGCAAGGGCTTAATGGAACCATTTTGTTGGCTACGGAAGGTATTAACGGAACGGTTGCTGGCACGCGTGCAGGGATAGATGCGTTGATCGGTTTTCTCGGGGCGGATGCGCGATTAACTGGTATCGAACATAAAGAATCCTATTCTGATGAAATGCCTTTTGACAGGATGAAGGTCCGTCTGAAAAAAGAGATTGTCACGCTAGGCGTACCAGGCGTGGATCCGAATGAAAAAGTCGGAACCTATGTGGACGCAAAAGACTGGAATGCCCTAATTTCAGATCCGGATGTAGTGCTAATCGATACCCGAAATGGCTATGAATATGACATAGGTACTTTTCGGGGTGCAATTGACCCTCGCACCACGACATTTCGCGAATTTCCTGCGTACATCAGCAAAAATCTTGATCCCGCAAAGCATAAAAAAATTGCCATGTTTTGTACCGGCGGAATTCGGTGCGAGAAAGCGACTTCTTTTATGCTCGAACAAGGTTTTAAAGAGGTTTACCATCTGCAGGGCGGCATCCTCAAGTATCTGGAAAATATCCCCGCTGAACAGAGTATGTGGGAGGGCGAATGTTTTGTATTCGACCAGCGGATTTCTGTTGGACAGGGTTTGAAAGTAGGGACGCATGATCAATGCTTTGCCTGCCGCCATCCCGTTTCTCAGGAAGAAAAAGTCTCATCCCGTTATCAGGCGGGTATTTCCTGTCCACATTGCTTTGATACCCTACCGCAAAAGACACGTGAACGTGCGATTGAACGGCACAAACAAAATGAACTGGCACGTAAACGAGGTGGCTCACATATTGGCGTGCCGCAAAAAAAACAAACGGAGACGCAAAGCAAGCGCTGATACCATTAATGGCTACTTACACTTTAGTCAGAAACATAATTCGTTGCGCGATTGAATCCGCAGCTTCCTGCCTGAAGAAAAAATAAAATATATTCTCGACATTGGCGCGCAATTGATGACAATATTCGAAGATGCCAGCCATTGTGTGATCAATGATTCTGACTTATAAACTTATTCCCATAGCGTTAATTAGATTTGCCGCTAGCCATGATTAAAATAACGGAGAGAAATGTATGAAGCCATCAACACCCGCAGGAGCGGTTACTAAAGATTTTGAGGAAGGTGAAAAATCTATAGCCAGCAAAGACTATGCTAGAGCCCTAAAATCATTTAAGAAAGCTGCAGAGCAGGGACATGCACTAGCCCAAAATTATATGGGATTAATCTACGCAAAAGGGTTGGGTGTGGCTCAGGCGTTTCAAAAGGCAGAGTCTTGGTTTCGCAAGTCGGCAGAACAGGGAGAGCCATTGGCAGAAAATAACCTTGGACTCATGTATGCCAGAGGTGAAGGGGTTGCACAGGATTACCAGCAGGCGATATTTTGGTTGCTTAAAGCCGCCGAGCAGGGAAACTCGGAGGCACAATATAATCTTGCATTCATGTATGCAAAAGGCCAGGGCGTTACCCAAAACGATGAACAGGCAGTTCATTGGTTTCGCAAGGCTGCAGAGCAGGGAGATGAAGTGGCCCAATATAACCTGGCTTTTATGTATGAAAAAGGCATAGGGGTTACCCAGGATTACCAGCAGGCTGTGTTTTTATACAGCATGGCTGCAGGGCAGGGAAGTGCAGATGCCCAATTAAATCTGGGCGGTTTGTACGATACGGGAGAAGGCGTAGAGCAGGATCAAAAGCAAGCTGTGTCCTGGTGGACCAAGGCCGCGGACAGGGGACATCCGGTTGCACAAAACAATTTGGGACTCATGTATGCACAAGGTCATGGTGTTACACAAGACTACGTCGAAGCGCATAAATGGTTCAGTCTTGCCAGTGAGGCGGGAGATGAAAGTGCAAAAAATGGACTCAAAATTGCAGAATCGCTCATGAGCGCATCCCAAATTACTGAAGCGAAAGAATTGGCGGATGATTGGAAAAAATCCCGCTGATAGGTTTGGGTGATCAGCGGATTTCATGAAGCCTTTATAAAAAAGAGTTTGTCCGGTAATGAATAAAATAGCGATATTCATTACCACAAAGTTTTGTGGGAAATTTGGAGGGGAGGGTATATATGAAGTATTGCGCCCTCCTGCGTATCTCCAGTTACTAGATATTTTTTGTTTTACCGGCAAGGGTGGTAGGCTGTGGCACTCATTTTTACTCGATTGAGATGCCCAGTATCGACGGCACGATTATGTGTTGAGCTTTTGTTTATTCACGATAATTTATCCCGCAGTAAAAAAATTCACGCGACTCTTCTCTTTTAATCCTGGCCTTATTTTGAAATTTTAATTTTTGATGGGCGCCAACTTTTCCTGTTTTGCTCCAAACAAAAGGCCGTTATGGCAAAAGCAAAAATAATATATAGCTGCACTGAATGCGGCGGACAGGTTTCAAAATGGCAAGGGCAGTGCCCGCATTGCACGGCTTGGAACACGCTGGTGGAAAGTGTGGCCGAACTGGCAACTAGCGGAAAAAATCGCTACAGCTCGCTGGCGGCAACAGGCATGATGCAGACGCTGGACGAAGTAAGCGCGGACGAAGTGCCGCGCACACCAACCGGTATCGCCGAATTTGACCGTGTGTTGGGTGGCGGGTTAGTGAGTGGTGGTGTCGTTTTAATAGGCGGCGATCCCGGAATAGGTAAATCCACCTTATTGTTACAAGCGCTGGCCCATCTCGCTACCCATAAAAAAGTTTTATACGTCAGTGGCGAGGAATCGGCGCAGCAAATTGCCTTGCGTGCGAGACGGCTATCGCTGGATGCGCGTGGAATGTACCTGTTGGCCGAAATTCAGCTGGAAAAAATACAATCTGTCATCCAGCAGGAAAAACCCGATGTGGTGGTGATCGATTCCATCCAAACCATGTACTCCGAATACCTCACATCAGCTCCAGGCTCGGTGGCGCAAGTACGTGAATCCGCAGCGCAACTTACGCGCGTGGCGAAGAGCACAGCGGTGACTATGATTCTGGTCGGCCACGTCACCAAGGATGGCACGTTGGCCGGGCCGCGCGTGCTGGAACATATCGTGGATACCGTGCTGTATTTCGAAGGCGATACCCACTCCAGCTTTCGCATGATACGTGCGTTCAAAAATCGTTTTGGTGCAGTAAACGAACTTGGCGTGTTCGCCATGACCGAAAAAGGCTTGCGTGAGGTCAGTAATCCTTCCGCGTTGTTTTTGTCGCAGCATGGCGCGCAAGTACCGGGCTCATGCGTGATGGTGACGCAGGAAGGTACGCGTCCGCTCCTGGTCGAAATCCAGGCCCTGCTGGATGAGGCGCACTCGCCCAATCCGCGCCGCCTTTCATTGGGCCTGGAGCAAAATCGTTTGGCCATGTTGCTGGCCGTACTGCATCGCCATGCGGGCATTGCCTGCTTTGATCAAGACGTGTTTATCAACGCGGTGGGTGGCGTAAAAATTACCGAGCCGGGTGCCGATTTGCCCGTATTGCTGGCCATCGTCTCTTCGCTGCGCAATAAGCCTCTGCCGGAAAAATTGGTGGTATTCGGGGAAGTCGGTCTGGCTGGCGAAATACGTCCGGTGCAGCGTGGACAGGAACGACTGAAAGAAGCGGCAAAGCTCGGCTTCACTCTGGCCATTATTCCCAAGGCTAACAAACCGAAACAAGAAATAGCAGGCATGGAAATTATTGCGGTGGAGAGGGTGGAAGATGCAGTGGCGAAGATACGCTAGGGATACTCAAAGTATTTTTTCCATAGATCCCAGCAGCCAAGACATTTTTATCGCCGTATTAGTATTTCAGAATAGTGAAGCAAGGCTTACTGCGCTGCGCACATCACGACACCTTCGTTGATCCAGCCGCGTGCCACTACTTCTTGAATCGCTGCCTGATCGCTGGTGATCCGGTGGTTACTGTCGATGCTTTTACTAAATCCATTATTGTAGGCGCGATAGATCGGCGTGGTATTAGCGGGGCACGCGCCATTTACGGGCATCATCGTCAAAAAATCCAGATTTTCAAAATTCCAGCGCTTTTGTGTTGCAGGCGTTGCCGCTTGCAATTGCTTAAGCTGCGTGCATTCCTCTGCGCTGGCTGTATAGAAATGGGAGTTTGGCCCGGGCGAGACGCTGCCGTAGAAGCGGCAAACTGGTACATTTCCGCCAGACATGAACGTAGTGCCCGTGCGTTGCCAGCGCCCAACTGCGCCACTGTCTACAAAAACCTGTTCGCCGGAAGCGGCTGTAATGAAGTAATGATCCAGATCGGGATTGTAAAATTCGACAACGGTGCCAGGGGGGGTAACGGGAGAGAAGATTGCGGACACACTTCGGAGCGTATTCATGACAACGGAACAGGTAGCGCCGGTGCCACTGCATGCTCCGCTCCACCCGGAAAAAACAAACCCCGAAGCTGGCGTAGCGGTAAGTGTTACATTGGTTCCGCGGGTAAAAGGTGCGTTGCAACTCGTTCCACAGTTGATTCCGCCTGGGGTCGAAATGATAGTGCCGTTATCAGGCTTGCTGACAGATAGTAAAAACGTCGGGCCAGCGTTTAGCCATTTGTAAAGCGCATCGCGGTATGCGATATCAAAGCGGCCATATTCATCTGTTCCGCTTCCAAAGCAACTTGGATTTCCGCCTCTCAGCTGACCAATCAAATAATGGGCGCTATTAATTGTCTCGAATAAACCGGCGCCACTGCTGCCACCTTCTGAAATCCCGGAAGTATAGTCAACATCAAGAAATTTCCCGTTGTCTTTATCTGCGAATTTGCATTGATAGGTTTCCGTGATCGGATCTGTAGCAGTACAGTCCTGAAAAGATTGCAACAAACCGAAACTTATTTTTTGCAAATCGCCTTGCGGATGATGGATGCCAACCACATGAGTATAGAGTTCCGGTGTATTCGCGGACCATCCCGCATATATCGCCCCGGCCGGTGGGAGGTTGTTCAGCTGCATGAAGGACGTATCGGTTATCTGGTTGCCATAGAGTAATGTTGCTCCCCCGGTGCGGATTTGAAATTCCGGATTAAGCATGCCATTGTTGCAGGCCGTAGAGCGATAAAACCAGTAGGTTTGCAGGGTCGATGCGATCGTCTGATTGGTGATGCAGTGATTGGCGCTAAGAAAATAGGGCGTCCCACTTGACGCTGCGTCATTAAGCAGTGTTCCGGAGCACAGATAACTACTGCCAGAATTGACGAAGATTATTTTGGCGGTGGATTTGCTTTCAGGACTCCATTCGCTGTAGCACGACACATCGATTTCACAGCTTGCGGCTTGTCCAATCTTGGAAATTTTTTCTCCCGGTGAAGCTCGGAGGATGCTAAAAAAAAAATGAGAAACGCTGGGAATAGCGATTTCAAGTGTATTCGGGTTGATACCCAACGGTAATTCGATTTCCAGGGTCATTTCTTCGCCCTCGATATAGGGTGACCAGTAGGTACGGGCCGCATCGCTACTATCGCCTGCATTCAAATTGCGCTGGATGGTCTCCATAATCTCTTTGCCGGCAATTTCGTAGGAGACTTTTGATCCCTGGGAATAGAAGCGGAAGGTGGCTTCCGCCAGCATGCGGTGCACCAGAATGCCCATGCGGATTCCCGTTGCCTGGGGTGACGTAATGCTGATCGCTGCTATCTTTCCGCCCTGGAGCGTGTTCTGCCATTCTAATTTGGTTGCGGTATCAGCGAGACTGTTCAGTTGGGGAATTTCGCGGCCGAAGCCAATTTTGCGGGGGGTACCGGGACGCGAATCGACATTTGTTTCGGTTGATTTTTTTTCATTTGAGAGAGTGCCGATTGAGATTGAATGGGGTGGGGGGGAGATGCCGGTGTGGCGGCTCTTTAAGGACGAGACACCATTGTCAGGGGGCCGGGTGAAAGATTCGACCCGGCCGGGAATAGATTCAAATGGCTGCGCGTGAGATGGGGTTGAGATGATTGTCAGTAGCACCCATAAATAAATTAAAGCATTGAAATTTAAGTTGCCTGGCATGATTTGCTTCACGTCTTTAAGTATCTAAGGATTTTATAACACACTACACCGAAATCGGTTGTCAATAAGCATGCTAATCACCCGGGGTGCGACAATTTGTCACATTCCCTCAGTCCATACATTAAGTTAGCATCGCCCCCCAATATTTATCGTGTGCGGGGTAATGTTGAGATCGAATGATAGTTGGTCTGTTGGTACAACTCATTTATACCAACCACATGATGGATCTGGTGATTCGGTAGGGTATACGCGAGTGTGCCGTGTAAAACTTAGTGCTACGACATGAGTCTTGTTAGCAAAATTTAAAGGAATAATTATGGGTTATGGCTACAGATCACAGTATTTATTAATATTGGCTGCATTACCCTGCCTCGCATATGCAGACCATTTAGTAAAAGATTTTGAGCCGACTCTCCCCACAGTCAATGTGACAGGTGAACGTGACAAGCTGGGTGCATCATTGACTCAACCAGATATCAAGCGAGCGACCGACGAAATTAATCAAACCGCCGGTGGTGTGACTATTGTTGATGCCGAAAAGATTCGTGAAGGTCGGGTATCAAATTTTGCCGATACTTTAGGGCTTGCCACAGGTGTATTTGCTCAGTCTCGATTTGGAGCTGAGGAGACACGCTTATCTATACGGGGGTCAGGACTGCAGCGTACATTTCATGGCCGTGGTATCAAGCTGATGCAAGACGGCATCCCAGTTAATCAAGCTGATGGCAGTTTTGATTTTCAGTCAATTGAACCGCTGTCCACTCGTTATATTGAAGTTTTCCGCGGAGCCAATGCACTTCGTTATGGAGCGACCAACTTGGGCGGTGCAGTCAATTTTGTTTCTCCGACAGGTTACGATGCACCAAAATTTGAAATGCGTGCAGAAATTGGCAGTTTTGACTATAAACGCTTTGGTGTGGCTACCGGTGGTGTTGTCGGTGACCTGGATTACTTCATTAATGCAAGCACCTTTAGCCAAGATGGTTACAGGGACTTTGCTAAACAAAATGCAAAACGGACAAATGCGAATGTTGGCTATCGATTCAACCCCGATTTAGAAACCCGTTTTTATCTTGGCTACGCGAATAGTGACTCTGAATTGCCAGGCAATCTGACTAAAGCTCAGTTGAAACTTGACCCAAGCCGAGCGTTTCTGAGTCCTGTCACTCTGCAACAAAAACGTGATATTGAGTTATTGCGCATAGCCAACAAAACCACATTACGTATGGGTGACACTCGTCTGGAAGTGGGTGCTTTCTACTCTGAAAAAAACCTATTTCACCCTATTTTTCAAGTGCTGGATCAGGATAATCATGATTATGGCCTAGAGGTGCGCCTGGTAAACGACAGTCAGTTATTCGGTTACAAGAATGAATTTGTGCTTGGCTTTACCCCTACCCGGGGTGTCACACAGGAAGATCGCTGGGTAAACGATAAGGGCAACCGAGGTAGTCGCACCAATAAATCTGATCAGATTGCTACCAATATGGGGTTTTATGCTGAGAACCGCTTATTTGTATTGCCCAAACTCGCCGTGATTACCGGCGTGCAATATACCAAGTCCAAACGGGAATATATTGACAAATTTTTCGATACGCCAGCTCAAAATGAAAGTTTCAATGCAAACTATACTCAAACCAGCCCTAAAATTGGGCTCTTGTATAACCATCTTCCCAATGTACAGTCTTATGTAAACCTCTCGCGCAGTTTCGAGCCCCCTTCATTTGGCGAACTGGCGGGAGGTTTAAAACCCAACATTGTTAAAGCTCAAAATGGCACCACTTTTGAAATTGGTACACGCGGTAACAGCAAAAGTATTGATTGGGACATCTCCGCTTATCATGCACGATTGAGCAATGAGCTATTGCAGATTGCCGTCTTTGCGGGTGGTAATAATCCGGTTCCGGCGGCACAAACTACCAACGCTTCTCGAACAATACACGCTGGCCTTGAGATGGGGCTGACAGCACGCCTACCTTTCAATCTGGAATGGCGCCAAAATCTACTGATCAACGAATTTCGCTTTGATGATGATCGCACCTTTGGCAATCGCCGTCTTCCGGGTATATCCAGAGCCTTGCTGCGCGGTGAGTTGAAGTATCGCTCAGGTGGCTTCTATATCGGCCCTACCATTGAATCTTCACCATACCGATATGCGGTCGATTTTGCAGAGACCCTGTATGCAGACGGCTATACCATTTTTGGCCTGAAGATGGGGCAAAAAATCAATACACAACTTTCCTGGTTCCTGGAAGGGCGTAATCTTGCTAATCGTAAATATGTTGCCACCACCAGCGTGGTACTTAATCAAGGTGGTGCAGATGGCGCTCTATTTCTGCCCGGCGATGGCCGTTCGGTCTATACCGGTGTGCAATGGCGATTTTAATTTTAGGCTGTGTTCGTAAATCATGCATGATGGCTCATGCAGGCGGCAGAATATTGAGAAGGCCGGAGTTGAAACGAATCACAGCCGCGTTGCGGCAACTGACGCCTGATCAGTGTAAGAGTGTAGCGGTTGAATTGGTAGTGCTGGATGCGCAGTTGGCATCGACTGTGCTGACCGAGGGGCGCTTCGCATTTTGGTGACACCCAAGATCGTCCAGTCGCAGGCACTGACTAGCATGCCGAGGTTGACGAAACGATGTTTTTGCTGTCATTCAAGGGAAAGCAGAGCGATTTGGATCGCCAGCCATGTACGGTGGGCACGTTTTTTTGTGCCCACGCGGATTCGACATGTTGGAGTAGACAGTTATGTCGGTAGAGTTCCAATTACAGTGAGGCTTTACCTTGAAGTGGCTGAAATTTACGCAACAAAAGATCAAAAAAGTTATAGTAGATGTAAATCCACCTGTGAAAAAGTGCTCCGACCCTCATAGAATACGTCCTGAAAAAGCCCCGAGCCTAATTGGAACAGAGGTAGATGGGTTAACTACCGGGAGAGATTAAGGTTTCGCATTCAGGGAGGGAAGATATGAGATTCAGAACACCCTGAAACAGTTCTACTGTAATTGCAGTGGGATATTGTTCTATATTTTGTGGCGGGATACTTGATTAATCAGTTGGAGACCCTATGCGAATTCTTCATACCATGCTCAGAGTGGGCAACCTGGATCGTTCAATCGCTTTTTATACAGAAGTATTAGGTATGAAACTGCTGCGTCGAAATGATTATCCCGACGGAAAATTCACACTGGCATTTGTTGGGTACCAAGATGAAAAAGAGGGTGCTGTTTTAGAGCTTACTTATAATTGGGGCGTTGAAGAATATGACCTGGGGTCGGGTTATGGTCACGTTGCCATTGAAGTCGATAACGCTGACGAGACATGCGAACTCGTCAAGCAAAAAGGGGGAAATGTTATCAGGGAAGCTGGCCCCATGAAGCATGGCACCACTGTTATTGCTTTCGTATCCGACCCGGATGGATACAAAATCGAATTTATTCAAAAGAAGCGTTAACCTCGCAGATATTTTTCAGTCCGAATAGAGCACGTTCTACATAAATCGCATAACCCCCTCAGCTTTGAAGTAATAAAATGAGGGCTCTATTCAATTCCTAAGTTAGTCGACCCATGCTCCCATCTATTGAACAACGGCTCACAGTCGAAATTACTGCCAAGCCTGCACAGATTGCATCAGCCATTGCCTTATTGGATGAGGGTGCAACCGTTCCTTTTATTGCCCGCTACCGCAAAGAGGCAACGGGCGGATTAGACGACATTCAGTTGCGGCTGCTGGAAGAGCGCTTGCGCTATCTGCGTGAACTGGAAGAACGCCGCGCTACGATCATTGCCTCGATCACCGAGCAGGGCAAGATGACCCCCGGGCTGTTGAATGCAATCACGCATGCCGAGGATAAGACGCATCTGGAAGATTTGTATCTACCCTACAAACCCAAACGGCGCACCAAGGCGCAAATTGCGATGGAGGCGGGGCTGGCACCGCTGGCCGATGCATTACTGGCTAATCCGATGCTGCAACCGGAACAGGAAGCGGCCCAATACCTGAAGCCACCTTTTACCGTTGAACAATACGATAACCCCGGCGTGCCAGACACCAAGGCGGCACTGGATGGCGCACGCCAAATCCTGTTGGAACGCTTCGCGGAAGACGCCGTTTTGCTGCAATCCCTGCGCGAATATGTACAAGAACACGGCATCGTGGAATCTAAAGTAATCGAAGGCAAGGAAGAGCTGGCAGCGAAATATGCCGACTATTTCGATTACTCTGAATCGATCAAAACCATCCCTTCGCACCGTACCTTAGCCATATTGCGGGGCCGCCGTGAGGAAATGCTGAATGTGCGGTTGCGCCTCGACAGCGAGGCGGACAAAACAAATTGGAGTGCGCCGCATAATGCTTGCGAAATCCGTATCGCAAATCGTTTTGGCATTTCTCAGCAACAACGGCCTGCCGATAATTGGCTGGCTGATACCGTGCGCTGGACATGGCGCGTGAAAAGCTTTTTGCATTTGGAATCCGAATTGATGGGCGCATTGCGGGTACGTGCGGAAACAGAAGCCATCAATGTATTTGCGCGTAATTTGAAAGATTTGCTGTTGGCCGCTCCGGCAGGCCCACGCGTCACGATGGGGCTAGACCCGGGAATACGCACCGGCGTCAAGGTGGCGGTGGTAGATGAGACGGGGAAAGTAGTGGATACCGCCGTCATCTATCCGCATCAGCCAAGAAATGATTGGGATGGTTCCTTGCACACCTTGGCAAAATTGGCAGAAAAACATCGCGTAGCGGTGATCGCGATCGGCAATGGCACGGCCTCGCGGGAAACTGACAAACTGGCACAGGAGCTAACCAAGCGCCACTCAGAGTTGAAACTGACCCATGTCGTAGTGTCCGAGGCGGGTGCGTCAGTTTACTCGGCATCCGAAATTGCCTCGCGTGAGCTGCCTGATATGGATGTATCACTACGGGGCGCGGTATCGATCGCCCGGCGTTTGCAAGACCCGTTGGCCGAGCTGGTGAAGATCGACCCGAAATCGATCGGAGTCGGACAATACCAGCACGATGTCGGCCAATCCCAACTGGCGCGGTCACTCGATGCCGTCGTTGAAGACTGTGTCAATGCCGTCGGCGTCGATGTGAACACCGCATCCGTCCCTTTGCTGGCGCGCGTTTCCGGGTTGAGCAGCAATGTGGCGCAAGGGATCGTGGCTTACCGGGACAGCAAGGGCATGTTCACCTCTCGTGCCCAATTACGCGGGGTTCCGCGCCTGGGCGAAAAAACCTTTGAGCAGGCAGCGGGTTTCCTGCGCATCATGGGGGGCGACAATCCGCTCGATGCGTCTGCCGTCCATCCTGAATCCTATCCGCTGGTGCAACGTATCCTCGCGGAGATCAAACAGGATATTAAATCCGTCATTGGCAATAGCACGCTATTGAATGCACTTAGCCCCGCCAAATATGTGAACGAGCAATTCGGCCTGCCGACGGTTTCCGATATATTGAAAGAGCTGGAGAAACCGGGGCGCGATCCGCGTCCTGAATTTACTACAGCCACCTTCAGGGAAGGCATAGAACAATTGTCTGACTTGAAGCCAGACATGATCCTCGAAGGCGTGATTACCAATGTTGCTGCCTTTGGTGCGTTCGTGGATATTGGCGTGCATCAGGATGGATTAGTACATATTTCCGCCTTATCGAATAGTTTCGTGAAGGATCCGCATGCGATCGTTAAAACGGGGCAAGTGGTGAAGGTGAAAGTGCTGGAAGTGGACGAAAAGCGCAAGCGCATCGCGCTCACCATGCGCTTGACCGACGCTGCGCCGCAATCAAATGGCAAAGCTGAACCGAGAAACCCACAGGGACAGCAAGATAGGCGGAATCATATAAAGCGCGCAGTGGGAGACAAGCAATATGAGCCTTCAGGAACCGTATCAAACGCTATGGCAGCTGCTTTTTCAAAAATTAAAACGTAAAGCTATCCGCGTGGGTACTTGACTTCATTCAGCCCAAGCTATCGAGTTTGGACAGGGAAAGGAAGGTGATGTACAACAAGAATGAAATGGTGCATTTATCAACTAAATTCGGGTGTAATGTCGATTTACCCGCTTATTAAAACAATGAATTATAAAATAATCACCAGTTTATGTACCTTGCAGGTGCCTTTGTCGGCATTTTTTAGGGTGTCTATTTTACATTGGGCGCCAGATGAATCGAACAGCTAAATTGTCATACGGAGTAGCTGCAAGCTGCTTTGCTGCTGTGCTCAGCATGACGTCGAACACCGCATGGTGGGAAGCGCACGCCAATATTGCTGCGATGCTTGGCTTTAGTATTCCGGTTTGTGTTTTGGCGGCATGGATGGCTGAGAACCGAATAGAAGATAGAAATATTTGGGGCTTCGATCTGGTCTTTCATTCTCCTGACGCGATGACTGTCGCGGCTTGGTGCGGAATAGTTGTTGGCCTCGTCACGCTTGCGTTGTTTCTCTTGACTCTATCTCATGCCATGGCGCTCGGGTTCTTTCTAGGTGGAGCACTGCTAAGTTTGTTTATCAGCGTCAGAAAGGGTCCGTCGCCGTGAGTAAATATTTTCAACAGCCATGAAGGGTGAGCACGTTTTTGCCTCGTTGAGGTTCTCGCACCCGGAGGGTGTGCCCACGCGGATTCGTCATTTTGGCGTAAATGGCTATGTCCCGTTATCGCCGCGCAATAGCAGCAGGCTCAAGCTATTTCTTTACGGTGGTCGCTTACCGGCGGCAGTCGATTCTATGTGACGAAACGATTCGCACCGCATTGTGCACCGTAATCGAAACGGTGCGTGTGGCGCGTCCTTTCGTCATCGATGCATGAGTATGGTTGCCTGACCATTTACATTGCGTGTGGACGTTACCTGATGGTGGTGCCGATTTTTCCACCCGTTGGATGATGATCAAGCGAGCGAGCGGTTTCTTTGACCTGTAGAGAAGATTATCGTCGTGCCGACTGGGTGACTGCATCAAAACTCAAACATCGCGAATCGACTATCTGGCAACGGCGATTCTGGGAACACCCAATTCGTGATGAAAGTGATTTTGCCCGCCATACGGAGAATTTATTCGAAAGAGATTTAATTGTGTTGCAGGCACGGTAAAAGCTCGTTACCATGCGTTTCATGTAACAGTTAAAAGGGCAGTCATGAGTGCAACAACATCACTACGGGTACAAAAACACCGCGCTGCGCTACGGGCAGCCGGGCTACGTCCGGTACAGATTTGGGTGCCGGATACGCGGCGTGCCGGATTCGCCGAAGAGTGTCGCCGTCAGTCGCTAAGCTTGCACAATGATGCGCATGAACGCGAGACCCTGGAGCAGCTTGCCTCTGTGGCGGACACAGAAGGCTGGCAGTGAGGCGCGGCGACTTGGTGACGATTGCTTTGCAGGGTGATCTGGGCAAACCACGCCCAGCCTTGGTCATCCAGTCCGATTTATTTGATGTACATCCTTCTGTAACCATTTTGCCGGTGACTGACGAGTTACGCGATGCGCCGCTGTTCAGAATTTCAGTGCAGCCTAGCGCAAGCAATGGTTTGAGCAAGCACTCGCAGGTCATGGTGGATAAACCGCAGTCAGTTGCACGCGAAAAGGTCGGTACGGTAATGGGTCGGCTGGATGATGAAACGATGATGGCAGTGAACCGCGCGCTGGCAATTTTTATAGGGGTTGCGTGAAGTGGTTGTGGCACTGAAAAAATTCAGTGCGCAGTTTCCTTAGAAGTGCCCTTTAGTCCCATTTTATTAAGAGTTAAAAAACCACGTCTTAAACCGTTGCTACTCATTCAGGAGCACTCCAAGTAACGCCTCCAGTCAAAGAGAAAAAACTTGAGTAATGCAGATACCGTCTTTAACGCCAAACATTTTTTAATGCTACAATTTTAACTGTTAATCAAAAAGGAGAGTTTTCATGCCAACACTTAGCACACCGACCCTTACCTTGGGTGCCACCACTAACAATAAGCGTGACGTGACGGTCGCGGGCAACATCACTTTTACCGCAAGCGACGTAGGCAGAACCTATCGCTTGGAAATCAAAATTTTCGGTGAGGACAAGGGTGACGACTCGTTGCCGTCGGATGATGCGGTTGGTGACGACTTGCTCTACACTTACCTGTTTCCCGGTTCCGGCATTTTTCTCTCATTCAAGAACATCACCGTGGCCGCTGCCGGCACGATAAGCTATTCAGAGAAGCGCGCGATCGATACCGGAAAGCTCGATGAAGACAAGGGTTTGGTGAAGGTTGGCGAAGCTGATATCAACACGCCGGTCTTTATGCCCCGTAAGGACGAGGTATACGCCCGTGTGACGATGTCAACGGCGTCGGTGACGAAGAAGTCAGCGACGGTGTCGTCGGGTGCCGGAGTCTAAAAACGAAGAGGGTGTTCTTTAAATGGCCGCGTGCAAGTTATCAATAATGTGACCAATACATCGAAGCGCTTTTAGTCAGAGTAAGCATCCCCCGGTAAAGCCGGGGGTTTTCATTTGTGGGCCGCCTAAAGCGGTTTAAGCAGTTGTCCGATTGGAATAAAGGGCGCGTGCAATATGCACGTTCATTGGACGCTTGAAGAAGCAGGCCAATTTTATTCTGATACTTGAGAAACATCTATGAAGCCAGATTTTGATGCAGCGCTACAACAACATTTCGCGGCAATTTTCAGCAGAGATATAGAGGCGTTTAAGGCACATCTCACAAAAAGTGACACCCTTTATACGATTGTTCAAAATGGACACGCTTTCACCACCCCATCTGAATCAATTGAACTTCACAAGCAATGGTTCAAAGACCTAAACTGGATTTGGGAAGGGACGGTTGTCCATAAAGTGGTTGGTGAGGACATGGCGATGGCTCTCATCAAATATCAATATCGAGCTAAAGCAGGTGATGTTCCCTTCACCACTTGGCTTACTTATGTATTTCAGTTGCAAGAAGGTCAATGGCGAATTGTGCATGACCAAAATACAGCATTAGATTACGCTGCCTTTGCTCGTGCGGCGGGAATAGAAATCAAGTGAGATCGCTTGATGCTTCAATCAATCGGACATTCGATCGTGTCTTGGTTTGAATTTTGAGGTGACACATTCCGTTTGGATTTTGCCGCACTGATCACAGTACTGAAAACTATCCCCAACGCCACCCCCACTGCGACGTTATCAGTCGCTGTCCCGATGGCAGTTCCCAGCGCTATGCCAAGACCAACGAAGCGTGTTGATTTCATTACCATTGTCTCCGTTGTTTTGCGCTAAGCATAGCATGGTGATTAGAGTTGGTTTACAAGAAAAATCCAACAGGCTGCTATTCTAAAATATTCCACGCAATCGAACAGCACCGATGGAAACCGGCCCGCGGTCGGCGTTGTATGCGGGATTGCGAATGTGTTGATAGTCCAGTGTAAACCAGGTATTTTTTATAGCCCCAAGGCTGTAGTAGGTTTCGAGAATATTTTCCCGCCGGTAGTTGAGCGAGCCGTCACCAATGAAGAAGCTGATACCGCCGGCGGCCAAGTAGTTGCGTCGTTGACGCGACAGTCCGTTTTGCACGACGGCGATGCCCATGCTGTCCTGCACGCGACTCCAAGCACTTCCTTGGACGACGGCTCCTGCGGCAAGTGAATTGTCTATTTCACTGAAGGCGTAGGTTTCTGTTTTGCCGTCTGCCCAATTGGCGCGGCCGAATACCCCGATATTTTGGATTAACTGCTGTTCGAGGTTGAGACCGAAGCCGTATTTTATTTGCTCACTGTTACGCACGTTATTGATATTTGGCACGCCGCCGTTGAGCGTGGCGTAGTCCAACGCATCCTGGAAACGTGACATCAGTGTGCGGTTGCGGAAGGCCAGCAGTCGTATTTTGCCAGGTTGACTGAAAAGCACATGCCCATGCCCCACTTCAATTTGATCGCCGTAGTGATTGAATATATTCGGATCCAGGACTAGCTGGTTGGGTATTTTTGGTTGAATGAAGCGGCCAGCGCGTATGGCCCAGTCGTCGTAATAGTATTCCAGCGCGGCGCCCCACGTATAACCACGTGCATCGGCTGCATAGTCGTAAGCGCCCGCGGTCATGAGAGACCAATTGATAAACTGGGTACGTGGATCGTGGCTGTAAGCGTTGTTGTCGAATATATCCGTTACGGCAACCTTGCCAACGGTGAGGGCGATCAGGCGCCGGTGAACTTTCCCGGCCAGTTGATTGGCACCAGAATCAACGGCATCTTGTTCCTGACCCAGTCCCCAGCTTTGGCGCAAGAAGGCCCGTGCCATGTAAAGTTTTGGCTTGGGCCCGGAGGTGCGGGCCATTTCGCCATTGGTTAATCCGCCCAGTCCCGTGAGACTGGAAAGAGGCACACCTTGAGCGACTTCTGGGTTGAAATAGAATTCGCCTCCCGCCCATGGCCGCATACCGAGATAGGCGGTTCCGGTGAAGGAATAGCTTTTTTCCCGCTCCGTAGAGAGGCTGTTGCGTCCGTTGTAGGCGGCATAGAATGGCGCTTTACTCTGCCAGATGTAGGTGGTCTGGAACCGGGCGTTCCAATTTTCTTCTACTCCATAAGCGGGAGAAAGTCCGAAGTTGGTTGCAATACAAACCAATAGCCAATGGAGGATAGTACGATGAATGGCCATAACACTACTCCGTCGGCTATTTATAAAATAGCCAACTCAATTAATTTAAAGAATTCAGGAAAGTCGAACGGCCCTGACATCTCGATTTTTATCCTGTTAAAAGATCTTACAGTGGATCGAAATGAAATTGCGGATGCTTTTAGTTTACAACAAACTGATTTTTGACGGATTAATAAATGAAAGTCAGTGCGAGAAGGATTCTCCTCGGCGCACCTCTTAACCACTGGGCACGAATAATTAGAGGAACACTGATTTATTTTCGGGCACTGATTGAACACCGTCAATCTGAGAGTCAGTATTTTCCATGGGAAATTTATGGGTTCGTCTGTTCCATATTTTCAGAAATAACACACTTTTCGTCATCACAACCGATGCGCCCTGTAATAGATTGCTCTGAATATTGATTGCTATTGGGGTCGATCGCAGTTTCACTTATCAGTTGTCCAATCGTTGCTCCAACGCGCAAATCATCCATACGGCCGAAGTGATTGAGTCGGATGCGCCCTTGTCGATCCAGAATAATCAGCGTCGGTGTGCCCCTCATATTAAATGCTTCCATCGTATGGGGAATATTGCCTGTTGTTGATGGCCGATCTACAGCAACGGGGAAACGGATACGGTATTCATAAAGAAACGCTTCTAAAGCCACGGGTGTCATTGCGTTGTGGTGCTCAAAGACACTGTGAATACCGATCACGGCAACATCGGCAGCCGGAAAGGTTTCATGGATAGCCGCAGCTTGTGGCAAACCATGTGACACACAACCGGGACATAGCATCTGGAATGCGTGCAGCACAACCACGCGTCCGCGTAAATCTGCAAGCGTAATAGTACGTAGTGTATTGAGCCATTGAGATACTTGTAGTTCTGGCGCTGCTGAGTTGATGTTAGGCATACAGTTTTCCTGATTATAAGGTTAAGTGGTGCTGGGAAAGCCTGGGCCGCTCCCAGCAAAATTGGCAGCTAGTCAGCTGCGAGTAGATTTATTTTAGGGAAATCGATCGGCACATTAAAAGCCAAATTGACATAGTTGGTAAAAATGTTTAATGCGACATGAGCCATGATTTCGACGATCTGTTCATCGTTGAATCCAACCGCTCTCAATTCGATGACATCGGTATCGGTGATTTGTGCACGGTTGGCAACAAGCTTTAGAGCAAAACGCAAAGCAGCGGCGGTTTGTGCGTCATCTGACTGGCCAGCTTGAGCGGCTGCCATCTCAGGTGCGGAAACTCCGGCATTTTGACCCAAGACAGTATGAGCTGCCAAGCAGTATTCGCAGCGGTTTCTGTTGGCAATTGCAACTGCAATTTTTTCTCCAAGCTTGGCTCCCAGAATTCCGGAACCCAATGCGCCAAATGAACCCCACATACTCTTTAGTGCTGCGGGCGAGTTGGCCACTGCGCGAAACATGTTTGGTACAGCACCAAAGGCTCCGTGGATCTGATTCAGAATAGCCTTGCGATCTTCTGTGGTTTCGTTGGTGTTGATGAGTTGGACACGGGACATGATATTTTCCTTTATTAATGAGTTTATTAAGATAAATTTACGGCGTTGCTTTAGTAATATAGAGCGCATACCTTTTAATGATGTAATTCAACAGCTAAAACTGACCATCACGAACGTACGGATAGCTCCATAGAATGGTTTGTAACAAAACAGATTTCACCCAAGCGGCCTGCATTTTTTCGACATCTGCTGCGCTCACGCCTTTCTTCGCAAGAAAAGGCTTGAGCGTTGTCGTTACCGGTATTGTGAGCGCGGGCAGATAGCGAAAATTTACTTGAGGTACGCTTTTAACGTGATCCGTTTTATTTTTTTGGATTTTGGTGTGGCGCAGACCAATCTCATATTGATAATTGAGCCAGACTTGATCATAGTTTGCATCAGCCGTATCTAATATCCACTGGCCAAATCGTTTACGAACTGCATTCAGATAGTCACCATCTGGTTGGCCGGTCTTGGTATTTTTGAAATATTCGACAAGCTCAGGCGTAGATGCGACGAAACCATACCAAACATCCAGAATTGCATCTGTTTGATTCGCTAAAATCTCTTTGCTTTTACGCAAATAGAGCACATCCTCATCGGTGAAGAGCAGAGTCTTCTTTAATGACTCCAGATCCTTCAGTGTATAGGGCGCTGTCGCAACCGATTTTTGACCAAACGTGTAACCGGGGATTTGAATTTGCGGGCTGAGAGCTGATCCGTTATATGCGGATGCGACCGGAACTACTACACTAAGACCAACTGATACAGTAAAAGCGAATAAACGGTTTTTCATAAATAAATCCTTTAGTTATCGAAAATAAAAAAACTTAAAAATACTGATTGAATAATTTTTTAGTTAGGTTTTTATAGTTTATTAAAATAGGACTCCTAATTATAATGGTTAAAAAAAAGCAACACAGCATTACGCACTTTCAAGCTCCCGCCAGTTTTGAACTGCAACGGCTAGTGGTGCCTGATCATGTTCTGGGCAATCAAGACGCAATAAGTTGATAGGAAGGGGGGTATCGATCAACATACAGTGGTGTGGCGCTTTAGAATCAGAGTGCTTGTTTGCAGCAAAGTACTTGCATGTGACGCAAGCGCGAATTTCAGGGAATCGATTCGACTGCTGCAGTTTGCCAATCAATGCCAAAAGGGATTCAAACAAGGCATCTTGAGTAGGCTGAGGAAGATCAGCAACGGCTTCGTGTGCAAAACCAACCGAGTTGGAAATTCTTGCAGCCAAATCTTGACCTGCTCTCGTTAATCTCAATGCTACAGCGCGTCCATCACCAGAGTCACGCCCTTTTTCAATTAAACCTTTAGCTGTGAGAGATGTGATTGAGTCACTCGCGCTGGCGGACGTTACGCCCAGATGTTGGGCGATCCATGATAAACGTACACCTGCTCGCCGTAAGCGCAGCGCTTCGAGGATATCCACTTGTGTCGGATTGAGTCCTTCAGTCGTTGCAAATTGCCACGCTCCGCTGCGTAACACAGAAGCAATTCGCGTAATGGCACTGACAATCCGTTCGCTTTTTGCAGGGGTGTCTTTCCAAGGTAAGGTGTGTTTCGTTTCCATGTGAGCATTCTCTGCGAAATTTAAGTGGTTGTCAAGGAGTCCTATTTAATATGCGGCAATATATTTGAACATCACAATTGCGGCAGGATATCCAATACAGATTCAGATGGCCGGCACAAACGTGTTCCCAAGGGTGTTACAACAATCGGACGATTGATTAAAATTGGATTTGCGATCATGAAATCGATCAGTTCGTCATCGCTCCATTTCGGATTATCCAGATCCAACTCTTCAATTAATGTGTCTTTACGGCGTAGTACATCGCGCGCAGGTTTGCCGATGGCTGCGATCAATGTTACCAGTTCAGCACGGCTAGGTGGCGTTTTCAGATACTCGATAACACGCGGTTCAATACCTCTATCGCGAATCATTTCCAGCGTGTTGCGCGAAGTGCCACAACCAGGGTTGTGATAGATAGTTATGTTAGTCATGAGGTCTCTTACTCAAGAATTTTGTACCCATTTATGTCCAGTCATACCAACAATGCGAATTATTGATTAATCATAAAAAGCAAGTTGAAAATATGCAGAAAGAGGCGGATTTAATATTTCTGCTTAACGCGGATTGTGTATTACAAGATAAATCTTTTCCTGCAACTGGGTTATACCCTTGTCGCGAAATCGTGGTTCCTTGTCGAGAATGTCCGCGCTATATAACAGACGTACTTCGCCTATTTTCTCATAGAGCACCCTTACCTCCGGCTCTTTCACGCTAAAAGGCGGCCCCTGCATTTCATACTGGGGATAGTCGAAGGTGACTAACAAGGTTTTTATGTCGGAAGCCAATATGATCTGCATGTGAGCTACATAAGCACTGCGCATTGATGGGGGTAACGCGATAAGTGAAGCGCGGTCAAATACTGCGCTCACTCCGACCATATCCTCCGAGGTTAGCTGGAAGAAATCGCCACAGTAAAGCCGAATTCCTTCTGTCTGGTAGATGCTGAAGGTGCCGTGTTTTGTAACTGTCGCATGCAGATCATTTTCAGCAAAGAATGCTTCAACCGCCAATCTACTGATTTCTACACCAACTACTTCATGACCTTGCTCTCGCAGCCAAAGCATGTCGCGGCTCTTGCCGCAAAGTGGCACAAATACACGACTGCCCGGAATAAGGTTTAGTTCAGACCAAAATCGCTGCAAGTGCGGATTAATTTCATTTTGATGAAAACCTGTTTCGTTTCTGGACCAACGTTCGCGCCAATAATCTGTATCCATATTCATCAACCTTTCATGAAAATATAGTCGGAATAGCGATGTGCACCGCCACAGAAGAACGAGTTCTGTAGCATATGGCCGATTTTTTGTGGAGGCTCGTCAATTAGGTAGTTGATTATAGGAAATGGAAAATTGCAATTCATGATTCAATCTCCAGCGTGTTTATTGTCTTTTCCGTTCTCTTCCGATTTATGTGTCAGGAATAACGAAGCACCGATCAGCGCAATTGCACCACCGAGGTAAAGCAGATCGAGCGGGGTTGATATCTCCATGTTCAGTGCTTCTTCGAACAGAGTGACGATCAGGATCATTAGAATTACCTTGGCCAGTCTCGCTTTAAGGTCATCCAGGCTCGCAATCACTAAAATCTTGCTGGAGGTCTTGCTGCCATGTGCTTCATCAATATCATTAACAAACAATTCATACATACCAAGCGAGAAAATCAACATAAAGGTAGCAAGCAAATAGCCGTCCACTACTTCTACCACATGACTGATGGCTTGGTCATGAAGAAGCTTGCGCGCCTCTTCAGTCAAGGTGGAGTCGGCGTAAGGTAGCATGTGGCCGACAAGATAAACTACATCTACTGTGGTCATGTAGAAAATCGCAATGGCGGCAGCCATGCTCGCCACAACAGCTACCACTACCACAAAACGTCCGTTCCAAAGCGTAGCTTCGAACCATTTTTCGATGGCTTTTAACATATGGGTATTTTATTTCCTGATAGCTGAATGCGAAAAAACAAGTTCATGAAGCACTGTGGATCCACCCAAAAATATTTAAATGTTGATTATTATCGAATACGGGGTAAGCAGAATTTTCATGATGCACCTATAGGATAATCATAAATCATAGAAAACAAAAAAGCTTACAGAGTTTAAGCTGCAAGCCTTTGATTTATCTGGTCGGGGCGAGAGGATTCGAACCTCCGACCACTTGGCCCCCAGCCAAGTACGCTACCAGGCTGCGCTACGCCCCGAAAGTGCGAATTATAACAGAGCAAAAAAATCCACGGACAAAAATTTGGGCCAAGTACACTTGAAATGGAGGCGGGGGTCGGAATCGAACCGGCGTACACGGCTTTGCAGGCCGCTGCATGACCACTCTGCCACCCCGCCATGTTGCGCATGCTTTAAGAAATAAGGGAAAGCCAGATACTTTCCCAAGAAGGTGGAGCGGGAAACGAGACTCGAACTCGCGACCTCAACCTTGGCAAGGTTGCGCTCTACCAGCTGAGCTATTCCCGCAAAAATCGAAGTCCGCATTATAGTGATATTGTTATCAGTGTCAAGAAAACGGTATGAGTTCTTATCGCGCAAAGAAATTCTTCTGGCTTATTGCATATGATTTGTCCGGTATAACTCAACTACAGAAACGGCATCAGCCTCATTCTTTAACTCAGGCCAGAGCAAGCCTCCAAGGCGTACCGTTTATTTGCTGTAATATTGAACAAATCAATTTATTGCTGATAGAAATGGGCTCAATCAATCTTCGATTACCCGACTTAATTGAGAAAAACTACGATGTTTTTGCTAACGTGGTGGGCATCTCTGTATAATACGCGTCGTGCAATGAGTCGGTTAGTCATCCTCATTCCAAACTTGTTTTATCTCGCCCGGGTGGTGAAATTGGTAGACACAACGGACTTAAAATCTCCTTTGTCAAGTCTTTTTCTCATCAGAGATGTTGGCGCAGAGCTTGAAATGGCGCGGGTTTCCCGGGCTTTAGTGCAAATGGCCCCAACAGCCCACTGGCTGCTAGGTGTCATGTAGGAGTCAGTAGAGAAGTACATTTGAAACAAGCCTAGCGTAGCTAGGCGAAACATTGGTTCGGCAACGAGCCAAGCTAGCCCGAGTGGTGAAATTGGTAGACACAAGGGACTTAAAGCAATTTGAGCCCTCCAGGGGAAACCCCGGAGGTGAAGCCCGTCAAATTCGGCGAAAGCCCTGGATGCTGCAAGCATCCGAGCCAATACCGAGCCAAGCCCCGGATCGAAAGATTCGAGGGAAGGTGTAGAGAGCAGACGGCGGGCACCTACGGCCGCAAGGCTATGGTGAAGGCGTGCTCCAGACCACGAACAGCGTTCGCGCTGGCGGCGAAAGCCGAAGTGGTAAGAAAATCCCTCGACTCGAAATGGTCGTGCCGGTTCAATTCCGGCCTCGGGCACCAATTTGGAGAGCCGTCCTTGTTCAACCAGGGGCGGCTTTTTCATTTCTTTGTGTAGCGTCGGTACGCAGTAGCGCTGCTCGCTTAAACCCTCGATCCCGCGCCATGAACGCTTCGAGCATGTGCGGGATCAGCGTCGCGGCATCAATCGGCTCGCCGTAGGTCTGAGCATGCAGCGCGGCGTAGCGTTCCAAATCGCCCTTCAACACGCTGGTGAGTGCAATAGTGATTTTGACTGTCTCGGTCTTGGGCAGCGGCCCCAGACGCAGCTTGCTATTGGTTGTACTCATTGCGATGATCCCCTCTGGAAGAACAGCGGTTGATACGGCCGCAGTATCAGATCCTTGCTCACCATTACCCGCATCGGGAATCCGGGCCGGATAGTGAGCGTCGGCTGGATGCTCAGGTTGCGTTTGGTGATCTCCTGACCGACCTGGTTCACTGTGTCCTGCGCGCTCTGGCGCGTGGCGATGATGACCTTGCCATCGCTGCCGCTACGATCAGGCGCAGCCAGTTCGGCACCCACGCCGAGCAGCGTGGACAACACAGCACCAGCGAGGATGCGATCCCAATGCCAATCGACGCCATCTTCCAGTCCGGCATAACCCGCCGGGTCGATGCCGGGCAGGCGGTCGAGCGAAATGGATGAGGTGTCGGGTAGGATCAACCGCGTCCACACAAGTAACACGCGTCGCTGACCGAATGACACCTTGCTGTCGTAGCGGCCGATAAGGCGCGACCCCTGGGGGATCAGCAGGAAGCGACCCGTGGCTGTGTCGTAGACCGCCTCGGTCACGTTTGCGATAACCTGCCCCGGCAAGTCGGAGTTGATGCCCGTCACTAGTGCCGCCGGAATGATGGTGCCCGCCATCACCTGGTAGGGAGAGGCTGGCAGTTGCAGGCTGGCCGGATTGCGGGTGGCGGTGTCACCGCCATTCGCGACAAACGCCTGCTTCTGATCCTGCCGGTTCTGCACCGTCGTCGGGTCGGTCGGCTGCGCCGACGCAACGACAGAGGTTATAGGATTGAACGGCTGGTTGCCCGATATCGGCTCGGGCATGGTCGTACTCACAGTGGGCGACGGTGCTGCCTTCACCCCACCGCTGCGAAAGAAAACCGCTGAGCGTGCTGCCTCCCCGGCATCACCTGGCTGTGCAATGCGTCCAGTCTGCGCGGGAGGTGGGTGTGCGCCCGCGCCGGCGTTGCGCTGCGCACGCACGATGGCTGGACCCAGGTCGCCCGGCAATGGCTCGCCCAAAACGGGCACTGGCTTGGCAGCCACCGGCACCTTGGAATAGTCTTTGGGCAACTGGTCGAGACTCTCGGCCCGTGAGACGCGATCAACGTTGTACAGCTCAGTGGCAGCGTTGTGTTCACGCTGGCGTGGTTGCAGCGACCACAGCGTGGCACCAAGGATGATCACGCCCAGCGTTCCAGCAAGCACCGCGAGCATGCGCCGGTTCAGCCGGGTGACCGGGCGCGGCGAAGCACGCAGGGCCAAGGTGTCCGGGTCGGCTTTACTCGTCCCAGTTGGTGGTATCTGCGGCGTGGCGGACGTACTCATACTCAGTGCCTCCGCGTCGTGCTGGCTACGCCATCGGTGCGCTCGATGCGGACTACTTCCGCCTTGTCACGACCCAGCCGCAACTCGGCGGCACCGAACAATCGATCCACCACGTAGTACGGCGAGCGGAAGCGGTAGTTCACGAGTTGGCCGTCGCCCTGCGACCCGATCACAAACAGCGGCGGCAACTCGCCCTGCGCGATGC
>NZ_CAKMAA020000036.1 GCF_924101635.2 Candidatus Nitrotoga sp. HW29 | reverse complement strand
CCAAGCCAAACGCGTCAAGTACGCGGCTTAAGACTTCATCGGGCCGGAGCAATAGAAGGAAGACATTTTATGCAACATGATACTCTCTCCTATTTGCGTACAATTTGTGGCAACGCAAGTTTCAAGTAATAAATCATTGACCACAGTGTCAAGATAGCAGCAAGATAAATCAACAATGTACCCAGTGCATTAGCAGGCAAACCCGCCAATGATTCATGGCAAAGCAGCAATAATATGGCAATCATTTGAAATACGGTTTTCACCTTACCCAGCATGGAAACTGCGGTGCTCTTACTTTCACCAAGCTGAGCCATCCATTCGCGCAAAGCTGAGATGGCAATTTCACGACCGATAATAATGAAAGCAATAATCATATCCACATAACCCAGCTTTACCAACATAATCAATGCAGCAGCCACCATCAGCTTATCGGCGACCGGATCGAGAAATGCGCCAAAAGCAGAAGTCTGATTAAGCGCGCGCGCCAGATAACCATCTAGCCAATCTGTGAAAGCGGCCAACGCGAATATCATCGTGCTGAACAAATGTTTGTGGTGTAAAGAAAGTGTTGTGTCAGGCAGGTAAAACACGCCGAGAAACACCGGTATAAGCATAATACGCAACCAAGTCAGTAAATTTGGGATATTAAGTGGCATGATCAGTGCAATTGTTGATAAATTTTTTCCGCCAGTGACAGGCTAATACCTTCTACCTGTGCCAATTCTTCCATACTGGCTTGGTACACGCCCTGCAGACCTCCGAACCGAGCGAGCAAATTACGTCTGCGTCTCTCTCCGATCCCGCTAATTTCCTCCAACATGGATGTTGTGCGCGCTTTACCGCGCTTGGCGCGATGTCCGCTAATAGCGAAACGATGCGCTTCATCGCGCACCTGTTGAATCAAGTGCAATGCTGGATTGTCCGGCAACAATTGTAGCGGTTTTTCATGCTGCGGAAGCAATAATTGCTCTAATCCGGGCTTGCGCTCCACGCCTTTGGCGACGCCCATTAACGGAATTTCCATCAAACCTAGTTGCTCCAACACCTGATAAGCCACACTTAGCTGCCCCGCACCGCCATCTATCAAAATCAAATCGGGACGCTTGCCTTCTCCTATCTGTAATTTTTGATAGCGACGAAATACGGCCTGGCGCATCGCTGCATAGTCGTCTCCTCCAGTAATACCGCTAATGTTGTAGCGCCGATACTCCGCAGTACGCATCGCCAAATTATCGTAGACAACACAGGAAGCCACAGTCGCTTCACCCATGGTGTGACTGATATCAAAACATTCGATGCGTGACAATTGGGGTAACGTAAGCGCTTCGCGCAATTTCTCCAATCGAGCCAGCTGCCCAGCCTGCTGGCCTATTTGCTGATGTAATGTCAACAAAGCATTTTTCAACGCCATATCCAGCCATTGGCGTCGCTCACCACTGACACTGTGGCGTATCTGTACTTTGTGCCCAACCTGCTCACCAAGTAACTCTTCCAAGGCATTGGCCGCGAGCGGCGTGCTGGTGAGAATAAGAGGCGGCACGCTATGGTTTAAATAATGCTGTGCTAGAAAGGCATGCAACACTTCATCAGCCGCCTGCCCTTCGGCATTTTGTGGAAAAATACTCTTATCACCGAGATGTCTGCCGCCGCGCACCATGGCCAAATTCACGCACAACGCGCCATTCAGCTCAGCGACAGCGACGATATCCGCATCCGTTGCACGACCACTTTCCATGAACTGTTTTTGCTGTACCGTATGCAGCGCATGCAACTGATCACGTAGCGCAGCGGCCTGTTCGTAATATTGAGCTTCTGCCGCTTGCTCCATGGATTGGCGCAGCAATCCTTCCACCTCACCCTGTTTACCCTGTAATAGCAAATTCGCGTTACGCACATCGACTGCGTAATTCTGCTGGCTAATCAATCCAACACAAGGGGCAGTGCAGCGATGAATTTGGTGCAGCAAACAGGGACGAGTGCGATTGGAAAATATGCTGTCCTCGCACGTGCGAATACGAAAAATTTTTTGCAGCAACTGTATGCTTTCCTTAGCTGCTTGTGAGTTGGGGTAAGGCCCGAAGTACTGATGGTGCTTACCCATTGCACCACGATAATAAGCCAGACGAGGAAAATCGTGTCCAGTCAGGACGATGTACGGATAAGATTTATCATCTCTGAAAAGTATGTTGTATCGTGGTTTTAATGTTTTTATTAAGTTATTTTCCAGCAGCAAAGCCTCAACCTCAGAGCGTGTGACCGTCACCTCAATACGGGCAATATGCGACACCATCAAGCTGATGCGCGGTGAGATATTTTTTTTCTGGAAATAGGATGCGACGCGTTTCTTAAGCTGTCCAGCTTTACCGACATAAAGCACTTGTCCTTGACTATCCAGCATACGGTACACACCAGGCAGTAAGGGCAAACTGGCAACAAATGATTTAAGATCGAATTCGATTGTTTGGGTCAAGTTTTTTATTTAAATTACGGCTATGCAAATATAGCGCAATTGCGCTGAAAATGGCATGAAACATGGTCTCGGTCAGGCGCTTGGTCTGGGTATTGTAGCGACTACAATGATAGCTGTCATACAGCATTATGCCGTTTGGCAACGCATGCCGCATGCCATGCGAAAATTTATAGTCTTTTATTTTCAAATCCAGTGCACGCAGCACCGCAAAATGGGCAATCGCCCCTAAAGCCAACACGACTGCGCCTAACGGTAAAGAAGCGAGTTCGGTAACCAAATATTGATTGCATTGTCGTACTTCGACAGGTTCCGGCTTGTTTTTCGGCGGCAAACAGCGCACAGCATTGGTAACGCGGCAATCGCTTAAAATCAGTTCAGTATCAGCATGACCTACGGCATTCAAAGGTTCGGATTGACTGGCAAAACCAAATTGATAGAGTGTGGAATAAAGCAATTTTCCGGCAAAATCACCAGTGAATGGTCGACCTGTGCGATTCGCTCCATGCATACCGGGTGCCAACCCCACAATTAGCAAGCGCGCCTGCGCATCGCCGAAAGACGGTACCGGACGGGCATAATAATCTGGGTGCATTTGGCGCACATCACCCAGAAAGTTCGCCAAACGTGGACATAAACAACAGGCCGTTGAAAATTTCATGCGCTACGTATCTAATTAAAGTTTGGCGGATTCAAGTTCGAAGTGCAACAACTGATGCTGGCTTGGTATAGCGCATCT
>NZ_CAKMAA020000035.1 GCF_924101635.2 Candidatus Nitrotoga sp. HW29 | reverse complement strand
ATACAACATTGACATTGATTTTCAGGGGGCCTATCCCCGCGAGCGCGGGGGAAACTTCGGCCAGCGCGGGCGGGAGCGGCGGCGGGCCGGCCTATCCCCGCGAGCGCGGGGGAAACGTGTGTGTCAGGCCAGAGCAGGGCGAGGCGTAGGGCCTATCCCCGCGAGCGCGGGGGAAACTTGACATGGGGAGCAGTCCTATATGGACGTGGGGGCCTATCCCCGCGAGCGCGGGGGAAACCGCTACGCTCCTGGATCGCGTGGATTCTCTGCGGGCCTATCCCCGCGAGCGCGGGGGAAACTTGAGGATGGCCCGGACTAAGGCTAAAAAACGGGGCCTATCCCCGCGAGCGCGGGGGAAACCCCTTGACTGGAAGGGAGTGAAACCGGGGGCGGGGCCTATCCCCGCGAGCGCGGGGGAAACTCACTAAAAATTCATACGGTGTTTTTTGCTCTGGGCCTATCCCCGCGAGCGCGGGGGAAACGAGGAATTGTCTCTGTCGGACGATCCGCTAAAGGGCCTATCCCCGCGAGCGCGGGGGAAACCTCGTCATCGATTGCCCGATACATCAATTTATGGGCCTATCCCCGCGAGCGCGGGGGAAACCACCGCAGGCACATGAAAATCGAACAGTCCGTGGGCCTATCCCCGCGAGCGCGGGGGAAACCCAAAACTAAAAATTATCCCGATGCCGACAATGGGCCTATCCCCGCGAGCGCGGGGGAAACCTGATGATGCGAAAGGTAAGCGGCACATTCCAGGGCCTATCCCCGCGAGCGCGGGGGAAACCCTGCGGATACACGGCAATCAGAGCTATTAACGGGCCTATCCCCGCGAGCGCGGGGGAAACAAGTATGCCTTCGCAAGAAATCCGGTATATCCGGGCCTATCCCCGCGAGCGCGGGGGAAACCTCTAATATGCGCCAAGATTTCTTTGCGCATAGGGCCTATCCCCGCGAGCGCGGGGGAAACGCAGGCATATTTACATCCACATCCACGCGCACGGGCCTATCCCCGCGAGCGCGGGGGAAACCGACTGAGCCATCCGATCTAGTCATGCTAATGGGGCCTATCCCCGCGAGCGCGGGGGAAACGGCCGGAATCGGCACGGTAAGGAAAATATCAAGGGCCTATCCCCGCGAGCGCGGGGGAAACTGGCCAATGCTAAAAGCTGGTCTCTGTGTGTGGGGCCTATCCCCGCGAGCGCGGGGGAAACCGTGTGATACCACCCTCTATTATTTTCATCCTGGGCCTATCCCCGCGAGCGCGGGGGAAACCGCCTCAAACATGAGGCGCTCACCACATCCACGGGCCTATCCCCGCGAGCGCGGGGGAAACTAAAACCCGCGCGCGGTGGCAACCCAAGCAAAGGGCCTATCCCCGCGAGCGCGGGGGAAACTTCTCTGGCGACGATTACATCTCTTTTTTATGGGGCCTATCCCCGCGAGCGCGGGGGAAACTCGTTATTGCAACATCGGCTGCCAGCAGTGGCGGGCCTATCCCCGCGAGCGCGGGGGAAACCATTTTATCCTCACCTCATCTCGGCTGGCGTGGGGCCTATCCCCGCGAGCGCGGGGGAAACGGTACGACGAACAAGTTCCTCGTAACTGATAGGGGCCTATCCCCGCGAGCGCGGGGGAAACCGCCGTGTTTTAGAGGCAAATGTGTATTGCACGGGCCTATCCCCGCGAGCGCGGGGGAAACGCATTGACGGGCTGGAATTAATTGTGCCGCTGGGGCCTATCCCCGCGAGCGCGGGGGAAACCTCACCAAAACAAAATGAGCAGATTTCTACTAGGGCCTATCCCCGCGAGCGCGGGGGAAACTCTCATAGATAACATAATAATTTATAAAAGATAAACACAAAACGTATCCGTTTTTTTAAAGAACATTTTATAGAGACCGCTTGGTCAACCACAATCCATCTATCTCAACTAGATCACGCGGGGGCAAACCCAGATTCGCAATACCAACACCACCTGTTTCATTCACATCTCGCCAAATCATTACAATGCTGCCGCGCGGTTCGGCACCATGCCAATCCGCTAGCACTTTCCATATTCGCGAGCGTATGCCCGCGTTCATGCGCGGGGAGATGTACACCGTTGGAGCCACTTCCAGCATGGTTGATGCCAGAAATCCCCGGAAACGATCCGCTACATCACGCGTCACTATCATTACTAGTGACATCCTGTTCCTCCGTGCGCAACACCAGTTTTATTTTGTCGATCATGGATGAAATTACACTTTGCTTCCGAAATACAGTTGAGGCTTCTCGTCTTACCAGTCGGTCAATGGTCGTGTCATCACCAGCTGCCACATTTTTTGCAACGCTGAACGCAATTTGCAAGGTAACGGTGTCGCGATATAGATCAGCAATGTCCAGGACGAAGGCTTGCCCAGAATCTTCATGGACAAAGCCGAGTTGTGGGATTGCGGCAAGCGATTGCACGGCAATTGCTGCGGCAGCCTGCACTGCCGTTGCGGCATGATTGATCGCTTGGTTTGGAGTATCCGTCGCGTTTGGGTTGCTGCGGTCGTAATGTCGGCCATTCCATTCAATGCCATATTTATCTGCCATGAGACGATAAATGGTCTTGACCCGCGCCCCTTCGATTCCTCGTAAGGTATTCAAATCCCGATGCGGCAGAACTTCCCCCAGTCGCATGGCATACATGTGACGCGCCACACTGATGCGGCGGCGTGGGCTGCCCCACAACTCTGCTTGGCGCCGTGCCACATCGGAACGATCTGGCATTAAAGGCGGAGCGGTGTAGGTACGCACCCCGTCCACTCCGACAGCCGCCATCAAAGTGCCATGACGCGCCAACAGCCGCAGTGCGTCGTGGGTGACACTGCTGCCCGGCCCAAGCAGTATCATAGATACCGCTTGATGGGGCACTTGGAGAATGTGCGGCGTGAGCGAATCTTTGCCTGCCATAAAATTCAGGCAGCCGTCGATTACGCAGAGCTCGCCGCGTTCTAGCCAAATTAAACCGTGGCGATCAGCATGGGGAATGCGGGCTGTTTCCAGCCCGAGGCGGCCTTTTAGCACGAGGAGGCAGGCCGAAGCAGCAACATCCCAAACCCAAATGTGCGATGCCGCCCCACACCTCGCGCCAGCAGGCGCGCAAAAGCTTCCGGGTTGTCTACTTGCAACTGCCCTTTGAATACCGCGTCCGGTCCAGTAACAACGTGCGATTTGCGTTTACCGTTTTCGCCAATGCTTGCCTTGCGCAACACACGGGTTAAACGAAACTCATCCATTTGTGCCTGGATAATTTGCGCTGCGCCATCTACGGCAAACTGCTTGGCAAGCCAGTCGCTATAAATCATGGCGCGCTGGGCAAGTCTACCCCCTTCCGTTGCCGGTATCGCATCAGCGGTGTGCAAGAAGGCATCGCGTTCACGGCCATCTTTTGCGCGAATCACCGGACGCACCCGTACTTCAAAGCCTAGTGCCTGCCCCTCTTTCCATACACTCGGAAACTGGCGCGCATCAAAATTGTCCAGCCCCAATGCCCGTGCAACATCGGGCGTTGCCAAGCTGGCATTCATGCGCAGCACATCCAGACTGGCTTCGGTGTAAGCCAGCAAACCTTGCCTGCCGCCAAGATAGCGGAATGGCTTGGGGGCTTGCTCGCCAAATGCGGCACTGAGCAAACCATGCAAGGCGTAACCGTAATCACCATCGGGCGACAACACGCTGTGGCGTGTAGCCCAAGCGGCAAGGGCTTTTGCATCGGGCTGCAAACGCATCAGTTGAAAGGTCATGTTTGCGCTCCTTGTGGGGTGAAGCTGCCCTCTCGAACGGGTCGCCAGCCACCATGCACACCGCTCGTCCAGTTACGTTCATCGCACAAGTCAATCAGGCGATCTTTGTCTCCTGCAAGGCGACCTTCGCCGTCCGGCCATTGCATACGCAGCGATTGCTTGCCGTCAGTTTGCGGAAGGTGTGCGAGTTGTAAGGCATGTAGCACATTGTCGGCCTCTTGCCATCCGGCAAAAATCCGGTGACTGGGTAGGCAGGGTTTGCGCCCAATAAATAAAGGGCGCGCAGGATGGTCAAGCGCAACAGCAAGATCGTCCAGCGTGGGCGCATCATCCGAAGGTTCAAGGCGTAGTGCGACGAGCACATTCAGGCTTGCGTGATAGTCGCGGTAGCGTTGCCATGTGAGTGATTTTCGACCATCTGCCTGCATGGAATAGCTTGGGCTTGGGGCTCGTCCCTCTGGCACACCAAAAGTAGTCCAACCCTGATCCTTTTCAAACAACTGTGCCGTTTGATACTCACGGAGGCGTTGTATCGGCGTATTCAGTCGTGACCCAATCAGCAAGCGACTCTGCAAACGATCATGTAATTCGCAATCCTCACGCCGCCAGCCCAGCGCGTTGGCAAACAATCCGGTCAGCATGGACAGTGCCGGGAAGTCGCGAATCACGCCAAAGTTGTCGATGGTCTCGCCGCCAAAGGCAATGAGTGGCGCTTCTAGCCGCAGCAATAAATGGCGCGGCATTTCAACATGCTCCCTGCCGCACAATCACACTTGCCCACTCGCCCAGCTTGGTCAGGTTGGCGCGTTCCGCTCCGGCGATTTCAACGGCATCTAACGCCAGAAAATGCCGTGCCAGTGGCACTCCATAAGCCTCATCCATCGCGGAAATTTCTTGGGTAATGCGAGTGACGGCGCGTTGCCGGATGGTGTCGGTATTGCCCTTAATTTCCAGCGGCAACGCATCATGGAAAGCCCCCGCCAAACTGCGCGGCTGCCAATCTCCCGCTTCCACCAACATGAACTTTGCCCAGTCGAAAGGCGCGGTCGAGCCACGTTTTGCGCCGGGGCTGACGGTAGCGATCAAATGCAGCAGGTGTTGCACCACGCGCCCTGCCAGTTCGCGGCGTTCCGCTGGCGTGCCATCCGCAAAACAATCCTTTGCGGCAATGCCTTCCAGATTTTCAACCAACTGCGGCACGTCCACCACCACATAACCGTAGTAAAGACCGGAGGCAAGTTCGGTATCGAAAATGCCCGCTGAACCCAACTCACCAGCTTCCTGCATCAGGTCATCAACCACGGTGAAATAATCATTTTCAACTTGGGCTTGATGCACGGTGAACGCATGCGCGACAGAAACAGAAGCATCGCGACTGGCGAGTATGTCCGATGTGACCATGCGACCGAACAGGGCCGACTCCAAGCCGCTTCCGTGCTTGATTGCCTCGATATTTTTCTTCTCATCTTTCAGTGCGCTGATGATGTTGGTCTTGAGCGTTTTTTCATCTGGGCTAGTTTGCGCCAGTTCAGTGCAACGGCTGACCAAGTAGTCAATTTCGGGCAAGCCCATTAACACGGCTTGCCCGGTTTTGAGGGCATCTTCACCTTTCTTGTCTTTGCCACCTTTGTCGAGCAATCCAGCATCGCGCAACGCTTCTGCTGCAGCTTGTGACAGAGCAGCAGTAATTCCATTTTTCTGAATACGCTGGCTAATTAATTCCAATGTTCCGCGTGAACGAATGGCCATTGGCACATCCAATTTTGACAAGGAAAATTGGTCATCTGTCACGCGCCAATGCCGTTTCAGACATTGAGAAGAAATACGGGTACGCACGGCATTGCCTAGCGGTAACCGTTTCGCCAACCCCGCATCATCGCGGTTCAACAAAGCAGCGGGGTAGGTGTGCAGGGTGTGAATTTGAATAAAGCGTGGCAGTGACATGGTCAATCTCCAATCGTAGGTTAGTGTTTTGGTTTGTTAGCTTCAGCAGAAAAAAATCGTCCGGCAATTTTGAGGCGAATATCTTCAGCCTTTTCTTCATCGCGTTCTTGGCTAAGTATCAATCCGCCCAGCTCGTGCCAGTTTGGGGCAATGCTTTTGCTGGCAATCAATCGCAACAGGCGCGGCAACAATTGGCGAAACGCATCACCACGGGCGGTGAGCAGCTTGGTTACGCGAGATTCGGATACGTTCGCCTTGCTAAGTTGTTGTCCCAAACTTTGGCTGGCATCGTGCCCCGCCAGTGCCATGCCATGCGCTATCAACGCCCAACGCTGCCAAGTTTCGGGTTTCCATGTATCCGGCTCAAGCTCGGCATAAATCAAGGCCCGTGACAAAGCAGCAATTTGATGTGGGCGCAATTCGCCATCGGGGTCGAGCCGTGCCAGCGCGGCACGCTCGCCGTTATCTAAGCCGTGTGCATCACCCGAAAAACGTGAAGCTTGCGCAATGATACGAGCCAGACGCGAGATCGGTTGTTCCTTTCTCTCTGTGGAAGGAGATGCACCGTTGTTTATTGGTTCGGGCTGCCCCAGTGGAACGGCATTAGACAGGCTCATGTGCATTCTCCTTGTTGGTGGTTAACTGACGGTAGTAATTCGCGAGTGTGGGAAGTGTTTTGTCGCTACGCAAACCACCATGAAATCTGGACAGTGCGGCTGATCTGGCACGGTATCGCTGCTCGCCACTTTGCGGCCCTGCAATGAACGCCGCATTGAGGTTTGCTTCGGCACGATCCGCCATGGAAAGCAGCCATTGCAAACGCGTGTTCTCAAGGTCGTTAGATTCGATCTCGGCGTTGAGTTCTTCAAAGAAATGGAAATCTTCGGCTTGCTCAAATATTTTGGTGAATACAGTCGCTTTATCTTTGGCGCTGTCAGAAAATTTATCTTTAACTGTGCCTTGATCGAACAGTGCCGCTAAGGCAGTCCACAACACACTACGCACTTTTCCAATAGCATTTACGCGCTCACCAGCAACTTTCGCCAAGAGGTCAGTTTGTCTTTGGCGAAGCATGTTGCGCACTTTGGGTGAGATTGGAATACGTCGTTCGTGGTAGCCCTCAGTTTTTCCTTGTCCTCGCGTCACCCCTTGTGCCAGAACCACTATGCCCGCAGCTCCATCAGCGGCATCAGGTATTTGGGCGATAGGACTGCGAAATTTATTTCCAAAAAGCAGTTCGGCAGCTAAGCGATAGTGGAATCCATCAGAACCAATGGTTAAGGCTTTACCCGCAGCCGTGTCTATAGGCATCCAAGGATCACCAGTAATACCATTACGTTCTTTAGCTTCGATACGAGCAACTTTACTACCCGCAGCAACCGCGCTAATTGATTGACCTCCATCAAATTGAATCAGTCGGATACGACGGCAGATTTCGATATAAAAAGGATCGAGAGAGGAAAAAGTCAAGCTGCTCTCACCGCTCCATGCTTTTTGCCAGACGAGTCTAATGCCATTTTCATTCTGCAACTCCATGAGCTCGACTATTTCGTTCCTGTGTTTTAATAATGTCGTAACATCCCTTTGCCAACGTACTCCCCAGTGCCCAGTGGGAACAACGCCTATAGCCGGACGACTCGCAAACCCGCCATTCATGCGGGAAATACCATAGTTGCCTGCCCCCAAAAATCCTTCCTGTGTTTGCAGACTAATTAACGCCATCACCCAATCATCTGGGGAAACATGTCGCATCCGAGCTGCTTTCAAATCATGATTTTTAGATGTCACCAGCATGTCCAACTCATCTGGTGCATACAGGCTATTTTTCCAATCACTTACCTTGCCGCCCGGTACAGGTGCTTGCATAAAAGCTGGTTTGTCATGCGGTGAAATCAAGTACCACACCGCACCATCCGGGTGTTCCGGTGTAAGTGCTAGCAACGCGTCTTTCCACTCTTGTTCTGTTTCAAAGGGCTTTTCTTGCCTAGCGTGATGCAAGGCCATGGCGGCGAGTTGTACCAAGAAGGCGTGCCATGGGTGGCGTTGGTGCGGGCGTAGCGCGGGAAAATCCCTCACCTCATCACGCGCCAGTGCGACGAATAAACCGGGCAGGGTGTATTTCACGGCTTGTCCGCCGTCTACCAGCCGGGCGCGTATTAGCGGTTCATCGAGCAGGGAGTATTGAAGCGTCATGGTAGTCCTCCAGCATCAGAAAGTTAATCATTCTTGAGGCGTTCTAGCCCAAGGCGAGTATAGCTAAATTGCGCATCGCCCAAGCGAAAGGTAAGGCTTGATTCAGTCTGAATAATGTCGCTTGGCTCGGCATCAGGCGACAATTCCTTGGGTAGCAGATGGTAACGAATCGGCAACTCTTTAAGAGGTCCACCGAATGGGCCAGATAGTTCAAGGTTAAAGTGCAGAATCCGGTCTTGTGCGCCTAGGCGGGTAGCAATTTGCACGTCGTTGGGAAATTCTTGCTCGCCGAAGGTTTGCTCAACGTCTAATGCGTGCAAGTGCCCAATCGTTTTTTGTGCGCCAGTTCCTCCCTCAATTCGCTGTCCCAAAGTTTGCCATGCCTCCCCTTGCTCATCTTGAATAGCGTGCAACTTATCTGGATGAGTGGCAGCCTCGACGAGGTAGCGATTGTCAGCAGGAATTGACACGATAGGACGCTCGACAAGCAATGCACGAGTGGCTTGCAGCACGCGCAAATCGGGATAGATCCCACCGCCATTGTGAAACATTCCCAAGCCATATTGTGATTTTGCAATTAAGGGATTGAGGTCATGCCCTGCTGGCGTTAATACCCAAGCTTGCGCTGCCTGAAACGCCTCGGGGCGTTCTGATGCTGGACGGATATGGCGGTGCAGGCGTCCGACACGCTGCAACAATACATCCATCGGGCACAAGTCAGTGATTAGCACATCAGCGTCTATATCCAGACTTTGTTCCAGTGTTTGCGTACCAACCACGACGCACGGGCCAGCGGGTCGATTTTTGCCAAGTCGCGTGCCAATAGCCCTATCCATGACTGGACGGTCTTGTCGGCTGAATCGGCTGTGGTGTAGTGTAGGGATACCATTAACGGTAAACAGCCAAGCTTGATCAGGAATATTTTTCTCAATCGCAGTCAGGGTGGCGATAGCAGAAGGAACGGTGTTGCGTATCACCAGTACTTTTGCACCGAGCTTGGCGGCTTCTATCGCCATGTTTGCGATCTTATCGGGTGAATCAATAATGTCATGCGCCATCCATGCCACCTGTTTGGTGTTGCCAGTTGCATCGACGGCTCGCGTTTGATTGTGGTCAGAGATAGCTGGGTAAGGAACGGCACATGCTATTTCACAAGTCATGGGCTTTGCTTGAGGTCTCTTCACATTGGGTGCAAGTGCAAGATAACGATTGCGCGCAGTGGAGCCGAGCGTTGCAGAAAGCAGCAGCGCCTGTCCGCCATTATTCAGATGTGCTTTGAGCAGATGCTCCAGCAACACCGTCATGTAAGGATCGGACGCATGAACTTCATCCACCACCAAAAAACTGCGCGCCAACATGGCATGGCGCATGTGGGCGTGGCGCACTTGCAACGCGCCAAGTAATGCTTGATCTATCGTGCCGACAGCAATCGGTGCGGCGAGGAAGCGCTTGGCTGATTCTGCCGCCCAACGTTGATGGGCTTTTGCATCGTCTGGGTTGTCTGACCACAGAACTTCAAATTTTGCTAACCCATGCTTGGCATCTCCGCCATCGGCACTCACATAACCTGGCAAGGCGCGAATGGTGAGCGGTGGATTTTCAGGCCATAAATTCTTGATGACAGTTTGCACACGGTTATAAACCTGCGAAGCGGCCACGCGTGTCGGCAAAGCGAAATACAAACTATCCACCAAACCGGCACGGAACAAATGCACAAACCGCCATAATGCGGCCTCGGTTTTGCCACTGCCGGTTTCCGATTCAAGTATTACCAGTGGCCCGAGATTGTCATCACTCATTGCTGCCTGAATCGGGTGCGGCTTGGGTATGCCGAAGGTGTCTGCAAAATTTGGCGCGCTAGCATTCAACTTGCTGCGCCAATCATCGGCATCAAGGCCAATGAGTGCGATTGCCTTGCGCGCTCTTTCCTTGGCGGTAACGGCTCTATCCTCGCCTTTTTCAGAGTACGGGAAAAAATTCGTATCCGAACCCAGCCAGTCAGCCAATTGCACCAAGCCCGCTAACAAATGTCCAAAAGATGGCGCATTGGGCAATGGCTCGCCACCTGATTCAAAGGCTTGCGGGTAAAGAGTTAAGACGCGCTCACTAATATCTTGCAGCACAACGGCAGGGTTGTAAGCATCAGACACTTTCTTCCAGATAATATCTTCGCCACGATCACCTGGGGTGTCCTTGATCGGACGACCGTGGTGGCTGATGCTGGCAATCAACAGAGGATCACTTGCATCACCCCATAAGCAAATCTGCTCAATCAACGATTCAATCGGCTTTCTGGCTAGAGGATCATTGAACAGCTTGATTGCTTCAATACCGTGCCCAGCATGAATGCGTACTGGCCAAGTAGGAAGAATTTCCTGCCGATTCTTCCAGCGTTTGGCTTGGAACCCACTATTTGCCTTTCCAATATCGTGCAAGAAAACCAACACCGAAAGGCGTGCGATATCAAGTACATTCAACTCTCTGCCCGCAGCTTCTTCCATTGCTCGACGAATTGACTGACAAGTGCTTAAAGATTCGAAGCAAGCAGCTACATCAATCATGTGATCTACCAACGGATGCCAGCGGATAGCCACGCCAAGATTGTCTCGTTCAAGTTTTCCAAAAGCGCGCTGATGCATTGCCACCATTAAAATATCCATCTCAAGACACCATATTCACAACAGCCAACACAATTCCACCGAACATGCACCCAAAAAATACCAGCCGGTCTGGGTCAATTTTGATTTCTTTCCACATGGGTTTCTCCTTGTTGAATTAATTTGGATGAACCCATGATAGCGGGGGGAGTAGCTCATGGCGTGATCTACTGAAATAAATTTTAGGTTTTATATTGTGCCAAAGCAGATTCAAGCAATTTGCTGACGCCGTTTCTCAGTGCTTTAGGTGCCATTACTTCGACTTCAGTGCCGTGCTTGAGTATGTCCATCAATAGTTCGCGGTCATCGGAATAGGGCACTTCCAAGCAATAATATCCCTTTTTATCAAAACGGGATTTTTGCTCGGGATGCCATTGTTCAGTGGAAACCCATCGTGCCCGTTCCGGGGTAAACCGGAGTTTTGCCCAAGCTACCTTCGTGCCGGAGAATATACCGTAGCCCTTTTTGAAGTATTTCTGGAGCTCAGGTTGCGGCAATTCAATTGCAGGCGCCGCTATCAATTCGGCATGACTGATGGCATCAATGGAAAAGCTGCGGATGCCTTCTCTCAGATGGCACCATGCGTCGACGTACCAGTTATCGCGATAGAACAGAAGTTGTTGGGGTGAAATAATGCGGGTGTTTTCTTGCCCGTTCTGGCGGTTGAAGTGGGTGATCTGTAATTGCTGGCGTTGCAACGTTGCCGTGGCGATCGTCTCAAAACATTGGAGGGGCAGGGTGCGCCTGGTGGCGTGCTCCAATTTGATGCGTTTCTCGACTTCTTCAACGCTATGGTCAGCACTGCCCAGTAAGGCTTTAAGACGGGTCTGCAATGGCGTGATGTGGCTGCTTAACAATCCATTGCCAAGGTTGGTGAGCAAGTGTTGCATCGTTAAGAGGGCATGCACTTCTGAGGCAGTGAACCACAATCCTGGTAATGTAGAAGATCTGTCATGTGGATTGGTTGTTACATACCGATAACCCCTGGCATTCCGATCCCATTCGATGGGCATGTTCATTCGGTCACGCAGGTAATACAGATCACGCTTAAATGTGGCTTCCGAAATTTCGAGTGTTTCCAAAAAGATGGAAATTGGTACGATCCGGTGTGAGATCAGCAGTTGTTCAATTTTGTAAAAACGTTCTGTCCGATTCATAGATTGTTCACATAAGATTGGTTGTGACAGGATGGTAGCTCATCTAGTGTCTGTGGCTTTGAATCTCTGCGGGTTTAATTTCCTGTCCTTGGGGTGGCAGAGTGCCTTTTGAGCAGCCCGTACATACAAATCATTCAATTCCAAGCTGCTTCAGGCAGAAATTTAAATTGGAGAATGTTATGCCTATAAGCATAAACATCATGATGATAGCAAGAGTTGGTATGGCGAAAGCCCAAGTGCTACGCTATGTACTGTTTGTACAAGTTTAGATTTCAACCTCAATAGAGCTGGGATTGGGTAGGAAAATTGAACCAGCTATTTGTAGACTAATTATCAGAATTTTTAGAGAGGCGGATTCAAGTTCGAAGTGCAACAACTGATGCTGGCTTGGTATAGCGCATCTCCACCCCGAATAGCACTTCATGTGGTGATCTGAAACCCAGCACTTTGCGTGGCCGGTGGTTGAGTCGTT
>NZ_CAKMAA020000034.1 GCF_924101635.2 Candidatus Nitrotoga sp. HW29 | reverse complement strand
GCTTGCTGCTGGCACTGGGATTAGGGGCGCTTGCACTGGTAGTCACGCGCTTACGGCGTGTGTCAGTTGATTTGGAACATCAAGTGGCACAGCGCACCACTCAGCTGGCAGCAGCCAACCGAGAGTTGGAGGCATTCAGCTATTCGGTGTCGCACGATTTGCGCGCACCGCTACGCAGCATAGATGGCTTCAGCCGAGCCTTGCTCGATGACTATAGTGCGCATTTGGACGAAACGGGTAAAGATTATTTGCAACGGGTACGCGCTGCTACCCAGCGCATGGGGCAGTTGATTGACGATATGCTTAAGCTATCGCGTGTCACACGTAGTGAAATGAACTTTGAGATGGTGAACTTAAGTATATTGGCACAGACGGTGGTCGACGAATTGCAACAGGCACAACCCGAACGTCACGTTGAATTCGTCTGTATGCCAGGTATGACGGTCCGAGGCGATACTCAATTACTGAAAGTAGTGTTGGAGAATTTATTGGGTAATGCGTGGAAATTTACTTCTAAACGCGAACAAGCGTATATCGAAATCAGTGTCACTCACCAAGTCGAAGCATCTGTGTACTTTGTTCGTGATAATGGAGCGGGATTTGATATGGCATACGTCGGTAAACTTTTTTCCGCGTTTCAGCGGCTACACGCCATGACCGAATTTCCCGGTACCGGGGTCGGATTAGCTACGGTGCAGCGCATCATTCACCGCCACGGTGGTCGAGTATGGGCGGAAGGAGAGCCCGGTAAAGGATCAACGTTTTATTTCACTTTGCCATAAGTAAGCGTATGTTCCGCTTATCATGAGCTTTCATTAAGCAATGATTAACAAATTAAGGAAACCGCATGGGTAATAAATTTATTTTGCTGGTCGAGGATAATCCCGATGACGAAGCACTTACCCTGCGTGCGCTCAAGCAAAACCATATTGAAAATGGAGTCGTGGTGACGCGCGATGGGGCAGAAGCGCTCGATTATCTGTTCGGAAAAGGAAAATATGCGGGACGTGATCTGAACGCAATGCCGGCACTCATTTTGCTTGATTTAAAATTACCCAAGGTGGATGGCCTCGAAGTATTGAAGCAACTGCGTGCCGACCCGCTAACCGCACTGCTACCGGTGGCAGTTCTTACTTCTTCGAACGAGGAACATGATCTGATAACGGGTTACAAACTCGGTCTCAATAGTTATATCCTTAAGCCAGTGGATTATGATCAATTCACTGAAGCAGTACGCAATCTCGGGATATATTGGCTGGCAATTAACCACACTCCTCCAAGAAGTAGACGCGCAAAATGAACAAGCCAACATTGCGTACACTGATCATTGAGGATTCGGAAGATGATGCACTGCTATTGACGCGATATTTACAGCAAACCTATGAACTCACCCATGTGCGGGTAGATAGCGCAGAAGGCCTGCGTCAGGCCCTGAAACAAGGTGAATGGGACTTGGTACTTTCAGACCACTCTATGCCAACCTTCGATTCATTCGCTGCGTTGCAAATTGTGCAGCAAAGCGGGCGTGATCTGCCGTTTATTATTGTTTCCGGCGCCATCGGTGAAGACTTGGCGGTAGCGGCGATCAAGGCGGGGGCACATGACTACCTGCTGAAAAATAATTTGAAGCGCCTGATTCCCGCCATTGAGCGTGAATTACAAGCGGCACAGGCGCGACACATCCATTTTCAGTCCGAGCAGCGTTTCCGCGCGACGTTCGAACAGGCCGCAGTTGGCATCGCACATGTCGGACTGGATGGACGCTGGCTGCGCGTCAACAACAAGCTGTGCGTTATCACCGGTTATTCTGAAGAAGAACTGCTGGCAAATGATCGTCCGAGTATCACCTATCCCGATGATATGCCGGACGAGTTGGATAGTATGCAGCAGTTACTGGCTGGCGATGTTTCTAGCTCGACCAAGGAAATACGTTATACGCGCAAAGACCGTTCATTGGTGTGGGTTAATCTTACATGGTCGCTTACTCGCGCTTCCACGGGTGAGCCGGATTATTTTATTGAGGTGATCGAGGATATTACCCAACGAAAAGAGGCGACGGAGCGGCTCCGATTGTTTGCGCGTATATTTGATACGATCAATGAAGGCGTCGTAGTGACCGATGCAAGTAACAATATTATGTTGGTCAATCCGGCTTTTTCCAGTATTACCGGTTATAGCGCTACCGAGGCAATTGGCAAGAATCCACGGATTCTTCATTCCGGATTGATGGACAAAATGTTTTACGACAAGATGTGGCAGAGTATCCAAAAAACGGGCCGTTGGCAGGGTGAAATAGCTGACCGCCGCAAGAACGGAGAGAGTTATATTGAGTGGCTAAGTATCAGCACGATGAAGGACGAACGGGGTGAGTTTAGTCACCATATTGCAGTGGTGTCCGATATCAGTGAGCGCAAGGCGGCAGAAGAGCGCATGGTCTACATTGCGCAGCACGATTTTCTCACCGGCCTGCCTAATCGCATGATGCTGCATGATCGTCTAACACAAGCGATTGCTCATGCTGAACGTGAACAGCGCAAGGTGGCCGTTATGTTCCTTGATCTGGATCGCTTCAAAGCTATAAACGACACATTGGGTCACCTCACTGGCGACAAATTGTTACAAATTGTCGCTGATCGCATCAACAGTGTTGCACGCACAAGTGATACAGTCAGTCGGCTAGGGGGCGATGAATTTGCCATCATGATGCCGTATATTGAAAATACGGATGACATTGCAATGATTGCTCTAAAGCTTCTGGCATCTATTGCCGGCCCTTGTGTGATCGATGACAACGAAATTGAGGTGACTACCAGTATCGGCATCAGCGTGTTTCCGGAGGATGGAGTCGACAGTGAGTCTCTGATAGCACACGCCGATGCCGCAATGTATCAGGCTAAGGGGAATGGGCGTAATAATTATCAATTTTTCACCCGTGAAATGAACCGGCGCACACTTGAGCGAATGTTAATCAAGAATAAGTTGAGTCACGCCCTGGAACGAAACGAATTATTCCTGCTTTACCAACCGCAAGTAGATTTGCGAAGCGGTCACATCATCGGTGCAGAAGCGTTGGTTCGTTGGGATAATCCCCAATATGAAAAAATTTTGCCAGCGCAGTTCATCCCCATCGCGGAAGAAAATGGTCTGATCCCTCCAATTGGTGAATGGGTATTGCGCGAGGCCTGTCGCCAGAATCAGGCGTGGCGCAAGCTGGGATTGATGAAAATTACCATGGCGGTCAATATTTCGTCGGTTCAGTTCCGCCAGAAAAACCTCGGCGAAATAATCAAGACGATTCTTAGTGAAAATGACATGACGCCGTCTAGTTTGGAGCTTGAAATTACCGAGAGTGCCGTTATGCAGGATGCGGAAGCCGCAATTTTATTGCTGGAGGACATGAAGGCGATGGGGCTGAAGCTGTCAGTGGACGATTTCGGTACGGGCTATTCCAGCTTGAACTACCTCAAGCGCTTTCCAATTGATAAATTCAAGATTGACAAATCGTTTGTGCGTGATTTGACGACAGATACAGATGACGCGGTAATTGTAAGCACCATTATTTCAATGGCTCATAGTCTCAAACTAAAAGTTATCGCCGAAGGCGTAGAAACCGCTGAGCAATTGGCTTTTCTGAAACAACAAGGATGTGATGAAATACAGGGCTATTACTTCAGTCAACCGGTAAGTGCTGAGGAGTTTACCAAGCTTCTCTCTTCAGGTCGTGGATTATTTTAACTTTAGATGTAATCGTTTTTCTGAAAAGCAAGTCTTACACAACCGCCATAAGCTGACTCTTCAATATTAATTATTTTCCTTGTTACGTAGTACTCTCAAAGGGTTGGCAAGGAAGAGCGTTATGGTGTTGTGCGCAACTTTCAGACTCTTCTTAAGGAGCACTTGATGTTTAGGCCAGCTCCATTGTTTAAATTACTGAATAATTATTTCGCCACTTGCTCCAGCTACTTGCCATAAGAAATGAAGGGTGCAGCCTGGCAGGGGCAAATGGTATTATCCACGCCTTAATGAAACATTAGAATAATTACTTTTTAAAGATTGGTGAACAGATGAACAGCAGCGAAATCCGTCTGAAATTTTTGGATTATTTTGCCTCCAAAGAGCACACTATTGTGCCCTCCAGCCCATTGGTGCCAGGCAATGACCCTACGTTGTTGTTCACCAATTCCGGTATGGTGCAGTTCAAAGATTGCTTCCTCGGTCATGACAAGCGTCCGTATGTGCGTGCTACGTCTTCGCAGCGCTGTGTGCGTGCGGGTGGTAAGCACAATGATCTGGAGAACGTGGGTTATACCGCACGACACCATACATTCTTCGAGATGTTGGGCAATTTCAGCTTTGGTGACTATTTTAAGCACAGTGCTATTAAATATGCATGGGAATTGCTCACTGAGGTTTATAAGCTGCCCGCTGACAAGCTATGGGTAACTGTTTACGCCGAGGATGATGAGGCTTATAACATCTGGTCTAATGAAGTTGGCGTGCCGGTCGAGCGCATTGTGCGTATCGGTGACAATCATGGTAAGCGCTATGCTTCCGATAATTTCTGGCAGATGGCAGATACCGGTCCATGCGGCCCATGCTCGGAAATTTTCTACGACCATGGGCCTGATGTTTGGGGCGGCCCTCCGGGTAGTGCGGAGGCTGATGGTGATCGCTATATTGAAATCTGGAACTTGGTATTCATGCAATACAACCGCGATGAAAACGGTGTGTTGCACCCGTTACCTAAACCATCAGTGGATACTGGCATGGGATTAGAGCGCATCGCGGCAGTATTGCAACACGTGCATTCCAATTACGATATTGATTTATTTCAAAGCCTGATTTGTGCGGCGGCGCGCGAAACAAACATCAGCGACCTTACCAACAACTCGCTCAAGGTGATCGCTGATCATATTCGTGCTTGCTCCTTTTTAATTGTGGATGGAGTAATTCCCGGCAATGAAGGGCGCGGTTATGTGCTGCGCCGCATTATCCGCCGTGCCATCCGGCATGGTTATAAACTGGGTTGTCGCGCAGCATTTTTCCATAAAATAGTCGTTGATCTTGCCCGGGAAATGGGTGGGGCATACCCCGAATTGGTTGCAGCGCAATCGCGAGTCGCTGAAGTACTGCGTATCGAGGAAGAGCGTTTTTTTGAAACGATTGAGCATGGTATGAAAATACTTGAAGTTGCACTCGATAAAATCGTAACGAATGGCCTCGGTTTTGGTGATAGTTCGGACAATAAAAAGGGACGAGAGCGAGAGGAAGATAAGTCGCTGCAATCAAAAGTCCTTGTAGGACATATTGCGTTTACTTTGCATGATACCTATGGCTTTCCACTCGATCTGACACAGGATGTATGCCGTGAATATGGTGTCATTGTTGATGAAGCCGGCTTTAATGATGCCATGACACGTCAGCGCGAACAGGCGCGCGCCGCGGGGAAATTCAAGATAGGTGCGGGGCTGGAATATGAAGGCGTAAAAACGCAATTCTACGGGTACGACAAGCTGGTTACACAGAGCAAGATCGTGGCGTTATACAAAGACGGCGTGGCTGTGCAAACGCTTTCCGCTTCTGATATAGGTATTGTGGTGCTGGACAATACGCCGTTCTACGCGGAATCTGGCGGGCAAGTGGGTGACGTAGGTATTCTGCAAATATCCTCTAATAACCCAACGCTTTTTGTTGTAGAAGATACACAGAAAATTCAACCCGATGTGTTTGGTCACCACGGGCAAGTAAAGAGTGGTTTGATCAAGGTGGGCGACTCGGTCGAAGCTATTGTCGATAAAGGCGCGCGCGCGCGCACTATTCGTAACCACTCGGTCACGCACCTGATGCACCGGGTGCTACGTGATGTATTGGGCGAGCATGTGCAACAAAAGGGTTCGCTGGTAGATCAGACCAAAACACGCTTCGACTTTAGCCACAACGCACCGATGACCGATATGCAAATCCGCGAAGTAGAAAATCGTGTAAACCATGCCATACAGGCGAATGCTGCGGTGAGCGCGCAGGTAATGGCCTATGACGACGCACTAAAGTCCGGTGCAATGGCATTGTTCGGTGAAAAATATGGTGATGAAGTGCGCGTGTTAGGCATGGGCGAATTTTCCACTGAGCTATGCGGTGGTACACATGTTCAGCGCACTGGTGACATTGGTTTGTTCAAGATTGTAATGGAAAGCGGAGTGGCTGCCGGCATTCGTCGTGTTGAGGCAATTACCGGGGAGGGCGCGCTGAGCTGGGTACAGCAACTGGATGCAAAAGTACATGAAGTCGCCGCCACACTAAAGGTACAGCCGCACGAACTAACGCAACGTGTTGCGCTAATGCAAGAGACAATAAAAACGGCTGAAAAAGAACTCGCTACCTTAAAATCCAAATTAGCTTCTTCACAAAGTGAAGACTTGGCAAGTCAGGCTATAGAAATTAATGGTGTCAAGATAGTCGCTGCACTTTTGGAAGGTGCGGATATCAAGACATTACGTGAGACATTGGACAAACTAAAAGACAAGCTCAAATCAGCGGCTATTGTATTAGCTGCCGTGGCTGACGGAAAAGTTATGCTTATTGCTGGTGTAACCGCTGATATTACCGACAAGGTAAAAGCGGGTGAATTGGTTAATGCGGTGGCGCAACAAGTAGGTGGCAAAGGGGGGGGGCGCGCGGATATGGCTCAAGCTGGGGGTACGCAACCAGAATTTGTGACCACGGCGCTTGCATCTGTATCAGCTTGGGTAAAGAGAAAGCTATAGCAAAATCAAATTCAAGCAGGGATAAGCAATTTTTTATGTGTTATCTCTGCTGAAACAATTTCCTTTTTCTGACTGAAATATGGATCTTCCGAAACACGTCGTGCACATTTGTGCTTAGCATTCTGTTTCTTACTACCACTACCAGTAAGGGTTTCCAAACCGACCTCGCCATGGACCCCAAGGGTTATACCAATATGGCCCATAATAACTATTATAGTAAGGATACTGGGATCCGTAGTATGAATAGGGAACGAGCTTCGGCCATAAGTAGACTGTTTCAGCGTTGAGCTGAGGATAGCGATATTCGTATTCACCGAGCTTGCGCACGATGATGTTTTGAACACTACCAATTATCGTCACCTCGCGGCCTTTTGCATACACTTCAGGATCGTAAAAATCGGGGGCGCAAGCAATGAATCGTCCCCAAGTCATATCGGTTTCCTGAGGTCTGGCATTACTATCCAATGGATGGCTCACTATCTCAAAACACGTCTCATTTTTGCCCGGCTCCGTGTTTGCAATACTGCCCCCCCAACGTACACGTTGGCCGACAAAATTATCGTTTTGCGCTGCACTTGGCGTAACTTCAGCAAATGAACCAACTGCCAGCGGCTTTGGAACGGTAGCACAACCAGAAACTGCAATGGGTAGCAGAAAAAGAAAAATCCAGCGATTCATGGAAGCCTCCTTAAATTTGATAAATCCTTCGATAGTATCGATATCTACTAGCCACATCGTACAGCGTCTCATAGATAATGCACGAATTTTTTAACATAACTAAAATGGAGTGTCTAGCACTATTATATGTTATCAAGCATATCGTCGCCTCCTGCAATGTAGTCAGTGTAGTGTTGCATTCTTGATGGGACTTATATTTATCACCTATCTCCAAAGATCAGTTGGCTGGTTAAGTTTCAAACAGAATGTAACACTCACACTAGCTGAAATGCATGTCCCGCTTGTTGATGCACTCGGGAATGCGGGCACCTGAGTGGTTTGCCAACATTCCTACGATGCTCCCCACGTATGTGGCTGCCATTAGCCTGGCAGCGTTAAGAACCGGGGGGCGAAATTTGGCGTGCGAATACAAATCCCAATTTTAATGTTACGGTTGATTCGGGCAAGTTAACGGTAGAGCAGACAGGGGACTTTACTGGCCCCAATAATACGGCGCCAGGAGAGGGCGTGTCGGTGCAGATGGGCTTGTCCATGGTTTCGTAACTTTGCAACAAATAGACGGGAATATTATTATCCGACCAAGCCGATATGATTTCGAGCCTCATGGATCATTTTTCAATACGGACGTAAAAACGTTTGTTAGAAACGCAGAAATGTTTGGAGGTTTCATAAACGCATCTCAATTTCCCACGACGGCAGCCATATATAACACGGCGCGTATTCTGGCGGGGCCAGCCTTGGACATTCGCGCGCGTCCCGGCACCGAACTACCCGACTGTCGTTCCACCGGAACGAGTCCCAGATAAGCCGCCAACTGTTCAGCCGAACCGAAATCATGGTTGTGCCTCACAGAGAGTATATTGCTCCCCACCTGCGAGCCAATTGCTGGAATATTCTGAAGCAATATCCTGTCTTTCTGGAGATTCGAATGTCTGTCGATGTGTTCGTCAATATCCTTTTATAGCTGGGTTAACTGATCGAGCGTAGCGATTGAAGTGCTGCGCAAACAGATCGGCAGGTATCAAGTGAACGTGTTCACCTTCAATGGCAAACTTGTACATCAGGTGAACACGAAGGCATGGCACAAAGCATTAGCGCGGGTAGGTATCGAGAACTTCCGCTGGCATGATCTCAGGCACATTTGGGCAAGCTGGCACATTCAAGAAGGCATCCCGTTGCACGTATTGCAAGAGTTGGGCGGATGTCAACGCCGGAGATGGTGCAGAAGTATGCGCATCTATCGAGTGAGCATCTTGCACAATGGGTAGATCGCAGGTCAACATGTTGATGTGGTGCGGTTTTGATTTTGATGCTAGCCCGCAGGTTGTCTGCGAACTTTCAGGTAACGTACCGCCTGCGCCCGAAATTCCTGCGTGTAAATCTCTCCGAAAGTCCGTTCCATTTCTGCCCTCCGTTTCATTATTATTACAAGAACGTTGGACTTCATTTTTTTCAGCTTACCTCACAATTGTGGTGCGACAATTTGTCACATTCCCATTGTTAGTACATTACGCTATTCTCGTTCGCACTATTTTGTTGTGAGGGGGGACGATGATTTTTTGCGTGAAGGAATTAAGTACGGAACAAAAATTAATATTTTTCGCCTTGGCGAGCCTACTTTATATTCCTTCTGTCCAGGCGATTAATGATCTGCAACTACAAGTAACAGATGAAATTAAAGCCGCAGAGCCAGTAGTTAAAAAATCGGTTGTCAAAGTTACCACTCCGCCAGCTTCCATTATGGCAGATGCTGGTTCTCTAATTGCCGTTGGTGTGGCAGATTCAATTGAAACTATCAATGACCAGTTTCCTTATTCTGACACAGCAATTCTTGAACAAGAAAAGCTAAAAAAATTAGAAGCGCAAGTATCTGTTGAGCTTGAAACGATGTGGGTGGTAGCTAAACCTGTCATTGAAAAGAACCAGATTGATTCTTTCTCAACCACTTCATCATGTTCATAAAAATATTCTTTTGTTTAACTAGTCAAATCAATAATCTATTGATTATAGGCTTGGCAATCTTTACCGCTTCGTCAGTCGCCGCTCAGGAAACAGGGTCGAGACCAATTCTTCTACATGCTGCGCGAGTTTTTGACGGTAATAGCATTAGAACCAATGTGTCGATATTAGTGGTGAATGGGCAAATAGCGCGAATCGACACACGCGAATCATTTAAACCGGGTAATGCTCAAGCTATTGATTTAGGGGATGCAACGATACTGCCTGGCTTTATCGAATTACATGCACATCTTTCATTTCAGAATGTTCCAGCAGATATTGTTCTGAAGCATGGAATTACGACGATTAGAGATTTAGGCGGGCCAATTCACAAGCCATACGGTGGCAAAGGAAGCTTACGAGTACTTACTTCTGGCCCGATTATTACCGCACCTGGTGGTTATCCTATTGCAAACTTAGGGGTTGCAAACATCGCAACAGCTGTGTCGACAGTAGAAGAAGCGCGTGAAGCTGTCCGAAATCATATCAATGGAGGAGCAGCAGTAATTAAGATTGCATTGGAACCCGGTGGCGAAGCAGGTGCTCCCTGGTCATCTGGTCATAGTCATCACAAGCAAGCGGACGCAGAGCATTCAAATTTCAATCATATGCCCGTACACAGTGCTCATTCCTCGAGGCAAGCTTGGCCACTTTTACCAGAAAATATTGTAAAAGCGATTGTGGCCGAAGCACATAAACATGATCGAAAAGTGACGGCGCATCTTGCTGAAGCAAGAGGTGCAGAGATTGCAATTAACTCAGGTGTCGACGAATGGGCGCATATTCCCTGTGACATTATTCCCGAATCGCTGCTAAAAAAAGCGGTGGCGCAGAACGTAAAAATAGTTACTACGCTGGATACCCTGGCGAGATGTGCAGGTGTTTCTCACAATGCCAATGTGTTGGCCTCACTGGGCGCCGAATTTTTATACGGCGCTGAAATTGCGCATTCAGACATTCCCTGGGGAATCGATGCCCAAGAGCTTATCTATATGGTGCAAATGGTGCGGATGCAACCGATTGATGTTTTGCGTAGCGCAACGTTGAAGCCAGGTCAGCATCTGAATATACCGCTGCTGGGTACGCTGCAACCAGGTGCACCCGCCGATATTATTGCAGTAAAGGGTAATCCTATACATGCCTTCAAAATTCTTGAATATCCTGATCTTGTCATTTCAGGTGGCGAAATTGTAGTAAATAATTTTTAGGCTAGACGAAACGCAGTAAGCCGAACGAATTATGCATGGCCTGTTATTCCAGCCGTTTTGCATGAAGATGTAAGTAATGCCTATCAAAAATATATCCAAGGAGAACTAAATGTTAAGCGCTCAAACCATTGCTATTGTTAAATCCACGGCTCCCATTCTTGAAGAGCATGGCGAAACACTTACGCGACATTTTTACAAAAGAATGTTCTCGCATAATCCTGAAGTCGCCCCATTATTTAACCCGGCAAACCAGGCGGCGGGGCTTCAACAAAAAGCGTTGGCAGGCGCAATTTGTGCCTATGCTGCAAATATAGATAATCTTGAAGTTCTTGGCGGCGCGGTAGAGCTCATAGCGCAGAAGCATGCATCGTTGCAAGTTAAGCCTGAACATTACCCTGTTGTGGGAGAAAATTTACTCGCTTCCATTCGTGAAGTTCTTGGCGAAGGAGCAACGGACGATGTGATCAATGCATGGGCGGAAGCATATGGTTTTCTAGCTAATATCCTGATTGGCCGTGAAAAGCAGATTTATCATGAACACACCGTTATACCAGGTGGATGGGAAGGGTTGAAGCCTTTTCGTGTAATAAGAAAAGAGGTGGAAAGCGATGTGATTACCTCTTTTTATCTGGTACCCGCAGATGGTAGTAAGCTCCCTGAATTCAAGCCTGGCCAATATGTCACGGTGCGTGTGCCCAGCCCATGTGGCCATACCACCATGCGAAATTACAGCCTTTCCGATAAGCCAGGGCAGGAATGGTTCCGTATTAGTGTAAAACGTGAAATAGGGCAAAAAGCCAGTACGCCTGACGGTTATGTTTCTAATTTTTTACACGGTAATATTGATGTAGGCTCAACGCTGGAAATTGCCCCGCCATGCGGTGAGTTTTTTATCGACATGACTGAAAAACACGAACGGCCATTGGTTTTGCTGGCCGCAGGTGTGGGTGTCACACCGATTTTAAGTATCTTGCTGAGCGTTCTTGACGCGATGCCAGATCGCCAGATTGTATTCATCCACGGCAGCCTGAATGAAGGTGCACAGGCATTCAAGAAAACAATCGATGCGCTGGCTGCAAAGAATTCTAATCTGCAAGTTCGCTATCGTTACAGTGACCCTGCAGAAGCGGGCATTCTACGTGAAGGTTCCGCCAGTACAGGTTTTATTGACGCAACGTTAATCGAGTCCTTGGTGCCTAACCGTGATGCGGATTATTTTTTCTGTGGACCACAACCGTTCATGGTAAATATTTATCATGAACTGCTCGCCTGGGGAATGCCGCCGGCGCAAGTACATTTCGAATTCTTCGGCCCACGTCAAGAGTTGAAGAAGCCGCTTCTATCTTGAACATCGGTCTGTGACAATGTCTTGCACAAGAGCATCACTTTTGTGCCAGTTAAATCGCCACAGTCTGGCCGTGCCAGTCTGTGGTGACGCCTTCACAATTGCGCAACATTTGTGGCTTTTTAATATGGCTGTTGAATTATTGCGCCATGTTCCTTATCGTGCGGTCATGGCTCCTAAATCTCTACTCCAACACAATCCGCACTTGCGCAATGCGCAAGAATATCAGCGCGCCTTGCGTGCCAGCGTGCTTTCCTCAATTGCAATTGAAGGCGTGAAGAAAGCGGCGGAACGCGCACTTACACCCATGCGTAACAAGCAACACACTAAAGCCCGCTAACTGCTGGTACTCACCACTTTCCTGAAAACCTCGATCATCGGCGCGTAATAACGCTCCATACCTGCCTGCACAGCAGCAAAATAGGTCTCGCACTGTTTGCCCTTGATGCTGGATAATTCAGCAACTGCAGCCCTGACTGCAATGCCATGCGCTGAGAAAGCAAACGCGACAAACGCCCATTGCCTTCGCGGAATGGATGGATCAGCACCAACTCGCAATGCGTGATTGCCAATGCTTCTAGCACACCCCCCAGATTGTCGAAGGTGCATGGCGTAAATCGTTTCAATTCTTTCCGTTCAAACTTAAGCATCAGACGTGACACTTGCGCCGTCATCGCAAACACAAAACCGCCCTTGCTGATATTCACCTGCCGATACTCGCCCGCCCACGGATACAGCTCGCCCAGCTATTGCTTGTGCCAGTGGCGGATATCGGCGGTGGTAAATCGCTGGTTTGCAGTAACGTGACGGATCGCTCAATCAGTCGCTTCGGCCAGCTTCGTGGCTTCCATCTCATCCATTAAGCGTTTACTGCGAATGCCAGGGAAGTTTTTCAGGACACGCCCACGCGAACCCGGCTCAAATTGGGCTTCAGTGAGTTGGTCGGTGTTGTAGCGACTGGGCATTATCTACGCCTAAATAAAATTTTCCTGGAAGGCGCAATTTCTTCACGCGATATTTTCAATGCGCCCTGTTCCAAACTCCATGCCTCGTCACGAAGTGCAAAGCATTTGTGATGCAGCTCAGCTCAGCGCAGCCGTAACCGCATCCGGCGCGCGCTTGATAACATTCAACAGCACCAGTGCCGCACTGTAGTGGTCTAATAGAAACGTACACCTCGATAGGATTATTATTCAGCTAGAGAGGAATCGCCAATGAACAAGCACCGCAAGCATTACGAAGCCGCATTTAAATTAGAAGTTGCGCGGATGGTAGTTGATCAAGGACTGAGTATCACGCAAGTGGTTAAAGACATGGGCATAGGTCGCACAGCAGTGAGCCGCTGGATTGAACAATACCGGGCTGAGCAACTGGGTAAAATAGGTATTGGGAAGCCTATCACTGTCGAGCAGCAACGCATACGCCAACTGGAGACCGAGAACCGCCAACTGCGTTCTGACAATGAATTATTAAAAAAAGCATCAGCCTTCTTTGCCCGCGAACTGAGATGATTTACAACATCATCAAGCAAGGGCAGCAGAAGGCCATCAGCCAAACATGTCGAGTATTACAAGTCAGCCGCTCGGGTTATTATTCCATTTATACATCAATAGTGCAATAATTGCCTCATCGAAGAAACCGAGGA
>NZ_CAKMAA020000033.1 GCF_924101635.2 Candidatus Nitrotoga sp. HW29 | reverse complement strand
CACGATTCTTGATCATGCCTCGCCGTTCTTGCCCGCTTGCATAACGCTTGCGGCGCGTATCCGGATTTTCAGTCCGTAATTCAAACCCACCGGCTTTAGCCGGTGGTTGTTTAGTATTTTTTTATGGTGATGGTAGTCTTTTTTTAGGTGGCTGTAGTCTGACAGGCTGCTAGATGTTTTCTAATTAATGGTACTATCGCTCGCTTAACTTTATTACGGAGGTTTGATGATGCATAAAATTAAAAAATTATTATTTTCTGGCATGTTTTTTATACCTATGATTTTGCCGACCCAGAACGCATTTTCTGCGGCCGATAATGTGACGACTGTTGTTACAAAACTTATTAAAATAGATCAGAAAGTTGGCGATGGTAAAGAGGCCGTGGCAGGTAAAACGGTTGACGTGCACTACACAGGTTGGCTTTACAATGCGACTATGCCAAATAATAAAGGTACAAAATTTGATAGTTCCCGTGATCGTGGTGCACATTTTTCTTTTCCATTAGGCGAAGGGCGTGTAATTAAAGGTTGGGATCAAGGTATCGCTGGTATGAAAGTCGGCGGTCAACGCACGCTCATTATTCCCGCTGATTTGGGTTACGGTGCGCGAGGGGCAGGAAGTGCTATTCCACCAAATGCAGCATTGATTTTTGATGTTGAATTGTTCGGTGTTCACTGAGAATAAATATTATAATTTATTGATTTAATTTAAGAATTGTCAAATATCATGATTAAGGGCAGTATTGTTGCAATTGTGACTCCAATGCACGAGGACGGTAGTCTGGATTTAACTGCATTTCGCGCGCTTATTGATTTTCATATTCTGCAGGGTACCGATGGTATCGTAGTGGTCGGCACTACAGGGGAATCTCCTACGGTGGATTTAACTGAACATGAGTCGTTGATTCAGGTGGCAGTAGAGCACGCGGCTGGGCGCATTCCAGTGATTGCAGGAACTGGCGCGAATTCAACTAAAGAAGCGATCGAATTGGCAGATTTCTCAAAGAAAGCAGGTGCAGATGCTTCGCTGACAGTGGTGCCGTATTACAACAAGCCAACACAAGAAGGCTTATATTTGCACTTCAAAGCTATTGCCGAGGCGGTAGATATGCCGCATATCCTCTATAACGTGCCAGGACGCACTTGTGTGGGCATACATAATGATATTGTGCTGCGCTTGGCACAAATTCCCAATATTGTTGGTATAAAAGATGCGAGCGGTGATATTGAGCGCGGGAGTGATCTATTACAGCGGGCACCCAAAGATTTCGCGGTATACAGTGGTGATGATGCGAGTGCATTAGCATTAATACTGCTGGGCGCACATGGCACGATTTCTGTTACCGCCAACGTGGCGCCCAAGTTAATGCATGAGATGTGTTTAGCGGCCTTGAACGGTGAAGTAGTCAAGGCGCGTGAGATCAATTTTCGCTTGCTTGGATTGCACCGCTACTTGTTTATTGAGGCCAATCCTATACCGGTAAAATGGGCTGTGTCGTCTATGGGGAAAATGAAAAATGTGCTGCGTCTACCACTTACACCATTATCTTTAGCTTCTCAAGATCTAGTTGAGGATGCGATGCGCCAGGCTGGAGTGATCAATTAGTCTAATTCAGATCAATTACCAGTATGATTTTTTCGTTATGATGGAAGAAATGACAGAACGCGGGCTCTGATTGCTACTGTGTATCTGAAATGTCATTGCATTTATTAATTGTTTTATATTCAACTAATTGAATATAAGGTAAAAATTTCAGGGGCGGCATGAAAGTATTATATTTAACTGTATTATTTTTTGCATTATTAATTTTGGCCGGATGCAGTGCCATTGGCATTGAAAACAAGCGTGTTGATTATAAATCTGCTGCAACCAAGACTCCCGCGCTAGAAATTCCACCTGACCTGACTACTCCTGCAATTAAAAATCAACATACGATACCAGGCAGTGATGGTGAGATCGTGACAAATTTTTCTGATTTTGCCAAGGGAGGTCAAGTAGCGCAAATTGGTGCTGATACCACTGTTTTACCAGAAATAAAAAATGTACATTTAGAACGTAACGGTACGCAGCGTTGGTTAGTCGTGGGAGAAAAAGTGGAAAAGGTGTGGCCACTGGTTAAAGAATTCTGGCAGGAACAAGGTTTTATCATCAAATTAGACAATCCTGCGGCGGGTCTTATCGAAACAGACTGGACAGAGAGGCGCGCTAAAATTCAGCAAAGCGGTTTGAGTAAAATGCTTGGTAAGGTATTCGATAAGCTTCATTCATCGGGCGAGCAGGATATGTATCGTACTCGCTTGGAGCGTAGCAAGGATGGCAACAGTTCGGAGATTTATATCAGTCATCGTGGTATGGAAGAAGCGTTGGATGTGGATAAGAACGGTTACAAATGGAGGCCGCGCCCGAATGATCCCGAGCTGGAAGCCAGTATGTTGCAGTTGTTAATGATTAAATTGGGTGGCACTGAAAATCAGGTTCAGGTCGGGCAAACTCCTAAGTCGCAAGAGATGGTTACCGTACCGAAGCTACAGGAGATCAACGGTAATAAAATTATTATATTGAACGAGCCATTTGACAAAAGCTGGCGCAAGATAGGGCTGGCGTTAGATCAGGCAGGCATCGAGGTGAAGGATAAGGATAGGGTTAGCGGTGTATACTTTGTGAATCCGGGTAAGGATATGGCGAAGAAAAAAAGCTGGGTCAATAATTTAATGTTCTGGCGTAATGATGACGACCAAAAATCTACTAAAGATTCGATTGAAGGAGCTACACGTTATCAGGTGACTGTGCGTGAGAATAACGCTGGCTGTGAAGTTAGTGTTCTCAACCAAGGTGCTGGTAAAGACCAAGTCACGCAGCGTATGACCGATCTACTGTATAAACAGTTGATCAAGTAGCACTTGGATCTTAATTGATGCGTTTTGCTTCACTTGGTAGCGGCAGCGAAGGTAACGCATTGGTGGTGCAAGCTGGTAAAACCATTGTATTAATGGATTGTGGTTTTACCCTATCTGATACTTGTATGCGTCTGGCGCGTCTTGGTCTAACCCCCGATTGCCTTAACGGTATTGTGGTGACACATGAACATAGTGATCATATTGCCGGGGTGGCGCGGTTAGCACGTAAATATTCGATTCCGATATGGCTAACGCACGGCACATTCCATGCGCAAAGTAAGTTGTTCAGTAGTGTACCCAAGCTAACAAAGATTGACTCTCACTGTCCCTTCACTATCAATGGATTGTTGGTGCAGCCTTTTCCTGTGCCACATGATGCGGTTGAGCCAGCACAGTATACGTTCAGTGATGGTGCAAAACGGCTGGGGGTGTTGACCGATATTGGTTGCTCTACCCCTCATATTGAGGCGATGTTAAGTGGTTGTGATGCGTTAGTATTGGAGTGCAACCATGATACTGCCCTATTGGCCAACAGTGATTACCCCATAAGTCTTAAGCAACGTGTTGGTGGGCGATTTGGCCATCTGAGTAATGCGGATGCGGCAGCATTGTTGGCACGGTTGGATTGTAGCCGTTTACAGCATATTGTGGCTGCACATCTAAGTCGTAAAAATAACACGCCTGAACTGGCGGTATATGCGTTGAGTAAAGCACTTAACTGCAATCCAGAATGGATTGCAGTGGCCGGGCAAGGCGAAGGACTAGCCTGGCGAAAAATCGTATAAAGATAGTCTACAAAAATAAAAAGCCGATTTGAAATCGGCTTTTTATTTTTCAAAAAAAGAAATTACTTCTTCATTGCATCTTTAGCAGCGTCAGCGGCGCCATGAGCAGCGTCAGCAGCAGTTCCGGCCGCAGTGGCAGCAGCACCAGCGGCTTCAGCAGCACTGCCAGCAGCTTCAGCAGCACTACCAGCGGCAGTAGCAGCAGCATCAACAGTAGCGGCAGCAGGTTCGGGTGCAGGTGCTACAACAACTGGAGTTTCTGCTGCGTGTTCCTTAGGCTTTTCGCCACAAGCAGTCAAAGACAATGCCAACAGGGCAGCAACTAGAGCAAAACGTTTCATTTACTTTCCTTCACAATAATTAAATTTACATACAAAACTGGGGAATTTCAGTCCACTACAACGCTAGATTATAGCGAAGACATGGTATTCTATACCAACATATAGAATAATTCTAGCAAATAATGATAGTAATCATGATTTTTTCAAATTCAAGGTCGTGACGGAGCTTTGATATTAGAGACCGTTAATTCGCATTTTATCGAAGCAAGGCTTGAGAGATACGAAGTGTAATTCACAAGCGGTTGGTAGAGGTAGAGTAGGGTATTGTGAGTCACGTTAGAATTGATGCCAGCTTATTCGATTTGCTCTAAAAATAAGTTTATTTATTCACTTGTTTAACAATAGGTACAATATAGCCATCTGTATACCATAGATAAAGCAATTCAAATGCTTCCTGCGACAGGCCTACAGCGGAATCGAGCTGGCGCGCATCGGCGAGAGAGCGTAATTTTCGATAATCGTATTTATTGACGGTGTGAGCCATACCATTGATAAACACCATGCCGTTATGGCACAACATTTGCGTTTTTAGGGTCATCGCCACGCCGTAGTTTTGTATTGCCCGTTTGAAGCGATCACGACGTAGTGGTTTCGTTGGTGGATCAAAAAATATATGCGGTTTAGGGTCACTGAGATAGCTACCGAGAAAATTGGTAATGTCGTGCTTAGTCCATTTTATTCGGCGGATGATCTGCGTTACTTGATTTAGCATATCTGTACTAATTTCTGAAGGATGGCGTTGAACTTTTAGATTCGGATCCACATACATGCCGTCCAAGCAAACCCGATCCTGCTGGTACACCAGAAACTGTTCCGCCAACTCTTGATAGGTTGGGGTGCGGAATCCAATGGAATATGTCATGCAATCGCTCTCGGCAATGCCGTTATGAGCATAATGTGGTGGCAAATAGAGCATATCGCCTGGTGCTAGCACCCATTCCTGTTCCATGTGGAAGTGTTTCAAGATCCTCAATGGAGCACCTTCTACCAGTGTATGATCCTCTTGTGCAGAAATTTGCCAGCGACGATGGCCCGAGCCCTGCAAAAGAAATACATCATAAGAATCGAAATGTGCGCCTACGCCCCCGCCTTTGGGGGCATAGCTCACCATCAGATCATCCAAGCGCGCATGAGGTATGAAGCTGAAATTCTTTAATAGCGTGGCTGCGTCTGGCAGGTGCTGATTTACGCCTTGTACCAGCACCGTCCATGTATTTTTTGCTAAGCTATTGAATGTATTTGCTTTAAATGGGCCATGTTGCACTTGCCACTGGCCGTGGCGTTGGATCACGAGGCGTGATTGCACATCCTCAGTGCAAGCCAAGGCAAATAACTGTGATTGATCAAGCAATCCATTGAATTGCGAGAATGCTTGGCGAATGAGTAAGGGTTTTTTTTGCCAGTAATCGCGTAAAAACGCCTCTGTCGTTAATCCATCAAGCATGGTGGAATTTATTGTCATAATTAATATTATATCTGTACTCACTCACACGACAATATTTTAGTCCGCATGAAACTAGATTCAATTTGCATTCACAGTACAATTTGTCGTGCTGGATTGATCATATTCGTTTTATCATCGAATGCATATATTCGTATGATATTTGTTAACTGGCACGCGTAATGAGATTGGTGTATCAGTTGATAGTAAAGGCGAATCGTCATGAGGAATGCTTGAGTCATGTCGACTTGCGCGATAAGTACTATGATCTATTTGTCCTGATTTTTTAGACGCAGAATCTAAAAATTTGCATAAAATGCGATGTGCCTTATGGAGAGATGGACGAAGAAATATAGAGGTGATAAACATAAAAAATCTCAATTCAACGTTCCATTGTTGTGATCGACAAACAAGGTAAGTTACTTCATGCTTTAGCTTAGTGTTTTAAGCACACGGCCATGCCGATGAAATTCTCAATCTGATATTTAAGGAGTTGAAATGAAAATTGCAAAAAACACCGTTGTATCGTTGCGCTATGAATTATTTGATGCAAATGGCAGTCTGTTGGAAAAAACAGAAGATCCTATTAGCTACCTGCATGGTGGTTATGACGGAATATTTCCAATTGTGGAAGAGGCGTTACAAGGTAAGGACGTAGGTGCTGAACTTAAAGTTACGATGGAACCGGACGATGCGTTTGGAGAGTATGAGCACGATTTGGTGCACGTTGAGCCGCGCAATTTGTTCCCGGATGAAATTACCATTGGCATGCAATTCGAGGGAGGCGTGGAAAACGGCGATGATGACGATTATTCGCTCTATACTGTTGTGGATGTGACCGATACCGAAGTGACCGTAGATGGTAATCATCCGCTTGCTGGCAAAACGCTAAATTTTGTAGGTGTTGTTACCAATGTACGTGCCGCTACTGCCGAAGAGCTAGAGCATGGTCATACACATGGCGAAGGTGGGCATCATCATTAAATGCTGCATTCTTTCAGAATATATTGCTCCGAAAATCTTCGCTTGTCGGATTTGGGAAGGTTTTTTCAGGTATATAGCAAGAAGACAAGCCATCTGCTCCTAAGTTAATCCAAGCAAGAAATGATACTTGGACAATGTTGTGGTGCGTAGGAAGATTGAGAGGATTGAGTGATTTACCAGGCAAGTGTTCGCGTAGTTTAATCAGCAAAGACGTAAGTAAAAATCTGAATTAGAGTAGTCGTGTTTATAATTTTGCATGAGGAGTAATGATCAATTATGTTGCCGAATTTGAAGGCGAGAATTCATGAGCTCCGTTTTGACTAGACAAAATTTGTTTATGGCAGTTATTGCTATAAGCTTGTTGGGACAGGAATTCGGTGTAATATTTGTTCGCAATGTGGGGGTATATGTATGAATTGTAGGTGTTCCAAGAATTGCCTTGACAGTATTCTTTAATAAGTGTATAAGGTTAACTGGTGTTTGATTCAAAGTTTTTGCGATACTGGTTTTTTCCATGTGCAATCTTCGATTCAAATAGTTTCGCGGGGGGGTTCCCCGTTTTTAGTTAAGGAAGTAATTCACATGGCAACTGGTACAGTAAAATGGTTTAACGACGCAAAAGGCTTTGGATTTGTTACTCCCGATGATGGAAGCGAAGATTTGTTTGCACATTTTTCAGCAATTAACATGAGCGGTTTCAAGTCTCTTCAAGAAGGTCAAAAAGTTACCTTTGACGTTACGCAAGGTCCTAAAGGTAAGCAAGCATCCAATATTCAGGCTCCTTAATCGGTTCTTGATTAGTTTAAAAAACCCGGCATGAAAATGCCGGGTTTTTTATTTTGTCTATAGTACCGTACATGGCTTGTTATGTACGCGGGAGTTCGGCTAGAGAAACGACAAGAGCATTGTCACAAGACAGAATTGGGGAAAATCGACTTCAAAGCAGTGGGTGATGAGTAAGGTCGGAATGTATGTTGGCTACACGTTATACAGCGCTGGATTAACTACTCCCTTTGCTCTACATGAGGCGTATGCCCCGCTGTACTGTCTGCTGTTATCTAGGCTGGGAGCGAGTCCTGTAGCATTCGTAGCCCCCATGCCACACCAAATCCTGTCACTTCGCTTGCTACGATGCCTAGCCCTCCTTCGCAGCGGCTCGAGGATAGATCAATATGCAACCAGGGCGTGTCCTCGACAAAACGCTTTAGGAATCGAGTTGCCAGAATGTGATCGGCCTCGCCGTCCAGTGTACATTGCTTGATGTCTGCTACTTTTGAATCCAGCGCCGCTTCATAGTCGTCATCCAGCGGGAAGGCGCACAGGCGTTCTCCGCTTTGCTTGCCTGCGCTGACTGCACGCTGCAACAGTGCATCTCGGTTACCGAGCACGCCGCTGTAGCGCGCGCCTAAGGCCACGGCCATGCTGCCAGTCAGGGTAGCGAAGTCAATGATCAAATCTGGTTTGGCACGTGCCGCCAGCGTGAGTGTATCGGCTAATACCATACGTCCTTCGGCGTCGGTGTGGATAATTTCGATGGTGGTGCCGTTTAGTGCAGTCACGATATCGTTTTGCTTATACGCTTTGGGACTGATGTGGTTTTGTGCGATTGCCAGCCAGCAATCGATATTCACCACCAGTTTACACTGTGACGCGGCAAGCAAAATGCCGAGTGCTACGGCCGACCCGTTCATGTCCTCGTGCATGCCGTGCATATAACGGGCTGGTTTCAGGTTGTGCCCGCCGGTATCAAAGCAAATTCCCTTGCCTACCAGCCCGATAGTTTGCTTGGCTTTTGGATGAGTGTAGCGCAGATGTACGATGGCGGCATCTTCGTCTGCGCTGCCTTGTGCCACGGCCACAAAAGCGCCCGCGCCTAGCTTGCGCAGTTTTTTAAGATCAAACTCAGTATGCTTCCAGCCATGCTGCTGTGCGAGTATTTTTACTCGCGCCCGGTATAGAGCGGGAGTCAGCTCGTTAGGTGGAAGCATAGTCAGTTCGCGGCATAAGAAATTGCCTTCGGCCTGCGCCTTGAGTGATACAAATGTTTGCTTGTCGGCAAACCCAACTAGTTCAATTTTACGCAGCGGTTTACGTTCGTCTTTTTTCTTATGTTCCGGCAATAGGACACTATTTACCCATGCAGCATACACAGCCAGTTCTGCGGCCAGCTTGCGTTGCGCAGGATCACCCAGCACTATAATGGCAATGCTTTTGGGCTTTTCTGCCAGAAGCAATTGCATGGCTTTGCGCACTTGGGTCTGGATGGTGAAAGCGTCCTTGGAAAAATCCAGCATCGCCCAAACTATTAACGCGCCATTAGCTGCATTAGCAGAGAGCGGCGTGTTAGACAGCTCATCTATTCTGAGGCTGCGTCGCGCTAACACTGTCTTGAGTAAGTCACTATGTGGTAAGTCTTGGGGGAGTGTTTTGGTCTTGGGTAGCAGTACCAGAAAATGTTGGTTCGTCAGATTTTTGGGTGGTGTCAGGGAAAGTGTAAGTTGTGCTAGCATTTGTTCCTCGATTAATTTTTGTATTGTCTGGCATTATACAAACAGTCACCACCTATTCCCTGAATCTCTATGCGCCAGTATTTATATTTATTGAAACACGTGCTCAATCATGGCACAAAAAAGAGCGATCGTACCGGCATCGGAACGATCAGTATCTTTGGCTATCAAATGCGCTTTAATCTGGAACATGGCTTTCCGCTGGTCACCACCAAAAAATGCCACTTAAAATCCATCATTCATGAATTGCTATGGTTTTTGCAGGGTGATACCAATATCCATTATCTTAAGGAAAATGGTGTCCGAATCTGGGATGAATGGGCGGATGAAGATGGCAATCTTGGCCCGGTGTATGGCAAACAGTGGCGCTCATGGGCAGTAAGGGATGGTCATACCATTGACCAGATTTCAACTGTTATAGAACAGATTAAATGCAATCCTGATTCACGCCGTTTGATCGTTTCTGCCTGGAATGTAGGAGAGCTGGATCAAATGGCGTTAGCGCCTTGTCATGTCATGTTTCAGTTCTATGTGTCGGATGGCAAGCTTTCTTGCCAGTTGTATCAGCGCAGCGCGGATATTTTTCTGGGTGTGCCGTTTAATATCGCATCCTACGCGCTGCTCACCATGATGCTGGCACAAGTATGCGGTTTGAAACCAGGCGATTTTGTGCATACGTTTGGGGATGCACATCTGTACCTCAACCATCTGGAACAGGCTGAGCTGCAACTGTCGCGCGAGCCGCGGCCCCTTCCGATCATGCATATTAATCGCGATGTGAAAAATATATTTGACTTCAGGTTTGAGGATTTTAGCTTGGAAGGATATGACCCGTATCCGGCGATCAAGGCTACCGTGGCGGTATGATGAACGAACAAAGGGAAAAAACGGGGAAGGGCAGGGTGGCAGTCATTGTTGCGATGGCCCGTAATCGTACCATTGGGCTTAATAACAGGTTACCTTGGCATATCCCGGCGGATCTTAAGCGCTTTAAATCGCTCACCATGGGACACCATCTTATTATGGGGCGAAAAACTTTTGATTCTATCGGTAAGCTTCTGCCTGGTCGCACTACCGTGGTGGTTACACGCAATCAAGCATTAAAAATTGAAGGCTGCATCATGGCGTACTCGCTGGAAGATGCGATCAGCGCTTGTGCGGGGGATGATGAAATTTTTATTGTCGGTGGCGCTGAGCTTTACGCATTGGCCATGTCGTTAGTGGGTACGATCTACCTCACTGAAATCATGCAAGACATAGCAGGCGATACTTACTTTCCGGAATTCGATAAAAAATTATGGCAGGAATTAGCGCGCGAGCAATGCAGCCAGAAAACTCCACAGGCATTGGAATATCATTTCGTTACTTATGGTAGGAAAGAATAAAGAGCACTGGAGCAGGAATGATATTTCAAACAGCGAATGGCATGTTTAGTTATGGATTTACTAAGTATCATACGATTGTTTACATAGAACTATTTACGTTCCCGTTTTCTTTCGACTCGTAATAATCAAGTTGTAAGCAATCTGTATTTCCTGTGCTTGCTTAGTTGCCACAGCGATCATGTCTTCAGGAACACCCTGGCCCATTAATTTGTCAGGGTGATATTGGCTCATTAACTTGCGGTAAGCGCGTTTGATTTCTTGGTCGCTACTTTCTTTGCTTACTCCCAGCGCTTTATAGGCACCATCCAAACTGGTGGTAGAAGATGTTTGTCCCCCGGCAAAGTGCGACTGGTTTAAAACCATATCCAGCATTCGCTTAAATGCAGTCTCGTCATAACCAAAATGTCGAGCAATGTCTTTGAGCATTATTTCTTCATCTGAATGAATATGCCCATCAGATAAAGCCATGACAATAAGATAGACCAGTAACATTTGCTTTAAGTCATTCGTATTGCCACAAATGGCAATAAATTTATTTAAGGTTGGTTTAATATCAAAATTTGCATCGGCTCCTTGCTTAAATAGGGAGATGGCCTGTTGCCTATGCTCAGTGGACATTCCCAGTTTTTGAATGAACTGTTCAACATGATCAATTTCATCTTGTGAGATATGCCCATCTGCTTTAGCCAGTTTACCCATTGAAATAAAAACAGTTTCAAGAAATACTGATTGACGCTGGGATTGGCTAAGCGGGTTAACTCCGCCCATACCATAAGCTTGATAACGATCAATAAAGCTTCCTAATAGATAACCAATAAAGGCCCCGAAAAAACCCCAAAAATAAAAACCTATTAAGGCACCAATTAGTTTAAACAAGACAACTCCAAAGATTAGATGGGAAAAAACAAAGCACCCGCCGCAAGTGACTGGGTATTAATTGTGCTCTTACAGTTCGCCGACTTTCAGATAGCCTTTTGCACTTATTGAAGGGTTTCCGCTCCATGATTAAATGCATCTATTAAAAATTCATCGCTTGCTGTCCCTGATGCATCAGTTATTGCCAGGAAAGAATGGGGCGCTGCTAGCATTATATTTTATTTTGGCCTCCTTCAAGTTTTCGCATTGCGTGGCGTACCGTCAATGTAGTGTATTCCGAAATGGCATTCGATCTCCCCTTAACGCGGTCGTTGAACTGTCTCATGTGATCAGATCCCTGTCCATAGCTCGCCACTGTTCAGCACTTGTTAGTTGAAGATGCCCGCAAGTAGTCGCGAGTATTACAGCATGAACGACGCAAGCAAGTTATTTATATATACCGCACGAATAATTTGTGCCGGATCAATAGTTGCCAAAATGTCGCTGCACCATTTTTTTCATAAGGGCTCTCATTTCTGCTTCAGATGCGTGAACGGTCGTTTTGTAAACTTTACTGGCAATGTTTGAGAATACTGTGAGTAATTTTGGGTCAAAGTGAATGCCCGATCCTTTTTGAAGGATATCCATCACCTCGTTTAGCGGGAGCGGGTTTTTGTAGGGACGTTTTGAACACAGGGCATCAAACACATCAACTATGGCAAATATGCGTGCAAGGAAAGGGATGGCTTCACCGGCTAGTCCCCGTGGATACCCCGAGCCGTCCCACTTTTCATGGTGACCAGCTACCACCTCTCTGGCGCCATCCAGCCAGCCACTGCCGGTGATGATTTCTTCGCCGATTGTAACGTGAGTGCGCATTATTTTCATTTCATCCGCTGTCAGCTTAGCGGGCTTGAGCAGGATCGCATCGGGAATCCCGATCTTTCCGGTATCGTGTAAAAAACTGCCGGCAATCAATGCTTGCATCCTGCCTCCCTTAATCCCGAGGGTCTCGGCCAGGATGGAGGAGGCCCATGCCACACGATAGTTGTGCGCGCCTGTAGTCGAATCACGTTTGGCAATCGCACATCCCAGTGCTTCCATCATTGAAATATGTGATTCAAGCAATTCTTGAGCTTTGCGTTGATTTTCGGAGGAGAGACGAATCACGACGGGGAATAGCACAGCCCCGCAGAGTAAAGATGCCAAACCCACCATCAAAGCGGCCGTAAGGGAATCCACCAGAATCTGTTTTTTTTGCCACACGGGGACAAGGCGAGTCCCTTCGAAGTAGCCCGCCAGGTTTCCATTTTCCTCTCGTAAGGGCGTAAACACTTGCAAGACCCAACGATTCTCGGACAAATTAAAGCTTTCATACAGGGAGGCGTGATAGCTTGGTGGTGTGTGATGGTGGTGGATTTCCTGCTCAAGTAGCTGCCCCTCGGTAGTCATGGCCTTGGCCAATTTGACTCCATTTGAATCGTAGATTTCTGCAATCTCGAATAATCCCCCTGTCAAGGTGGTGGCGGTTTTTTCGGCATCCATGCTTATCCCATGTGAGTTGCGTCGGTGCATGAGTACACGGTGTGATTCTTCCATGGCAAAAGCGACGATGGCCTTCTCGGCATTTAGATGCGATATGTACCAAGCCAGAGGGCTGGCAATACTGGCAAGCGCTAGCGATACCATCGTAATCTTGAGTGCGACTTTGCGTTTGAAAGTGATCATGGCTAAATCCAATATATTTGGGGCACAGGCTAGCAACAAGTTGGGGGTACGTTGGCGCAAACGCGCGCTGATTGGATTACGAGCTTGCCTTAATTTGCTAGAGCACCAAGAATGATACTGCCAGCTTTTGCGTACCAAGCCAATTGGCGTAGTGCTCAGTATATTGACATATCTTTCTTGGTTCGAAGTAGCAGCGTTCCGGTTACGTATTCGTTACGTGATACATGAGATGGCAAGCCAAACTGGAAAAATTCGGTGAGCATGGCGATTAAATTGGCCACGTTAGTAATGCTGCGCGAATCCTCAGAAGTCTATCTGTCTTGACGCAGCAGTAATGTGATCCGGATTAATGGTTACAATTCGGAAATCCTGTGTAACGCTGTGGTTAAAAAATGCCGACCCCAAATCTGACTCCCGCCGACCTGCGCATTAATATTGATCCCGATTCGCTTGGGTTTTCTGATACTTCAGAATTGCTGACGTATCCACTACTCTGGATTGGGCAGGAGCGCGCGGAAATGGCCACCCGCTTTGGTCTTGGAATGGATCAGTCCGGCTATAACCTGTTTGTATTGGGTGAAGTCGGCAGTGGCCGCACTTCGTTACTCAGGCAAGCGATGCAGGTGGCCGCTGCAAATAAAGCGGTGCCGCCCGACTTATGTTATTTGCATAATTTTGAGGCGCCGGAAAGACCGCAGGCGCTGCATTTGCCTGCCGGGCAGGGACGCCTGCTGTGCCAACTCATGGTGCGGATGACAGGATCCCTGCAGACAGAAATATCGCAATGTCTGGAGGGGCAGGATTTCAAAGCCGAAAGCGAGCGCATTGTAAAAATCTACAAGGAAGAAGAAAGTAAGAGCTACGCCGAACTCGAGGCATTTGCCGAAGCCCGCAAGTTTGCCATTCAACGTGAAGCAGGGCACATGGTTTTCACTTTACTGGATAAAGAAAGGTGTGCACCTACTGAAGATGAAGTGCTTGTATTGCCGAAAGAACACCGGGCTGAAATAGAACAGGCTGAGCAGGAATTGCGTGTGAAGATTACCAGCTATTTTGAGAAAACCCGGCCGCTGGAACGAGCTATGAACGATGCTTTGGCGGCCTTGCAGTACCAAGCCGTGAAGCCGTTGTTGAATCATGAATTACAGGAAATCAGGGACGGATTGAAGCAAGAGATCAAAGATGACGTCAAGCTTAGTGCCTATCTGGAGCAGGTAATGCAGGACGTACTCGACCATCTTGAGCAGTTTAAGATTTCTGATCCGGATGAGGAAAGTCGGCAGGAGGTATTGAGTAAAGTATTATCCCGTTATCGGATTAATTTGGTGGTGGATAATGATGGCCTGAGCGGTGCGCCGGTAATCGTCGAAGATAACCCATCATACCGTTCACTGTTTGGCAGCATTGAATATCAGACCGGGAGCGATGTACTGGTAACTGATTTTACCCGCATCCGCGCCGGGAGCCTGCACAAAGCGCACGGAGGTTTCCTCATGCTGCATCTACGCGATTTGCTGGCCGATGATATGGTGTGGGGGAAGCTGCGGCGCTTGTTGCGTAGTGGCAAGCTGCAAATCGAAGAGCCGGGTGCAGCGCTTACCCCGATTGCCGCCGTTTCTCTTGAACCCGAGGCGGTGAAGGTTGCAGTTAAGATCATTCTGATTGGTTCGCGCGAACAGTATTATGAGTTACAGGAAGAGGATCCGGAGTTTTCCCGTCGTTTTCGGGTGAAAGTCGATTTTGCCGAAAGCTTTTTATCCAGCGCTGAAACTCGTCGTGCTTCGTCAATTTTTATCGCCCATACTTGTCAGGAGATGGGGTTGCCGCATTTTTCCGCCGCCGCTGTAGCGCGTTTGTTGGAGGAATCCCATCGAGAAGCGGATGATCAATCTCGCCAAAGCGCGATCTTCGCCCGTACTGAAGCGCTGGTAATGGAAAGTGCTGCGCTCTGCCGCGCTCGTGCCGGTCTTTTAGTTGAGGCAGCGGATGTAGAAGCTGCACTCCAGGCGCATATTTTTCGTCACGATTATCCCGCTCAGCGTTTGCAGGAATCCATTGCCGAAGGCGATGTGCTGATTACAGTGCATGGTGAGAAAGTAGGGCAGCTCAACGGTCTTTCCCAAATAGATTTGGGAGATTATCGTTTTGGCTTCCCGATACGAATCACGGCGCGTACCTTTGCCGGTGAAGATGGTTTGCTCAATATTGGACGCGAGGTGGAAATGTCCGGGCCAATTCACGATAAGGGCGTGTTCATTTTGCAGAACTATCTGTCTGCCTTATTTGCCCACATTGCACCGCTCGCGCTTAATGCTTCCATTGTGTTTGAACAGGACTATTACGGGGTAGAGGGTGATTCTGCTTCCTGTGCCGAGCTTTACGTTTTACTTTCATCCTTGTCGGATTTGCCTCTCAAGCAAGGTATCGCGGTTACCGGTGCGGTTAATCAGTACGGGGAAGTGTTGCCGGTGGGTGGAATTAACGAAAAAATAGAAGGCTATTTCCGTGTCTGCGAAACGGCCGGCTTGGACGGCAGTCAAGGCGTGCTGATTCCGCATTGTAACAGCCGGAATCTGATGTTGGAACACAGGGTGATCGAGGCCGTCGCTAAAGGTTTATTTCATATTTACACCGCAGAGCATGCGAGTGAAGGCATAGAGTTGCTTACCGGTTTGCCGTTCGGTATTGCGAATGGAATGGGGCATTATCCTTCCGACAGCGTGTTGGGCTACGTTCAAAAAACCCTACTGGCCTATCGCCGTGCCTGCCAGATGCAGGAACATCCGAAGGAAGGACGCAAGCATTTGCGTTGAGTAACGGGAGCAGGCGTCAGAGGTACTTATGCTGTGTGTTTTCATATTTTTTGAATATGATACCTTTCATGCTGCTTAAGGTTAATCTCTACGGGTTCAATTCTCCGCTCCTTGGAGCGAACGTTGGTGGATTGAAAAGCGCAATTGATGCTCTGTAGCTTGCTGCGGGGTGCTTTATTGACCTTGGCTTATGGCCAAACGTAGAAAAACTGAAAATTGTTGTCCTTGTCATCCGGCTTGGGAGGCCATATTGAAAACTGCACTGAAAATTGGCATCGTCGGTATTGGATACGTCGGCAGTACGACCGCCTACTCGTTAGTGTTACAGGGGGTGGGCAGTGAATTGGTATTGGTAGATCAAAATCGCGCACTGGCCGAAGCGCATGTAATGGATATCCTGCACGCGACTCCTTTTTCCCATCCGGTTCATCTTCGCAGTGGTGATTTTTCCGACCTGGCCGGATGTGGATTAGTGATCCTAGCCGCGGGTGTCGGCCAGCTGCCGGGTGAAACGCGCATGCAGCTGCTGCAAAGGAATGCCGCCATCTTTGCTGACATTGTGCCGCGAATCGTGCGTTACGCGGCAGAGGCCATTCTGTTGGTGGCGACCAACCCGCTGGACGTGATGACGCAAATCACACACAGGCTGGCCGGCTTACCGTCGGGTCGGGTGCTCGGGAGCGGAACCATCCTCGACACCGCACGCTTTCGAGCGCTGCTGGGTGAGTTATGCAAGGTTTCACCGAGTTCGGTGCACGCGTATGTGCTGGGCGAGCACGGCGATTCAGAGGTGTTGCTGTGGTCCGGCGCCGAAATAGCGGGCATTCCGCTGGAACAATTTGCCGCCTCATGCGGCTGTCCATTGACGACAGACTTTAAAAAACAAGTTGATCAAAGCGTACGTCGCGCCGCTTACCGCATTATCGATGGAAAAGGCGCCACGTATTATGGGATCGGTGCCGCGCTTGCACGGTTGAGTCGCTGCATTCTTTATGACGAACGCACGGTGTATACCGCTTGCTCGGTGGTACCGGAGGTCGAAGGCGTGACCGATGTCGCGCTCTCTTTGCCCCTGATAATCGGACAAATGGGGATTCAAGCCACGCTACGCCCCCCAATGAATCAGGATGAGCGGAAAGCACTGCATGATAGTGCATTGCTGATCAAAAGCAGTGTCGCCAGCCTGGGATATTGAGAGATTGTCTTTGACCGTGGTGGTTTGGCAAGCCCCACAAAACATTTATTGCCAGCCCGCAGATCAAATTTTCGCGGTTTGAATCAGTCTCCAAAAGCACTCCCCATGCTTAAGTGTAAATGTGTGAGAATAGCGACTGCAAATCGGGCATTTAAATAAATCCTAATAATAAAGGCGATAAATTGGTACAACCTAATTTTCAATTCGAAAAGCGTCAAAAAGAATTAGCCAAGAAAAAAAAGAAAGAAGAAAAAAAGCAGCGTAAATTAGAAGATAAAGCCCCGTCTTCTTCAGACCAATCCGATCCCGCCAACGATGAAAGCTCGGCCACCTAAATTAGTACAGTGTGGTTTTTGGTGGCTGGCTTGTCGGTAAAGCGCGAGAGTAATGCCTGATACCTACACTGATTGCCCCAAGTGCGGATACAAATTTCCGCAATCTTTACCGAGTAATGCCGCATGCCCTGCCTGCGGCATTTATTTTTTTAAGTGGCAATCAATGACAGAAGTACCCGTGACCTATGATGCCGACCCGGACACGAGCACTTGTAGCTGGCGCAAATGTACGGAGAATTTTCTCAAACCCAAGGAACAGATGGATGAGCTATCTTTTTATGGGCGTTGCTTGGTGCTCGTACTTCTGACGTGGTGGAGCTGGAAACTGTTTGCTTACGATTATCGTAGCGGTGAGATAGGTGGTTCCTTCATGCACAATATCCTGCTTCCCATCCACGAGGCCGGGCACGTGTTGTTTATGCCTTTTGGTCAGTGGCTCACCATTCTCGGCGGCAGCCTGTTCCAGCTGATATTACCCGGCGGGATTGCTATCGCTTTTATCTGGAAAAATCGTGACAATTTTGGTGCCGCGATCGGGCTATGGTGGACAAGTGCCAGCTTGATAGATCTTGCACCCTACATTTATGATGCGCTGCGACCACAATTAATTTTGCTTGGCGGAAGCGTCGGTGAAGACGGTCCGCACGATTGGATATATTTACTGGATAGCGTTGGTCAACGGCCCAATGCCCAGCACTGGGGCACACTGGCGCATTCGTTTGGTGGTCTGGTTATGCTTGTCGCACTGAGTTGGGCAGGTACCGTGTTGTGGCGCCAGCGCTTGAAATTAAGGCTACGCTGAATAAGCCCCGCATTTCTGAGATTCTAATTACGGAATATGCGTGATTATTCAGCGTAGCCTTAACCGACTCTATTGCTTGATACGCATAACCGGCGTATGGTCGGGCCTGTTCGTAGTTTGTGGTGCGGCCATCACACTGGCGAACTTTTAAACCGACAGGAGGAGACACGATGAACACGCAACGGTCACACTGGAATACGGTCTTACGGTCTTACTAATGCTTACTGGCTTCACGCTCTTCAGTAACAACGCCCTAGCGGACAAAGAAGCCACTACACCTGAAGTACGCAAACTTGCCGTTTTGTTGAATTACAACAAAGGCGATATCCTATCCCTTAAAGCTGAGGATCTGGAGCAGGAATTTAAAAATCCACAATCTGCCTCAGCGGACCACAGCCGACGATTTTCCCATCCGTCACGAGTCAGTTTACTACTCACCCACCGCTTGCCGGATGACTACCGCGCCACCCTGCCAGATGACGACCCGGAAGAATTACTCCATCGCTACGTCGTTCTTGAATATCCAGATACCGCTAGCACCATGGCGGCTAAAGCAATCTTGAAAAATGACCTTGGTGTGCTTTTTGTCCAAGAAAGTACTTTCAGTGAATTTTCAGTTGCCCCTTCCGATCCACTGTATCCAGTAGCCACAACGGCACCAAATTACCAATGGGGTATCAACAATCCGTTAAATCTACAGGCTGCCTGGAACACTGTCCGTGGGACGGCTTATATTGCCCATTTGGATAGCGGCATTCAGAGCGGTAGGGTACCGGGCATTCCAGTACATGAGGATTTGGCACAATCATGGCGCTCACAATTTACGTTCAATGTGGCGGGAGGTGCCGATGTTGATGAACACCCAGAACTCTTCGGAGGTGGTGCCGGGCATGGTACACACACCGCCGGGATTATAGCCGCTGCAACAACTCGATCTGGTGTGGCTTCAGGTTATCCTAATCCGTCACCAACAGGAGGAGCGGGTGTTTGCTGGTACTGCACCCTGATGGTGGCAAACATAAGGCGGGTTGGAGCTGGTCTGGATGACACAATTGATATCCCCAATGCTATTAATTGGGCTGTTAAATCAGGTGCTCAAGCGATCAATCTAAGCTTAGGGGGTGGGGACCTCAATTGTGCTCTAAATGTTAATCATGCTTATTGTCTTGCACTTAAACATGCTTCAACCAGAGAGGTAATCGTTGTTGCTGCCGCTGGTAACAGTGATAAGCGCGTGGGTGGAAGTGGATACGGGCTTGGAACAACCCTCGATTTTCCAGCGGTAAGCCCTTACACAATCGCTGTTGGTGCGATCCAGGCAAATTCTGGCACACGGGGAAATCTTTGGACTGAAGAGGTGCCAAAGGAAGGTTTTCAAGGGTCAAGTACCGGCCCAGGAATGGAAACTCGCGGTATCCTTACTCCCGGCCGGGATGTACTATCCTCAATGTATTATGGGAAAAATTGGAGTTCAGTCGCTCGCTGTGGAACCAGTGCTTCAAATGGACATTCAAGAGGGCCAAATTATGGCACATGCACCGGAACATCCATGGCGACCCCCCATATCACGGGTATTGTCGGGCTGTTGCGTACCGTAAATCCACTGTTAAGTGCAAGCCAGATCACCAGTGCGTTATTGAGCTCGGGCGACAATGCCGCTTCCCCGAATATGATGCGTGGTTATGGCGTGCCGAATGCGGCAACGGCGGTCAATAATGTGCTGGCAACGACAAACCGATTAACGCCGCTCTTTAGTCACTACAGTAGCGTAGCGGCAGATCATTTCTATACCGTAGTACCGCAAATGGCGCGTGCCGCCCTCACTGCTTGGTTGCCCCCGGTACCCTCTTCGCTGGCCGCAACACAGTACGTTCCATATGGAACAACGGTGGCAGAGTATCCTCTATTTGCGGCCCCCCAGCTCGTCAGCTGGACCAGCCCGCTTGCGGAAGTGTGGGTATTTACGACCCATGCCAATCCATTTAGCACCACCGTAGAATTGAAACCGCTGTATAGGTTAAGCTGGAAATGCGGTGATCCTGGTGTTTCTGTGTGCGGAACCAATCCTAAGCACGTAAGCCATTTTTATACAGCGAGCTTGGCAGAGGCGCAAAGCTATATTGGGTCGGCCTATTACAAGCTTGATGGTATTGAGGGTTACATATACCCGACCAGTTTGGGTAAGCCTGCCAATGCAACTCCGTTGATGCGCGCATATAACCCAACCCGGGACGACTACGCTCTGTTCCCGCAACAGCAACAAACTATCATGGCGAACCAAGGATATACCCAAAATTTGGTGACGCTGGGCTATGTCTACCTGAATAATGGCAGCCGTCCAACAACATATTAATCTTGGGAATAGAAAAGGGGCTTATGATGAAAATCAGACATGAAAAAATTATGAATACGGCATTTTGTTTTTTAAAAAAGGATGCAAAACGTTTATTTGTATACATTGGAAACGTCATAGACGATTTTCGGTTAAGGAATTTCTCATTTGCTAAGAGAGCACTCTTGATCGGAATGATTTTCGGAGTGCTGACAACGGCTAAAGCAGAAAATGTAACAATACATCCAGCCAATCCAATGAATCTTGAGTCAGTCGTGACCAGAATACATGATTACTATACATGTGGACAGGAGGTTGTCGTTACTCAAGTTCAACAAATAGGCACGGCTATTAGAGTAGATATTAGAGCACCAGAGAGCTGTATAGATTTCGGTGTGCCGCCTCTTACCTCATATAGAGATGTTGATATCAAATTGGGACAATTTCCATCAGGGGTGTTCAGTGTCGATATTTTTCGCAAAAATATATCAAATACGGGTATCACCCCCCAAGAAATTCAGATTGGTTCGGCACAATTTACCGTTACCAATAATAACGCTACTAAAACCGGAGTGTTTCCCTTCGTTGACTATACGGATCACTGGTGGAACCCGCAGGAATCCGGGATGGGTTTCAGTATCATGCAACACCCCAGTGATCGAATATTTGCCGTATGGTTTGTGTATGATCAAGCGGGCCAGCCTACGTGGTATACGCTCCAGCCGGGACAATGGCTAAGCTCTACGGTTTATACGGGCCCAATTTACAAGACGACAGGTACTTACCTGGGTGTAACATACGACCCTGGCCAGCTTGTAGTAACGCCGGTTGGGACTGGAACATTTAGCTTCCATAGCTATTCAAGCGCTACATTTGCATACACAGTTGAAGGCAAGGAGGGTACAAAAGAAATTACGCGGTTATCTTTTTAGCTTTCAAAACGTGTTTTAAACCTTAAAGATTGCCATTGTTTTTGCCCCGCGTATGCGAGGCAAAAACATAAACACCGATCAGCGGTATTCAATACTCATGAATGGACGGCACTTTTAGCAGCATCCGTTCTACCTGCGCACTGTCATTCCCATCGCTCAACCATACCTGCCCATCCTGAATGGTGCATTGCAATTGCATATTGCGTTGAGCCAACTTGGTGATGGCGCGCGTATTTTCCATTGGCAGGTTAATCACGCTCAAATTCTTGAGCCGTTCGAATTGACTGCTGTTTTGTGCGAACCACATATCTGCGACGCGGCCGCCATAGGTGTAAACAATCACCTGATTAGAGCGGCCGCAGGCTTTGCGTATTAGTTTTTCGTCGGGAAGCCCGACGTCTATCCACAACTCAATCGCACCCGTTAAATCTTTCCGCCACAAATCCGCCTCATCATCAGCGGTCATCCCCTGGCCGAACTCCAGATATTCATGGGCATGCAACGCAAAGGCCAACAGCCGCACCATCATGCGCTCGTCTGTTTCAGAAGGATGCCGTGCAAGAGTAAGCGCGTGATCCTGGTAATAGTGACGCTCCATGTCCGCGATTTGCAGATTGGCCTTGAAGATGGTTGCTTTAATAGCCATATAGCTCCTGAATCTGTCTCGTGCAGAAGTAGGCTCCTGCCAAGTTATTCCACCACTCGGCCACGCATACTTTTAATTGCACCATGCTTGGCCTTGCTGTCCATACGTTTTCTCTGCGAACTGTGCGTAGGTTTTGTTGCGCGACGGACGGTGGGCAACACCGCGATACGCTGCACCAACTCTTTCAAGCGTCGCAATGCCTCACCCCGATTCATTTCCTGACTGCGAAATTCCTGCGCCTTGATGATTACCATGCCGTCTTTGGTGATGCGGTGATCATGCAGTTCAAGGAGGCGTGCTTTAAATGCCTCCGGCAACGAGGAGGTATTGATGTCGAAACGTAGATGCACGGCGCTGGAAACCTTGTTGACGTTCTGTCCGCCCGCTCCCTGCGCACGCACGGCGGTTAACTCGATCTCATGATCAGCAATGGTAACGTTGTGGGAGATATACAGCATGAAATTATGCAAGCACCGTGATGCGCACGTCACCCAGGGTTACCATCGATCCTGCCCGTATTTTGCAGGTTTTGCGCAATTCCACGTGCCCGTCTACTGATACCACACCTTCAGCGACCAGTGCCTTGCCCGCTCCGCCGCTATCGCACACACCAACCATTTTTAGCAGTTGGTTGAGCTCGATAAATTCGCCATTAAGCTTGAATTCAAATTGTTGCATGGAAGTCTTTATGGAAGAAAATAAACTACAGCTTCACCGCGTGTTCGCGCGTGGTGTGGAAAATTACTTTCGGCCAGCGTTCCTGGGTAAGTTTGAGGTTGACGCTGTTCGGTGCGAGATAGGCCATGTTGTTGGCGGCATCGTAGGCGACGTTGTGCGATAAGGCCTTTTCAAAATCGGCGAGCATTTTTTTGTCGTCACAAGTAACCCAGCGCGCGCTCGTGGTATTGGTACCATCGAATACAGCATCTACGCCGTACTCGCCCATCAAGCGGCTGGCCACCACATCAAACTGCAGTACGCCGACCGCGCCCAGAATTAGATCTCCCCCATTCACTGGCTTGAATACTTGCACCGCGCCCTCTTCACCCAGCTGCTGCAAGCCTTTATGCAGCTGCTTGACCTTGATCGGGTTTCGGATGCGCACGGAGCGAAAGAAGTCTGGTGCGAAATAAGGAATGCCGGTGAACTGTAATAACTCGCCTTCGGAAAAACTGTCACCGATCTGCATGTTGCCGTGGTTGGGGAGGCCGATGATGTCACCGGCGTAGGCTTCTTCTACCTGCTCACGGCTGGAGGCCATGAAGGTGACCACGTTGGAAACACGAATTTCGCGGTTAATACGCAGGTGCTTGATTTTCATGCCGCGTTCAAAGTGCCCGGAGCAAACGCGCAAAAAGGCGATGCGATCACGATGATTCGCGTCCATGTTGGCCTGTATCTTGAACACGAAGCCGGTAAAAGGTGTCTCGTTAGGTGTAACCACCCGTACAGTGGCATCGCGTGCACGCGGTGCCGGCGCCCAATCCAGCAGGGCATTAAGAATTTCGCGCACGCCGAAGTTGTTGATAGCAGAGCCGAAGAAGACGGGAGTTTGCGTACCGGCCAGAAACGCGGCCAGGTCAAAAGGATGAGAAGCGCCATGGAGTAGTTCAACTTCTGCTTTAAGCTGGCTTATTTCCAATGGAAACATTTCAACAAGGCGCGGGTTATCGATGCCTTTAACTACTTCAAAATCCTGATCGGCGCGTTCTTCGCCTGCCGCGAAAAGTAGAATTTCATCGCGCAATAAGTGATAGACGCCACGAAAAGTCTTACCCATCCCCAACGGCCAAGTCACCGGTGCGCACTGGATATTAAGGACCGATTCAACCTCATCCAGCAATTCCACCGGATCGCGTGTTTCACGGTCCATCTTGTTGATGAAAGTTATGATGGGTGTGTTGCGCATCCGGCACACGTTGAGCAATTTGATGGTTTGTGTTTCCACGCCCTTGGCCGCGTCAATAACCATAAGCGCGGAATCTACGGCGGTGAGTACGCGGTAGGTGTCTTCGGAAAAATCCTGATGGCCGGGAGTATCGAGCAGATTGACGACATGGTTACGATATTCGAACTGCATCACCGAGCTGGCTACAGAGATGCCGCGTTGTTTTTCGATGTCCATCCAGTCGGACGTTGCATGGCGACCACTCTTGCGTGCCTTCACTGTACCTGCCAATTGAATCGCGCCGGAAAATAGCAGTAATTTTTCGGTCAGCGTGGTTTTGCCCGCATCCGGGTGAGAAATAATGCCGAAGGTGCGACGGCGCGCCACTTCTCGCGTGATTAAATCACGCGAGACAGGTGCGGGTGGGTCAATTGCCTGTAGTGCAGGCTGTGTTACAGAATCTGTTGCCATGATGAATGTTCTCGCGAAAATAGGTATTGCAAAAAGTAAGCAAGTTTAAGGACTATTAGGCTGCTAAGTCTAACTTAGAGTATGTCTCCATCCACATAAAACCATAGGTCGTCCTCGCGCACGAAGCGACTCACTTCGTGCAGTCGATATGCACGCCCCCCTATTTTGTAGCGCGCCACAAACTCCACTACGGCGCGGTTCGGTTCCTGAAGATTGTACTCATGGCGTTTCACCGCCAGCCCTAGCCACTTTGTCTTAACTTTATCAGCCGCATCCTGCGGGGCGGGGCGTGTAGAGGGATGCCAAGTTGCCAGTATGTAATCCTCGCATTCCAATGTGTAAGCGACATAGCGGGAACGCATCAATGCTTCAGCGCTGGGGGCAGGCATGTTGCACCTGATATAACGCCCACAACAGTCTGTGAAATTTTTATTGCTATCGCAAGCGCAACGAGTTTGCATATCTGAGCCCATCAATTAAACCGGCCATAGCGGCGGTTCATCCATCAGCGCGATCTGCTCGCGCAATTCCAGAATGCGATCTTGCCAATAACGTTGTGTGTTAAACCACGGGAAGGCTTGCTTGAAGGCTGGATCGTCCCATCGCTGGGCCAGCCAAGCGGAATAATGGATCAGGCGCAAGGTACGCAGAGCTTCGACCAGATGCAATTCACATGAATCAAAATCGTAAAAGTCTTCATATCCTGCCAGCACGTCATTCAACTGCCGTGCCATGTCGGCACGCTCGCCCGATAACAACATCCACAAGTCCTGCACAGCAGGCCCCATGCGGCTATCGTCAAAATCAACGAAGTGCGGACCGTCGTCCGTCCACAATATATTACCTGCATGACAATCGCCATGCAGACGTAGCGCCCTTACATTGCTGCCAGCACGCCCAAAGCAATGACGCACGCCAGTCAGTGCCTGCTCTGCGACGCTGCGATAGGCCGCATCAAGATCAACTGGGATAAAATTATTTGACAGTAAAAAATCAAGTGGCTCAACACCGAAACTTGCTATATCCAGTGTAGGACGATGCTGGAACGGTTTGAGCGCACCAATGGCGTGGATGCGCCCAAGAAAGCGCCCCATCCATTCCAGTGTGTTGCGATCTTCAAGCTCGGGCGCGCGTCCGCCGTGCTTGGGAAAAACGGCGAAGCGAAATCCTTCGAAGGTGTGCAGCGTTTTGCCTCCCAGCACCAAAGCAGGTACTACCGGAATTTCGCGCTCGATTAACTCTTGCACGAAAGTGTGTTCTTCGAGTATGGCCGCATTCGTCCAGCGCTCCGGCCGATAAAATTTGGCTACCAGCGGTGAGCTGTCTTCCATACCTATCTGATAGACGCGGTTTTCATAGCTGTTAAGTGCTAGCAGGCGGCCATCGCTGTGGCAGCCCAAACTGTCCAACGCGTTTATGACGCAATCGGGAGTAAGTAGAGAAAAAGTTGGTGATGTCACTGTTACAGCTCTTTGCGCAGTCATTCATTTTCCGGGGGAGAGCTGACTTTAATCAGTCCCAAATCATCCCAGCCTGCATGACCTAAACGGCGCAGTGTTTCAATGTTCTTGTCGAATATTTTCTCGGACTCAGGGAAAGCAGACACCGCCTGCACGACACTCGCTTCGCGCAGCAAATGCAGCATGGGATATGGCGACCGGTTGGTGTAGTTTTCGATATCGTCAGGCTGTGTCCCGGCAAACTGATACTGCGGGTGAAAGCTGGCCACTTGCAACAACCCTTCCAAATCCATGTCTTCCAGTGCCGCATCGGCTACATCGAGAAAATCGTTGTATTCGATAAAGTCAGTGAGCACATAGGGATGAATAAGCAAGGTTGTGTCGATATGGGTTGCTGGCGTTTCGGCCAACACTTCCAACTCTTGCATGAGGTCTCTGAGCAAATCTTCATGTGTGGCCGCAAAGCTCACCACATAGCGTATCTGATTTTTCACGTGCACGGCTTTGGCGAATGGGCATAGATTGAGCCCAATGACAGCCCGCTCCAACCACAGTTTGGTCGCAGCGATGATTTTTTCATTTGTTGTAATATTCATTTTAGTAAAACATGTTTAGCGATTGTAGCCACCGGAACGGTGTATTACCGGTTTGCGGGCAACAGGTTTACCAGTAGTAGCACTGGTGCGGCGTTGATCACCACCTGCACGCGGCGCTGCCCGAGTACGATTTCGACCTTGCCCTTGCTTACGATCCCCACCTTGACCGCGATTCTGACCGTTTAAAATAGGCTCTGCCTTGATGCGGGGATCCGGCTCGAAGCCGGGTATTTGCACAACCGGAATTTCGCGCTTGGTCAGTCGCTCAATGTCCCACAGCAGCTTATGTTCATCAATACATACCAGAGAACTCGCCTCGCCTTCGCTGCCTGCGCGACCGGTGCGTCCAATGCGGTGGACATAATCTTCCGACACATGGGGCATCTCAAAGTTGACCACGTGCGGCAATTCAATAATGTCGATGCCACGCGCAGCAATGTCAGTTGCCACTAGTACCTGCAGTTTGCCGGATTTAAATTCCGCCAATGCGCGGGTGCGCGCCGCCTGGCTTTTATTACCATGGATGGCCAGTGCGGGAATATCGTCCTTGTTGAGTTGCTCGGCTAATTTGTTGGCACCATGCTTGGTGCGTGTAAACACCAGCACCTGATGCCAGTTATATTCCTTGATAAGATGGATGAGCAACTCACGCTTTCTTTCGCGATCCACCGGGTAAATTTTTTGCGTGATCAGCTCTGCAGTCGCGTTGCGGCGCGCCACTTCTATCATCACCGGTTTATTGAGTAGCCCATCGGCCAGACTCTTGATCTCGTCGGAGAAGGTAGCGGAAAACAGCAGGTTTTGCCGCTGCCTGGGCAATATAGCCAGGATTTTTTTGATGTCGCGAATGAAGCCCATGTCCAGCATGCGGTCGGCTTCATCCAGCACAAGAATTTCTATATGCGATAGATCCAGCGTTTTCTGCTGCAAGTGGTCAAGCAAGCGGCCCGGTGTGGCAACCAAAATATCCACACGGCTTTTTAAGCGCTGTATTTGTGGATTAATGTTAACGCCCCCAATCATGGTCATCGAAGTAAGTTTCAGGTATTTACCATAATCGCGCACGCTTTCTTCTACCTGTGCGGCAAGTTCGCGCGTCGGGATAAGAACTAACGCGCGTATCGGTGCCTTACCGGTTGCAGGTTTGGCGGAAGCAGTAAGACGTTGCAGGATAGGCAAGGTGAAACCAGCAGTTTTGCCCGTGCCAGTCTGCGCACCCGCCAGCAGGTCGCCACCGGATAGTACAACCGGGATAGCCTGCGCCTGAATGGGCGTTGGTTCAGTGTAACCACGCTCGGTAATGGCACGGACGATTTCATCGGATAAACCGAGGGCTGAGAAAGTCATAAAGTATTCCTAGAAAAAAATCGGCCTGTCGCCGTTGATGGCGCCAGTCTTAGGCAGATAGATGGATTTTTAAAACCAGTTCAGAATGGCAAGAAGACTAGGAACTAATACCATGCGTTAAATTGTAACAGAAATCAATTGCGTTACTGGATTGATTTTATCTCAATATATACAGCCTAACCATAGACGAGCTAAACGACACTGAACGGCATTAATTAGTTCAGCACTAGACTCTGGAGCAACCTGAACGCCCCAACCCAGAAATAATGGATGCTGACCAACTTTTATTTGATCATCAATGTTCGGTCCAGGCAAAACTGGATCAGTTGCGGGATCATAGTTGGAAGCATCAGAAGCAGTAGGTCTTGTAAGCAACGCGTACCTTAAAGTCATTAACAATTCCCAAGACAGGGGCGCCATAGTACCTTCGTCGTATCCTGTATTAGGCCTGCCAATGTCGATCTGTTTTTCTTCTCTATTCATTGCCGCCTTTATAATTTGACCAAAGCTGTGAGCTACTGCATCTGCCAGCTGAATGCCACGACAAAGTTTTGAGTCTTCTGAACCGTGAATTTCGCATCCTCTCAATGCAGTAAAACAACCCAATAACCGTTCAGCCGCAGCATTGGTTCTGAATATTTCTTTATCGAAATGTACTACAAGCCCTGCAGGGTCAAAACCATTACGTACAATAATCGATTGTAAGGCTTGCAGAGTCTGTCGCCCAAGTCGAGAACGTTCAAATGGGCCGAAGAATACAGCGATCTTTGTGGATCGAGAAGCAATGCTCATGAGTCCTTCACGGACTTGCTGCATACCAGAATTACCAGCCATTCTCGTGCTACTTTTGTATTCTGTTATCTCAGGGTTGAACCCTGCATTCACAAGGATCTTTCGAATCGCTTCATCGACATCTTGCTCGACAAATACAAATGCCGAACAGACAACACCAAGATCAGCCTGAATGCTCTCATCAACATAGCAAATTGAGTAAGGTCTCATTAGTTCAGATAGGCATTCAGATAGACAGTAGACATATTGTCGTTACAGGGCATTACAGAGTAATGGGTCAGCTGTAACATTCCAACATTTCATTCCATCACAGCATCTTGACTATTGCGTTTTCTCAATACTATAGACTACATGCAACGAATGGATTGCACCCGCCGCAACTTTAACGACGTTTTCCGCTGCATTCGCGCTTTCCACGCAGACCATGCCGCGATAGCCGGTGTCGCTGCCAAAATCGCCCATTTTCGCGGCCTTTTCTATCCATGGGTTCCACACTACGGTGGAAAGACTGCCGCGCTTGGCAATACGAATACCGCGCTTGTAGCCACTGTCATTAATCAGACAATCTGAGTCGGTATTCACATAGAGGCGGTCTACTTCAGCGGCTATCGTAATTGCGCCCGCTTGTATTTTGCGTTGCCAATCACCCACCTTGTCAAGATAAGTGCACCCTTCCAAACCGGAGATGCGAATTTTATCCACATCGCTGATAGCGAAATAAGTATGCAACGCTTCGCCAATTTCAAACGTCGTTTGGCCCGTATTTTCAGTAATCAGTTCTACGGTCATTTCCTTGCCGATCGTAACGATGTTCCGCACCCGACAAGCATGCGGCCATTGCGCAACAGGAATTGAATTCTGTGGCAATTCAAAGGTGATGCGCGTGCTGCCATCCGACAATGCTTCGCTGGCCACAACTTGCCAGGAAACGGTACGGGCAAACCCATGGGCTGGAAAGGTACTGTCGGTTGCATGAGCACCGAACCATGGCCAACAAACTGGCACGCCGCCACGAATGGATTTGCCGCGTATTAATTTGGCTGCGGGGCTAAGCCAAATGACCGGTTTTTCGCCTACAGGCTCAAAGGTCATGACATGCGCACCCTGTAATGCAATAGTGGCTTGTGCTTGCTTATTGGCAATGCGCACAATAATTAAACCGCTCACGTCCTCGGTAAATTCAAGTTGTCCGGGAATAGCGAATTTCTGGTTAAGCGTGGTTACATCTGGCTGGCTCATTTTTTAATCCTTTTACTTTATCTACGGCGAATCATACAACAATTATTCGATAGAAATTACGCGCCTATCTACGCCAAGCGATATGATCGCCTAATGTTTAGCATCGGATGTATATGCGGGCTGAACCCAATAACAATACGTTTGGCAAATTTGCCAAACAGCTAAAACTATAATGTAATTGCACCTCGACCCCTTTATCTCACGTAGCAAAATTCTGCCGCACATCAACCGAGGAGATCAGAATGGAAAAAAAAGCCAAATTACCCACAATCAAAGCCAAGGCAATGTCGTTACACATCGGCCTGAATGCTGTGAGCGCTAATGCATATGGTGGCTGGAGCGGCGAGCTCAATGCCTGTGAGTTCGATGCCAAGGACATGGCAGCGATTGCCAAATCGTGTGGTATGAAATCTACTTTGTTGCTGACCAAGAAGGGCACGCGCGCCAATATGTTGGCTGCCATGCGGAGTGCCGCCAAGCAATTGGTAGCCGGTGACTTGTTTTTTCTCACCTATTCCGGTCATGGCGGCCAAATTCCTGATGTCACTGGAGAAGAAGAGGATAAACAAGACGAGACTTGGTGCCTGTACGACGGACAACTTATTGACGACGAGTTGTATTTTGAATTAAGCCAATTTGCAACAGGGGTACGCGTGCTTGTGTTTTCCGACAGTTGCCATAGCGGTACCGTAACACGTGCTGCACCGCCGCAGCCCGGCATGATCTGGTCGATGGTCGGGCGCTCAAAGATGATGCCGCTTGCCGTGGGTATGCGCACCTATCGCGAGCATCAAGCGTTTTACGACAAGCTGCAACAAGACGTGGCTAAAGCCGCTGGCAAAGCTTCGTTACCGGATCCGGATAGTGTGCTAGCTCAATTGGCCGTGAGTCCGCGGCTCACTGCGATAGCGAAAAAATTCAAGCCGGCGGTAATTTTAATCTCTGGCTGCCAGGACAATCAGACATCCATGGATGGTGACCATAATGGCGCATTTACCGAGCAGCTGTTAAAGGTGTGGAACAACGGCTCTTTCAGCGGCAATTATGCTAAATTCCATGCTGCTATTAAGACTTTGCTGCCCGCCGAGCAGACACCTAATCTATTTACGTTGGGTCCGGCGGCGCGTTTTTTGAAGCAACAGCCCTTTAAGATTTGATAAGGCGCTCAGTGGTGTCCGTGTTAGGTGAATAATGAGCCACCACCAAGTCAATATAGCACGGTACCAATTGTCCGGTAATTAATGAACACCATCAGTGCAGGGTAATTTTTACTAATGATAGAGAAGGGGAAAAACGAATTGCGGTGATGGGTCATTTTATCCAGACCCATTAGCATTCCGGCTAAATAATCACCGCTTGTTATTTGTTTTTTGCGGCCATTAGTTTTTCATATTTAGCCTGAAGTTGTTCCCTACTTTCCGTATGAGCGGGGTCAAGTGGAATGCAATCTACCGGGCAAACTTCCACGCATTGTGGCGTTTCATAATGTCCCACGCACTCGGTGCATTTGCGGGGGTTGATGTAATAAATCGTATCGCCTTGCGAAATGGCATCGTTTGGGCATTCCGGCTCGCACACGTCGCAGTTGATACATTCGTCGGTAATAATCAGGGCCACGCTGTTCCTTTGTAAATCAGGTTAATTTTTTTTCAGTCAATTTGATCGCCACCAAAGGAGAAACAAACTTACTGACGTCGCCGCCAAAGCGTGCGATTTCACGCACTATGCTAGCGGAGATGAAGGTGTAATGCTCCGCCGGCGTCAAGAATAGTGTTTCAACATCAGGATGCAGACTGCGGTTCATTCCCGCCATCTGAAATTCATATTCGAAGTCTGATACTGCGCGTAAGCCACGCAAAACTACGCGCGCATTTTGTGTTCGCACATAATTCATCAGCAAACCAGAAAAACCTTCCACGCGTACATTGGTAAAGTCAGCGAAAATTTCACTTGCCATGGCTACACGCTCATTCAATGTAAACAAAGTGGCGCTGCGACTTTCCGCCACAGCTACTACAACTTCGCCGAACAGGCCTGCCGCACGGCGAACGACATCTTCATGCCCGCGTGTGATTGGATCAAAAGTACCAGGATAAATAACTTTAATCATACTGTTAATGTATTTTCGCGGCTCAATAATTGATAATGCACAGCGCCCGCTTTAGCGCGTCTCACCACCTGCCAAGCCTTGTCGGGTTCGAATACTGCACCGCTTTCAACATACACCAACCCGTCTTGCGTTAGCTTGTCAGCCAGCAGGGGAAGTAATGTTGGCAGATAGTCACTTTGAAACGGGGGATCAAGAAAAATGACATCGAATAGCCCATTTTTTTGGCGCGCGAATTCTAACCCATCTTCACAACGCAGCAATACATTAGAACAGGTTAATTTAATGATGGACTCTTGCAAGGTGCGAAAGACCGTACGATTGCGCTCAACCATTATTATTTCTGTCGCACCGCGTGATGCCGCTTCCAGTCCTAATATTCCACTGCCGGCGAATAAATCAAGGCAGCGCCTGCCATTAAGATTTTGCCCCAACCAGTTGAATAAAGTCTCACGCACGCGATCTGGTGTGGGACGCAGGCCTTCCGCGTCCGGAAATTCAACCCAACGACGACGATGAGTGCCACCAATAATGCGTACCCGATTTATTGCAGGGCTCCCGCGTTACCCGGTTTTTGGGTTTCCGGCGCACCGACTATCACGGTGGCCATCGCGTCCGGATTCACACGCCGTTCAAAGGCTGCGCGAATTTGCGCGATGGTGACTTTATCAACGTTTCCGACAAAATCATCAAGATAGGTCAAAGGTAATTCATAAAATCCAATGACACTCAAGTAGTCAACGATTTTTTTGTTGCTATCGATACGCAACGGAAAACCGCCAATGATATTTTGCTTGGATGCCTGTAATTCTTTTTTCGTCACCCCTTTAACAATAAATTCGCGTAGCGTAGCGCGCACCAGTTGCAGCGCTTCATCGGCTTGATTTTTTTTGGTTTGTAATCCGATCTGATACGCGCCGGGCAGCTTCATCGGTATAAAATAACTATATACACTGTAGGCAAGGCCGCGCTTTTCACGGATTTCGTGCATCAGGCGGGATACAAATCCGCCGCCACCGAGGATGTGGTTGCCCACATAAAGAGCAAAATAGTCGGGGTCTTTACGTGCCAAACCGGGTGCGCCCATCAAAATATGACTTTGCGTAGCCGGATGTATTATGCGCTGCTCACTCGCTTTAATTTGCATGGCCACCGGCGCAACCTGCACCGCTTCAATGCCTTGCGGTAATTGCGCGGTAAGATTTTGCGCGATAGCTTCAGCTTCGACACGTGTTACATCGCCCATAATGGCCACCACGGCAGTTTTGGCCAAATAATGGGCACGATAAAATGCTTCAATGTCGGTGCGCTGAATATTTTCTACGGTGGAGACTTCACCCGACGACGGCAAACCATAAGGATGGGTACCGAATACTGCCTTGCTGAAAGCTTTTTCGGCAATCCTTTCCGGCTTGGTTTCGTCTTCTTTTAACCCAGCGATCAAGCGCGTTTTTTCTCGTGCCAACATGTCTTCTTGGAACAGCGGATGTTGCAGCACACGTGCCAGAATATTCAGTGCCTGAACGCGTTCTGTAGTACTGCTCAATGTGCGCAAACTTATTCCGGCCCGATCCGCATCGAAATTTTTTCCAAATTGTGCACCAATATCGGCCAGATTGCGTGCGATGTCGTCCTCGCTCAAACCTTCTGCGCCCAGATCCAGTGTTCTATGGGTCAGCCCTGCCAATCCGGATTTTTCGGCCACATCAAAGCTACTGCCAGCGGCAAAAGTTACAGTTAAATCCAGCATGGGCAGATCATGGTTTTCCACAAAATATACACGCGCGCCGCTCGGCGATGTCCAATGCTGGATATGGGGTGTGGCGAGTGCAGAGGCGATGCCGGCTAGAAATAACACGGCAGCGGCAAGTAATTTAGTGTGCATGTAATGCCCCTTTATTCATTTGTTTTGGCTTGCCGGAAAGTGGCTGTGGCTCAAGCACGGCAATGGTCAACTGGTCGTCCTGCAGAAATTCTCGTGCCACATCTTGTACCTGCTGTGCCGTTACCGCCTGCAATTTTTTCAGAATTAAAGGGATGGCCTTGTATGACAGCCCGATACTTTCCATCTGCCCAATCTGCATTGCCTGATAAAATAGCGAATCGAGTTTGTATACTTCACTGGCAGTTACTTGTGCCTTTACACGCTTAAGTTCGTCTTCACTCACGCCGTCTCGTTTCAGAATGGCTATTTGTTCGCGCAAACCCTCTTCTATATCTGTCACACTCTTGCCTTCGCTCGGGGTGCCCTCAAGCATGAACAGGCTTGGCCCGCGTGAGGTCGCGTCATACTCAGCCCCCGCATTGCTGGCCAATTGTTTTTCCCGCACGAGTATTTTATTCAAGCGCGCCGAAGCATTGCCATCGAGAATGCCAGCCAGTATCTGCAAGGCATAGGGCTGCCAATCTTTCTCCGGGTCGCGTAATGAGGGGGCATGATAGGCCATTACCAGCTGTGGCAGCTGTGCCGGCGCTTTTACTACAATGCGCTTCACGCCTAACTGTGGCGGCTCGTTAAATTGCTTGCGCGCAGGCAAACTACGCGCGGGAATTCTGCCGTAGAAACGTTGCGCCAATGCAAACACTTCGCTCGCTTTGACATCTCCTGCCACGACTAATGTCGCATTATTGGGCACGTACCAATTTTTATACCATGTCTTGGCATCATTTACGGAAAGTGTCTGCAAATCGTTCATCCAGCCAATTACCGGAGCCCGGTAAGGATGTTCCTGGAAGGCCGCAGCCATCAATTTTTCATTCATCAGCGCGCGCGGCTCATCATCCGTGCGCATGCGCCGCTCTTCCATAACGACTTTAATTTCTTTGCTGAATTCAGCTTCGGTTAGATACAAGTTGCGCATACGATCGGATTCGAGTTGCATGGCAAGCGGTAACTTGGATTTGTGCAGCTGCTGGAAATAGGCAGTGTAATCGTTACTGGTAAAGGCATTTTCGCGTCCACCCGCAGCAGATATACGTTTGGAAAACTGCCCAACCGGTACATTTTTGGTGCCCTTGAACATCATGTGTTCCAGCACATGTGCGATACCGGTGACGCCAATATTTTCATCCATGCTGCCGGCGCGATACCATACTTGTTGAACTATAACGGGGGCACGGTGGTCTTCTTTGACAATGACCTTAAGGCCATTGTCGAGCGTCTTCTCGAATACTGCCGCTTGCGCTTTAATAGTGAATAAAAGCATCGCAGGCCATAAAACAGCAATAGTCAGCAGATATTTTAATAGGGGTATACGCATTTTTTTAGCCCAAAACAACTCAATCAGAATAGAATAACGGTGACGGCAAAAGCCGCCACAACTGATGTGTATTATGCGCTATTTAGCTACTTTTCTGCCACCTCCCAAAACTCCCTTAAAATGTTCGGCTTCCTAAAAAAAAATCCAATAGAAGGTAAGTCCAATCCGGTTGAAGATACACCTAAAAAAAGTGGCTGGATCAGCCGACTTAAGAGCGGGCTGGCGCGCACGGCCGATCAAATGTCCGATTTGTTTAGCCGTGGCGGCAAGATCGATGACGAGTTGTATGAGGAACTGGAAACGATCCTCATCACCGCAGATGTCGGAATGGATGCAACCCGTTTCTTGTTGGCCGAATTGCGCCGACAAGTCAAAGCGCAGCGACTCACTGAAGCAATTCAGCTAAAGGAGGCGTTGGCGCACGACCTGATCAAACTGCTCAAGCCACTGGCTCAACCTTTGGAAACTGATTTACATAACCCTTGCGTTATTATGCTGGCCGGCGTAAATGGCGCGGGTAAAACAACCTCCATTGGCAAGCTGGCAAAGTATTTTCAAGGGCAAGGCAAGTCAGTACTGCTGGCCGCGGGTGATACTTTTCGTGCCGCTGCGCGTGAGCAGTTGATGGAATGGGGTGCGCGCAACAATGTTACCGTTATCGCCCAGCAAAGCGGCGATGCTGCGGCGGTGATTTTTGATGCGGTGCAAGCAGCCCAGGCACGTAAAATCGACATAGTACTGGCCGATACTGCCGGACGACTGTCTACCCAGATCCATTTGATGGAAGAAATTAAAAAGGTCAAGCGCGTTATCGCCAAGGCGCTACCCGGTGCGCCGCATGAAGTGCTGTTGGTATTGGATGCAAATACCGGGCAAAACGCGTTAAGCCAAGTCAAGGCATTTGACGATGCGCTGGCTGTAACCGGATTGGTACTGACCAAGCTGGATGGCACTGCCAAAGGCGGTGTCATTGCCGCCATTGCCAAGGCGCATCCCATTCCCTTGCGCTTTATTGGCGTGGGAGAAGGGCTGGATGACCTGCGTCCATTTGTAGCGGAAGACTTTGTCACGGCACTTCTGGGGCTGGATGAATGATTCAGTTCAATCAAATATGTAAGCGTTACCCCGGAGGTTATGAAGCACTGAAAAATGTTAGTTTTGAGGTCGCCGAAGGTGAAATGATATTTCTTACCGGCCATTCCGGCGCAGGCAAGAGCACTTTGCTCAAGCTTATCGCCGCCATTGAACACCCCAGCGCTGGCAGCATTGTAGTCAAAGGACAGAACGTCAGTTCGATTCAAAGCGGCGCATTGCCTTACTTGCGCCGTAATCTTGGCTTAATTTTCCAGGATCATAAAATATTATTCGACCGTAGCGTGTTCGACAACGTAATGCTGCCACTGCGAATTTGCGGCTTCGACCATCGCGAAAGTGCCAAACGGGTGCGAGCAGCGCTAGACAAGGTGGGCTTGCTCAAGCGTGAAAAAAATAACCCGATTGGGTTGTCCGGCGGTGAACAACAACGTTTGTGCATAGCCCGCGCCATAGTTAACCGCCCTTCCATCCTGCTGGCAGACGAACCGACCGGTAATCTGGATGCAGACTATGCCAGTGATATTATGGGTATTTTCAAATCGTTCCATCAGGTTGGCGTCACACTGCTCATTTCCTCTCATGATGAAAGTATTTTGCGCCGGTTCAAGGGACGTGTGCTGGCCCTAAAAAAAGGGGAGTTGTGCCCATGAAAAGCTGGTTGGTATCGCATGCTCACGTGTTGCTGTTCACCTTGCGCCGGTTTTTTACCACACCCTTGTCCAGTCTGCTAAATATTCTAGTTATTGGAATCGCCCTCAGCTTGCCCGCAGGCGTGTATTTATTGCTTAAAAGCGTACAAAATCTGGCCGAACAGGCTGTTGGGTCACCTCAAATCAGTATATTCTTGAATATGGATGCCAGTAAGGACGAGGTCGCCCAGATTGGCAAACAATTAAAGCAACATGCTGCTATCAACCAGGTAAAGTTTGTGCCGCGAGACCAAGCGCTGGAGCAACTAAAACAGACTACGGGACTGACCGACGTAATCGGCGGTCTGACACAAAACCCGTTGCCGGATGCGTACGTTATTTATCCAAAAGTATCGGATGCGCAAGCGCTGGAAGCGTTGCGCGATGAGTTGCAAAAATGGCCTAAACTTGAACATGTGCAACTGGATTCGGCTTGGGCACACAAGCTGAACGCAATGCTCAAATTCGGCTTATTGGCCGTACTTATGCTCACCATACTGCTCAGCTTTGCGCTGGTCGCCATTACTTTCAACACGATCCGGTTGCAAATTCTCACCCAGCGCGAGGAAATCGAAGTGTCCAAACTGATCGGTGCCACCAATGCCTTCATTCGTCGCCCCTTTCTATATTTCGGTCTTCTACAGGGGCTGTTAGGTGCTGGTGCAGCGTGGCTTATTATTACCATCAGTTTATATTTGCTCAATAACAGCCTCTCCGAATTGACGCATTTGTATGTCAGCAGCTTTACGCTACATTTACCTTCGGTGGGCGAGAGTTTTACGTTGATATTGTTTTCAGCCTACCTTGGCTGGTTGGGTGCCTGGTTGTCCGTCGCCCAGCATTTATGGAAAATTGAACCTCGTTAAGAGGGCTCTATATGTTTTGTACTTAACAAAACGTATTTGTGAAAAGTATGATTTTTAACCAAAGATTATGACTGCTTCGATTGTGTTATCGTTGATAGACTTGTTGGGTATTAAATTAATACGGTGTCTTTCAATCTCAAGTGAAATGTCGCAGGATGAGTCGGTGCTTGCAAAGAATTTTGGATTGGTTTTTCATTCAGAGTGGACGTAAATTCAATAACATATTAAATATTTGTGTGGTACAAAAAATGTCAAGGATGAAACTTAGTTCGTGATAAGTAAACAAACTGCTCTCACTGACCCCAATGTCTATGGATGGCATTGTCTAGAAATTAAAATGAGGAAATCATGAGATTCCAATATTTTTACCCAGTGCGGGCTGCCGGTTTCATACTTGCTTTGTTTTCTTCGCTTGCGGTAGCCAAAACACCGGAGCAAATTTTTGAACAAGCGTCGCCTTCTGTGGTGGTGGTGGACATCTTCGATTCGAAGGATGAATTCATAGGGCAGGGCAGTGGCGTGGTGATAGGCTCCGGCCAGGTGATAACTAATTGTCATGTTGCGAAAAGAGGTAAAAGCCGGCAAGTACGACAATCCGGCAAAACATTTTCTGCCACTATGCAATATTCAGACCCTAGCCGCGATCTGTGCCAGTTAAATGTACCGGATTTACAGGCTCCGCCCGTTCTTCTGGGCACAGCCAAAAAGCTTAAAGTGGGCCAGCGTGTCTATGCCATTGGCGCACCGGAAGACCTGGAGTTGACCTTGAGTGAAGGACTGATCTCCAGTTTGCGTCCGCATGAAGGTTCTGACTATATCCAGACCTCCGCCGCAATTTCTCTCGGTTCCAGCGGTGGGGGGTTATTCGATGACCAAGGCCAATTAATTGGTATCACCACGTTTTATCACGCGGAGGGACAAAATCTTAACTTTGCTTTGCCCGTAGACTGGATAGGGGAGCTGCCAAAACGTGCTCAGGGCGCTCCGGTGGCAGCGAAAAAAAGTGGGCTGGCCTGGCTTAACCGCGTGGTTGCGCTGGAGCACAAAAAAGACTGGCAAGGCATGTTGAGGCTTTCGCAGCAGTGGGTTAAAACCGAACCGGTAAGCGCGGACGCTTGGTTTAGCTTGGGCATTGCCCACAAAAATCTCAAACAATATGAGCAGGCAATTAAAGCCTATCGCAGTGCGCTGCGCATTCAGCCCGAATATGCCGATGCGTGGAACAATCTGGGCAATATTCACAACAATATCAAACAGTATGAACAAGCAATTCAGGCCTATCGGGAGGCACTACGCATTGATGCAGAATATGCCTCTGCCTGGAATAACTTGGGTATTGCTTACGGTAACTTTAAACAATACGAGCAAGCGATTTCCGCCTTTCGAGAGGCAGTTCGTATCGAACCGGAAAAAGCCAGTGTCTGGTATAACTTGGGCGAGGCCTATTCCCGTTCCGGTCAGCAGGACAAAGTGCTGGAGATTTATCAAACCCTACGCAAACTTGACTTGCAAATAGCGACCGCGTATTCCAATATTTTTATTTTGCCTTTTGCGAAGTAAGGTAGGCACGTCTTGGCCATGCGTGTGTAGATTGTTTTGATAAAACTCTTTATATCGTCTTCTCTTTGAAGAAAATATCCATACGTTATCGCCCGTCTAGCGTGACTCAGAGCAGGAATTGTCTCGGTTAATCATACGTTTGGCTCCGCCTCCAAAGCCGTTACAACACTCAATTTGTTGTTCTCTATCCCAGCTCAAAGCGAACTCAGTCAAGTGAAAACCACCCGCTGATAGTTGAATGCCAATTAAGAGGTTCCGTTTAACGGGTATATTTTTTAAGTGACGCTGGATTTTTCATCGGCAATGCTTAAGTCTTGGCGAGGATAATCAAATGTCTACGTAAAAAAGGGGCATTTACGCCCCTTTTTGTTTAACATTGAAAGCAATATTTACCTAGCGGGAAGCCCGTTTGCGGTCTTGTTCAGTAAGATGACGCTTACGCACGCGTATGGACAGCGGAGTGATTTCCACCAGTTCGTCGTCGTCAATAAACTCAACAGCAGACTCCAGCGTCAGCTGAATTGGTGTGGTCAAGCGCACCGCTTCATCCGTGCCGGAAGAGCGTACATTAGTCAGTTGCTTGCCTTTGATCGGGTTAACCACAAGGTCGTTATCGCGACTGTGTATGCCGATGACCATGCCTTCATACAATTTATCGCCGGGGCTGACAAACATGCGGCCACGATCTTCCAATTTCCATAAGGCATAGGCCACGGCTTCACCATTATCTTGAGAAATTAGCACGCCATTATGACGACCCGGCATATCCGGCTTGACCGGGCCGTAGTCGTCGAATACATGCGAGATAAGTCCGGTGCCACGGGTCATGGTCATAAAATCACCTTGGAAACCGATCAGGCTGCGTGCCGGAATACGATACTCCAAACGTACGCGGCCTCTTCCATCCGGCTGCATATCCTGTAAATCGCCGCGCCGCCGCCCCAGTTCTTCCATGACTGCACCTTGGTTTGTTTCTTCAACGTCTATAGAGAGCATTTCATACGGCTCACATTTCTCACCGTTAACTTCACGAAACACTACGCGCGGTTTGGATACCGCCAATTCAAAGCCTTCCCGACGCATATTCTCCAACAGAATAGTCAAGTGCAATTCACCCCGTCCTGACACCAGGAAAGAATCCGTCTCTCCTGTATCTTCCACGCGCAATGCGACATTGACGAGCAGTTCTTTAGTCAAACGATCTCGAATCTGGCGGCTAGTGACGAACTTGCCTTCTTGTCCTGCCAAGGGAGAGCTGTTCACTTGGAAGGTCATCGTCAGAGTAGGCTCATCCACCTTGGGCATGGGTAAAGCTTCCGGCTGGTTAATATCAGCCAAGGTAATGCCAATACCGATATCTTCGATACCGTTGACCAGAATGATGTCGCCAACCCCCGCTTCTTCCATTTGTACCCGTTCGATACCACGGAAGCCCAGCACTTGATTGACCCGTGCTTTCTTCGGCGCTTTATCGCCATTCAGTACCATAACTTCTTGACCTGGCTTAATTCGCCCCCGCGAAACGCGCCCTACACCGATGCGTCCAACAAAGCTGGAATAATCCAGCGCGGAAATTTGGAATTGCAGCGGCCCGTCCATATCGCCAACCGGCGCCGGTACATGCTTTAACACGGTATCAAATAACGGGCGCATATCTTTGCTCGGATTCGCCAAATCCAATGTCGCGTAACCATTCAACGCTGAGGCGTAGACTATCGGAAAATCCATTTGTTCGTCGGATGCGCCAAGCTTATCGAACAAGTCGAAAGTATGATCCACTACCCATTCTGGTCGTGCGCCGGGACGATCCACCTTGTTAATGACTACGATAGGACGCAAACCCAGTGCTAGCGCTTTGCGCGTAACAAAGCGGGTTTGCGGCATGGGGCCTTCCACCGCATCTACCAGTAATAACACGCCGTCCACCATCGATAGAACGCGTTCCACCTCGCCCCCAAAGTCGGCGTGTCCCGGTGTGTCCACGATGTTGATATGTACACCTTCATATTCCACGGCGCAGTTTTTTGCCAGAATGGTGATGCCTCGTTCCTTCTCGAGATCGTTACTGTCCATTACGCGTTCAGCGATATGCTGGTGTGCGGCGAAAGTGGCCGTCTGGGAGAGCAGCTTGTCCACCATGGTGGTTTTGCCATGATCAACGTGGGCAATGATGGCGATATTACGGAGTGCGCGCGACATGTTTTACGACCTAAGCTAGATAAAGGGCGCGCATTCTAGCATAAGGACACCTCTAAACATTACAATTCATTCCAAATTACTATTTTGAATAAAAATTATCGCAGTCTATATCTTCAGCTACCAAGGCATGTCCGGATTTATTTTTTGGCTATTGTTGCTCAGTTGTGTATAATGCGGCTCTCACTGCGATATTCGTGCAGTGTTGGCTCATCGTTTTCTGACCTCTGGCGTCTCTGACGCGTCTTGCTTTTACCGGTTAGCGACGATGTTTTGCGCTGGTAGAGTCTTTAGATCTCCCTACTGAATTTTATTGTGTGGCTTTAGCCACGCATGCGCTTTGATTTAATCATTAATTAATTTAAGGAACAATCGTGTCTATTGAAAACACAGCTACACCTATTAAAGTTATTACCTTTGCCTCTCTGGGATTGAATCCCTTAATCCTTAGTGCTGTAGAAGAATCCGGTTATACCGTACCCTCGCCGATTCAGGCCGGAGCCATTCCCGAAGTGATGGCGGGTCACGATCTGATGGCCTCTGCCCAGACGGGTACCGGCAAAACGGCTGCTTTTATACTGCCGGCGCTACATCGTATTGCCGAACCTGCTGCCGTACGTAGCAAGGGTCCGCGTGTGCTGGTGCTGACACCGACGCGTGAATTGGCGCAACAGGTTTCAGATGCTGCCGCTAAATACGGCAAGAACATGCGCCTGAAAGTCGTGAGTATTCTTGGTGGCATGCCCTATCCGCTACAAAACAAACTGCTATCCAGTCCGGTAGATATTTTGGTGGCTACTCCGGGCCGTTTGATTGATCATATCGAGCGAGGCCGTATTGATTTTTCGCGTCTCGAAATGTTGGTGCTGGACGAAGCCGACCGCATGCTGGATATGGGTTTTATTGATGACGTGGAGCGTATCGCTGCAGCTACCCCCACCACACGCCAAACGTTGCTATTCTCCGCTACACTGGATGGCGTAATTGGCAACCTGGCAAAACGGTTGCTTACGAATCCAAAGCGCATAAGTGTTGCAGCTACGCAGGCACGTCACGAAAACATCGAACAACGCTTAATGTATGTGGACGACATGGCACACAAGGGCCGTTTGCTGGATCACTTATTGCGTGATACGGACTTGAACCAAGCATTGGTATTCACCGCTACCAAGCGCGATGCTGATGCTTTGGCTGACAAATTGTTGTCCCAAGGACACTCTGCCGCCGCGCTACATGGTGATATGAACCAGCGCGAACGCAACCGCACTTTGGTTAACTTGCGCCGTGGTCAAGTGCGTATCCTGGTGGCGACTGACGTGGCTGCACGTGGCATCGACGTTCCGGGTATTTCTCACGTGATCAATTTCGACCTGCCTAAGGCCGCCGAAGATTATGTGCACCGTATCGGCCGTACCGGTCGCGCCGGATCTTCCGGTATTGCAGTATCGTTTGCATCCAATCGCGATGCCGGAAACCTGCATAAGATCGAACGTTACACCGGGCAGAGCATAACCGCTCATATCGTTGCCGGTCTGGAACCCAAATTCAAACCGCGCTCACACCCTTACAGCACACGTGGAAAGCCCGGCGGATTCGGGCGTCATACTTCTCCTGACAGTCGTCATGCCCATCCTGACGGTGTTCGACGAGAGGGTCAATCGCATAATCGTTTTGGTGACAATGCACCTCGTCGTAATGGAAATACCGGTAACACGAACTCTGTTGGCCAGGAACGTCGTTCGGCAAGCAGTTTCTCCGGACGTGGCCATAACAGCGGTAACCGTTAAACATTAACGGCTCCGCTAAAAGTAAAAAGGCATGCCTAGGCGTGCCTTTTTTATTTCTGTTGTTAATCGTACTGTTGTGCTGACAGTCGCTATCCACTATGCTTGTCACTGTTAATTCTTAAATTTAAGTAACCTATGCCCGTCAGTATCAAGAACCCTCAGGAAATTGAAAAAATGCGTGTCGCAGGCCGTTTGGCTAGCGAAGTGCTGGACTACATCACCCCCTTTATACAAGCTGGCATTACTACTGGTGAAATTGATCGTCTTTGCCATGATTACATGGTGAATATTCAACAAACCATTCCTGCGCCGCTCAATTACGCGCCGCCAGGACATACGCCCTATCCAAAATCCATTTGTACCTCAATCAATCATCAGGTATGCCATGGCGTACCGGGTGAAAAAAAACTCAAAAATGGTGACATCCTAAACGTTGATGTCACCACTATTAAAGAGGCCTATCACGGTGATACCAGCCGCATGTTCCATGTTGGTGAAACATCCATCCAGGCAAAACGGTTGTGTGAAATTACTTACCAGGCGATGTGGCGAGGTATTCGTGTAGTCAAACCCGGCGCATATTTGGGCGATATTGGTTACGCCATCCAGAGCTTCGTTGAAGTGCTGGGTTACAGCGTGGTACGTGAATTCTGCGGCCACGGTATCGGTAGGGTATTTCATGAAGAGCCACAGGTGTTGCACTACGGTAAGCCTAAAAGTGGATTGAAACTCGAAGCGGGCATGACCTTTACCATTGAGCCGATGATTAACGCAGGCAAGGCGGGCATCACTCAACTCGGTGATGGCTGGACCATCGTGACCAAGGATCACAGTTTGTCGGCTCAGTGGGAACACACTATTCTGGTAACCGAGTCCGGCTTTGAAGTGCTGACTGTTTCTGCCGGATCTCCGCTTCCGCCACCTTTATAAGCCGTGCGAAGCGCCACTGAAATTCGCCAGAGCTTGTGTGCTGCACGGTTATTTCTGCAACAGGATTATGAGCGTCACGCGCAGCCAGCCCGTCTGCTGCGTGCCCACGCCAAGCTGGTAGATGCGCATTTACGCGCGGTATGGCAACTGCTTGTCATGCCGCCAAATTTAGCACTCGTGGGTGTGGGCGGTTATGGGCGTAGCGAGTTATATCCCAAGTCTGACATTGACCTGCTGATCCTGTTGCCGGAGGAACCGGATCCGGTATTGCAACAACATTTGCAGGAACTGGTTGGCCTGCTGTGGGACATCGGTCTGGAAGTTGGCCACAGTATTCGTACCGTTGCACAATGCGTAGAAGAATCGGTCGATATTACGGTACAGACCAATCTATTAGAAGCACGTTTAATTATCGGTGCACCCCAACTGTTTGAGGAAATGGTCAGTACGTTGACGCAACACCTTGATCATCGTGCTTTCTATCTTGCCAAGCAACATGAACAACAGCGGCGCCATGCTCGCTTCATAGACGCGGACTACAACCTGGAGCCCCACTTGAAAGAAAGCCCCGGTGGCCTGCGCGATTTACAAACTGTGCTATGGATTAGCCGTGCCTGTAATTTGGGCGACACTTGGCGCGAGCTGGCCAAGGCAGGCATGATTACCGAGCCTGAAGCGCGTGCCATCGCGCGTCACGAAGCCCTGCTGCAAAACCTGCGCATTCGCTTGCATTATTTGGCCAGGCGGCGTGAAGATCGCCTGCTATTCGATTACCAAACCGAATTGGCAAAACAAATGCACATCGCTGCTACAGGTGCACGCCGTGCCAGCGAACACATGATGCAGCGCTACTACCGCACTAAACAAGCGGTACTGCAACTTAATGATGTGCTATTGCAAAACTTGCATACCCACCTGTTCCCTGAAGCGAGCACAATAAATCCGCTAAATGCCCGCTTTATAACGCGTGATGATTTGCTCGAAGCACGCGATGAAGCCCTGTTCGAACGCGAACCATCTGCCATTATGGAGAGTTTCCTGTTACTGGAACAGCATCCGCATCTGAGTGGATTTTCTGCTCCCACGTTACGTGCTCTGTGGCGGGCACGTTACAAGATAGACGCTGCATTCCGACGCGATCCACACAATCGCGCACTGTTTATGGCCATCCTGCGCCAGCCGCACGGCCTTACCCATGCCCTGCGACGCATGAATCAAAATGACATCCTGGGTCGCTACCTACCTGCGTTTGGTCGTATCGTCGGGCAAATGCAGCACGATCTTTTTCATGTTTATACGGTAGATGAGCACATCCTGATGGTGGTGCGCAATCTGCGCCGTCTAACCTTGGCAGAACACGCGCATGAATACCCGCTGTGTAACAAGTTGATCAAGGATTTCGCGCGTGTCGAAATGTTGTATATCGCCGGGCTGTTTCACGATATTGCCAAGGGGCGTGGCGGTGACCATTCAATATTGGGATGTGCGGACGCTGTGCGTTTCTGCAAACAACACGGATTGACGCAAGAAGATACTGAGCTGGTGGTATGGCTGGTCGAGCATCATCTAACCATGTCTACCACCGCACAAAAACAAGATCTGTCCGACCAGGATGTGATTGCGGCCTTCGCTGCAAAAGTAAAAAATGATCGTTATTTGGTAGCGTTGTACCTGCTCACTGTAGCCGATATTCGTGGCACCAGCCCAAAAGTATGGAATGCCTGGAAGGGGAAGTTACTCGAAGATTTGTTCTGGGCAACACGCCGCTATATGGTTGACGGTAAAATTGCCGATCAGATTGGTGAAGTTCGCACCCGTACACTTGAAATACTAAGCTTGTATGCGATTGATTCTGAAGTACACGAAACATTGTGGGCACAACTGGATCCGGAGTATTTTTTGCGCCACGAACCGCAAGAAATTGCCTGGCACACTCGCCTGTTGGCACATCAAGTCAATAGCAACATAGCCATCGTCAAGACGCGCTTAAGCCCCCTCGGGGAAGGCATTCAGTTGATGGTTTATAGTCCCGATCAGCCTTACATTTTTGCGCGTATCTGTAGTTTTTTCGAGCGGTTGAACTACAACATTATGGAAGCGAAGATTCACACTACCCAACATGGTTATGCGCTGGATAGCTTTCTGGCAATGGATGCAGGCAATAGCAAGCCAGCATATCGTGATGTGATGAATTACATAGAGTATGAGCTATCACGCGAGATAGCCACCGCCGATGAGCCTTCTGTACCAAAATTTGCCAGAATATCCCGCCAGCTTAAACATTTCCCCATCGCATCCGAAGTCAATATAACGTCGGATGATAAAGGCAATTATCTGCTTTCCATTATTGCCGGTGACCGTCCCGGTTTGTTGGCGCGTATCGCATATGTGCTGGCGCGGCATGGCATAGTAATACGTAGCGCTAAAATTAATACGCTTGGCGCACGTGCGGAGGATATTTTCCATATAGCCAGTGCGGCGTTAATTCAACCGCAGACAATCACAGCGTTACGCGAAGAACTGTTACGACAGATTTCTTAAAAGTGATATAGAGAGTTATGTAACATGAGAGGAAGGTTAAAAACGGGGTTGTGGTGGGTGATACATCTTGTTCTCACTTGCTTTATAAGTACAAATTCAGGGATCGTCCATGCCGATATTTCTGACACGAATTCAACAGCATCTCTCCGTGCAAAGTACCTGGCATTGCGGGATACACTGAGCCACAACCAATTTCAATTACCGCTTAATCTGGATTCCAGTCAGACTTCAACGGACTTAAAGGGTGACATCTATGCACTCATGGATTATTCGTTTGAAACGGTGAGCACAGCGCTTCAGGGAGCAACTCATTGGTGCGACATCTTGATTCTGCATCTGAATGTCAAATACTGTCGCGAATCGGGTGACAAACCGGGCAGTAATCTCACGGTACATATCGGCAGAAAAAATGAGCAGGCGCTGAATATTGCCCCCCGCATGGAGTTTAAATATCGAGTTGATTCCATATCACCCGATTACTTCCAGATTTTTCTGGACGCAGATACAGGTCCATTCGGCACTAAAAATTATCGCATCATGCTGGAAGCAATTCCGCTAAAAGATGGCGGAACATTTATCCATCTATCCTATTCGTATGCCTATGGCTTTACCGCAAAGCTTGCAATGCAGGCTTATCTAAAAACTTTGGGAAGCGACAAAGTGGGATTTACCGTTATTAAAAAACTGCCTGACGGCAAGCCCCTCTATGTCAGCGGTATACGGGGAGCACTAGAACGCAATACCATGCGCTATTTTTTGGCAATGAATGCTTATCTTGGCGCTTTATCCACGCCTCCTCAGCAACAACTCGAAAAACGCCTGCGGGATTGGTTTGCGTCCACCGAACGCTATCCACTTCAGCTACATGAGTTGGAGCAGAACGAGTATTTAGATATGAAACGTAAGGAGTATAAGCGCCAGCAGGTTGGAGGTTAACGTTACAAATTGTTTATTGGAATTAGTTCTGTACTTACTTTCCACTAAGTTGAATTTCATTTAAATTTTCTGCGAAATTGGCAGTGTTTTGCTGTGATATGACAGGCTTCATCAAATAATTCTTGCCTATCATGGACGCGGATAATAGTCGTATTGATGCTGCTCAGTATCGCGTACACGCGGTTGAGGCATATCACCCGTTTGTATGTCTGCTTGCGCTCGATAATCTCTTCGGTAAGCGCAGCAGTTCGTTGTTCCATTAATTTCTCCAAGTGCTCATGCAAATACACTTGTTTAAGTGTCAATGTCACTTCCATTCATCCGCAAGTTTTTTGTTATTCATTTTTTTGTTATTTTAAATAGTTATTACATGAGAATTGCTCACAATCTATAATTACGCACCATATTACTAATTGTAAATTTATGCCTAACTCAATATTCCCTTTGTGGGTTGTACTTCTGCTTGCCGGTTTTACAAACTATGCTATTAGCGCAGATACTCCGTCAGCACCCGTCACATCTGCTGAGGCGCAAGTAGCCGCTCCTGCTGCCCTGCCATCTATACTTGCACGCCGTCAGGCCAGACGCCCGGTTCCTAATGCGGTAATCAGCTTACAAAATCCTTCGTTCAATCCTGACAAGCTAGGCAAGATGAGTGCTTGGGCAGGAATTGAGCATGGTTCAGGCAATTCCTATACTTTTGTGGCCGATTCGGAAAATGCGCTTTCCATTCCGGCTAGTGCACGGATCAGGCGTCATGGCTCCGAGCCTTATGGTTTACTCCAGCAATCAATTGGTGTTCATCCCTCATGGCACAACAAGACAGTCAGACTTTCTGGCTCGCTTAGAGGCGTGGATATCAGCGGAGCTGGTGGCGCACTCGTCCTTCGTGCAGATGACGGAAGTGGCCAAATTCTCGCTTGGAATCTCATGCAAAATGATCGAGTGAAAGGCACGCAAGACTGGAAGCATTATGCTATCGAACTTAAAATTCCGTCTTCTGCCAATTCACTGATAGCCGGTGTCATGCTGGAAGATGGGGGAACGCTGTGGGCGGATAATCTGGCAATCGAATTGATCGATTAAGTTATATGGTGTGTTGCGTGCCAATGACAGATCTTTTAATTTCACGCGCAACGCAATGTTAGACCGGTGGTGGCCCGAGTCGTTGTTCATTTGCTTACACCTTCAACTTCACGTTGGTACATGTCATAGGAGAGGTCCGCGTCTTTGAGGCAACGATCGCGTTCTTGCGTGTCGGGAAGCTTGATGCATTCTGATCTTTGGGCATTACGGCCGGTAGCGTAAAGCTGTTCTGAAGAACAAGCTGCGGTTAATGTGCTAGTCAGCAAAACGGTAAAGAGCGTCTGCAGTTTCATGGAATTTCATTCCTTTCATGTTCATTCCGGATTACGCTTAATTTTGGTGCTGATGTTGCTAATGCAGCCTAACGTTTGAGGTATATCGGTTGCAGGGAGATAACCTGCTACCGTAGCTTGCAAGTTATCTGTGTTGACAGATAGGTTAGTCATCGGATTGCTCTTTTTGTTCTAAGGTGGTAGTCAGATTTTAATATCAGGCCGCAAAAGTTTTTATTTAAATTTCAGTTGCGCCACCATTTGGATGGCACAAAAATGAAGACTGCATGTCCAAAACTGAGCGTTTTTAATGAATGTATAATAAAAACCGGTTAATTTGGTAAGTGGCTGTGGGTGAGGCTGTTTACCTGCTTCGAAATCAATCAACTTAACGATACATCAGGAGAATTTTTATGAAGCTTTTTTATTCACCCGCTGCCTGCTCTCTTTCTCCTCATATTACCCTGCGAGAATTGCAGCTTCCTTTCGAACTGGTGAAGGTGAACCTCGCTACTAAGCATGAGGAAAACGGGGCGGATTACTGGACGCATAATCCTAAAGGCTATGTGCCTGCGCTGTTGCTCGACAACGGGGAGTTGCTCACAGAAGGCCCTGCCATTATTCAGTACCTGGCCGATCTCGTCCCCGAAAAAAAACTAGCTCCCGCGAACGGCACGATGGAGCGCTACCGCTTGCAAGAAATGCTTAACTTCATCACTTCTGAGCTTCACAAGGGGATGGGGGCGATGTTCAAACCACAACTGCCAGCGGAATGGCGGGCGGTGGTGGTTGAAACCCTCGGCAAGCGCATGGATTTTCTCTCCAAACACCTCGAAGGTAAGACCTGGGTGATGGGCGAAACATTTACGGTGGCGGATGCTTATCTGTTCACTGTATTGCGTTGGTCTGATATTTTGAAGTTCGACATGTCGGCTTGGCCAGAGCTTAAAAAATATGTGGCTCGTGTAGCTGCTCGTCCCGCAGTGCAAGCGGCGCTTAAGGCGGAAGGGTTGAAGTAATTGCTCGAGGAAACGCGCATTAAAGCTGGTTTGTCGTTACAACATTAGAAAGCACGATAAAGCGTACTCACCTCGGTAGCTTTCGATTTAGAAATGGTCTGTTTTTTAGATATGACTGGAGATAAGGGATCATTGTGTTATTCAGGACAATGATCCCTACCCCATTCATTAAGGTTTGACGAAGCGAAATGCGAATTTGTCGGTCGGTATTTCCATATTGAAATAAGCTTGATTGCGAGGGTCGGAAGGATTGCGAAGAAAGTTATTTTCTTGCTCAAGTCGAAAACCGGCTTTTTGAATTTCTTCTAAAACGATAGCCTGGTTAATACGATGGAGCCTCTTTGCCGAGACAATATCAGTGCCCGCTTGGGTGGAGTGGTCGATCACAATGAGGTATCCGCCAGATTTCAGTGCTTTGAATAATCGCTGGTTTAATTTGATTCGACGGGTAACCGACAGGTATGAACTGTTGTGATAATTCATAATATTGGTAATCAAATCTAGTCCTGACACATTCTTGGGTACGGGATCTTCGGAAGGACGTATCACCGGCACAATGTTTAGTTGAGGGTGATCGGTCAATTGTTTGATGAAAGCCGGCCTTTGTTGATCTCCTTGTGCCCATATTTTTCCGGTGTTCCCAACAACCAGCGCTAGCAGCTGTGCTGTGTACCCGTTACCAGTTGCGATATCCAGTACTTGCATGCCGGGTTGCACGCGGGTGAACTGCAGGAATTCAACCGGCTTGCGTGAAGCATCAGCACGCTTGTCTTCATTAGTTCGAATGGGGTTGGTAGCTGCTTGTTTGTAAAGTGCGGATAGTGTTTGCGAGTTGTTTAATTCAGGCGCGGCATATCCAGTTATTCCCCATGCTAATTCCCGGCATATAAAACCAACGGTGGCGATTAGTATCAGGATACATCGGCTACTTAAGTAGTATTGTGGAATCACAACCAAATCTTTTCGAAAATATCAAGACTGAAGATATTTTTAGCAGATACAGCCATCATATTTATTGGGGCTTGTTTGTGATAGGCACCAATCAAACGCTAACGTCCAAACATGTGCAGAGGTTAGCGTGCACGTCAATAAATATTTTTATGTATCAAGGCTTGACGAAGCGCAAGGCGAATTTGTCTGAAGGGATTTTCATGTTGAAGAAAGCTTGGTCACGAGGGTCGGACGGATTGTGTAGAAAGCTACTTTCTTCTTCCAGCTGAAAACCGGCTTTCAGAAACTCTTCACCCACGACCTTTTCGTCAATACGATGAAGTGATTTTGCTGCTGAGATTCCACTCCCCGGCTTGGCTGAGTGATCAATTACAACGAGATGTCCACCCGGCTTTAATGCATTAAACAGTCGTTGGGTTAGTTTGGTACGGTCAACAGGTTTATAGGCGATATCATGGTAGTTCAGGATGATGGTAATTAAATCCAATTTGGGTGTGTCATCGGGTATCGGATCTTCGAAAGAGCTTATTATCGGAATAATATTGGACTGGGGATGATTCTCCAATCGTTTGACGAGCGCTGGCCGTTGTTGGTCTCCTTGCGCCCATACGGTACCTTTGCTCCCAACTACCAGCGCGAGTAGCTGTGAGGTATTTCCTCCGCCTGCTGCAATATCCAGTACCAGCATACCTGGCCGTACTTGGGTGAACTGCAGGAATTCTACCGGTTTGCGCGTTGCATCAGAACGTTTGTCATCAGTGGTCCGTATTGGACTGTTAACCGCCTGTTGGTAACTCTCGTTTACAGCTTGCAAATTATCCCATTGAGGCGAGGTATATCCGTTAATTCCCCATGTCAAACCAACGCTGGCGATTAACGCTGGTAGCCATTGTCCAGTTACGCAGTATTTTTTTGTTAACATGAAGACTCCTTTAATAAAGTATTGTTAAGGTGGGATGATACCGTACTCATATATCTGCAAATCCAGATTTGATAAAAGTGTAACTTAAGTTATATAAATTCTTAATCACTTCTGATGACATCAGTGAACCGTATTTTTCGTTCTTGTTACATTAAGAGTTTTGGTCGCCGGCTTTATCAGTGGCGGATTCAACTCTGAAGTGCAACTTTTGTAAGCGAATTTAGGTGGCGAGCTGC
>NZ_CAKMAA020000032.1 GCF_924101635.2 Candidatus Nitrotoga sp. HW29 | reverse complement strand
CTCAATACCAGCCTGCAATTCACCCACCTTGCCTTCCTGCTACTGCTACTGCGAAGATCGTGAACAGGCTCTAAGTGCCTTTCCGTACTTCACGCTACAACGCTACGGTACTTCAGCCTATCATCGGCAAGTTCATCCATGCCATGAGCTTTTGCGCCATACGTATTGCCCCAGAAAAACCATGAAACGCGCCAACCTTATTACAAAATTTAATAAAAACATAAATTTAAACAACTTATCTTTCTTTAAAAGAATAATATCAGGATTTTTTATTTAACATGTCTCAACACCGGATCAGTGCAGTTCAATTCGCATTTCATCATAAAAATTTTTCTCCTCCACCTTATGGAAGGTAAAAAGGTAAAATAGCAAAATTTTTCATACAATATTGCTCTACCACAACTAACCAAACCTAGGGAGACGCTGATTAATTCAAAATTTCGCGGAATTGCACTCGTAACAAACCGATTCTCAAATGTGTGAAATTTTGAAACGCGAATTAATCAGTACTTCCTTCGCATTCAAACCGTTCATACGTTTGAATGCTAAACAAAATCTCTTGTCAAAAAGAGTTAAATTTAGAGATCATTATGGTCGGATTTGCTGCAAACATTAAGAAAATACTTAGGCCGGGTGTTGGCCAACTTGGTACCTATTCGCCACGACCTGTCTCTTTCCACCGCTTAAAACAAAACAATCTACTACATGAGCAAACCTTACCCAAAATTTCCATCGTTGTGCCTTCACTTAATCAAGACAAGTTCATCGAAGCAACTTTACAGTCAATAATTAATCAGCAGTATGCAAATTTGGAACTGATTGTTATTGACGGTGGATCGACAGACAACACGCTCTCCATCATTAAACAATATGAAGCTCACATCACTTGGTGGGTTAGTGAGCCAGACTCCGGTCAGACGGAGGCAATCAACAAAGGATTCATGCAGTCAACAGGGGAAATCATGGCCTGGATTAACTCAGACGATCTCGCAGCCCCCAGAGCGATTCACCAAGTTGCCGACTACTTTGTCAAACACCCTGAAACTCAAGTTGTGTACGGGAATAGAATTCTGATCAACGAAGATAGCTTGGAGATTGGCCGCTGGATTCTTCCGCGTCATTCCAACCGAGTGCTCAAATGGGCTGATTTCGTACCCCAAGAAACACTCTACTGGACGCGCAAAGCTTGGAATCTAATTGGTGCCCGATTAGATGAATCTTTTCATTTTGCAATGGATTGGGATTTTCTGCTACGGCTCTCTGCAAAGCAAATAGATATTCACCATTTGCCTATATTCCTGGGTCTATTTCGCATTCATGATCAACAAAAAACATCGAATAAAATGCTTTCAATCGGTCAACAAGAAATTCAGATGATTCGTCATCGCGAATTAGGGTTTCAGCCATCACGCTGGCAATTAATTTTAAGCACCATGCCGTTTTTGCTGGCCGCAAAATTCCTTGAACTCAGGTTCAAGCTGGGATTGAATCGAAAAACCAACGCATGAGTCTACACCACAATACCTCGCCTACAGCCATCATAGGCTCACTACTTGCCCATCGTGAATTGGTATGGGAGCTGGTCAAGCGCGACTTTATCGGCCGTTATAAAGGCTCGATCATTGGTGTAGCCTGGTCACTGCTCCATCCCTTGCTCATGCTGGTAATTTATACACTTGTATTCAGCATCGCATTCAAGGCGCGCTGGGGGACAGGCGAAGAAAGCAAGATCGCATTCGCTCTTATTCTGTTTTCCGGCATGATTGTGCACAGCTTATTTGCTGAATGCTTGAATCGTGCGCCGGGGCTTATTGTTAGCCAGCCAAACTATGTCAAAAAGATTGTTTTCCCGCTCGAAATATTTCCATGGGTGACACTTTTCTCGGCTTTGCTACATTTTCTGGTGAGCTTGGTGCTGCTGCTAGTTTTTTGCATCTTTTCCGAGGTCTCACTCAAAGTAACAGTCATTCTTATTCCAATAGTTATGCTGCCGCTGCTGTTAACTATCCTTGGTTTTACATGGCTGTTCGCCTCCTTGGGAGTATATCTACGTGATATCAACCAAGGCATGGGTGTCGTTACCACAGTACTTTTATTTCTGAGTCCTGTTTTTTACAAGATCAGCGCATTTCCGGAAAATTATCAAATTCTCTTCGCGCTCAACCCCTTAACCCTGCCTATAGAACAACTCCGAGATGTGATGCTCTGGGGAAATGCAATCAATTGGGGAAGCTGGACCGTCAGCTTGTTTGCAGGAAGCGCAATCTGCTATTTTGGATTTTGGTGGTTTCAAAAATCGAGAAGGGGATTCGCTGATGTTCTCTGAAGAAATCGTTATTGATGTTCAAAACCTGAGTAAGCGTTACGAGATTTATGCGACACCTCGGGACAGACTAAAACAGTTTGTGCTGCCCAATGTATACCGGGCTGCAACTCGCTTGGGGTGGATGTTTGGCCGTAAATCTGATGCTCCCCACCCCACATACTTTCGCGAATTCTGGGCGTTGCAGGATGTATCATTCCAAGTGCGAAAAGGCGAAACTCTAGGAATTGTTGGTCGCAATGGATCCGGAAAATCCACCTTGCTTCAGTTAATTTGTAGCACACTCGCACCAACAAGTGGAGATATTACCGTCAAAGGAAGAGTCTCCGCGCTATTAGAATTGGGATCTGGCTTCAATCCAGAATACACCGGACGAGAAAATGTTTTTTTAAATGGCCAAATTCTTGGGCTTTCCAAAAAAGAACTCGAAATCCGCTACAACGCAATCGTTGCGTTCGCAGATATTGGAGATTTTATCGACCAGCCCGTGAAGACTTACTCCAGCGGCATGGTTATTCGCCTTGCTTTCGCTGTTGCAATCAACGTTGATCCGGAAATTCTAGTCATTGATGAAGCCCTCGCCGTTGGTGATGTCGGATTTCAAGCGCGTTGCTTCACTAAGATAAGTGAGTTAAAGCAGCATGGCGTTACGCTTTTGTTTGTTTCGCATTCCTCTGATGCTGTAACGCAGCTTTGCGACCGTGCAATCTTGCTCGATAGAGGCAAGCTGCTACTCCTTGGTACACCGTATCAAACTATCCGTGCATACAATTATTTGGCGAATGCGGGACCAACAAGTCTCAAGGATGCACGTAAGGAGGTCATTACATTAACCGAAACAGAAAATTTAACATTAGCTAGCCCTACCCATGAGAGTGTTCTGAAAAACCAATCAACTGAACCAGTGATAAGTTCAAATTCATCAATTGAAGCGTATTTTGATCAGCAATTACACGATAGCATCAAACCTTTGCCATTTGATCAGCGTGGCGGAGAAATCAGCAACTTCTCTGTCACCGACCTTGCTGGTCAGGCTGTCAATGTTTTAACTATCCATCAAGAGTTTATCCTCAAATTCAATGTCCGATTCGATGCAGCCTTCGAGCGTGTACGTTTTGCTTGGGTCCTCAAGACCATGACAGGTTTAATCATTGGAGGCGGATCGACACACCAGCCAGGCTCCGGGATCAGCGTAAAGCCTTCTTCCTCCCTCCAAGTGATTAGTCATTTTGTAAATTTTTTCACACCTGGTAACTACCTTATTGACATCAATGTAAGAGGGGAAATAGAACAAGATAACGAGTTTATTCACGGCGTAACAAATGCAATCGGTATCAGGTCTGCATCCTACAATTCGAATTTTCGCAATGGGATTGTTGATTGTCTTGTTGCCCCGTCATTCAAGGTAACTAGCAACAACAGTTGCGATGTTAACCGGTTTACCATTCAGTTCGAGGACGGAATGCCCCTGCAATAAAGCACCCCGCAGCAAGCTACGGGGTATTAACTACGCTTTTCAAGCCGCTGGCTTTCAACCAGCCTTCGCTCCAAGGAGCAGGGAATTGAACCCGTAGAGATTAAATCGAAACCCTATGCAAAAATTAAGAGCGCGACTACATGTTAATTAGCTTCAAGAAACAATTTATATATACAAAAACAGTCAAGACTGCCGGCACATCGGTAGAGTCTTATTTTGAAAAATACTGCATGCCTGATGGGGAGTGGGAATTTTCTCATACGAGAGAACAGCATGTTAGTGAATCTGGAATTGTTGGATACCGCGGCAAAAACGCGGAAGGGAAGGACTGGTTCAACCACATGTCAGCCGAGGCAATCAGGGCAAACATAGGAAATTCCATATGGGAAAACTATTTTAAGTTTTGTGTCATACGCAACCCTTTTGACAAGGTGATCTCAGGCTTTCATTTCCTGGAATTATCAGATAGCGATACAAACCAAAAAAACTATCGCTTGGAAAATCACAGCCTAATCGAAAGATTCAGAAAGTGGGTAGCTTCTGGAGGCGCAGAACGCGTTGTTGATAGAGGGACATATATGATAGATGGCAAGGTCTGCATCGACTTTTTTGTGAGATACGAAGAGCTTGAATCCGGCTTGAATCATATATGCCAGCGATTAGATATTCCCTTTGAACTTAACAAACTACCCCGACTAAAGATAAGCGCCAGAGATCGTGATTTGAATATCGCTTCTTATTATGACCAATCGAGCGTCGACACAGTTAAGAAGCTATTCGAATTTGAATTAGATTATTTTGGCTACCTGGCTCCAAAATAACAATGATCATTTTTATGGGTTCCGTGACTTTGCAACTTACGGAGGCGCATTGCATTGCCTGACCTGCGCTCGCTTTAACACCCTGAAAGCAAATAGATCCGTCATTTTACAGGTTGCTCAGGGGAGACTAAGTATGCAGGATATCGGTTATTTTTACATTCATTCGAATTTATACCTCTAACGTTTTATGAGCTCAACATATTTATATATCAAGTCAATGTAGGCGAGCGGCTTGCCGGTACTAATATCCAACCGCTCATCATTGCCGGAAGTAACCTTAGAAGCGGCGCTCGTTGTGGAGGCGGAAGATGTTAAAATGGTTAATAAAAATATCCGTGTGCTGCTGGAAGATTCTCTGTGACGGGATGTCGGCGAATCGATCTCTGACGTGGCAGAACAGTATTCTTGGGAGACTACCGCACGGAAACGGTAGAGTTATATCGTTCCGATAATAACGATGTCCTCAGTTGCGGACAAGCCGATTCTTAAACAAAAAAATCATAAATATCACCATAAAGGTAAAAATGAGAACGCTAATTTGTGGAGTGGGCGTTCAGGATGGGGCATCCCTACCCATACTTTTGCTTGAGGATGAATACGAGGTCATCGGCTCATCAAGAGATGCCATGACCACTTCTTTCAGCAACCTGACTAATCTCGTCATTCTGGATAAAGTGATCGCCGCTTCAATGGCCATTTCTGACTTTCACAGCATCCGTCAAAACTTGGTTAAGGCCGAATATCCGTGGAATCTTAAGACAAGGAGGAATTTTGATTAGTCATGAAGGCGACCACCTCGTTTTCCTCCTTTCCATGCCTCGCTCAGGCTCAACGCTATTAAGTCTGATGCTGGGCAGCCATCCGGAAATCTGTTGCCCACCAGAGCCTTGGATAGTTCTCGCACTTGCGGAATACTTAAGGTTAGGAGATGTCAGGAGTACTCCCTATGGCCGGGAATGGGCTGAGATTGCTGCAATAGAATTCTTACTGAAACCAGAGAGAATGCAAAGGGGCGCACTCGGTAAAGCTCTTCGAATGATCGCTGAAACGTCCTGCTTGGACGCCATCACAGCGGCAAGACAGATTTTGCAGACAGCCTACCAGTTGCACCTTGACGTATCAGGAAGGAGCATTTTTGTCGATAAGACCCCTCGCTATTACGCTGTGCTGGGACTGGTCGACAAAATTTCCCCCCGGGCAAAAAAGATTGTCTTGTTGCGTAACCCGCTGGATGTTTTTGCATCGTACAAAACCACTTGGGAAATTCCTCGAACCATTTTCACCCCAGAAGGTGTTTCGGTTCACGCGCGGGATTTTTGTGAAGGTTTGTTTACACTCGCCGACTACATAGCCACCCCCAGGAATGACCTCTTGGTTCTACGTTATGAAGATTTGGCAAATGACCCTGAAAGTGCGCTCCGGTCTGCTTGTGAGTTTGCTGATATCGACTTTTCACCCACGATGCTGGCTTATTACAAGAACACAGCGCTGATAGAAGAGTACAAGCGGTCTCCGGTCGGAGATCCAGTCTCATCCAGCCACCCCAAACCGACGAGTAATCGGACCGTCAACGCTTGGGAAAAACGCCTTGATGGGGTCAATATTCAAGCCTTGATCAACGTCTTGGGCGTCAAAATTTTTGAGCGTCTCGGCTACGGTGATACGGTAGCCAGGTTGCGCGATATGTCTGTGGACATCCCAACTGAAGAACAAGCATTCAGATGCCGAAACTTGCTGATGCGATCCCTGGTTGACCGAGTACAGGAACAGCCCTTCTCAGTTTGGAACAATTTTGTTTCACCGTTGAAGGAGTGTCAAGCTGATCGGGCGGCGCGATTGGAGGCGATTCACCGGCAACAGGAAGAACTGGCAGGGTTGCAGCAGCGTCTGAGAGATTCCGAGGCGGACCGGGCGGCACGGTTAGAGGTGATCTACCAGCAGCAGGAAGAACTTGGAGGGATACGACAGAGCTTGGAAGTGTCGGAAGCAGACCGGGCGGCGCGATTGGACGCAATTCACCGGCAACAGGAAGAGTTGGACAGGCTGCGGCAGAGTCTGGAGGTGTCAGAAGCAGACCGGGCGGCGCGATTGAACGCAATTCATCGGCAACAGGAAGAGCTGGATCGATTGCATTCGTTTTACGGGTTTCTGTGTTATCGCTTCAGTAAACTTAAAAGATGGATTGATGAAAGCGCCAAAAAGTAATGAATCAGCCACGACCAACAATAGCAATCATCTTGCCCGCTTATAACGAAGGACTCACTATCGGGCCAACAATTGAATCTTTCTGGCGAATCATTCCTAGCGCTGAAATCATTGTTATCAACAATAATTCAAGTGACGCAACCGAAAAGGTCGCACAAGACACAATGAACACTTTGGGAGCGCATGGTCGTGTGATAAACGAGAAGCGTCAAGGGAAGGGCAATGCAATTCGCCGCGCATTTAGTGAAATCGAAGCGGATATCTATGTGATGGCGGATGCAGATTTGACCTACCCGGCGGATAAGGTCGGCGAGCTAATCCAGCCCATCATCAATGGTGAAGCCGACATGGTAGTGGGCGACCGCCTAAGCGAGGGGCACTACGCACGCGAGAACAAGCGGCGGTTCCACGGCTTTGGCAATTATCTGGTCAAGGGTCTGATTAACTGTCTCTTTGGCTCCAGGCTCAACGACATCATGAGCGGATACCGTGCATTTAACCGGAAATTTATTAAGAATTACCCAGTTTTAGTCGAAGGCTTTCAGTTGGAGACGGATGTGACGCTGCATGCATTGGACAAGCGCTTCCGGATTCTGGAGATTCCCATTCCTTACAAGGATCGTCCCGCAGGAAGCTTCTCGAAGCTCAACACTTTCAGGGATGGTGCGAGGGTCATATTTACCATCGCCCAGATCCTTCGTTATTACAGACCGATGGCGTTTTTTGGAACCTTGGCACTCATATTTGCCGTGGCGGGCATCATTGCTGCAATGCCGGTTTTCATCGACTGGATTGCACACCGATATATTTATCACGTACCGTTAGCTGTATTAGCCGCTGCGCTGGAAATTGTGGCGGTTATGTCGTTGGGCGTCGGGTTGATACTCGATTCCATCACGCACCAGCACCGTATGAATGCTGAGCGGAGATTATTGGATGATTGAAAAAATAAGCCGATTGCTTCGCATACCAAGGGTACCCATGCTTAAGCTGATTGATCCTAAAATTCTATCTTTTGGCGTGGTTGGGGCCGTTGGCTTTGTTGTTGACGCATTCTTGTTAACCGTGCTGACAATCCAATTTGGGTGGGATGTTTTGCCATCCAGGACAGGTTCTTTTGCCTGTGCAACAGTGGTAACCTGGTCATTGAATAGAATGTTCACTTTTTCTCGTCCAGTGAGCCGAGAACCGCAGGCACGCAAGAAAGAATATTTCTTATACCTCACCGTTCAGGTGGTCGGTGCTGCCTTGAATTTTGTGGTGTTTTTTGCACTGATCGAATGGAATCCGGTGCTGAGGCAAATGCCGATCATCCCACTGGCGGGGGGGGCAGTGATAGCGCTAGTATTCAATTTTACAATGTCACGCAAATTTGTTTTTGGGAATAGTGGTGGTTTGAATGAGTAAATATCTCGGTACTGAAAATCTTGAAGTCATGGACGATGCAGTCAATTACAATGCCTACCTTTCACGCCTTGTGCGCGCTTACGCATTGTCAACGGATCGTATTCTCGATTTCGGTGCAGGGATCGGAACTTTTTCCCTTCCCTTGAAAAGAGAAGGGTTTAATGTCTCTTGCGTTGAGACCGATCCAAGGCAGCTTCAACGTGTTACTGAAAACGGGGTTCCTGGATTTTCTGATCTCAAGGCAGTTCCTGACGAAACCTACGATTACATATTCACGTTGAATGTCCTGGAACATATCGAGGACGATCAGATAGCGCTACGGGACTTGGCCATAAAACTCAAGCCCGGGGGGCACCTGCTGATTTACGTGCCGGCTTTCCAAGTGCTTTTCTCCAGCATGGATCGAGCTGTCGGGCATTTCCGCCGCTACAGACTTGAAGGTTTGTCTGAGCAAGTAAATTCGGCTGGCTTTGAAATCAAGGAAGCGCGTTATGTTGATTCCGTCGGTTTCATCGCGTCACTTGTTTTCAAATATATCGGCAGTAAGGATGGGGCACTGAACAGGAATGCGGTCATCCTATTTGACCGGGTGGCCTTTCCTGTGAGCCTTCTGCTGGATTTGGCCACAAAAAGATTGTTTGGCAAGAATCTGCTGATTGTCGCAGTACGCCCTTGAATAGGTATTGTATTACACTTGCCCCTCGACGGAATTTTGAATGACGCTTTTGCTTGCCCATGTGTTCGGTTTGCTCTTTGTGACAGGGGTTTTTGCATTCCGTTTGTATCAGCACTCGATCGATAGAGCCCTCGCCATTGCCATTACGTCATGGGCGAATATTGTCGTTACCGGGCTTTCGCTCTCGGCAACGCATCGACTGGGCGAGCCACTTCTGTTTGTGCGCGTATCGATGTTGCTGGCGTTCCTGACGCTGCTCCTCGGTTACCTGTTCATGCGGCAGGGACCAAACCCTTCCCAGCAACAGCAGGTCATCGCGGGCGAAGTTAATTGGCTACCCGTCATAGCCTTTGCGCTGACGATCCTTCCCCTCGTCGTGGCGAATTTGCTGATCGCGCTGGCTTATCCGCTCAATAACTATGATTCGCTGACCTACCACCTGCCACGAGTCATGTTCTATCTCGGGCAAGGTTCATTAGCGCATTTCGAAACCGGAAATATGCGGCAGATTTTCTTTCCATTCAATCTGTCTCTTCTCCATTTGGCAGTTCTGCAACATGGCGTAATTTTCGAGAAACTGTTGACCCTGTTGAACATCGGGTTCTGGCTTGGCGCGGGGGCTGCCATATACCGAATTTGTCGTCTTGCCAGCTATAGCGTTAATGCCTCTCTCGCCGCAGCGTGGCTAGCATTGACTTCCACCGAGATATTGGCCCAGGCCACAGCCACGACCAACGATCTGCCGACAGCCGCGTCACTGCTAATGGCGGCTGTCTTCATGCAAAAATGGATACAGACGCGCCAGCCTTCCGATGCTTTGATGTCTGGGCTGGCGCTTGGACTGGCCTTCGGCACGAAACTTACCGCCGTGTTTTTTATCCCTCCCGCTGTAGTGATCGTCGGACTTTTTGTATACCGCTTCCGTACCTCAATGAGTCGTCATGACTGGGCGCTGCAGGCCAGAGCTTGGGTTATACCCATCGTCATCTTCGTGATTCTGGCTGCCCCCTTCGCCGTCTATAACATAAAGGCGACTGGCCACTGGATGACTGACCAGTTCGATTTTACGCTCAACAAGCCATTCTCCTTTGGCGTATTCTGGCAAACGACGGAGGCCTATACCCTGCAATTTTTCCTTGAGCCGCTCCAACGTTTTACGTTCGATCTTTCAGTGACGGAAACGCTTAACCGCTTGGCCGAGACATTCCTGTTTCCGAACTGGAACCCGGCCTACGCTTTTTCTCCCCTGTATCTTTTTCCTCCCGACCTGAACGAAGATCATGTGTGGTTCGGTTTTGCCGGTGCATTCGTCATTACTTCAGCACTGGCCTGCGTACTGAGGGATCGAAAGCACATGACGGTAATTACTTGCCTGACAATCCTTGGGTTGGGATGGTTGCTTTCTTATTTTGCGCTGAACAAATGGTCACTCTATATCCAGCGATATTTTGTACTTCCGTTTTTGCTAATGGTGCCATGCACTGCCTATTATTTCGACAAAACCTCTGCCTGGCGCATGCCTCGCAACATGACCAGGATCGCAGTAATTGCCTTATTCGTGACTGCATTCTGGTTTTCCATCAGTTACTTGATGCAGAATACGGCGCGCCCCCTGCTCCCCCTTGTTTTCAACTCCATCCCAAAGCCACAAAAATTCGCGGTCCCGGATGAATTATCGGCCGCACTTTCAAGCCATGCACGCATCAATATGTCGCTGGCGGGGGGCAACGAACGGATCTTTCCGCTCATGCGCGTCAGTGCAGGCAAGATATTTACATCCGCTTCCGATATCAAGAAAGATGCATTTAATCTGATTTCAAAGTGGGCTTTCACTAAAAATGCGGTGTATCACAACATTGCTGGCGTCCAGGCGGCAAAAGAATCGCACATGCTCTTGCCCCTGCTTTCAAAGCGGACGGCGGGAATCGAAGCGTTGGGTACCATTGGGAAGGATATGAATGCGTTTGCCTATTTTGGCCTGGCGCCACATGCCGGGCAACTGGCTGCTTCGCCCCAGAACAGCAACATCCTGGTGACCCTGAAGTATCGTCGTAATGAGCCGGAACGCTTTATGGACTCGCGCATGCAGTTACTCGGCCTCAATCCGGAAGACGGGCTGGAAGCGACGATCCTTGCGGAGTACCCGGATGGACACAAAGTATCTTTAGCGCAGGTTCGTGATGCGTCAGAAATGATGCTGCCAATCAAGAGTTCGGCAACTCGGCTCGTTATTGAGTTGCACGACCTTGCAAGCGGCCTACTTGTCGCACGGGGTGAAATCCCGTTCGGGTATTTAAAAGCGAAAACTCCTGATCTGGCCGATGACCCGAACAATGTTTTCAGTTTAGACTTTATTGGCAAGGGCACAACATCTGACAACTACGTGGCCGGCCTTGCGCCTCATGAGGGGCCTTACGCGCAATTGTCTCTGCCCTTGTTCCGCTGGGCAAAACATCAGTCGGTTCGTATAGTCAGCTCCGCTCATGACGAGCTCAAGCTTATTCGACTAACCTTCAGCGCACGCCTTCAAGTTCGGGATAATGCCGAACTGGAGCTGCTTCACAACAACAAGCGCGTAAAGCTATACCACCTCACCGGCAAAACGGCCTGGCTCGATGACACGGTGGATATGCCCGCAGCACCTGGGGGAAATATCATCGAATTGCGTGACACTCTGGCCGATATTCGGCCCGATTGGAGCGCTTACCTTTCCAGCAACCCCGATGTGCTGCGATGGGTGAAAGCACAGGGATTGGCTCCCGAACTGGGTGCCGAGCAACACTTTGATCGAATCGGTCGCAAGGAAGGCAAGGTTTTACCACTCAAGAAAATGGCCGGAATCAAGAACGTTCCACCAGAATCTCTGTTCTTCGTTTTCCGGACGTTGCAACTGGTGGGACGAAAGGAGACACCGTAAATGAGTGTGATAGTTTCAGAGATAAAAAGCCAGTCTGCTGGCCAGCAGCGTAATCATTTTTTAGACACCCTGAAGGGTTTTGCAATCCTTGGTGTGGTATGTGTTCACTTTGGCGGCAGTTTCGCGACCTCGGCCAATGCTTGGACGCCATCGTTCTATACCGGCCTTGCACTCAACCAGTTCTTCCATTTTGCAGTCCCCTTGTTCATTTTTATTTCCGGGTTGCTAGCGAGCCCCTATCGGTCACATCGTCAAATAGGGTTTGGCAGATATTATCTGGAGCGCATCCTCGTCATTGGTTGGCCCTACTTGATTGCATCCGTCGCGGCCTTTTTCCTGCTCGGGGTTGGGCATGAGCTTACGGCGCTACCAACGGATGCCGAAAGAGCACGCTGGCTGCTTTCCCGGCTGCTTTATTACGGCGTACATCCAACTTTCTACTTCATTCCGATGATTCTGCTGCTTTATTTCTTGAAGCCGTTTTTGTCCTGGCTTGCACCTGCACTTCATCGCCAAGTTGTGCGAAGGTGGAATTCTGCCATAAGCTTACGCACGGTGATGCTGGCGATCCTTGCTACTCTGCTCGCGGCACATGTGATCCTCGGCTTTCTCGGATACAGAGGTGTCCTTGACTTCTATACATGGTGCAGGCCCAATCCCCTGTTCTGGGCGGTGTATTTTTATTTTGGCCTGGTGTTTCCCGAAATTGCCGAAGTGATCTCGCCGGAAAGGATTAAAGGGTGGTTGAGCCTCGGCATCATTCTGATCGTGGTCGGATATTTCCTCGATTGGAAAGCACTCACGGATATCAGCGTGGTTGGCCCGAATTTTGAACATAGTAAAGTTAATTACGCTTATGCGAGACCGGAAATTCTGGTTTTAAATTTGGTCATCATTCTTGTCGTGGCAGGGCTGTTGGTCAAAGAAACTAACAAATACAACGCAATTTTGTCTTTCCTTGGCAAGCATTCACTCCAAATTTACTTGTGGCATATCCTGGTGCTATATTTCCTGGCCTGGAGGTACGAATCGGTTTTGAATACGGTAAAGAGTGCGCCGGAATTAATCGTTGGATTTGCTTTTTTTACATCAATCATGATAGCCGCAGCATCTACAGCATTAAGTTTTTTGTTAAACCTCCCAGGTAGGTATTCTGTCGAAATCAAGGCATCTAGGATCTAAGCTTTTTATATGACTGGATCTGGCATTCAACGCAACTACCATCCGACATACCGTCCAGATATCGATGGTCTTCGTGCGATCGCGGTCTTATCAGTAGTCGTGTTCCATACATTTCCAAACCTTTTACCAGGTGGATTTGTTGGCGTAGATGTTTTTTTCGTAATCTCCGGGTACCTTATCTCCAGCATTATATTGAAGAGCCTTGCACGTGGTAATTTCAGCTTCATTGAGTTTTACTCCCATCGAATTAAGCGCATTTTCCCTGCACTCATTTTGGTTCTTTCCACCTGCATTGTACTTGGATGGTACGTCCTGCTTCCTGTGGAATATAAGCAACTTGGTAAGCACATAGCGGGGAGCGCGAGCTTTATTCAAAACCTCATTCTGTGGCAAGAAGCCGGGTATTTCGATATTGTGTCGGATTATAAGCCCTTAGTGCATCTTTGGTCGCTGGCCTTAGAGGAGCAGTTCTATCTCATTTATCCTTTTATCATTTGGTTGGTTTGGCGCACTGGGTTTTCTGTGCCAACAGTTATCGTTTTGTTTGCATTGCTATCATTTTCATCCAATATAAGTTTGGCTGCTGACAGGGCAGTTTTCACGTTTTTTTCGCCCGCAACGAGATTTTGGGAGTTATTAGCAGGAGGTGTTCTGGCACACCAACTACTATTTAACAAGTTACTGACATATTCTACCCCTACAAGTAAACAAGTTAGAATTCTCTTTAATGGTCTTGCGATGGTCGGACTTTTCTTGGTCGTGGCAGCAGTTATTAAGCTGGACAAGAGTATAAATTTCCCGGGGTGGTGGGCAACGATTCCTGTAGTTGGAACATGTTTGCTCATCCTCGCCGGATCAACGACTTGGGTAAATCGTACTATCCTTACCAATAGAGTGTTGGTTTTTATTGGTCTTATTAGCTACCCCCTATATCTCTGGCATTGGCCTCTCTTGTCTTTTGCAAAGATCGTCGAAGACGGAACTCTTTCCAACGACGTTCGTGCAGTAATCGTCATTGTAAGTGTGGCTTTCGCTTGGCTGACCTATTGGCTGGTCGAATGGCCGATTAGATTTGGTGTGAATAACTGGAAAAAAACGGGGCTTTTGTGCTTGCTTGCGGCGATAGTTGGCGTGCTTGGTTATAAGATATTTGATAAAGATGGATTTGAATATAGACATACCAAGTTATTACTCAATCTTGACCAACTTGGGCCATGGAAAAGCCCGGATCGAGATTGCAGAGACGCATATCCTCAGTTTAAAGATATTAGTATTTGCAACCTACAAAGGCGATTGCCTCCTTCAATCCTCCTTGTTGGGGACAGTCATAGCGGCACCCTATATCCTGGCTTGGCCGAAGCGTTGTCAGAAACCCAAGAGAATATTCTTAACTTGGCGGAAGGAGGGTGTGTTCCATTTTTCGGCATTGCATCTCATCCCAGAGGAAACCCTGATCCGTGTTTGGTTGGAACAAATGAGCGACTATCGCTTGCTGAGAACCTGCAAAGCATCCGAACCATTATTCTGGCCAGTCGTGGACCTATGTACATAACAGGCCGAGGTTTTGGGCGAGGAAAAAACGAGCTTGGATACGATTGGGAGCTTTTCTTCCCAGATTCAGAGAGTCCGCTTCAAAAGCCTGATGTTTTCGAAGAAGCAATGCGCAACACTTTGATGCGCCTATCTACTACCGGGAAGCAGATCATTTTCGTGGTTGATGTTCCAGAACTTGGGTTTAACGCAAGCGAGTGTATTGCCCTGCGCCCTTACAGACTTTCGGAACGGCCGGTTCGGTCGCCATGTGTCATTTCGCGCAAAGACTTCGATGAACGAAATCGGATGTACCGCACCATCGTGACTCAGGTCGCTAGCGAATTTCCAATGGTTAAGATTTTCGATGCCGCAGCTCAATTGTGCGACAGCCAATATTGCTACGCGATGTCAAACGGCAGGCTGCTTTACCGAGATGATGATCATCTATCAATTGCTGGCTCTAAGCTAATCGCAGAAAAACTGGCTACACTCATTCAACCATCGCCACCTCCTGTCGAGGCAATCATCAGATAGCATATAGAATCATACGGCATAACAATCATGAAACAACATAATAAGCTTTCCCTGAAATTTCGTCTTCCAAGGGAGGCGTAATATCACGATCCTACTGGAAAGAAATTGTTGGGACTTACACCGAGTTGGTTTAACAGCTTCAAGAACGAGCGAGCACATGGAGTACGTTACGCAACATGAGCGAAAATGACGGTAATGAGCTTTGAATTGATCAAGGTTGCTCTATAGCCAGAAGCGGCAACACTCACCACTCGGCTACAAGTCACTAGTGCAGTTTCTGGTGAACTCGATCAAGGCCCAAAAAGATGAAAAACTGGTAGCATGAAACCCACCCGTTGGAAAATGAAAAACCGATGGTACCTCATATGACCTTAATTTTATAAATCGTTTCAGGAGCAATAACATGTCCACACACTCTGCGACTCTAGATATCATGGCCCCTACTGAGGCAATAAACTTTAACGATTTCCTGAAAATGATGCGTTGCAGTGACGAAGGTTTCCTGCAAATCTCGCCGCACCGAAAATATCAGCACGACGAACAGTCTTACGACAATCAATATCAGATATCCCCTTATGATTATGTCGCGGGGGAAGGCCTATTAAATCTCGCAAAAAGCCTTAATCTGGATATAAACAATCCCATTCTTGAGCTTGGATGTGGTACTGGTCGGTTATCAGTCGGCCTGCTAAATGCGTTTGACCCAGCCAAGGTCTTGGTAACAGATGCGTCATCCATTTTTCTCGGCATTTCACGACAAAAATTTCTGAAGAATGGGCTTGTCCTTCCGCATCTTGGGGTGTTGCAATTTGAGAATATCAGTGCCCTCCCAGATGATACATTTTCTCTGATTGTGATTCGATCCGCGTTGCACCATGTTGATAAGTATGACGAGTTTCTGGTGACAGCATCCAAAAAACTGGTGCGAGGGGGTAGTCTGGTTTTTGAAGAGCCGCTTTATGAAGGATTATTTGTTCTAGGCCTGATCGCGAAATACTTGCAGAAATCAGCGAGCGACAAAGAGTTACTCAAAGATCTGAAGCTCCTGTCTGACACGATGCGCTTCTATTGCAGAACCGATGTAGATAAGTCGCTGGCTGAGGATAAGTACGTATTTCGCCTCAATGACATTCTTAATGCAGCGAATAAGGCTGAACTGGGCCTCAAATTTTTTCCAAACCGTTCGTTTGAGGATTTTGCCGGTGAGCCGTCGCAGTTTGACTATTCGAAATTTGCTCAAGACTATTTAAAGTATTGTATGAGGTTTAGCGACAAGACCGTGACTTTTTTTATGAGTAATGCCAGCGATGTGCTGGAATATATCGCGGAAATATCCGGAATCGACCGTGCACCAGAATCCTCAGGTGTTTTCGTGCTGACACGAACAATTTAAGCAGTGCCGCTGAACTGTAACATCCGCTGGAATTGAGGGCTACAAATTTAATGATAAGCTGGCTTAAGAGTATTATTCAGAGAGTTGAGCGTAGGGTGCGCCTTAAAAAGCAAATCGCGCGTCAATCGCGTTATATATTTGAGCATGGCGTATCGATTGCCGAGGCCCAATTGAGTCTCCCTAAAACCATGCCTGGGGGACTCGCATGGCCAAAAATAAGTGTGATCACACCGTCTTTCAATCAGGGGCGTTACATTGCGCAGACGATAGAATCGGTTCTTCAGCAGGACTACCCGAATGTCGAGCACATCATTATTGACGGCGGTTCGAGCGATGACTCCATGCAGGTTGTCGAGCGTTATCGCTCGCAGCTTTCCCATGTCGTTAGCGAGCCTGACAGTGGGCAAAGCGATGCCCTTAATAAGGGTTTTCGCTTGGCCACGGGCGACATATTGTGCTGGCTGAATAGTGATGACCAGTTTGCACCCGGGGCGCTTGCAGCGGTGGCAATGGCCTTCGCTACCCGGGACGTTGATCTGGTGTCGGGTATCTGCGAAATATATAAAGACGGCAATCTCATTCACCGTCATATGACATCATGCGCAAATGGCCCTCTGCCTTTGCAAGACCTTCTCGATCTGGACAATGGCTGGAACGCAGGCCAGTTTTTTTATCAACCGGAGGTATTTTTCTCCCGTGCTTTGTGGGAGCGGGCGGGCGCTCATGTCCGTGAGGATTGCTACTACAGCATGGATTACGAGTTGTGGTGCAGATTTGCGCATATAGGTGCAGAACTGCACGTGATCGGTGCACCGCTAGCACGCTTCAGGATGCATCTGGAGCAAAAGACCGCTGATCCTGCAAAGTTCAAAAAAGAACTTATTGAGGTGCGTGACCGTTTCGCAGCTACACATTCAATCAAGCTGCAACCAAGCATGAGGCCTCCCGTTCGGTTTAAACGTGCCTTGCGCGTTGCGATGGTGAATGATGTAGGAATGCAGTATGGTGCCGGCATCGCGCATGGCCGGCTGGCGTCTGGGTTGGATATGGCAGGCCATGATGTAAAGTTATTTCATCTCCGTTTTTTAGCCGGATCGGACGGCAAGCCCGATGAGGCAGACTTGGCTGAAAATGTGGTTCGATTTGACCCCGATGTGGTAGTGTTTGGAAATTTGCACGCCGCAACGCGTGATTCGGTGGGGGTTATTGAGAAATTAAGCGCACGTTTCCCATCATTCTGGGTGACCCATGATTTCTGGTTGTTTACCGGGCGTTGCGCATATACCGGGGAGTGCAGAAGATACCTTTCAGGTTGTGACGCGAGTTGCCCCACAGCAAAACACTACCCGGATCTTGCTCCAAAAAAAATTTCAGATGCTTGGAAAAGAAAACAGTCGTTGCTGGGTGGTCCGCATTCGCCTTTTATTCTAGCCAACTCGGCCTGGAGTGAGGGCCGTGCTCACGAATCACTGTCCGTAATTCGTAGTGACGCGGGATCTCGCATTCGACACCTCCAACTTGGCGCGCCGGTTCATTTGTTCAAGCCTTTGGAAAAAATGGCGGCGCGGAGTGCCTTGGGCATCAAGATCGAACACTTTGTTATCGCATTCAGCGTGTCGTCCTTAGCAGAGAGGCGTAAGGGAGGGCATTACTTAATCGAGGCGCTACGGAACCTCAACCTTCCGAATCTGTCTGTCATTCTGATTGGAAATCAGGACGTTCCACTTGATATTAGCGGAGTAGAACTTGTGCCATTGGGGTATGTCACTGAAACAACCACGCTGACGGCTGCGCTGAGTGCAGCCGATGTATATGTCGGCCCAAGTACAGAGGAAACCTTCGGCCAGGTTTTTATCGAAGCTGCGCTTGTTGGTACTCCATCGATCGGGTTTGATCAGACCGGGGTGCGCGACGCGATTGTGGAAGGTGTCACGGGTTTGCGTGTTTCACCATCTACGCAGGCGCTACGTGAGGCAATCGTTCGTTTGTATCGTGATCGTGATATGTGTAAAAATCTCGGATCTTGGGCACGCATATACGCGCTTAACGAGTTTTCCTTGGAATCGGCTTATCACAGCTTATTCACTACATGGCGTAAACTTGGGTTGATCGACCAATGGGGGGCTCCCCATAAGATCGGTTTCATCCGCCACTCTGCTTTCGTTGACGAGTCATTACGCCCGGTTACGTCTTGGCGTGCAGTACATGGCGTTTCGGCTATTGAGGGCCCGTACCCTCAGTTTGACTTGCCAACGGCCTTTCAGTGGTGCCATGGTGCACAATCACGTGTAGTCGTGCATTGTCCAGAAGAGGGGCGTTATCTAATCAGGCTAACCTATTACAGTAATTTGTTCGAGTCTATGGAAGTTAAGCTGCACGCCAATGGCGAATATGTGAATTCAATCGCCATAAAGCGCACGAAGCCAGGAATATCAGCGCATGCCGATTTCAAAATCAATGGGTTGGCTGGCGCCAACCTTATAGACATTTTTCCCGGCCAAGCGAGAGATCCGACGCATGATGAGCCTCGTGCGTTAACGTTTATGCTGAGAGACATTAAATTGCAGCGAATTGATAACTGAGGAAATTCTATGTCTAAAAAAGCACTTATAACCGGCGTGACTGGCCAAGATGGCGCCTATTTGGCAGAACTCCTGTTAGGAAAAGGGTATGAAATTCATGGCATTAAACGACGTGCGTCGTTGTTCAATACTGATCGTATCGACCATCTTTACCAAGATCCACATGAAATTGGCCGACGTTTTGTTTTGCATTATGGTGACATGACAGACTCTTCCAGTCTGGTTCGCATAATTCAGCAGGTACAGCCGGACGAAATTTACAACCTTGCTGCCCAGTCGCATGTGGCGGTTTCGTTTGAAGAGCCGGAATACACGGCCAATTCGGACGCACTAGGTGCGCTTCGCATTTTGGAAGCAATCCGTATTCTTGGACTGGAGAAAAAAACTCGTTTTTATCAGGCTTCGACTTCTGAACTTTATGGCTTGGTGCAAGAAACGCCGCAGAAGGAAACCACACCTTTCTACCCACGCAGCCCCTACGCAGTGGCCAAACTCTACGCCTATTGGATCACTGTCAACTACCGTGAAGCCTACGGCATGTATGCTTGCAACGGAATTTTGTTTAACCACGAGAGTCCACTCCGTGGTGAAACCTTTGTAACGCGCAAGATAACACGCGCATTGGCCCGCATCAAACTTGGGCTTCAGGAGTGTTTGTATCTGGGCAACCTGGATGCCAAGCGCGACTGGGGGCATGCCAAAGATTACGTTGAGATGCAATGGCTGATGCTGCAGCAGGATCAGCCAGAAGATTTCGTGATTGCCACTGGTGTGCAGTACAGTGTACGTGAGTTTGTCGTCGCTGCAGCAAAAGAAATTGGGATGACGATCAGCTGGAATGGGGAAGGTGTCAACGAAAAAGGTTACAACACCAACGGCAAGTGCATTGTGACGGTTGACCCGCGCTATTTTCGCCCTACTGAGGTTGAAACCTTGCTAGGCGATGCAAGTAAGGCCAAGCAAAAGCTGGGTTGGACACCGAAGATCAGCTTCAAGGAACTAGTATCAGAAATGATGCGTGAAGACCTGAAGACAGCCGAGCGTGATGAGTTAGTCAAACAACACGGTTACAAGGCCATGGACTACCACGAATGACAACCGCCCCCACTCTTGCCTCCACCAAATCGTTCATTCAACGAACCCTATTGATTCGGGGGCACAAAGTCATACTAGACGCCGATTTTGCATATCTGCATGGTGTACCCACAAAGACATTTAATCAGGATGTACGCTGGCACCTTGAGTACTTCCCATTGGATTTCATGTATCAACTGACTGCTAAGAAAAAACAGGAGGCGTTGGAACGCAAGATATCCAGCCATGGCCAAGCTATCGCGGGACTGATCGACATCCTCCGACAACTGATGCAAGTGCCTGACGGCTCTCTTCGTCCGACTGGATTGATGACTGATATAAACAAGCTTCGAAACAAATGAACAAGAACTCAAAAATTTACATTGCAGGACACCGTGGCCTTGTTGGTTCGGCTCTCATGCAAAACCTACAGAGCAAGGGATTCAGCCACCTTATTACCCGCACCCACACCGAACTGGATCTTACCAACCAGGCTGCCACTGAAACTTTCTTCGCCCAAGAAAAACCCGATTACGTATTTTTGGCTGCCGCCAGGGTGGGCGGAATACTGGCTAATGATACTTACCCAGCGGAATTCATTCGTGACAATTTGGCCATTCAGACCAACATCATCCACGCGGCTTACCAGAGTGGCGTTGAGCGCCTGATGTTTCTGGGTTCGAGCTGCATTTATCCAAAATTGGCGCCGCAGCCGATGCGTGAGGACTGCCTCCTTACGGGCTCTTTGGAACCGACCAACCGGCCTTATGCCCTGGCCAAGATTGCAGGTATCGAGATGTGCTGGAGCTATAACCGCCAGTATGGAACACGCTATCTGGCGGTGATGCCGACTAACCTCTATGGTCCGGGGGACAACTACGATTTGAGCAATAGCCATGTCATTCCGGCTCTGATCCGAAAATTTCACGAAGCCAAGGCGCGCGGTGAACAACAAGTGGTGGTTTGGGGTACCGGGTCACCCAAGCGGGAATTTCTTTACAGTGAAGACATGGCCGATGCCTGTATTTATCTGATGAATTTACCAGACGACTCTTATTGCAGGTTACTAGGCAGCGATGAAACAGTGAGTGGTAAATTTGAGCCCCCTTTGGTAAACATTGGTGTTGGTGAAGATGTGACTATCGGTGAACTTGCAACATTGATAAAGAAAACAGTGGGGTTTGATGGCAAGATCATTTTTGATATCTCCAAACAGGATGGCCCTCCACGAAAACTACTGGATGTTTCCCGCCTGAATGCAATAGGTTGGCATGCGCCTACATCATTGCAAGCTGGGTTGGTAAAAGCCTATACGGATTTTCTCAACAGTCATACATCTATCGAGGCTCATTGATGGTTTTGCCTGTTGCACCTTTGATCACTATTGCAGTTCCATCTTTCAATCAGGACCGATATCTTGCCGATGCGCTGGAATCAATTTTTAACCAAAGTCTGCCAGTGGAAATTTTCGTTGCAGATGGTGGCTCTACCGACAATACCTTGGCTATCCTCAAAAAATGGCAAGATAGACTGACAGGGTGGCGTAGTGGACCGGATAACGGGCAAGCCGCCGCAGTCAATGAAGCAATATCGCATGGAACAGCTCCTTTTGTATGCTGGCTGAACTCTGACGACACTTATCTTGAGAATGGACTGAAAATTCTACTGTCTTTCCTCCAATCTCATCCGGAAGTACCTTTTGCCTATGGTCGAACTTGGAATACAGATGAGCATGGGCATCCTACCAAACCCTACTGGACAGGAAAATTTTCGGAATGGCACTTGATGCAGAGATGCCTAATCTCGCAGCCAGCGACTCTGATTCGGCGCGAAGCATGGGAAGGAGTAGGCGGCCTTGATGAAAGTCTTCAATTCTCTATGGATTACGATCTGTGGTGGAAGATTCTACGCCATTCCGGCCCCCCCGTATTTATTCCTAAATTTGTGGCCACCAACCGAATTCACGCACAAACCAAAACCGCCAGCCAACGGTACCAGCACCATGCCGAATCCATGGCTGTAGTTAAAAAATATGCTGGCGAGGTACCGCTCAAGTGGCATTTGGCTTGGCCGTGGTCAGTATGGTTCAGATCAAAAATAAATAAGCAAAAGGCATGAATCTATTCATGTCCGCTATTAACGAACGATTTCAGTTCTTCTGTATATCGGAGAATACGGCCAAGGCTCAGGATAATAGGGAATTACCCTGATGAAAATAGCTGTCATTCATGATTGGCTAACAGTCTATGCGGGAGCCGAGCGGGTTTTAGAGCAAATATTATTATGCTATCCCAATGCTGATTTATATAGCGTGGTAGATTTTATTCCATCTAAAGAACGAAATTTTCTACTGGGGAAAACAGCGACAACTTCGTTTGTACAAAACTTGCCTTTCGCCAAAACTCAATACAGGCAGTATTTATCCTTAATGCCTTTGGCTGTCGAGCAGTTCGACTTATCCGGCTATGACTTGATCCTTTCCTGTAGCCATGCTGTTGCAAAAGGCGTTATTACAGGGCCAGACCAGCTTCATATCAGCTATGTTAATTCGCCTATGCGGTATGCATGGGATTTGCAGCATCAATATTTGAGCGATTCGGGTTTAAACAAAGGTGTAAAAGGGTGGATCGCCAAATGGCTCTTGCACAAAATGCGAATATGGGATGTGAGAACGGCTAATGGTGTTGATTGCTTTATAGCAAACTCACAGTTTATTCGACGGCGAATTTTAAAAACCTATCGCCGCGGTGCAGCGGTAATTTATCCGCCAGTAGATATTTCAAGATTTTCCTTACGCGAAAACAAGGAAAACTTTTATCTGACCGCCTCTCGTTTGGTACCTTACAAAAAAATGAATCTGATCGCGGAAGCATTTACCTCCATGCCGGAACGACGTTTGGTCATCATTGGCGACGGGCCGGAAATGCAGAAAGTGAGAGCGAAGGCCGGGCCAAATGTAACGGTACTGGGATATCAGACTGACGATATTATGTGCAACTACATGCAACGCGCCAAAGCATTCGTATTTGCCGCGGAAGAGGATTTCGGCATAACCCCATTAGAAGCCCAGGCTTGTGGTACGCCAGTCATTGCATATGGCAAGGGTGGCGCGCTGGAAACAATTCGTGGATTGGGTGAGAAACAGCCGACCGGGGTATTTTTTGCAGAGCAATCCATTCAAGCCATTCAAACAGCAATAACGTCGTTCGAACAGGAAGCCACCCATATTTTGCCAGTGTCCTGTCGAAATAATGCTTGCCGTTTTGCACCCGAGAGATTTCGGGCAGAATTCATGGCGTATGTAGAAAATGAGTGGCATCGATTCCAACAATCGCTGACAACCATTTCCTCAAACGATATGTGGTTGTCATGACCTCGCGCAGCCTGCTCAAGAAAAATGCGAGCATTCTCGAATTAGCCCAGCGTTTTCTGGATCCTTTTGTGGTGATAGCCACTGGAATGATGCTTTTCGCAATTAAATTCGGGACTTGGGATTTTCCAAGAAATTACGTTTTTGTACTAATCGGTGTGTTTCTGTTTTGCCTCGCTGTATTTCCATTTTTCGATGTCTATCGCCCCCATCGCGGCACCAGTCTGTGGGCAGAAATACAGATATTGGCGAGTGCTTGGACTGTCGTTTGTACCGGGTTGATTATCGTACTGTTTGCAACCAAATCCAGCACCTACTTTTCTCGTGTATGGATTGGCCAATGGGCAATAGCAGGATTCCTCTCTTTAATCACCTTCAGGGTCGTATTGCGAATCGGATTGCGTTTTTTCCGTCGCCGTGGTTTTAATCTCCGTTTTATCGTTATCGCCGGAGCAGGGAAGCTCGGACATGACGTGGCGCACCGCCTCGCCGCTTCACCATGGACGGGCTTGAAAGTAATGGGCTTTTATGATGATGATCCACAGATGCAGAAACAAGTAGTCGAAGGCATTCCGGTTCGTGGTGGCCTGCATCGCCTTCCCCAAGAAGTCGTTGAACTTGGTATTGATCAAGTATGGATTGCCCTGCCGTTGCAACAAGATAAGCAAGTCAAATCACTGGTAGCGCATTTAAGTCGGTTGCCAGTACAGGTCACTTTTATTCCGGATATTTACGGGGTTCATTTGCTCAACCATTCTATTGGCGAGGTAGCCGGTTTCCCGGTTATCCATCTAATGGAATCACCTTTATCGGGAGTACAAGGCATTGTTAAAGCAATCGAGGACAAAATTCTGGCTGTATTAATTTTGTTGATTGCCAGCCCCCTCATGTTACTGATCATAATCGGGATCAAACTCAGCTCTCCAGGCCCCATTTTTTTCAAGCAATTACGTGGCGGATTGCATGGGGAACGCATCTGGGTTTGGAAATTTCGCACAATGAAACATGATGTCAAACCGCCTGATAAAGTGCCTCAAGCGATACCCGGCGATCACCGCATTACAGCCTTTGGCGCTTTTCTGCGACGCACAAGCCTGGACGAATTACCCCAGTTTCTAAATGTATTAAAGGGCAATATGTCGATTGTAGGTCCGCGCCCGCACGCGGTGGCGCATGACCAGTTTTACCAACAGCAAATCGATGCCTACATGTTGCGACATCACGTTAAGCCGGGTATTACGGGTTGGGCGCAGGTAAATGGCTGGAGAGGCGAAACTGGGGAGATCGAAAAAATGGAAATGCGCGTAAAGTATGATCTGTATTATATTAACAACTGGTCTTTATGGTTCGACCTGCGAATTATTTTTATGACGGTTTTTATGATGATCACAGGCAGAAATGCACATTAAGTAATAATTTCTGCGTATATTTTAATCAGCTATTTCATTTTTAATTGAAGATATCATGGTATGCCCATTCAACTTGATCCCGACTCTGTACCCTCTAAAAAGCGCCTGCACCAAAAGTGGCTAACTGTACCTTTGCTATTTTTTGCGAGCACTCTGATTTTGTCGCTTGTCTATCTTCAATACAACTGGCCAGGAAAATGGTTTAGCAACGTCAAACCTTTAGGCTGGAATGGAGCAGCACTCACCCTGAACAAGGGCCAAGGTTATAGCGACCAGGATAAACTGGTCATCAAGGGGCTAGCGGATCAAAATATCGCTGTTGTCTCACTATCCCCACCAGCTTTTCGGGCAAAAGATTATCAGACCATTACCTGGTCTATTTCAGGCGTCACACCAAACATTGAAATGGAGTTTTTGTGGCGCACTGCGGATAATCGTACTTTTGTACGTTCGCTTGTTTGGGCAGCTAACACCTTGGAGCCATTAGAGATAGCGGAAGATGAAAATTGGCGCGGGCAAATTATAGACCTGGCTATCATTGTCAAGGGAACACTGGCTGCGCCGATTTTGATCAATGGTATTTCACTTGAGCCTGTGTCTCTGCCAGGAGCATTACCCCATATGGTGAAAAAATGGTTTGCACTTGACCCCTGGCAAGGGACTTCGATCAACTTTGTAGACGGTGAGGCCATCGACAAAAATGCCCCTCCTGTTTTAGCCATCGCCGCCATTATATTGCTGGCGCTGCTGTTGAATTTAATCCTGTCCATAGCAAAAATCATTCCTCTAAATGTTGCCATGATAGGAGGCATGATACTGCTCGGCTGGTTCATGCTGGATGTCCGTTGGCAGGCAAACTTGTTTCAGCAACTGGAGCTGACACATCAGCAATTTGCCGGTAAAACCTGGGAAGACAAGCATCTTGCTGCCGAAGACGGCGCCTTGTTCGACTTCATGAAAAAAGTGAAGGAAAAGTTGCCTGCTGAAAATAGCCGCATCCTTTACTTTTCCGATGAGGCCTACTCGCGGAGAAAGGGCGCTTACCATTTATATCCTCATAACGTACTTGCTCTGAATGATCTGCCACCGGCATCAAAAATAAAAACCGGGGACTATATTGCCCTGTTCGCAAAAAAGAGCGTGCAATATGATCGTTCACACCAATTGCTAATGTGGAGTGATGGGCAATCCATAAAAGTCGACCTACTGTTTTTAGCTGAAGGCAATGCCTTGTTCAAGGTGCGTTAAATGGAATTATTTACATTAATGGCTGGCTTGTGTTTACCGTGGCTGTTGGGGATAGCATGGTTGCGTGCACCTTGGCTCAAGGCCACCGGAATCACATGGCCAACGCTCTTGGGATACGGCTATCTGGGCGGAATATTATTAACCACGCTTGTGATGCGTTTGCTGGATACGCTGGGAATCCGTCTTGGCTTTTTCAGTATTGGACTTACCCTTTTATTATTGACACTGGCTGGTGCCTGGCTTGGTCGTAAGGAGCCGTGGCGGATCAGACTACCGGGAGCAGACTGGCACAGCTTGGCCGGGTGGCGCAAAATCGTGTATGCCGTTTTATTGGCCGCCATTTTAATACGGCTGACAGGCTTGGGACTGGAAATTGTGTGGCGCCCGCTATTTCCTTGGGATGCCTGGTCACAGTGGGCAACCAAGGCACGAGTTTGGTATGAACTGGGACACTTGGCAACATTCGTGCCCGCTGACGTTTGGCTTGGCGGCGAATTGACAGGTGCTTACACTGATGCAGCTCCCTACTATCCACCCGTCATACCGCTAATACAAGTATGGATGAGCTATAGCCTGGGCAGATGGGACGATACGCTGATGAACTTGCCTTGGCTACTATGCGCGATCGCCTTGGGCTTGGCATTTTATGGTCAAGCAAGGCAATGGCAAATATCACCCTTGTTTGCTCTGATGTTTAGCTATTTCCTGCTTTCACTTCCTATTTTAGATGTTCATGTAGCTCTAGCAGGGTATGCCGATTTATTTATGGGCGCATTTTACGGCTTGGCAGCAATGGCTTTTTTTCACTGGATTAGAACGCGTGATTTCTGGCAGGGAACCATGGCATTACTGTTTGGGTTAGGATGTATCTTGATCAAGCAACCTGGCATTGCATGGGCGTTGACTTTTCTTCCCGCGTTATTGATTGTAGTAATGCCGCGTGCTGGGTTAGTGGGGACGGCCATGCTGGCAGCAGCAGGCGTGGCAACCTTATTTGTCCTTGAGGACAAGGATTTTCATTTATTTGGCTACCACGTGCATCTGCGCTTCGCGGCGGATTGGCATCCATTTTGGCAAAATATGATGGTGATGGACAACTGGCATCTGTTCTGGTATCTGGTGGTGGCGGCGCTTGTTTTGTCATTTCCACGGCTTCTTGCCCCCGCTTATCGAAGCATGACTGTTTTGCTGCTCTCCGCTACTTCGTTTCTCGCGATCGTTTTCTTTTTTACCCATGCTCACGCATGGGCGGAAGACTACACTACAATCAATCGCGCTTTACTGCATATCGTGCCCATGCTTTTGTTTTATGTGATGGTGCTGTTCCAGGAAGCTATCCATTCCCCTCGGATCATGGCTACCGCCAAAAATTGACATAATCGGCACCATAGTACCTCCAATGATAATTAAGAACATACGGCGCATTCGCCACACAAAGCACTGAATCTCTTTAATGCCGAACTGACTCTATCTGCTCACATATCCGTTTTGCACCCAGCAGAATGCGCGGCGTGGAACGGCTGATCAAATCGGGGTGAATAAAAGCCATATGACCTTGCCGGACAGCAATCAACGGCAACCCGCGCCATATTCTTTTTGTCTCTTCTTCCTGTTCATGCGTAGTGGCAACAGCCAGCATCACCTGTGGACTTTCTTTTACCAGTGCCTCATTCGAAATAGCGGGAGTCAACAGGGGCACAGCGGCAAATACATTCTGTGCACCGCACAAATGCAGCACGTCACTGATGATATGTGCACCATTCACCGTAAGCAGCGGCGCCGCGGCAATTTGAAAATAGGCGCGCACCTTAGTACGTCCGGCATATTGCCGGCGCAAGGCATTCAGTTGCTGCACGAAGGCATGCGCAGCGGCTTCGGCTACAGGCTCAGTGTCGGCAACGCGCCCCAGCAAGCGTAATACGTTGGGAATATCATCAAGACGACGCGGTTCCAGCACCAACACTTTCAACTTCAGCTTTTCAAATGTGGCGCGGTCACGCGATGAGAAGCTACTGCCCCATGCAAGCACCAGATCGGGTTTTAACGCGACTAAACGCTCCCAATCAAGTCGAAATGCGTCGCCTACTTGCGGCAATTGCTTGGCTTGCGGTGGATAGTCGCTGTATGCCGTAACCGCCACCATACGATTGCCCATGCCTGCTGCATAAGCGAGTTCTGTAAGGTTGGGTGCTAGAGAGATGATGCGCTGTGGCGGTGTGATGAATACTATTTGCGTGCCACTGGCATCGGCGACAGTAAATGGTGTCGTGGCCTGTGAAGTTGCGCAAAACAATAGCAGGCAGAAAAAAATAGCACGCGTTACAACAAAAAAATTACTTTCATCCTCTCTTCTTGCGTTTATCTCCAACACATGGGAAGAAGAAAGCGAACCAAACTGAAGTGAAAAACCTCCGTTCACTGCACAAAACGTTGCGCCAATGCCACACGTTTGAGATACGCATCACGCGCGATTTGTACGTCCTCAAGGAAGTGCGGCAATTCTTTCAGCAATAATGCCTGCGGCCCATCCACCAAAGCCTTTAAGGGAACCGGATGGAAATCTACCAGCACCATATTGGCACCGGCCATCACACCCTGCGCGGTGATATGCATTAAATCGAGAATGCCATCGGGCGCGACACTGCGCGTGCCAACTGAATGCGACGGATCAATGCACACCGGCATCCGAGTCAGACGCTTGACTACCGGCACATGGGCAAAATCCACCAAATTACGGTGCGGATCACCCATATTGGTCTTCATGCCACGCAAACCAAACACCACATTGCGATTGCCTTCAGACGCCAGATATTCAGCGGCGTTGAGTGATTCGTCCAACGTAATGCCGAAACCACGTTTAAGCAACACCGGAAATTCCTGCTGGCGCCCAACAATTTTCAGTAACTCGAAATTTTGTGTATTGCGTGTACCGATCTGTAGCATCACGCCTGTGGGATTGCCGGTCTGCAGCAGTGCGGCACGGATTTCATCAAGATGCGACTCATGCGTAATTTCCATCGCAATCACCTTGATGCCGTATTTTCCTGCTAGGTCAAACACAAAAGGCAAACAATTCTTGCCATGCCCCTGAAAAGCATAGGGACTGGTGCGCGGCTTGTATGCACCCATACGCGTACAAATCTGGCCATTATCACGCAATGCTTTTAACATGATCTCGACATGCTCGGCGTTGTCCACCGCACAAAGTCCGGCAAACACGTTGAGTGTATCCTGGCCAAAGCGTACACCGTTATAGTCGAAATACGTCGGACGCGGGTCATCTTTATGCTGCCCAAGGACACGATACTCCTCCGACACGCGCACCACACGCTCGACACAGGGCAAACTTTGCATCTCCTTGATATCTAACGGCTTTGTGTTGCCAATTAGGTAAATCTCAGTTAATACCTGCTCTGCACCACGCTCAACATGCACGCGCATCTGAACACCCATCAACCCGGCGAGATACGCAATCAATTGCTGATAGTCTCCGCTCTGCTGGTCGGTATTGGAAGAAAGAATCAATATCATGGTGAAGCTCCTGTTATTTGCATACCAATCGTTTTCGAGAAGGAGAGTCCATTGCTAAGACCACTGTGCCTTCGGATCTCGTGTAAAAGCCTCTTGCCTAACCACTGCCAGCGTCCGATGACATAACACAGCAGCGCATTAGCGTTGGCACCCACATCCATCATAGTTGTTCCCGTTTAATAACCTAAATTTTCCAGTAGATCACCGCGCCGAAACGTTGCTGATAATTGTTGCAAGGAAATATCATGTTTTTTGTATAGCTTCGCAAGAGCAACCTTAATTTGCTCAAAAGCATCTTTGAGATAAATCTCTTTTCTTTGATGCAAGGTGTCGGCCAGCGATTTAAAATTACGATGATCAATTTCTGCCATTTTCAAAGTTTGCGATTGGAGTAATTGCTGCCCTACTAACATTGCCAAATAATGTGCCGCATAAGGTAAAAATTCTGGCGGATTATCCAATGTAGGCCTCTTACGTTCATTCTCTACAATACGAAAAATTAGTACCGCCAAGACTGCCTGCGCTGCATTCAGGTTTTTAAATATGTCTTGATAAAGTTTTCCAAAATGCTCCCTACGCAAAAACTTTGCCTGATGTGGCTTGTTACGCCATATAGCTAATACAGCTTCTGCTGCAATAGTGCTCGCAATTCCAGTGGAGCCACCCACGCCCTCTTCGCGCTGCCGCTTGTAGGTATAGCCTAGTGCTGAAATACCCGTTTCAAGCTGTTTTTGAATTTCGTCATTGGAATGTAAATCACGTAAATCAACGGGGTTTTGACTGTTAGTAGCATAAGTAATATCGCGCACAAAATCCTGGTCATCATCGGCCAATTCGTAAAGTCTCAGCAATACGTATACGCCACTATAATCTTGTTGAGACTGACTTAAAGTTTGCTGAATAGTTTTACAAGTTTGCCCGCCATTGATGATTTGTATGCCCTCAACCTTGAGTTGATAATTTTCACCTTGCAGTGCATTGTGGCGAAACTTTCGGCAGATCATCGTAATGCCGTTATTAAAGAAATAAAAATTATTACTTTTATCTTTATTGGCAAGAGTGTCGTGTATCGCCGAATTAACCCGATTAGCATGTAGCCCAAGATAGCGGCGAATGTTCCGTTCCAGCAACAAGTCATTATGTCGATTAAACAGTTCTGCAATTTCAGTGATGGCAACCTTGCCAACTAGCACGCGACGAAAATCAAACTCTTCTATAAGAGCCTTGCCCTGTAACTGTATGCTGTCATCCATCGCTTTTTTACTTTGCAAAACAGCAACAATATTGTCATGGTTAAAATGTACCCAGCTTACTTGATCAGACGAAAACCCCGTTTGGTCAATCCAGGATTGTGCTTGCTTATTCCATTTCACACCGTTGTTACACAAGATCAAGCGTACACTGGGAATATATCCATCACGTATAAGCGAGCGAATTTCCTCCACGCGTGGAGCAAGATGCTGGTTTAGTTGGATAGACTTACTTGGATCAAATAACGTACCCACCATATTGATCGCAGCTTTAACCCCATTTTCTGGAAAGTTTGCCGCTCCCATCAAATCATTTTTATATTTTCCTTGAAAAATAGTTACGGTAAATTCACCATCATCGGGTTCACTGAAATGAAGCGCATCAACACCAACATCATTTCCACCCTCAGTAAGTAGCTCAGCAGCATCTTCTAGCGGGAGCTCAAGCGCGGTGCTAGCACACAATAAGACGAATGCAACTGAACGCTGTTTAACGGTATCATCACCCGCATACGGTTTAATTAATGCCAGATGGTCATGTACAATCCCTGTCAAACGCTGATCTACTATGCTTGCATTGATGTCCATACACATCTCCTTTGGGCACTACCCAGAAAATAAAACGAACCTCACAGACAGCGTAAAACCCTCGGCAATTCCAGCACACCTCTAACTTTCACATCCACATAGCCGGGCAAGCGCGATGTAGCATTCACCCACACGGTAAACATACCCAAACACTTGGCAGCCCGCAGGTTTTCCGCACTATCTTCCACCATCACGCAACGCGCCGTATTCAGGCGATGTTTGCGTAGCAAGCGCATAAAACCTGCTAACTGTGGTTTAGGTTGGTAATGCGTATGCTCAATGGCGAACACATCGTCGAATAAATCATCTATGCGCAACAATTGCAGTACAGCATGTGCATAGTGCTGCGGTGCGTTGGAAAATACCAGCTTCTTGCCCGGTAATCTTTTCAATACATGGCGCAAGCGGGCTTCACGCAACACCATCTGCGGTAACTGCGGAAACTGGTGTGTATGCCACAGAAAATGATCGGGGTCGGTGGCATGGTGCCGCATCATGCCACTTAGGGTCGCACCGTAACGTTGCCAGTAGTGCACTCTCAATTCGTTCGCCGCCGGTTCATCCAGCTTCAGATGCTGTTGCAGGTAAGCGGTCATACTGCGGTTAATATGCGGAAAAATGTGCGGTACGGCATTGTGCAATGTGTTATCCAGATCAAAAATCCAGACGATACAGCTCATTTACTTTTAATCAGCGTGCCTACACCTTCATCGGTCAGAATTTCCAGCAACAGTGCATGTTCCACGCGGCCATCAATAATATGTACCGACCTCACTCCGCCGCGTGCGGCATCCAGCGCCGAACTGATCTTCGGTAACATGCCACCGGACAGCGTGCCATCCACCACCAGCTCATCGATCTGTCTCGGTGTCAGGCCGGTAAGCAGCTTGCCGCTCTTATCCAGCACGCCGGGCGTGTTAGTTAACAGTACCAATTTTTCTGCTTTCAGCACTTCCGCCAATTTGCCCGCCACGACGTCGGCATTAATATTCAATGTCTCACCATCCGGCCCGACAGCAATCGGTGCAATGACCGGAATAAAATCGCCAGAATCGAGAAAATTGATAATAGATGGATCAATCAAATTGATCTCCCCTACCAAGCCGATGTCCAACAACTTGCCCGGCTCATCGTTGCTCTCCAACAACATCTTGTCCGCACGGATAAACGAGGAATCCTGTCCGGTCAACCCCACCGCCTTGCCCCCGTGCCGGTTAATCAAATTCACGATGTCCTTATTGACCTTGCCCAGCACCATTTCGACCACATCCATGGTCTCTTCATCCGTGACGCGCATGCCTTGAACAAATACCCCTTGCTTGCCAATGCGCTGAAGCAGATCGTTGATCTGCGGCCCGCCACCATGAACCACTACCGGGTTCATACCAACCAGCTTAAGCAAGACCACATCGCGCGCAAAACTTTCTTGCAACTTAGGGTCGGTCATGGCATTTCCGCCATATTTGATTACGATAGTTTTATCAAAAAACCGTTTGATATATGGCAACGCCTCAGATAACGTATGAGCTTTCTGAAAGGCGGTGGCAGAGGTAAGTGACATGATGTTTTCCTTCGCTAAGCAGACGCGCATTTTACCTCAGAAGTCCGCCATCATTGCAGCACGAAACAACCGGGTAGCACCAAGCCACGCGTTTATTCAATGAGGCGTCATCAAAATGCTAATGGGTATGGTGCTCGTGCTCGTTGCGACTTGGGCTGAGTGATTTAACTTCGACGTTCACATTAATCTTCTCCTTGCGCTTATCGGCGAATTCCACGGTAATAGTGAGGGGCACACTGTCACCCGCTTTAAGCGGATTCTTGAGGTTAAGCAGCATCACATGATTACCACTCACGCCCAACTTCACCATTTTTCCTGCAGGGAGCTGTAGAAATTCAATGGCGCGCATTTTCATCACACCGTTATCATGCGTCATGCCGTGAATCTCGACTGCACCCGCGACCGGACTGACAATCGCCACCAGTCTTGCCTCTTTCTTGCTGGTAATGGAAAACCGTACCGTGGTGCTTTCTTGTCCCGGGGCTGTAGCACGCGCTGAGGCATCGCTCACCGCCACACTTTCTGCCCACGCTTGTACCACACAAAACAACATGACGATTGCCATTGCATATCGCATTCGAGTCTCCTCTACTTATAAAAATGTACCGTTAAGATACATGAATTGTACGACAATAGGCAATCATGTCTTTCGCCCTGAATATAAAAAATAACAAAACAAGTACCTACATAAATTTAGCGAAATATAAGCATTTTTCCGCCTAAAATTTGACTAAAATGCTAACCGTAAGCATTCGGCACTTAACAACAATCAACAGCACTAACTCAAGGAATGAACATGTCGACCAACAGCACCCATGTAGATCCCGGCAACCAAAATATTGACCTAAGACAAGCTGTCAAGAATATTGATGCGTTACCCGCCATGCCGGTCATTGCACAAAAACTGCTGGCGCTACAGATCAATGCCGACGAAAACGAACGGGAAATGTTAATGCTGATCGAGCAAGACCCTCAAATCTCGGCAAAAATTATCGGACTATCCAATTCAACAATATTTGGCTCCACACGAAAAACAACGTCAGTAAAAGAGGCTGCAATCTTGCTGGGCATGAACCGTGTCAAATCAATTGCAACTGGCATCGCCATTATGTCCATGTCGAGCACCGTATCCACGGGCAAATTTAAGGCACAGGATCTTTGGCTGCATAGCTTTGGCATTGCGTTCGCTATGCTCGGCATCACCCGCGCCATGCCCGCAAAGCTCCGCCCTAAGGATGATCAAGTTTTTTTGGCCGGCATATTGCACGACATAGGCTATCTTGCGCTTGCTTTCCTGGATCCCAAACGGAGCGATGACCTGCATGCCCGCTTGTCAGCAGAACCCGATCGCCCTATGCTGAGTATAGAGCGGGAAATACTGGAAATATGCCACGATGAATTAGGTGCAGAGCTAGCGCGCCACTGGAGTTTGCCGGATGAAATTATTGCCGTACTGCGCTATCACCATAGCCCGGATGCAGCCGAAGCGGCAGCGGGACAACCCATCGTACACATGATCAGCTTGGCAGAAAAACTGCTGGCTTCCTTTGGTATTGATGAACACGTCGATACCCAAATTAGCGACGAGGATTGGGAAGTTTTGGGCATTGATCCGGATAAGGCTGAAGAAATCAGCGTGCAAGTAGCGGAACAGGCGGAACAAGCGGCGGCCGTATATTGATTAGCGGCCGTATATTGATTAAGAGACACGATTTTCCAGCCCGTTTAACCGGTCTGACCAAACTCACCCCATATCCCAACCAATCCCACAAGTCTATAATTGCGGTTTTGATTGCTGGTTTCAATATGAAGTTTGCACTGTCGTTTCTTATCGCTCTATTATTTCCATTGTTTGCCCAAGCACAGCTAGCCAGCCTGCCGCCCACTCCGGTGCTGGCCGCCAAGTCTTATCTGCTATATGACTTTACCAGCAATCAGATTCTGATCGACCAGAACGGCAATGAGCGCACCGAACCAGCATCCATTACCAAGCTGATGACTGCCTACCTGACCTTCAACGCCCTCAGGCAGAAAAAATTATCGCTAAACCAGACAGTCGCCCCCTCAGAAGCAGCACTGCGCACCCAAGGCGTGGAATCACGCATGTTTCTGGACAAAAACAAACCCGTGACGATTGCAGAGTTACTGCGTGGCCTCATCGTACAATCTGGTAACGATGCCGCACGCGTATTGGCAATCACCCTGGCCGGCAGCGAGGAAAATTTCGCCAAACTAATGAACCAGGAAGCGCAACGACTGAATATGAACAACACGCATTACATCAATGCCACCGGATTGCCACATCCACAGCATTATTCCAGTGCATATGATACGGCGTTACTCGCCGCCGCTATAGTGCGCGACTTTCCCGAGCACTATCCAATCTATAGCTTGCGTGAGTATCAATACAATCATATCAATCAAGCCAACCGCAACCGCTTATTATGGATGGATCCTTATGTAGATGGAATGAAAACGGGACATACCGAAAGCGCAGGATTTTGTTTAGTGGCTTCGGCCAAACGCGGCCAGCGACGGCTAATATCCGTAGTGCTGGGCACAACATCCGACAACCTGCGAGCAACCGAAAGCCAAAAACTACTAAATTACGGCTTCCAAAATTTTGAATCGGTGCGCCTGTATCAAAAGAACGAACCGGTTGCCAGCTTACGTTTATGGAAAGGTACCGAGAGTAAAGTCAAAGTGGGATTCCGTAGCGATCTATTTCTGTCCATCCCAACGGGACAACTTGCACAATTGAAGGCAATCATGGAAACACAGCAGCCTCTTGTGGCACCGATTACCGGCGGGCAAAAAATCGGTATGATAAAAATTACCTTGGGCGGTAAACCCTATGCCGAATACAAGCTGGTGGCGCTGGAGCCTGTGCCACTGGCCAATGTATTTTCACGCGGCTGGGACAATATCCGCTTACTTTTCAAATAAAGGCTTCTTCTTTAGGAAATCATACAATGACAGTCTATTTGAACGGGCAATTCATGCCCATTGAAGAAGCACGCATTCCCGTGTTGGATCGTGGCTTCATTTTTGGTGATGGCGTATATGAAGTTATCCCGGTGTATTCACGCTCTGCATTTCGTCTGGCCGAACATCTCAAGCGCCTGCAATTCAGTCTGGACGGCATACGCCTGACAAACCCGCACAGTGACCAGGAATGGTCTAAGCTCATCGCGGATCTGATCGGGCGCAATTCCGCGGAAGATCAATATTTATATCTGCATATCACGCGCGGCGTGGCTAAACGCGACCATGCTTTCCCTAACCCTGCGGTCCAACCGACCGTATTTATGATGAGCAACCCGCTTCTCACCCTGCCCCCCGCATTACTTACTAGTGGCGTGAAAGCAGTAAGTGCGCCGGATAACCGCTGGCTACGTTGCGATATCAAGGCTATTTCACTGTTACCTAATGTGCTGCTACGACAAATGGCAATAGACGCCGGCTGCGCTGAAACTATCTTGATACGTGACGATGATTTCATGACTGAAGGCGCCGCCAGCAATATTTTCCTGGTAAAAAATGGCGTCCTGCTCGCCCCGCCCAAAGACAATCTTATGCTGCCCGGAATCACCTACGATGTCTTGCTGGAAATCGCCGCCGCTCACAACATACCTCATGAGGTTCGCAAGATTGCCAAGGACGAATTATTCAACACCGATGAGCTATTACTCACTTCCTCTACCAAAGAAGTACTTGCGATCACTACACTGGATAATAAGCCGATAGGCGATGGCAAACCCGGCGTGATGTTTACCAAGCTACATAAACACTATCAGGACTACAAGCGCGACGTGATGCGAAAAACGTAAGAAAGCCCGACATTCCCGCGCAATCAACTAACAACTTGGACAAAAATCGGCGGTTAAACATTTTGATCAAACTGCAATCCCCTGTCCGCAAGACAGTTAAACAACCCTAAATTCATCCAATAATCCATGGCACTTACTGACAGCCTTATCGAATACCCATGCGACTTTCCAATCAAGGTGCTGGGACTGGCGCATCAGGGTTTCGCTCAAACAATAGCAGAAGTGGTTATGCGTTACGATCCCGACTTTAACGCTGCCACCATGGAAATGCGCCCCAGTAGCGGCGCACGCTATATCGGATTGACCTGCACCGTGCATGCCACCTCGCACGAGCAGCTCAATGCCTTGTATCAAGAATTATGCGACCACCCGCAAGTAGCAATGGTACTTTAATGAAATGATACCGCTAGTCAAACATCTGGGTCTGGTCGAATACCAGCAAACCTGGCAAGCAATGAAACAGTTTACCGCTGCACGTAACGCCGACACGCGAGACGAAATCTGGCTACTACAGCACTTGCCAGTCTATACCCAAGGCTTGGCAGGAAAACCGGAGCATCTTCTGCATGCCAGTAACATACCGGTGGTCAAGATCGACCGCGGCGGCCAAATTACCTACCACGGCCCCGGCCAGATCGTCGCCTACCTGATGCTGGATTTACGCCGCTGGAAACTGAACGTGCGCGGGCTGGTACGACTAATGGAGCAGGCCGTGATAGATTTGCTTGCGCCATTCGGCGTAATCGCACAGGGACGGGAGGAAGCACCGGGCGTGTATGTAGGTAATGCAAAAATTGCCGCACTCGGATTAAAAATTCGCAATGGATGCTGTTATCACGGATTGGCGTTCAACGTAGATATGGATCTTGCCCCGTTCGCGAACATTAACCCGTGTGGTTTTGCCGGGTTACGTGTTATCCAAGCGAAAGACTTAGGTATCGTTGTTTCCCAATCTGAACTGGAACTGGAACTGCAACTGGTACAGAATTTGATCAAATTATTACAACAACACAAATCAGAAAAATCAGCCCAATAATGTATATTTACAAAAGTAGGCTCCTGCAAATTATTAATATTTCACACCAGACACGTTCCTAAAAAATAAACAACAGCTTATGTCAGAGCACGCATTACAAGCAAACCAGCTAAAAGGAAAAAACATTATGGCTATTACAGAAAAGCAAACTGGCGCAGCTAAAACAACACGTAATCCAATCAAAATTGTCCAGTTAGAGCAACGACTACGCAAACCAGAATGGATACGCGTTAAATCCGGCAGCGGGCAAGGTTATCACGACGTCAAACGCCTGCTACGCGAACACAAATTGCATACTGTGTGCGAAGAAGCATCTTGCCCCAACATTGGCGAATGTTTCAGCAAGGGCACGGCCACTTTCATGATTCTGGGTGATCTTTGCACCCGACGTTGCCCCTTCTGCGACGTAGGGCACGGCAAACCGCTGCCACCCGATGCTGACGAACCGGCACATCTGGCACAGTCAATTGCGATACTCAAGCTTAAATATGTGGTGATCACCAGCGTGGATCGCGACGACTTGCGCGATGGTGGCGCGCAGCATTTTGTGGATTGTCTAACCGCCATTCGCGCTACTTCACCCCATACCAAACTGGAAACACTGGTTCCGGATTTTCGTGGCCGTCTGGAAACCGCATTGGACATTCTGGCGAATAGCCTGCCGGATGTACTTAATCACAATATGGAAACCGTGCCACGCCTCTACAAACTGGCACGCCCCGGCGCGGATTACGCTCATTCGCTCAAATTATTAAAGGACTTCAAAGCACGCTTTCCACACGTGATAACAAAATCCGGCTTGATGTTGGGACTGGGCGAAACTGACGAGGAAGTACTACAAGTAATGAGAGACATGCGCGCGCACAATGTAGAAATGCTCACGCTGGGACAATATTTGCAACCCTCCGACAGTCATCTGCCGGTATTGCGTTATGTCCACCCGGACACTTTCAACATGTTCGAACAGTCCGCGCTGGAAATGGGATTTTCACATGCAGCCTGCGGGCCGATGGTGCGCAGCAGTTACCATGCCGACGAACAAGCACATCAAGCTGGTGCTATCTGATTTTCGATATCCCAAAAAAATACAGATGTCGTTCTGTTACAAGAGATAATGCCAAGTTCCCAGTTGATAAATTGGTAGTATTGATATCGGACAAGCTGCAAATTTAGCGTGGGATGTCCAACCGCTATTGGTCGATTTGCCAGACAAGTTCCTGATAGGCAACGCTATACCTGTCGCCTAAAACTGCAACATCGGCGCATTCCGCACCGATGTTGCTTCCACCAGTCAACACGGCTAGCTTTAACTCATCGCCGCATAGTCGGACAATTGGCGAACATATACCTATGCTTTTGTTCTCGCGTCGTTTAGCTATCCCATTGCAATATTGTCCTGTAAAGTTTCACTGCCTTGGCAAGCTAAGCGCTCTATTCGGAAATTTGACTTAACCGATCCATACTTATTGCGCATAAAAAATAAAGCACCCCGCAGCAAGCTACGGGGTATTAACTACGCTTTTCAAGCCGCTGGCTTTCAACCAGCCTTCGCTCCAAGGAGCGGGGAATTGAACCCGTAGAGATTAAAATAGGAGTTAAAAATTGATCCAATCAATTTCGACTAAAGCGATAGACGAGACAATATTTCAATTAGGACGGGGCGCTTGTGGAAACTTTCAACGTGCAATCGAACTCGAATGGCTGGCCACCAATGGCATGGGAGGATACGCTTCCGGCACGGTAGGCGATCTGAACACACGCCGCTACCATGGTCTGCTCATGGCCGCATTACCCCCTCCGGCAGGACGCACCTTGCTTGTAGCAAAAATGGATACGACGGTGCGCTATAGGGGAGAAACCTATCCTCTTTCCTGTAATGAATTCGTTGATGGTACGGTAACACCGCACGGATACCTTCATCTCGAATCATTTTTTCTGGATGGCACTGTCCCGGTATGGCATTACGCACTGGCAGACGCATTGATCGAAAAACGTGTACTGATGGCACCCGGGGGAAATACGACCTATCTACATTTCCGTGTATTGCGTGCGAGCGATACGCTCGAATTCAAATTGACGCCACTGTGCACATACCGGGATTACCATAACCACAGCCATGGTGGTTGGGATATGGATATTCGCGGGGTAACGAATGGGTTCGAAGTACATGCATTCCAAGGCGCGCACCCGTACCGCGTCATTTGCGATGGTGCCAGGTTTATTGCCGATCCTGCGTGGTACTGGAATTTCAAACACCGAACGGAGGCCGCGCGCGGACTGGATGATAGCGAAGATCTATTCTGTCCAGGTCATTTTATCCTGAACCTTGAGGAGGGGCAGGATAAAACATTAGTGATTTCTGCCGAATCGGCGTCAGTAAAAAAACTTGCTGTTGTCAGTGCGCAGATTCGCAAATCTACGCACACGTTATTAACCACACTTCCTGCTGATGCGCCACGCTGGATAAGGCAAATCACACTTGCCACCGATCAATTTATTATCGATCGTTACCATAATGACCATCCGGCGGGCAAAACCATTATCGCTGGTTATCCCTGGTTCGGTGATTGGGGTCGCGACACAATGATCGCATTGCCGGGCTTAACCCTGTCATTAAAGCGCTTTAAAATTGCCGCCAACATCCTGCGTACATTTGCCGCGCACATCAGCGAGGGTATGTTGCCTAATCGCTTTCCTGACTATGACGAAATACCGGAATACAACGCCGTCGATGCAACATTATGGTATTTCCATGCAGTGGATCAATACACCAGGCGCAGCGGCAAGATTGGATTGGCGAAAGAGCTTTATCCGGTGCTTGCCGATATCCTTGTATGGTATCGAAAAGGTACACGCTATGGCATTAAGGTCGATGTCCGGGACGGATTGCTGGCTGCCGGCGAAAACGGCGTACAACTGACTTGGATGGATGCCAAAATCGGTGATTGGGTCGTAACGCCGCGCATCGGCAAACCTGTCGAAGTAAATGCGCTTTGGTACAACGCGCTGGCTATCATGGCCGATTTGAGCACGCAGCTGGGCAAGAAAAAATCGGCTGACGAATATCATGAAGCGGCGGCGCAAGTGCGTTCAAGCTTCCAGCGTTTCTGGAATGACGAAAAAAACTATTTAAACGATGTGATCGACGGGCCGGAAGGCGTGCCTGATTCTGATGGACGAAAAATCGATTCACGTTTGCGTCCCAACCAAATATTCGCGGTAGCGTTACCCAATAGTCCGTTGGACGAAGAACAGCAAAAAGCGGTCGTGGATGTCTGCGCGCACGAATTATTGGCCTCTCATGGCCTGCGCAGCTTGGCGCGTAATCAACCCGGTTACGTTGCTTATTATCAGGGCAACCCTGTGCAACGTGACGCGGCTTATCACCAAGGTACCGTTTGGACTTGGCTCATCGGATCGTTCGTGGATGCCCACTACCGCGTCTACCAGGATGCGGACAAAGCGCGTTCCTTTCTTGAGCCGTTGGGCTTGCACCTTGGCGAGGCGTGTATCGGTAATATCAGCGAGATATTCGATGCCGAACCGCCATTTGCCCCGCGCGGTTGCTTTGCCCAGGCATGGAGTGTTGCGGAAGTGCTGCGCGCATGGCTGGATTTACATGATGCTTCAATTGGAAAAGAGAAATCAATATGACCACCGCATCGGCTCCGCGCAAAGTACGTCCAAAAAAACAGAGCAGCCGAAAGGCCCCCCTCAACGAAGAAAAGACACGGCTCATCGCACAGGAAAAAGATGAGCCGGAATGGTCCAGATGGGGGCCTTATTTGAGCGAACGCCAATGGGGAACGGTGCGTGAGGACTATAGCCCGCACGGTGAAGCCTGGGAATATTTCAGCCACGATCACGCACGCAGTCGCGCCTATCGTTGGGGAGAAGATGGTATTGCCGGAATCAGCGACAAATTCCAGCACCTGTGCCTGGGACTGGCGCTGTGGAACAAGCATGATCCGATTTTGAAAGAACGCCTGTTCGGGTTGAGCAACCGTGAAGGCAACCACGGCGAAGACGTCAAAGAACTGTATTACTACCTGGATGCCACACCGACACACTCTTACCTGAAGATGCTCTACAAATATCCCCAGCAGGCGTATCCCTACACATGGCTGGTGGAGGAAAACGGGCGGCGTGGCAAGGACAGGCCGGAATTTGAGCTGATCGATACCGGCGTCTTTGCCGATGACCGCTACTTCGATGTATTCGTGGAATACGCCAAAGCCGACCCGCACGATATTCTAATGCGAATTACCGCACACAATCGCGGCCCCGACGACGCACCGCTACATATTCTGCCGCAGCTATGGTTCCGGAACGAGTGGACATGGGATGGACAAACCCAAAAACCGGAAATATCAGTCTCTGAAGAAAATACCATCAAGTTGCAACACTCAAAACTGGACACGTATTACTGCCACTTCGATGGTGCGACAGAATTGCTGTTTTGCGATAACGAAACCAACGTACAACGCCTGTACGGCACAGAAAACCAAGGCTATTTCAAGGACGCTTTTCACGAGTATATCGTTCATGGCAACCCCAACGCCGTTAATCCATTGCAAAACGGCACCAAGGCGGCAGGGCACTTCATTTTTACAATACCGGCACGAGAGAAAATTGAGATTCGCTTGCGTCTTACCCGGGCTGAGAACACACAGCCTTTCAAAGATTTTGATTCCATTTTTAATTTGCGCCAGGCCGAGGCTGATGAATTTTATGCCGTGCTGCAAACCGATATTGCTGACGAAGATGCACGCCTGATCCAGCGCCAAGCCTTTGCCGGCATGATCTGGAGCAAACAGTTTTACTACATTGATATTCCCATATGGCTGAAAGGTGATCCAAACATGCCCGCACCGCCCAAGGAGCGGCGCAACGGACGAAACTGCGAATGGCAGCATCTGAACAATGCAGACATCATCTCAATGCCCGACAAATGGGAATATCCTTGGTATGCCGCATGGGATCTGGCTTTCCACTGCATCACGATAGCAGACATCGATCCGGTGTTCGCCAAAAACCAACTCCTACTAATGACGCGCGTCTGGTACATGCATCCAAATGGGCAGATTCCCGCTTACGAATGGGCTTTCGGTGACGTGAATCCTCCGGTACATGCATGGGCAGTGTGGGAGGTGTACAAGGCCGAACGCGATGCAAACAATGGCAGTGGTGACCTGGATTTTCTTGAGCGCGAACTGCACATGCTGCTGTTGAATTTTACCTGGTGGGTCAATCGCAAGGATATCGATGGACACAACGTATTTCAGGGCGGCTTCCTCGGCCTGGATAACATCGGCGTGTTTGACCGCAGTGCGCCGCTACCTACCGGCGGCCACATCAATCAGGCTGATGGCACCAGCTGGATGGCCATGTACGCGCTCAACCTGATGCGTATCGCACTCGAGTTGGCAAAACACAATGCTACCTATGAGGAGATTGCCACCAAGTTTTTTGAGCACTTTTTGTACATTGCACAATCGATGAACAACATTGGCGATCACGGCGTCGGCCTGTGGGACGAGGCGGATCAATTTTTCTACGATGTGCTGCGCACCCCCGATGGCGAGATGACGCCACTCAAGGTGCGCTCTATGGTGGGTCTCATCCCGCTGTATGCCGTGGAGATTATCGAGCCGGAGATACTTGACCGGCTGCCAAATTTCAAACGACGGCTGGAATGGTTCATGAGGAACCGTCCCGAGTTGGCAGCGCTCGTCTCTCACTGGCAGGAGCCGGGACGGGGCAACCGTCACTTGCTGTCGTTACTGCGCGGCCATCGTATGAAAGCGCTCTTGCGACGTATGCTGGATGAGACCGAATTTCTTTCCGACTATGGCATACGATCACTCTCGCGTGCCCATAAAGATACACCTTATGTCTTCAACTGCATCGACAATTCGGTAAGTGTCAGCTATCAACCGGCCGAATCGGAATCGGGGATGTTCGGTGGCAATTCCAACTGGCGCGGCCCCATCTGGCTTCCAGTCAATTATCTGTTGGTGACTTCGCTGCGCCGCTTCGCCGAATTTTACGGGGATGCATTCAAAATTGAATGCCCTACCGGTTCCGGAAACATGCTTTCTATTTATGCCGTTGCTGACGAACTGGCACTGCGCTTGACGCGCTTGTTCAGACGTGATGGTTCAGGACAACGTCCGGTATTCGGCGATCAAACCAAGTTTCAGGAAGACCCACAATTCCGGGACTACATTCTGTTCTATGAATATTTTCATGGCGACACCGGTCGCGGAGTGGGTGCCTCGCATCAAACCGGCTGGAGCGGCTTGATCGCGAAGCTGTTACAACCGTACAAACACGATTGACTTAACCCAAAGAGTGTTAAAAATCAGCTCACAGGATGATTTTGCTACGCTACCATTGCTGTAAGATCGCTAGCTAACGTATTTATAACCCTGTGCACTTGAACAAAAAGAATACAGAGGTAACTTTATAAAATAAAGAATTTGCTTATTTTTATAATTTTATTATTACTGTACTATGTCCTACGAGTTGCTGGATGTGAATGCTACTGTGTTTTGAATGCAACTTGTTGTTGCACTTCTAACTTGAATCCACGAGGTACGTAGTTAGACAAGCACTAAATTAATTCGCGTTTCGAAATTTCACACATTTGAAAATCAATTTGTTACGAGTGCAATTCTGCGAAATTTTGAATTAGCTAGCGTCTCTATTAGTAAATCGAGCAACCAACTTGAAAGGAATACAAGATGAAGATTCGACTCAACGAGCTAAAGTGGATAGTGCCGATGGTGGCTGCGGCACTGTTCATGTGTAGTGGCATCGCCCAAGCGCAAAACACAAAACCAAACATCCTGGTGATCTGGGGAGACGACATTGGCTGGCAAAATATAAGCGCCTACGGTATGGGCACTATGGGCTACACCACGCCGAACATTGATCGGATCGGGATGGAAGGTATCCGTTTCTCCGACCACTACGCACAGCCTTCGTGTACCGCTGGTCGAGCGTCTTTCATCACCGGTCAGTATCCGATCCGTTCGGGTATGACCACCGTCGGGCAACCGGGTGACAAACGGGGCTTGCAGCTTGCATCGCCTTCGTTGGCAGCGGTGTTGAAAGCCCAAGGCTATGCAACCGGCCACTTTGGAAAAACCCACCTTGGCGACCGCAACGAGCACCTGCCGACCAATCACGGTTTCGATGAGTTCTTCGGCAATCTCTACCACCTTAATGTCTCGGAAGAGATAGAACAGCGGGATTACCAGAATTTTGCCAAGGCTTATCCCGGTGGCGAGGAAGCTTACGCGAAAAAGTTCAGCGCCCGCGGAGTCATCCACTCTTTCGCCACCGATACGGACGATCCCACTGAGGATCCGCGTTTCGGCAAGATTGGTAAGCAGAAGATCACCGATACCGGTGCGCTGACGCGAGAGCGCATGAAGGATTTCGATGGTGGCGAGGTGATCCCGTTGGCGAAAGAGTTCATGATGCAAGCCAAGAAAGACAACAAGCCGTTTTTCATCTGGCTCAATCCGACTCGCATGCATCTCTATACACACCTCAACGAAAAATGGCGGTACGCCGCTGAGAACATCACCAGCGAGGCCGATTTTCATGGTTCGGGTATGATGCAGCACGACTATGATGTGGGTCAGGTGTTGCAGTTCCTCAAGGAAAACGGACTCGATAAGAACACCATCGTTTGGTATTCGACCGACAACGGCCCAGAGCACGCTAGCTGGCCCTATGGTGGCACCACCCCATTTCGTGGCGAGAAAATGGGCACCTTCGAGGGCGGCGTCCGAGTGATCTCGATGTTGCGTTGGCCGGATATGATCAAAGCCGGTCAGACACTTAACGGTATCCAGGCACATATGGATATGTTCACGACCCTTGCAGCGGCAGCGGGTGCGCCCGATGTCAACGAGAAGATGAAGGTCGAGAAGAAGCAATATATCGACGGCGTGAATAATCTGGATTATTGGACGGGTAAGTCGGCAGCGTCCGCCAGGGATGCGTTTTTCTACTACTACGAGAACAAACTAACAGCGCTCCGCATGGATCAGTGGAAATTCCATTTCTCCGAGAAGGAAAGTTATTACAGCAATGTCGAACCACGTACGGTTCCGCTGGTTTTCAATCTTCGTATGGATCCGTTCGAGAGCTACGGCAGCGTGGATTCCTACGGCCACCTCTTGCAAAAAGTTTCTTGGCTGTTTTCCCCCATGAGCGAGCGGATCAATGAGCACCTCGTTACGTTAACGGAGTATCCGCCGGTGCAGGGGGGCAAGTCATTCGACATGTCAAACGCGGTGCAGGAGTTCATCAATAGGAGCAAGCAATAGGCCACAGCTAACAGCAGTTGAGCTGACAGGCATCACCGAGGAGCAAGTGCAAGAGGCGGTTGAGCGGATCAACCGCCGACCTCGAAGAATATTTGGATTTTGAGCCTCGTATGAGGTATTTTTGAGGGTGAAAATACGCTACACCAAGCGACCACTAATTGTTGCACTTCGAAATTGAATCCGTAGCTGCTTATATTGATTCATCTGTGTTCCTTTTACTTGGTCGTTTAGGTAGCTCCGATATTAACGCAGCTCGCCACCTAAATTCACTTACAAAAGTTGCACTTCAGAATTGAATCCGCCAGTATTCTTGCCTCTTTATCACACGAATAGGCTTGCCAGGTCAGCCGGATTTGCAGTAGAAATATTTTAGAAAAACAGGAAACGGAAAATGAAGACATCGGTTTGGTTTGAAAAAGTTCCACACCAATACTGAAGCAGGTGTTCAGAATGGGATTTTTCTACAGCGTCATTAGCTGTAGATCTCAAAAATCGGAGGATAAACTGAAGAACACATCAAGCTCTAAATTTTCGGGTCACATTACTGGAATATCCATTTTGTTGGCAGTATTCATGGTACAAACTGCATTCGCAGAAAATAACGAAGAGCTTGCCAGGAAATTAACCAACCCAATAGCGTCTTTAACCAGCGTACCTTTCCAGCTCAACTACGATTCAAATATTGGGCCAAACAACAATGGTGATCGCTATCAGCTGAATATCCAACCGGTAATTCCGATCTCACTAAATGATAATTGGAATATTATTTCCAGAACCATTCTGCCGGTTGCTTCACAAAATGGTATCTTTTCCGGTGCCGGGAGCCAATCAGGATTAGGCGATGTTGTACAGAGCGTATTCTTTTCTCCCACGCAACCAACAGAGAGTGGTTGGATATGGGGCGCTGGACCGGTTCTCTTATTGCCAACGGCAACGAATAATTTACTCGGAGCGAATAAATGGGGCCTCGGACCCACGGCAGTTGTACTTAAACAAAATGGTCCTTGGACTTACGGTGCGCTGGCCAACCATATCCGGTCGGTAGCAGGTGATCACGATCGGCAGGATATCAGTGCCTCTTTCTTACAACCTTTCCTGACATACACGACCAAAGAGGCCGTAACATTCGCACTGAATACTGAATCAACCTATAACTGGAAATCCGAGCAGTATGCTGTGCCGATTAATTTTGTAGCAACTAAAGTAACAAAATTTGGGAATCAGCTTGTCAGTGTAGGCGGTGGCGTACGTTACTGGGCAAAAAGTACGGATGGTGGCCCTGAAGGACTGGGTGTGCGTTTGTTATTTACTTTATTGTTTCCAAAATAGTAAATGGAATATGGTTACTTTTAGCTGGAAGAATTCAGCTAAAAGTCGCTCCAGTCGACGCCAAAAAACGGCGCAGCTAAGCTTTAGCGTTGAGGTTGTAGCAAAACTCAAAATTGTGAAAATCGCCTCATGAAAAATCAAAAAGTTACGCCACCTATTTTCGTTGAAAACAGAGTTTTTCTACAGCCTCGTTAGGTTTCACAATCACTCTCTGGTCACACTTATGCCCAAAAACGTCCTACTTGTCAGCTGCAAGTACACAGGGCCTCCATCCCCCATACGAACATAGAGGAGCTTGGTATCTGCCACCCGAGCGTCGACAGGAGTTGTAGTGGTCTAATAGAAACGTACACCTCGATAGGATTATTATTCAGCTAGAGAG
>NZ_CAKMAA020000031.1 GCF_924101635.2 Candidatus Nitrotoga sp. HW29 | reverse complement strand
CAACGTTACTACTCGTAATGACAGGCATCGTCGTCGCAGGAATCGGATTTGACTGTGCCGAGCAATTATTTGCTGCATCACACGCCGCGACTGTATAGCTATAACTGGTCGAAGCAATCAAACCCGTATCGTTATAGCTCGTCGTGGTCGGGTTTCCAACCAATGTGCCGCCGCGATAAACTTTGTAACCCGTTACGCCAACAGTGTCTGTCGAGGCCGTCCAACTTAGGTTTATTTGGGTAGAACTAGCGGCTGTGGCAGAAAGACCTGCAGGTACCGTCGGTGAATTTGTATCGGGAACAGAAACGAATGCGGCTGTATCCCAAGCCTCGATTTCGGTGATACGGGAGTAACCGGCAAGCGCATTGGTGACATTGACTCGAATCCGATCGGTGGTAAACGCCGTGAAGTTTACAGTGCGCTTGACCAGATTATTTCCGCTTACTGTAGCAAGCGTGGTCCAGGCCGACCCATCCCACCCCTGAACAGTAAAGCCGGTGACACCATAAGTTTTAAAGGTTAGCGTATCAGTGGGTTCGATCGGATTCGCGTAGTTGTCCTGAAGTGTGTAAACCACCACGCGATCAATTGTTTTCGTGCCATTGAAGTTGATCTGCACCCAGTCAGGTTGTACGTTGTATGTTCCATCATTCCAGCCCCCTCCATTACCCCAGGTAGTACCGGTGCGCTGGTTATCATTGATCGCCCCCACCGAATAAGCACTGCTGTAGGTGCTTGATGCCGAAACTACCGCCCCGACGCTGGCGAGCGCAACGTTACTACTCGTAATGACAGGCATCGTCGTCGCAGGAATCGGATTTGACTGCGCCGAACAGTTATTTGCTGCGTCACACGCCGCGACTGTATAGCTATAACTGGTCGAAGCAATCAAACCCGTATCGCTATAGCTCGTCGTGGTCGGGTTTCCAACCAGTGTGCCGCCGCGATAAACTTTGTAGCCCGTTACGCCAACAGTGTCTGTCGAGGCCGTCCAGCTTAGGTTTATTTGGGTAGAACTAGCGGCTGTGGCAGAAAGACCCGCAGGTACCGTGGGTGATAAATTGTCGGCGCCACAATTTCCTCCGACCGTTCCCATTCCATCCATTTTAAAAATGGCCGAAGCCGCACATCCAGCCGTAATAGAAATCTGTGTTGGTGTACTTCCTCCAAACACTATTGGAGCTATCGCCACTCCGTTATTATAAAGTGGTGGCTGGAAAGACAACCCCGAGGATGTTTCCGCGTAGGGACCGACACTGGAGCCCGCAGTAAACGCGGTATGAATTACTTCTGCGTGCAGTGTGTAGCTGCCAGGAGGGAGCAGCAATTTAAAGTAGCCGGTATTTTGGCTAAGGTAATCCGAAACAAAACTAAATACTTTATTGGTACTTACTTCTCTAGCCCAAATGTTGGCACCACGGACAGGTGTACCGTTAGCCTGAATGAAATTTCCGGTAAGCTGACCATAGACACTGGTCAGTGTTGCACTGGGATAAAGAGCACTCACTGCGGCCGTGTCGTCTTCATGTAAAGAACTGGAGCCCCGATATGCAATCGGATACATCAATGGATAATTTGAATTCACCAGCCCTTGTGAATTATCCAATTGGGTGTGATCCAAACCGATCAAATGACCAATTTCGTGGGCGAGTACGACTTTCATAGTAGTGTCGTTTACGGATATATAGCCGTTGATCACAGCACGACCTTCCGTATAGGCACACTGTGTACCATTATTATTCCAGGCAGAACCCGCAAAACCCAGTACACTATTCTTTGCACCCACACCGAACATAGAATCAATAATTGAACCATCGGTGTCATAAATCACCGGATTCAACCCATCCGAAAAAGTATACAAAAAGGACGAATAATTATCTTTGGTAACGTCCACTGAAAGATCTGACCCACGAGAGAGTGCTACCGTTGATGTAGTCACGTTCGTCCACAGAGATACAGCCTCTGTCACTAATGCATCTGCTTGCGCTTTAGTACGGGAACCCAGAATTCCTTGATCATAGTTGAGCGATACAGTACCCGTGCCCGGGTATTTTGTAGGGAGCTGATAACAAACCACCAATGGGCCACCGGCAAAGCTGGAAGCCGCAAATGTAATCAAGGCGCAAGTTATAAGCCTGCGCATCATTCCCAGGTATATCATTTATCCGCATCCCTTTTCTGACGCACAAGTTGTTTAAATTCATCAAGATCAAGCCTATTAATGGATCCAGGCACCTGCCGCATTTTGATCAGGGCTGACGGAGGCATCAAGCGATCGGGGATACCCAAGGTCATTTCTTTGAAATCTCTGCCATTGGTTACATGAAAGCCAGTTGACGCGGGAATGATGGTAAATTTTCCCTGATCAAGGCCTACTGGGCTGGAAAAGCCTGCTGCCGAAACTCCATAAAAGAAAAGCACATAACTCTCCCCCACTGTAAACGTCGGTACACCTGTTGTTTGATACGTTTCTCCTTTTAATTTTCCGCCAATTTGCTTAATGGTGTGCGTAGCTCCCACTTCACCCTTGAGAATCTCCTGCACTTCAAAGGTAGAATAAGTCACAATTAAACCTGTTTGTAAATCACGTTCGCTATGGTTTTCTAGGGATTTACCCTGAAATGCGATAGCAGCGTCGTTAATAATTTCATCCAGGTAGAGTGGTAGTACACTCATGGCGCGCGCTGGCATTACAATGACAAGGCTGAGTAAACAAGTAAACAGAAATTGTCTCGGCATCAAAGTACCTCCAAAGGAGTAATGCATACAAACCAACATCCCAAAATTATGATTGATACAGCCAAATAAAAATCAGCAGCAGATGCTGTCGCTATACTTAAAGTTAACTAGCAAACAAGTTGAAAAACATATTTTATGTCAAATTAAATAACACAAAATTTGTGTGCTGAAAAAAACCTCGAAGCACTATCAAATGCACATTTTATATTACTTGGCATTAATCTTAAAAAAATTAATCAAGCATACTTTTAGGTTGCTAATCCAAGCAGAGCTTAATGCAGAAAAACACGCTGGTGTAAAAATTACATAACAGTTATCTTTCATATCAGGCAATCTGCAAAGCCATAATTGGCACATGGTTTATTAAAAATGTTAAAATTAAAAAGTTGATTCATTCAGTTAATAAAAAATTTGCTCATCAAGCTAAGTAATAAACAACACATCGGTAAAAAGCGCAAATTCTGAAGTCCGGTCAAACAATAATCTAAAGATTTTCCCGATAGCGCCGACTACGTTAGCAACAAATTCAGTGCCGGTCGGCTGACACCCAAAAATTGGGACAAATACAATTACTATTCCATCAACAGAGCAAAGGGAGCAACAGCGCACATGATTGCCGTAGTAAAAAATCTTGCTGAATATCGCGAACTGATGGCCGTGCTTGCCTGGAAGAATGTCACGTTGCGCTATAAACAGGCTTATTTAGGCATTGCCTGGGCTGTGATCAAACCGCTCATCCTCATGCTGATTTTTACATTGGTCAAGAGCTTCGTAGGCATTGACAGTGGCAATATCCCTTATCCCCTCTTAACCTTCGCAGCCCTCATGCCTTGGATTTTCTTTCAAGAATCTGCATCGGAAGGTGTAAACAGTGTGGTGGGTAATGCCAACCTGATCAAAAAGATCTATTTTCCTCGCGAGATTTTTCCCATCACAGCAGTCGTCACCAAGGTTGTAGAGCTTGGCATTAATTTTATCATCCTGGCCGGGCTCATGATTTGGTTTCAATATATACCCAGCATGTACATACTATGGGTACCTTTCATTATTTTTTACACAATTCTGGCCGCCTTAAGCATCGCATTTGCCGGTGCAGCACTCAATGTTTACTACCGGGATATAGGAACAGCGCTACCTGTATTGCTTTCCCTGCTAATGTATCTATCCCCGGTAATCTATCCATTGCAATTGGTGAAGAATAAACTTTTGGAGCAACAAGCTGCCGGTGAGTGGTCTAACTTGCTCTACACCCTGTATACCCTTAACCCGCTGGCGGGCATCATTGACGCGTTTCAAAGTGTAGTGCTGAGAAACCAGCCGCCAGATCTGACGGCCATGGTACCCGGCATAATCCTGGTTGCAATCCTGCTTCCGCTAAGCTACGTCTTCTTCAAGCGGGCTGAGTCTTATTTCGCGGATGTAATCTGAGGGAAACGGATAAAAATTCGTGGATAGTGCGCAAAGATTACAAAATAATGAAGGAAATACCATTAGGCACGTTTGCCTCTATTCTCAGGTAGTCCGGCCGCAGTAAGGAAGATTCTAAATAACTATGCCCATCATCGAAGTCAATCACGTCACCAAGGAATATCAGCTTGGTCAATTACAGAGCATAAAAACCACCATGCTCAATCAGTGGCGGCAGCTCACAGGCCAACCTGTTGAAGAGCGTGCGCCATTTAAGGCGCTTAATGATGTCACGTTCTCCGTCGAACAAGGTGAGGTACTTGGCATAATTGGTCACAACGGCGCCGGCAAGAGCACTATGCTCAAACTGCTAGCCAATATTTCAAAACCTTCCAGTGGCACCATCCAGGTCAAGGGTAAAATAGCACCACTGATCGAAGTAGGGGCCGGTCTGATCGGCGATCTCACCGGACGCGAAAATATTTACCTCAACGGTGCAATCCTCGGTATTCCTAAAGCAGAGATAAAACGCAAGTTTGATGACATTGTCGCCTTCGCTGAACTTGAAGAATTCATTGATACACCAATCAAACGCTATTCTTCCGGCATGCAAGTGCGGTTGGGATTTGCCATTGCCACCAGCGTGGAATCGGACATCCTGATTGTTGATGAGGTGCTCGCTGTAGGAGATCTGGCATTTCAGCGAAAATGTTTTGATCGAATGGAAGACTTGATCAAACGGCAGGGTAAAACCGTTTTACTGGTCAGCCATAATATCCGGCAAGTTGAGCGTTTATGTAACCGGGTTATATTACTCAACAAAGGGCGAGCTGTCAGTGATGGCAATGCCAACAGCGTTTGCACCCAGTTTTACGAGGCCAGTGATTCACAAATAAGCATCGGTAATTCCACTAACCTGAATTCAGCTAACAGCAATGAATGGGCAACGGGTGAAATTTTACTTCATGGGATTGAAATACTGGATTCTGAAAATAACCCCATCAGTAAACTCAAGCACGAACAAGCCGTCAAAATTCAACTCAATTACGAAGTAACAAAAGAAATTCGCATGCCTATTTTCGGGGTCGGTATCCATACAACCGATTTCATATATCTGGCAACAAAACACACCATCAATCAACTCAAACTGGACCATCTCGAAGCCGGGCATCATGTGCTTACCTTCGATATTCCATCGTTTCCGTTCATGCCCGGAGTTTATTCTATCCGTGCCGGCGTAGCAGAAGGTACCGCAGCTCGAACGATTTTTTATGCAGAAAACTTATTGCACTTACAAGTGGTCTCAGACAACACGGAAGACAGAACCTGGAATGAAGGATTGGTATCTCTTCCTGGCGTCTGGAGGTACTCGACGCCTTCATCGAATCTTAAGGAAAAGACGCATGACAATCTCGAAAAAGTATCTTTATAACATCCCGGACGACTCAAATCATGCGGCGACCAAAATTAGTGCATGGATAAACAATAACCAGGAAATTCTTGAGATCGGGTGCGCAAGCGGCATTCAAACGCGTCATTTCAAAGAAAATCTTGGATGCAGCGTGACAGGAATCGAAATTGATGCGCTAGCCGCTGAGGATGCTCGCCCTTATTGTGAAAGTCTCATTATTGGGAGTATTGAGGAACTAGATTTACCCGAAGCGCTCGGAGACAAGCGCTTCGATGCCATCACTCTTGCCGATGTGTTGGAACATTTGATTGATCCTGCCAGAACACTGATAAAAGTTCGCCCCTTTCTCAAGGAAGGGGGACACTTGATTGCTTCTATCCCCAATATTGCCCATGCAGCCATTTGCTGGGAACTCGCCCATGGGCGTTTCGATTATCAGAAATTCGGATTGCTCGATAACACCCACATTCGTTTTTTTACGAAAAAAAATATAGTAAAACTGTTCGAAGAAACAGGCTATCGAATTATTTCCATAGATCGAGTGATTAAAGTCCCGCAAGAAACAGAGTTCACGGTTCATTGCAATTCAGCCCAAGATCAGTCCTTTCTGGATTGGATTTCCGAACAAAATCCGGAAGCCCATACTTATCAATTCATAATAAAAGCCTGTGTAACCTCTACTGATCAGCCGGAATCTTCATATCAAGAGCTTGCGACTCTGGATACCATCCAGCAGCTTGAATCCAAAATTGGCGAGTTAAACCGACAAAATCTAGGCCTAAAATCACAAATCGCCTGGCTGGAAAATCATCGCTTCGGCCCTTTAACCAACCTGGTAGATCGCCTGCGAAATAAGCAGCAACGGAAAAACTGAGCTATGTCAGACACCCGTATTAAAGCGATTTGTTTTTACTTGCCGCAGTACCATCCCATTCCTGAAAATGACGAATGGTGGGGACGTGGATTCACAGAATGGCGAAATGTTGCCAAAGCCAAGCCTCTGTTTCCGGGGCATTACCAACCACACCTGCCTGCCGATGTTGGTTTCTATGATTTGCGATTGCCCGAGGTGCGTGAGATTCAGGCTGAACTTGCACGCCAGCATAGCATCCATGGTTTTTGTTATTACCATTACTGGTTTAATGGCCGCCGCATTCTCGAGCGCCCCTTTAATGAAGTGTTGGCGAGTGGCAAACCTGACCTACCATTCTGTTTATGCTGGGCAAATGAAAACTGGACACGAGTGTGGGATGGTGGCGAGCGCAATGTGCTACTGGAACAACATTACAGCCATGAAGATGATTTGGCACACATTCGTAGCTTGATCCCTGCATTCAAAGACCCGCGTTACATCTGTATTGACGGCAAGCCGCTATTTCTAGTGTACCGAACCGAATTGCTGCCTGATCCGGAGAAAACTGCGTCCATTTGGCAAGAAGAAGCGAAAAAGGCCGGGCTACCGGGGCTCTACCTTGTACGAGTGGAAAATTTCGTAAAAGACGTTGATCCCGGCAGTATCGGATTCGATGCAGCGGTTGAATTTGCTCCAGACTCATCCAAAGCCGGTAAAACTTTGTTTCGGGGGCATATGACAAACCTGTTGGTTAAACTCAACATGCTGCCCACCGTTTTTCGTGACAGCCGGGTATATTCCTATCCTGCAACGGTACAAGGAATGCTATCCAAGCCAGAGCCCAGCTATCGCTGGTTTCGTTGTGTTTCTCCCATGTGGGACAACAGCGCGCGGCGCAGTGTTAATGCCAATATTTTTATCGGTGCCACCCCATCGATCTATAAGCAATGGCTCAGCAAAACCGTGGCTCGAACCCGACAACGCCATACAGGCGATGAACAGATTGTGTTTATCAACGCCTGGAATGAATGGGCCGAAGGTTGTCATCTGGAGCCGGATCAGAAATGGGGTCGTGCATACCTGGAAGCAACACGCGACGCATTGGCAGCACCGGTCAAAGCTGCCACTTCCTCAGCAGCACTACCAAATGCACCAAGCCACTTTACACGCTTCTATTGGCGCATTTCCGAATCACTTTCAAAAATACGCACAGTTATTGCTGCCCTGTTGTGGCATCTGAAACATCGACTCCCGCCACAATGAATATACAGGTACCACCTAACGTCGCCATCGTTGTCCTCAATTGGAACGGGGCCAACGACACGCTCGAATGTCTGAATTCACTCGTATCACTCACGTACCCAAACTTCAGCGTAATCGTCGTAGACAACGGCTCAACTGACAATTCTTTGGGGAAATTGAGAGCTTACAGTAGCCCTTTCCCGCTTGTTCTACTCGAAACCGGAAAAAATTTAGGCTATGCCGGGGGCAATAACGTTGGCACGCGTCATGCCCTGGAACACGGGGCAGATTTTGTGCTGCTACTGAACAACGACACCACGGTAGCACCTGATTTACTTGAACAACTGATAAATGCCGCCCAGCGAAGTCCAGATGCAGGGGTATTTAGTGCGCGCGTGATGTACTTCGATAACCCGGATTTGGTATGGTTCGATGGTGCGCGCTGGAATGAATCATCTCTGCGATTGGAATGGCCTGGGCAAGGTGCACGTGAAGCCGAACTCAGCACAATGGACCGCGACACTGACTATGCCTGCGGTGCGGCGCTGTTTTTTCGCGCAGAAGTCGCTCGGAAAATCGGCTTGCTGGATGAAGCATTTTTTCTGGTATGGGAAGAGGTTGATTGGTGCTTCCGCGCCCGCAAAGCTGGCTGGCACAATAAGGTGGTTGCAGCTGCAAAAGTCTGGCATAAAATCGGGGTTTCCTTTGGCAGCGAATCCTCGCCCTTACGCACGTATTTCAGCATCCGAAATCAATTGCTGTGGTTCAGTCGGCATGCTTCACTTTCTGCACGGCTAAGGCTATGGACGAATAATTTGCGGCGCTTGATACCAAAATTTCATGTCAGCACCGACCTTAATGTCAGCGTTATCAAGCGTTTTGTGTGGGCTATACAGGATTATGGTCAAGCCTGGTTAGGACGCGGCTCGCGTCTGCAGTATATGGCAACACGGCGGGCGATTATGGATTATGTGCGTGGTCGATTCGGCGATTGTCCCGATGAGGTGCGCGCCTGGAGCAAAGCATGGGCAGCACAACAACAAAATTCATGAAACCTGAATTGAACATGCTATGCATTCAGCAATACATAACACAACCGTGATCGAACTCAATCTCAACACGCTTTTTACTACGGATGATCCGCATGTGCGCTTGAATCATGTCCAGCGCGGCCATTCCCACTCCGTGGGTATGCAGCGAATTCAGGATACGTTTGAGGATGCAGACTGCCTTTTCTTGCGTGCTGACACAGCCCTCCGCTTGCGGCTGGATGGCAATTACGCATTACAACGCTGTGCTGCCGGCGGCTGGCTGCTGCGTAACCGGGGTTCTGTTGCGCCAAGCTACTGGTTCCCTATCCTGGCGAAATTGCGCCGCAACAACGCGCAAGGCCACATCTTGGAAGAACTGACTGCCGAATGGAAAGATTTCAACCTGGATTCAAGTGGCGTGAACATCTCGTTCACAGCCATTGCCGAGGGTTGGACGCTCGACACGGTGATCTGGCGATTCAACGACGCTAGTCTTATCGACGAGCTGCAAATGCTCACGCCCGCCGAAACCCAAGGCTATTTCCTGCTCGGTTCGCACACTCGCTACAACCAGCCCGCTGATCTTTATCGTCATCTTACCCACGGCTGGGTGTATGAAGATCGTTATGCCTGGCCGCACAAGCGGCGCATTTGTTCTGAGAATGACGCACACGCACTGCATCTGATCTTCAGCGGTCTTAAACGTACGACGGGCAAGCGTATTTACGGGCTACTAAAAGATCAATTACTGCTGTCGGTATTGTCGCGTCAAAGTGAGGATGGTGGTTTCCGCCATGGCGAGTGGACAGATAAAATGGAATCGCATTTTCGTCTGCACTGCTCGGCTATGCATTTGATGATGGATGCCTTGAGCGAAACAAAGGATCCAGTTGTACAGACTGCACTTGCGCATGGCATGCACTTTATTTCAGACAAGTATGATTTAACGGATGCTGGCACCTGGTTCTATCATGACGAACTGGAATGCAGCCTGACTGAAATGCGCCGGGCGCCATTCAAATGGTGGCCCGGAAATGCATTGGGTAAATCGCCGCAGAACATGTTGGTACTGAACACGCAACTCGATACGCTGGTGGCACTGGATCGTTACGGCACGCTCACGGGTGATAAGCAATATACGCCACTGGTCGAGTCAGGCTATCAGGCAGCCAGCACCTTGCTGGCATTGCGGCCGATGGAATGGCTGTACCGGCTGCTGTTCTCCGCCATCAATCTGACACTGCTGCCAACCGAGCAAGCGGCGCGACTACCCCTGTGGAAGCGTTTATGGAAGCGCATCGGTTGGCAGATGTTCATACCCCGCCTACCGCGTTTGAAGACGCGCTACCCGCGTCTTGTCATGCCTGGCGGCTATATTGATCGCGAACTAAGTTTGCAGGTATGGGCCTATGATTATCTGGCGGTCAATTTGATGGACTTGGTGCGCGCTTCTCATGGCACATGCAGTGCGACTTTCAACCCCTATATCAAGAGTATTCTGAGCTACTGCGCCGCCACAGGAATTGCACAGCGATGGCTGGAACACCAAGGCCGTGCTTATTCAGTCGGCTTTTATACAGAGGCATTGTATTTGCTGTGCCTGCGGGAACCAAGCCCCGAACTCGATGCCAATTTGGCCGATGCCCTGTTGTTATGCGTGCGAAATCAATTGGGCCTGCCACCTTCACTTCTGGGCGGCAACGCTGAAGCAAGCCGTATGGCGCCAGGGCAGCAGGATATCCCCCAATCTGCACTTTCGGAAATCATCATCGCAAATTTGAGCAATAATGGACAAGCTGCCTGCTTGATAATTAACGTTGGTCAACATGCGATTGCACTACAAACTGCACTATGCGCCGTGCCAACCGATTGGCATATTCCAGCAAGCGTATTGCCACCCGGTGCGCATCTCAGGATCCAGGCATGACTATGCGTATCGGCCTCATCACTTCGGAATTCCCACCCGATCTCGGTGGTGTGGAGACCTACGCGTGGCAACTGGCGAAAGAGCTGGGTCGTAGACAGGAATTACAGGTAACCATTTATGCACCCCCCAAGTCCGCAACCATCACTCCGCCACCCGGGGTCACACTCAAGCCAATTCTACAAAGCTGTGCAGGACTGGATTGGCCCAAACTCAAAAACGAACCCATCGATGTCTGGCACGCTCTTTCTGCTGGCCACGCCTGGATTGCAGAAAAAAACAGACCCACAATTGTTTCAATACATGGCAATGATTTTCTTGGCCCCTATCCATTGGTAGCACGCCCTGCCCTTGCCCTGCCTGGTCTCTGGCGGCTGCGCCCATGGGTATGGCGCAAACTGCATCCACTGTGGCGCAATGCAACCCGGCGCATATTGGCGCGCGCCTTGCCCAAGGCGAGTGCGCTGCTTTCCAACAGTCGCTATACCGCCGATGTTCTACTGACCAAATATCCTGAATGTGCTGCTAAAACACATATAGCCCTGGTAGGGGTTGATCCGATATTTTTTGAGGTATCGCGCGCACCAAAAAATAAAATAGCGCAGTTGCTCACCGTCTGTCGTCTATCAGAGGAACGCAAGAATATCGATCTCGTATTACGTGCACTGGCTACGTTAAAAGACCGCTTTGAATTTGAATACATCATTGCAGGCGAAGGTAATTTACGCCCTTCTTTGGAACATCTGGCAAACGCTTTGGGACTGGGCACCTGTGTACGCTTTGTTGGGCGTATCAGTGACGCTGACTTGCGTCAGTTATATTCCTACGCTGACCTTTTCATATTAACGGCATCGATCATTCCCGGCAGCCATGAAGGCTTTGGTATTGTCTATCTGGAAGCGGCTGCCAGCGGTGTACCCAGCCTGGCAGCACGACTAGCCGGTGCTGTAGAAGCGATTGACGAAGGTCGTTCCGGGTTTTTTGTTGAGCAGCCTGATGTGACTTCTATTAGTAACGCACTTACCCGTTTCTTGTCGGGTGAGGTGCATCTGGAAGCCGAAGAATGCCGTAACTTTGCTCGCAATTTCAGTTGGGTGCATGTCGCCGATATTGCAGAAAAAGCTTATCGACAAATTTTTGTGCAAAACTTACATTCATGAGCGATACCTCCATCATCTCCACCCGCATCAGCGTAATCATGCCTTGCTACAATGCGGCCAACTTTGTCGAGGAGGCCGTAAATTGCGTCATGAACCAGACCTATCCCGATGTCGAACTCATTGTGGTGGATGATGGCTCCACTGATGGCAGTGTTGCTATCCTGAAACGGCTTGTCACACAATATTCGCCACGCTTGATTCTGCTACACCAAGATCACAAAGGGCCGTTTCCTGCACGCAATTTTGGACTGAAACACGCGCATGGCGGACGTATTGCATTTCTCGATGCTGACGATTACTGGACGCTGGATGCACTGGAAAAACTCGCAGCGTCGATGCAAAGCAATCACGCCGACATCGCCTACTGCGGCTGGCAAAATATTGGAATAGGTGCCCCCGGAATAGCGCCTCACATTCCTCCGGATTATAGTCAGATGGATACAGCGGCTGAGTTTTTGCGTTCATGCCCTTGGCCCATCCATGCAGCATTAGTACGGCGAGAAGTTATCGATGCTGTTAAAGGATTTTCCGAACGATGTTTCTCAGCTATGGATTACGATCTATGGCTGCGGCTTTATGCCCACACCCAAAAACTGGTGCGTGTGGCCGAGGTGATGGCTTTTTACCGCTGGCACGATAAAGGACAAATTTCTAAAACAAAATGGAAACAAGTGCTCAATGCCTTGCAGGTACGGCGCGATTTCGTGACTCATTATCCGGAACGCGTCGCACATTTATCAAAAGACAAGGTACTTGAGTTGTCCGAAGGCTTCTTGTTAGGAGAAGCCTATCGCTCTTACTGGCAGCGTAATTTAGTCGATGCGCAGCAACTGTTCCGACGCGCTTTCGTACAAGGCTTGTGGAAAACAAGCGATTTAAAATATCTTCTTCCCGCCCTGCTGCCTGGCACACTTTTTAAATGGCTGGTCAGTATAGCCGACCAGCCAAAAGAGGAACGTAGATGAGCTCCGAACGAATCCCTGTACTCATGTACCACCGCGTAGGAGATGCGCATAATATGTGGGAACGCAAATATTGCATCAGCCCGCAACGCTTTGCAGAACATATGAAGGCTCTGTTGCAATCCAACTGGCAGGCTGTTTCTATCGATGATTTCATGGCTTGGCGGCACGGTAATAAAGCTTTACCGAAGAAGGCCTTCCTGATTAGCTTCGATGATGGCTTTAAAGGTGTGTATGAATATGCCTGGCCGGTCTTGCGTCAATATCACTGGCCGGCAGTCATGTTTCTGGTGAGTAATTTGATCGGCCAGAAGGATACTTGGTCTAAAAACGAAAACCCGGAAGGAAATATCTACCCACTTTTAAATCGAACTGAAATCGCAGAAATGGCGCAAGGAGGATTTAGTTTTCATGGTCATTCTCGTAACCACAGGGATCTCACTACCTTGAATGAGACAGATTTGATCAATGAAACCGAAGGATGCAAAGCCGAACTAAACCTTCTTGGTATCCCATGCCGCTATTTTGCTTACCCCTATGGTCGTTTCAGCGAGCGGGAAATGTCTGCTGTAAAAGCGGCAGGTTTTGAGGCAGCCTTTTCAGTACAACCCGGTTTCAATCGAACTGACGTGGATATGTTCCGTATCCGTCGCCTGGATATCTTCGGCACAGACACATCTGCCATGTTGTTAAAAAAAATAACGCTTGGCAGCAATGACGGTCGCCTCTCAGCCTGGGCCAAGTATTATCTCAAACAGTTACAAAGCCGGCTGGGGTTAGGATGAAGCTGACGCTGTCTATCTGCACCCACAATCATCTGGCGGCTCTCAAGCAAACACTTGCCGACTTACATGATTTGCATCCTCCTCAAGGTGCTTGGGAACTTTTAATCGTGAACAACGCCAGTCCGGATGGCACGGAGACATGGCTCGCTCAAGGCGGTTGGCAGCGGATGGACATCAATTGCCGCGTGGTACAGGAAAATCAGTTGGGCGTGGCTCATGCCCGCAATCGGGCGCTCACCGAGGCAAAAGGCGAATATGTGGTGTTTCTGGATGATGACGAAACCCCTGAAGCGGATTGGTTGGTGAATTTAGAACAAATTATTGATTACCATCATCCCGCCGCCATTGGTGGCCGCATACGGGCACTCTTGCCCAATGGCCGCCCTGATTGGCTCACAGACGAATTATTGGGATTTTTGGGTGAACTGGATTATGGGCCTGTAGAGCGAACACTCACCGAGATGTCTACCCCCATTTTTACCGGCAATGCAGTTTTTCACCGCCAAACCGTTCTGGACGCGGGGGGATTTGACGGTAGTCTGGGACGGCGCGGGAATATTCAGTCAGGTGGTGAGGATACCGAACTCTATCGACGCTTGATTAAATTAAAGCAAGCTGTGCGATGGGCGCCGCAAGCGATCATTCATCATCGTATCGAGCCATGGAAGCTGCGTCGATCTTATTTTCTACAACTACACTTTCGTCAAGGACGTATGGAAGGTGCGCGAAAACGGGGATCTGCCTCGCGTTTCCCACCGTTTTATCTCATTCCACAATTAGCGCGCGCGCACGGACGGGCGCTCATGCAGCGCTTTAAACAAGGTGCGCACCAATCGCTGCGGCAAGAAATGAACGCAGCGTATTTCGTTGGATACTTTTTGGGTTGGTTGCGCGATCCGGCATGAATACCGCTCTTACCATCCTGATCTGCACCCATAACCGCGCAGATTTGCTGGAACGGGCGCTCGCTTCACTAAATGCGGCACAACGTCCCGTCATACCGGTGCAAATTTTGGTGGCAGCCAATGCCTGCACGGATGATACGGCGGCTCGCATGTTGGCATATCAGTCTCAACAACCCAATAATAACTGGATACCACTACGCCTGATTGAGGTTCCCGCACCGGGTAAGTCGCATGCACTCAATCGCGCCATTCCAGAAATCGATACAGAACTGATCGCCTTTGTCGATGATGACCATCGAGTCGATGCAAATTATCTGGTTGCAATTACACATGCTGCACAAAATTGGCCCGATGCGGGTTTATATTGTGGCCGCATCTTGCCTGATTGGGATGGAACTGAGCCCGCATGGGTGCATGATGAAGGACCGTATCGAATTTACCCGCTGCCCGTGCCACGCTATAACCAAGGCGATCAACCCAAAACGATCACAGCGGAAGAAGGCCCTATCCCTGGAGGGGGCAACCTCGTGGTACGACACCACGTGTTTGCACTTGCCGGCCAATTTTCAACCGAGCTTGGACCGCACGGTCACGATTTGGGTGGCGGCGAGGACAGCGAATACGTATTGCGCGCCATGATTCGCGGTGTACGTTGCCAATATGCACCGGACATTGTTCAGCACCATTATGTAGATATTGATCGCTTGAAACTCAGCTACCTGCTTAAAAAAAGTTTTCAACGCACCCGCTCCACCTCGCGTATTCAGGGCAATGGCCGAATACCGCTCTACATGTGGCGCAAGCTGGCGGAATACGGACTTCACAGCGTGTTCAGCCGATCATGGGCCAAGCGGCGTTTTTTTTGGATGCGGACCGCTGCTGCCTTGGGAGAATTGCAAGGCCGTCGGGAATCGGGACATCGTGGCAAAAATTTTTCGATTCCCCCCGATCGAGGCATCTTGCTCATTGTAGCGCTGGCGATTTCGGCAGTTATCTGTGGCGTGATTGCCTGCTTTGCCAGCAGCAGAACACACTGGGCAGGTGGTGTGTTACCCGCGCTAGTTGTGGCAGGTGTGGGTTCGATGGCACTGCTTGTAAAATCGCTAATAGACTTTTCTCAAACGGGGCCACGCATTCAAAAGGAAGTGCTGAGCCATTACCGACGCTACACTCTGTTTGCACTCGCCCGTTTATCTGCCTGGGCATTTTTGATCATACTATTTACAGGCAGCGCAGGCGTATTGCTATATTACATGTTGAATGTAAGTCTGGGCGGCGAATGGTCAATCAGCCTTGCTACACTCGCGGCAACACTAGGGATTTTAAGCGCTGTCATACTGCAATTTATCCGCAAGCTACGCTTTAATCCCGGATTGCTTGTTGCCTCCATGCATTACCGCATAAGCCGATTTTACGGGTTGTGGCGCCAGGTAACACCAGAACGCATTCATTTGATGCAGATGATGTGTATTTCGGCCACTTTATTGTTGCTGACCGTCGCTTCATTGCAATTGATCAAGCAAAACCAGATAGCTGATCTGATTACATTGTGGGCTGCTGTACTATTTTTTGCCGGCACGATTACTTGGGCTGCCTGGCTGCCCGAAGCACACCGACCCCGTCGAATATCTGAACGTGCAGCCGATGCACCACCCAATATTTTAATGATCGGATCAGATACCTTGCGGGCAGACCGACTGAGCGCACTGGGATATCGGCGTGCCCTTACGCCTAATATCGATAAACTGACCGAACTGGGGATACTATTTTCCAATTGCTACGTACCCTGCGCTCGCACCGCTCCCAGCCTGATTTCATTGATGACCGGTACTTGGCCGCATACTCACGGCATTCGCGATAATTTTAATGCAGACGATGTTACCCGCCTGAAAATCGATGCACTGCCCCAACTTCTCAAGGCACAGGGCTACCGCACCGCTGCTATCTCCGATTGGTGTGGCGGCGACATGGGCAAATTTTCTTTCGGTTTCGATTACACCGATTTGCCGGAAGACCAGTGGAATCTAAAATATCTGATTCGACAAGGGCCTAAGGATTTACGCCTTTTTGTTTCGCTGTTTACCCATAACCGTTTGGGACGACTATTGCTTCCGGAAATTTATTATCTCGGCGGTGTGCCGCTCACTCAACCGATCGGCAAATATGCGCGACGCCTGGTATCGCGTTTAGCAAGTAGCCCCCAACCGTTTTTTCTCAATGTGTTCTATTCCACCACGCATCCGCCGTTTGCTTCCGAATGGCCGTGGTATACAAGATTTTCCGATCCCGCCTATGACGGTGAATCCAAGTTCGCCATGGCACGATTGACTGATCCGTTTGAAATCATCCGTCAACAGGGCGCACCCAAAGAGGAATTTGATCTCGATCAAATCATCGATTTATACGATGGCTGCGTGGCCGAATTTGATGATGAAGTCGGCAAGATGCTGCGCCATCTCGATGAGTGTGACTTGGCAAGCAATACTATTGTTGTGGTCTATTCCGATCACGGCATGGAGTTTTTTGAACACGATACTTGGGGCCAGGGTAATTCTGCAGTCGGTGATTTTAGTTCGCGCATTCCACTCCTGATTCGTGACCCACGCAAACAGGCCTGCGGAATAGTCAATCAGGTGGTTCGCAGCATTGACCTTGCCCCCACTCTTCTGGAATTAGTAGGTGTAAGCCCCACTACCAGCATGGACGGAGTATCACTGGCTGCCTGCTTTGAGCAACACCCACACTGCCCGCAACTTGATGCCTTCAATGAGACCGGAATTTGGGTCGCTAATATTCCTGGTCTGCCGGAGAAACATCTGCGCTATCCCGACTTGCTGGAACTGATGGGAGTACCGGATCGGGCCAGTGGCACCATGTCAATCAAACCGGAATATGCGACCCGTATCATGGACGCGAAAGATCGCATGATCCGCAGAGGCCAATGGAAACTCACCTATCAGCCACTCACCAATGGTCATATACTACAACTCTTCGACATAGTGGCAGACCCCATGTGCAAAGAAAATCTGATCGATCAACATACAGATATTGCCGCCACGCTTTGGCAGAACTTGCGACTGTGGATTAATCGCATGCCTGACACTCAACCCTAATTTTAAATTTTTGACGAAGGGGAATCCCCGTGCCGTTCAAATCAACCATCAAACGAGCCCTGCGCGCTTTGGGCTACAAAATCGAGAAAATTGATCCACTGGAGGAGAGCATACCCGCTGATTACAATCACTCACCCTTTCTGCCACGAATCTATCGCGGCGCTTTGGATCGTTATCTTTACTTCAAAGACGTGGTGGACAAGGTGCAAAAAGTGGAGGGGGATATCGTTGAATGCGGCGTTTCAATCGGGCACGGGGCTTTGCTGTTTACATTGTTTAGCGACTATATCGAAACACCCCGGACATATTACGGCTTTGATTCCTTCGAGGGTTTCCCCGATCCGGTCGAGAAAGATGAAACCACACCCATCAAGGGCAAGAGATTTTGGGCCAACCCACCCGACACTGTTCTTAAAGTGCTGCGCGACGGACGACTGGGTGAAGAGGTAATTCGCGAACGTATACACCTTATAAAAGGCTGGTTCGATAAAACGCTACTCAATTACGAAGGCCGTATCGCCTTGCTACATCTCGACTGCGATCTGTATGAATCCTACAAACTCTCTTTGAACATTTTCTACGACAAGGTTCAGCAGGGCGGCATCATCATGTTCGATGAATACGGCGATGCACGTTGGCCGGGTGCCACAAAAGCCATTGATGAGTTTTTTCATGACAAACCTGAAACAATTCAACGGCATCCAAAATGCACCTGGAAATACCATGTCATCAAACAGTAAGTTTTACAAAACGTATTCAGCTCTAACGCCCACTTTAGAAAGCGGCATTCTGAATTAACGGTTCCGGTGTTTGTTTATATTGCACAAACGAAAAGATCAAGTAAATGAGAAATAAACCCGTTGTTTGCTTCTTCACCACGAGTGCCGGAGATTGGGGCGGTGCCAGCCGGGTGCTATTTACCAATTTGTACCTGATGAATCGTGACAAACTGACCCCCTTGCTGCTGTTGCCAAGCACTGGGCCTATTGAAAAGGAATTAAAACAACGCGATTTACGTTATGTTATATGGGGCTCCTTCACCGAGCCAGGCAAAACCTTTGCCTATCTGCGCAGCTTTTTCCGCGCCTGTCTATTTTTTAAGCGTGAGCATGTGGCGGTCATTCACGTGAACAGCTCTAACTTCTGGCGCCCGGCTGAACTACTCGCAGCCCGATTATTGGGCATTCCTATCCTTACCCATTATCATGTAATCAATGACCAGCCGACCCCAGCTATGGCTTGGTGCCAAGCAGCCATTGCAGTATCGCATTACACTGCCGAGCAATCCTTACCAACAGCAATCAACAAACCCGTGATCTACAACCCAATTAGTTTGGATCGTTTTGATGCCGGACACAGCATACGGAAAGAGCTTGGCCTTTCCGAGAGCAACATCGTGGTGGTTTTTCTGGGACAGATTCGCGATATTAAAGGCGTGCAGGATTTTATTGCGATGGCCCGCCAAATTCCGAATCCTGACGCCTGTTTTCTGATTGCGGGTGAATGTCGGGATCCCAAGCGATTTCCAGGTTCCTATTCAGCGCAAGATCTTGAAAACATGGCATGTGGTGATACACGCATCCGCTACGTTGGCTATATAAAGAAAGTGGAAGATATCTACCACACTGCCGATATTGTGGTAGTGCCATCACGCTGGCAGGAGCCTTTAGGATTAATCAGCCTGGAAGCTGGCGCATGCCGCAAACCGGTGGTTGCCACACGCGTGGGAGGGATCCCCGAGGCGGTAGAAGATGGAGTGAATGGCTATCTGGTAGAGCCGGAAGACGTGGATGGACTCACAGCACGAGTCATGCAACTTATCGCCGATTCTGCATTACGCGCTCGCCTCGGCGAAGCTGGCCGCGTTCGGGTAGAGCAGAATTTTACTACCCGTCCTGTACGTGAATTTGAAACGTTATTATTGAGTTTTACGCATAATTGAGAAATCAGTTTTGCAAGAAAATAAATAGGTAACTTTGTTTTCTTACAAAATAAACTGCTTTTTCATTTCTTAACTGTGCAAATTCACAGGCACAGATACACTATCCATTAATCACTTCAATCTTCCGGACAAAATCGGCAATAGGGACTTTTCTGTGAACCGCTTTTCGATGGAGGTTCACTACCGGTATTGCTCTCGGATTTTACCTCAGCAGGCTTTACCTCAGCAGGCTTTACCTCAGCAGGCTTTACCTCAGCAGGCTTTACTTCGGCAGGCTTTACCTCAGCAGGCTTTACTTCGGCAGGCTTTACTTCAATAGGTTGTGATATTTTGTCTACAGTGACATTTCCCTCTGTAGCTGCAGGAGTAGGCTTCGTGACTGGTTTAATTGTTGAGGGATTGCCGCCAAGTGCTACGTATCGCTTGGCAAGTGCTTTTGAATTTGGAATATGTGCCAAGCCCTCTTCAACAATTTCTTTGGCCTTCCTTTTTTGCCCATTATCAATATAGGTATCAGCCAGTACAAGATAGGATTGCAAAAACCCTGGTGTAAGTTCTATTGCTTGTTTAAGACTATTAATTGCTTGACTGGCGGCGGCTGGTTGGCGTTTAACCATTCTCAAAAGAGACTTTGCAAGATTGGTGTGTGCTTCAGCCCGAAGAGAACATGTTGGTGCAGCGCTACGCCATTCTTCGGTAACACCATTAAAACTTGTAATGGCGTTTTGCATGTTGTAACTGAAATCTGCTTTGTTACCCATTGCATGATCCGCTCTAAGAATATACTTTAGTCCGTCACAATAGTGATGAACACTTGGACAACCGGCGGGAATGGTGTGACGTAATGGTGAATCCTGTGGCTGCGGCATTCCATGGTACTTCCCGTATAGGGCAGTACAATATGGCGGCATCGATGCCAATTCTGCCTTGGTTACCGTAAATCCTACTTCAGCAAAACCATACGACTGAAACATGCTGACCATCAAAAATGCGAATATCTTAAGTCGCATTGCATATCCTCCTGTGTTGTTCTTTAAATTCAATATGTGGTGATTTTTATACCTTATAAATCTGAATTTTATTTTAATTACAATTGGCGAGTTTTTTCAGCCACGACTGACCAATCAAACTGTTTGATCGCTCTCGCTAATGCACGATTTCCCATCTGCTGAGCATATTGTGTGTTTTCCAGGGTTCGCTGCAATGCAAAAATCACTGCAGCAGTATCCGTGCCATCCACTCTGAAGCCCGTCACTCCATCCACGACCGCTGCGCCAGTACCGCCGGCTTGCCCGGCAATGGCGGGCTTTCCACATGCTGCGGCTTCAATAAACACCATGCCAAAACCTTCAGTATCCCCGTTGATCTCACGGTTGGGCATGATGAATACGTCACAGGCATTATACCAACGCGGCAGATCATCAGGACTAACGTGACCCAATAGGTGAACACGGTCAGCCACACCGTGTTTGCGCGCGAGATCGAACAAATAATCATAATCCTCGCCAATACCAATCAGCACATACTGTATGTCCAACCCAGTCTGAATTAGTGCTGGTAGCGCTTGGATCACTTGGTCAAATCCTTTACGCCGTGACAGTCGTCCTACCGACAAAACCAGCTTGCTGGCATCCGTTACACCCACTGCTTGACGTAACTCCGCACAGACAAAACCCGGATGAAAACGGCTTACGTCCACGCCGGGATAGATCAGTGTGATACTGGCAGGGTGTACATCCATTTTGATAAGTGCATCGCGAGTATATTCACTATTAGCAATCACTCGGTCAGCGTGACGTAAAGCAAATCGCATTGCCTTGTATTTGCCACCGTATCCCCAGGTGGTAAGCTCCTCACCGTGAGCGTAAATTACGACCGGATGCAAAGTCAACCGTGCTACCAGCCAGGCTGTAATGCCTTCCGGCAAGGCGCGACCGGCATGAATAGCTGTAAAACGATGGGTAAGCGCTAGCCATAAGGATTTAATAAACAGGTTAGCATACATGCCCAACGATTCCGGTCTAAGCCAGGTCACGCGACGCATGCTGATACGATGGACTGTGTTGGGGTGCGTCGCGTCCACTGCCGCGGCATCCGGTACGTCGGCAGTCACAATATGGGTTTCCTTGCCCGACAGACGCCGGTACACCTCGGCAAACCAGACTGCGGTGCCACCTTTGGTGGGCAGAAATAATTCGGTAAGTACCAAATAACGCGGCATGTTCAGCCTTTAAGAATGGACAACAAATTGCGCATGCTGGCAAAACTCGGGGCTTCGATCAGCGAAGGTAATACGGCACGCATTGCACCCGTGCGATTGCCGGTTTTACTCAACGCATAGCCAAGATTCAGGCGTGCCTGGCGCAATCGCGTAGTGTACCCACGGCGTACTGCGGCGGGTAAAGTGGCAACCTGTTCGCCCAAGGCAATCAAGGTACGCACATTTTCGAACTGAGCACGCACCGGGTCGGCACGTGTAGCACTGGACGGGTGAATGAGGTAAACCGCCAGCGGCTCGCAGATCACCCCGGCACGACGACTGCGCGCAACCAGACGGGTGAGGAAGTGCACGTCCTCGCACACTTTAAAGCCCAGCGGATATCCGCCCAGAGCCCGAAATGTGGTCAGAGGTACACTGAGCGTATGGGTATCACCAAAATGGTCGGCTACAAAAGCCTCAAATTCGGATCCTTGCATCACGACCTCGCGCACCCCTGCCGCTTTTAGCAGCATGCGTTGCCCCGAAGGTTTTCCAGCCATTGACATGCCAATCAACTTGCCCGACAGGTCACGGTATTCATAGTCTCCGGTCAGAAAATCGAGATCAGAATCACGCGCAATCCAATCGGCGTGCCATTTCAAACGGTTGGGATAATACCAGTCATCAGCATCGAGAAAGGCCAGCCAGTCGCCACTGGCTGCCTGTGCTCCGGCATTACGCGCGGCCGATACACCCGCATTGTGCTGATACAGATAACGAACTTTATCACCGTACGCCGCCACCGCCGCCGCAGTAGCATCGCTGGATCCATCGTCCACGACAATAATTTCGTGCGCGGGCCAGGTTTGCACCAACACCGAATCGAGTGCACGCGCCAGCGTCGCCGCTGCATTGTAGGCAGGGATGATAACGGAAAATCGGGGGATACTCATGCAGCCCATTTCCCTAGTAATCGCAATGGCAACACGAGTCCGGTGAACCGCGCCAGTTTGGTAAAACGCGGCAGGAGGTGGACACGTACCAGCCACGCGCGCAGACGCGGCCGCAGGTTGGTTTCAATCAGCGCGGTATCCTTGTTCGCCATTGCCTCTGCGATTTCCTGGGTGGATAGAAAGCGTAGCGTACGATAAGCGGCACAGGCCTTATCCAACAGATTATTGAGCTCGTGCATCGCAACGCTGGCAGATTCTCCGAGAAAATTGAAGCGATGGGTTTCCAGTAGTGTTGGACGAGCGCACGCAGTTTGTCGCGCCAGTGCCACCAGCCCTTGTTCGGCGCGGTGACCGAATACAGGTTCGAAATACTGGTCGCGCACTACGTATAACACGTCGTTCTGACCGCATTGACCGTTCAGTATTTTCCGCCCGTCACCTGCCGGGCGGCCTTGTGCATCACGGTATTCAAAACGGGTGCCGGGCGTGACAATGCAGCGCACGCCGTGCGCTGACCAAGCGCGTTCGACCTCATCATTCCACACGAAGGTAGTAGGCACTGCAACCTGCGCCGTTATTCCGAAAATACGCTGAAATGTACGAGCTTCAGTAACAACGGCTTCATTTATTTCCGAGATAGAGAGTGGCAATGAAGGCAACACGGTAGCCACAGTCCAACGGCTTTGTAGTGGCGAAGGCAAGTCTTCGGTACGTGGCAGGGCATCGTCTGTAAGCCATGCTTCCACCCGTTTGTCGGTTTGAGCGGCGACCAGAACGGCAGCGGGCCAGTAGTGTTCCATGCCATGCAACTGAGGGGCAAATACGCCCTCAGCAATACCCGTACGCAAAGCAGTCAGCACTGGTGCCAGGCGTACATCGTCCAGCACAATACGCAAATACTCACGCCCGGCAACAGCGCGTATCGCTTCAATGTCGGCGATGGCTAGTACAATGCCCAGTGTCATCACCGGGTGCCGCCCGGTATGATCGCAATGACCATTGAGCAGCTCACGAAGATTATCCAACGCTGCCGCTTGGGACAGCATGCCTGCGCCCCAGTCATCACTTTCGATTACCAGTACCGGGCAGCGCCATACCGGTTCATGCCACAAGGCGATAAACCGCTTGGCATATAACGCCAGTAACAGCGCCCAAGCCAGCGGCGGCAGTAACAGCAGCGTTATCATGCTCAGAGTTTGTACCCCATTGCTCGCGCCACAGCCGTCACTTCCGGCAGCACGCGCTCGATTCGATCACGGTTACGCCCATCTTTCCATTTATCCAGTCTAATTTCGGAAAAAGCGTTATAGGGTGTAGACAAGACGCTTGCGCAATGTTGTTCAAGATCATGGGTAAACATCAAACCACATTGTTCGAAAGCTGGCCGAAACCCGGTCACCGGGTCACGCACCAAATCTTCATAAAACACTTCAGTCCACTGTTGGGGGGGAATAAGTTCTTTTGCCGCAAGAATTTCTTCATTGATGGCGCGGTATTGAAAAGCACAAACGTTTTCTATGGGTTTGTCCAGATATTCACGCCATCCATCGGACAGAAAAAAACACCATTGCGTATAACGCCCGTTTTCTACAGAGACCTTCTCTGGTAATAAATTTGACCAGGTGGCGAATTCTCCGGGTTTGTTCCACCCCTCAATCAGTGAGTTGATGTTGTCACCGGGACTGCGTTTTACGTAAACAAAATAGGCATCAGGAAATAAGGAATATAGATAGGGTACGCATAAGCCGTTCTGGTTATTCTTGTCGACGAAGCGGGATTGCCCTGTCCAAGCATAGAAATAACGCGAAACGTAGTTACGGTCAGCAGCGCTGGCGTCAATTGTACTCAGGCCATGGGTATCCCAATTTTTGTTGGAAAGCGGATGCATGTCTACCCAGAAGTCATGCGTTTCGCGATTCAACGAACCAATAGCATGAGACTCGGAAAAAGTCTTATACACCACAGTAGTGCCAGCACGGCTGCAGCCAACAATAAAAATAGGCTTATCTGCCGGAATTTTCGTTACGTCCCACCGCGCACCACGCACTGCACGCGCCGCTCGGGAAGAATGAAATTCCAAAGTTTTTTTAACCTTAAACCAAAACTCACTCAAAATTTTCTCTCATCATTAAAAATGCAAAACTTATCCTAACATCCTAGCAAAGTAACGGGTTTAACTGCTTACTTCAAAGCATAGGCGAAATTTTTTGGGCCGAGGGATTGATGTGACAATAACAAACCACTGGCATTGTTCTGAACAATATCCCACCCGGCATTCTGCAAACTTATAATATCTACTTCAGGGAGTGGCAGATTATTAGTATTTACTCCATAGCGACCGGGAAAGAAACCAGCCCATATTGATCTGTCCACCAACTTGTCTGATAGGTTCAATATGCCCGTGACCAAGGTGTTACATCTCTCAGGCTTCTCAATGGTCGAAGATTTTGATGCATCACATCGCAAATTAACAAATTCCGCATTCTGAACACGTGCATCACATTTAATGCGAAAGACATACTCCCAATTCGACATAAGCAGAGTGTTACCTTCAGACACACACAAATGGTTTTTCCCATTCTGGTAAGCATTCATCGCATCCAATCCTCGATGAATGCTTTGCTGATATTCTGCTCCTAATTTAAGTGCATACAATGCATGAAGAATTCCAAGAAGACACACCAAGGTCAGTCCACTTTTCCGCATGAAAGATAAAAATGTATCCCTGCTAACCTCAGGAATAACAGCAAGTAACGCAGCTAGACAAAATGGCGTGTACTGCAAGGTATGTCGTATATTGATCATCTCACCCCATTCATAACGGGAACGTGCGGCAATTACAACCCCTGCACCCATTATTGAATAGGTGATACACAGAAATATTGTCCTCTTCTTTTCTTCCGCTAATTGCCCTTTCCACACAACCATCAGCATCCAACTTCCACCGATCACCAACGCCAAGAGAAGCATTAATCCTTGAATAGACCATCCAACGAACAGTCCAAGATTACGCAAGGCTGATAGGTCATATATAAACTCTTGAATATATATTCGCACGTTGTGTGCGACACTCACCGTGGATGGCTCCATCTCATAAGGATTCAGCGCACCAAAAATTGCTAAATTACGCAACAATAATGGCAATATGATGACCGATGCGCCTATTGCGAAAGCGATAGCCTGCTTTATTGTTGTATTACGTTGCTCTGGATTGCTAACCCACAGGTATACAAAATACACGGCGAGTGCTACGAGTAAAGCGATATGCGCATTTCTTACGGCGTACGCTAATCCTGCAACTACTCCACCCACAAAGAAAAAGGTGGTTGAACGAGAATTCAATACCAATCCAATGGCACCAACCGCAAGCACCAGAGAAAATATATCTGTTAAACCCATGGGAGCATACGTAAGAACTCCCGGTGAAAACACACTCAGGCCCGCCAATATCGCCGCATAGGACGAACCTATTTGTTTTTTGAAACAAATATACAACAACACAGGAAGTAAAATTGCAGATAGCCACCCTACTGCAATAGACGCCTCTTGTGCATCCACGCCGAAAATACTGAAGAATGCCAGTATGATAGGAAACCCGATTGGAAACAAAGAGCCCGACGTTTTATCTATTCCATTTGAACCGGATGGAGCACTAAACGTTAAACCACTTTGTATCAAGCTTCGAGCCTGTTCAATATAGTTAGCGCTATCGGGAGAAAATGGAAAAATAGGCGCACGTAAAAATAGATGCGCCACCATTAAGATACTGATGGCTATAACAGCAAGAATCGGTAGCAGAGCTGCTCGCAATATCAACTCCGACTGACCAAGAAAACGCCCACACAAATGAGCGCTACTCCAACGGTACGCAGTATTGTAATTTGTTCGCCTAACAGTAATCCTATAATGACAGTCAATCCAAATCCCATTCCGACTAGCGGGTATGCCTTACTCACATCCCAACGCGAAAGAACGCCAAGCCACACGACCGCGCCTAGTCCATACAACAAAAAACCACCCATCACGAATTTGTTTGTCAGAATGACAAACATGGTACGCAGGGTAGCTGGCTGGGATAACGCTTCTTTGACTTCAATACTCGACATACCGTTTTTTAATGCAAACTGGGCTACAACGGAGAGAATAATGCTCGTCATGGCAATCATCAGTGTATTCATAACCTACCCAATATGTATGAAATGAGCAACGAGGGTCGCAAGGAGCATCGCCAGAATGGTCATTCGACTACCCGAATCCTTGAGCGCAAAAACCAGTGGATCATCATGCATTTCACCTCGGGCAGTTTTGATCCATAGGCGCGCAAGCCAATAAATTAAGCCGATGGCAACGAACCATAGAAGTTGAGCACTACCATATCTTGCCTGAGTTTCCGCAGCGCTAATAAACAAACCAAATACAACCACAGCGCAAAGAGCGGCGCCAATTCCCAATGGCCACAGCACAATCAGATCAGTTACACGATAGTCGCGCCCACGCGCTGCCTCTCTCCCTGCTTGCCCGAGAGAAACAAGCTCGGAACAGCGCTTTACTAAAGCAAGGCTAAAAAAAATGAATACTGAAAATGCGAGCAACCACGAACTGGTTGGTACGCTGATAGCAACCGCACCTGCAAGGATACGTAGCGTGTAAAGTAATGAGAGCATAAGAACATCAATCAACACATATTCTTTGAGTACCCAACTGTACGTACTGGTAAGCGTAATATAAAGAATAAGCATCAGGAGAAAACCATTCGAAATGCAGGCCGCCAATATGAGCGCTACCATCATCGCGCCAGCGGCAACTGAGATGCCAATCGGGATCGTTATGCTGGCATTGGCAAATGGGCGATTACGCTTTCGTGGATGCGATCTGTCATTTTCAAGATCCCATAGGTCATTTACCACATAGGTTGCAGACGCAGCAAGCGAGAAGGCGAAAAATGCGACAATCATTGTCGTCAGCTTGCTACCATCTAAAAAAGAAAACGCAGTTAATAACGGGACGAATAGAAGAAGGTTTTTGAGCCATTGATGAACCCGTAACGCACGAAGCCAAACAATTCCGCCTGGATTTATTCGCGGAAACTCCCGTTCAATTGGGGTTATGCGCCGAACGGCCTTTGAAACTCGGGAGGATGTCCCCACTAATATCGCAGCTTCAGCCGCCTTCCAGATAGGTAAATCGGCCGCGCTATCGCCCGCGTAAACAAACCTTTCACCGACCGTTTCACGGATGACTTCGAGCTTAGTTTTTCCTTTAAGATTTCGTTTCTCATCGCTTGCAAGCACACCATCGAACAACCCAAGGTGTTTTGCTACAGAATCAGCAATGCTCCGATGAGCCGCCGTGGCAAGGATAATTCGTCGACCTTTTTCCTTTTCGCCGTGCAGATAATCCACAAGCGGCTGCCGATAGGGCAGATTTTCAACTGAGAAACCGGCTCGTGTCGCGATATTCGACTTGAAAACAGCACGACCGCTTAGCATCCAAAATGGAAGCTTCAGCCCATCCAAGGGGTTATTTTTGACCAATCGAATGATCGACTCAATTAACGTATCCGTCGGTGTTAAAGTTCCATCCAAGTCAACAATTAATGGAATAGATTTATTCTTAGTATTTAAGGTGGACGAGGAAGACTGATTCACAGGGTGTACTCAAGATTTACACTACAGACCTGCATCACCAAGCCAACGGTCAATAGTTATTTGTCGCATCATGGTGTCATGACAGGGATTGTAAATACTTCTTCCATAATCAGGATCAATAGAAGAGTAGATACGTAATCCAACTTGGTAATCAAACTGAAGTTATCGATCTTCATAGACACCTATTCTATTGAAAACAAAAGTATATTATACGCTAACATTAGTGTGAATATAGCCAGAATATACCACTAACCCCAATTACTACTGTAGCAATATAATCTGTTTGAGCAGACTCACCCCTTTCTCTGTTCCAATATCTCTCTGACAGGTCGGAAACTTCTTCTGTGCTCGGCAGAAACGCCGTGCATCTTCAATGCCATTAGATGTACCTTCGTTGCGTAGCCTTTATGTGCAGCAAAATCATATTGCGGATAGGTATCATGCAGCAACAACATAGCCGCATCACGCGCGGTTTTAGCCAATATAGAAGCTGCTGAAATGGACGCAACACTACTATCCCCTTGCACAATGGCACGGCTCGGAAGTCCCGTATCCGGGCAATACAAGCCATCGACCAAAATCTCATGCGGTCGAATCTGTAGCATTTCAATTGCACGGCGCATAGCCAGCAGGCTGGCACGCAAAATATTGATGGAATCAATCTCTTCGACCGAAGCCTCTGCAATTGCCCATGCCAAGGCATATTGCTTTATTTCCAAGGCTAGAGAATTACGCCTCTTTTCGCTGAGCTTTTTGGAATCACCCAGCCCCTCTATTGGCCGACGGCCATCCAATATTACCGCAGCAGCATAGACGGGGCCCGCTAACGGCCCACGCCCTGCCTCATCCACTCCACAGATAAGCAGTTGATTTTTCACTTACTGACTTCTTGTTGCATACCCAGATATGACACGATAGCTTGTGCGGCTTTATGCGCATTACCCTGCCTAAGCGTTGCATGCATATCGGTAAATCTTGCCTCCAGTTCGGTAACTGCTTGTTGGTTAGACAACCAGTTCAGCAGCGCCTGCGCAAGATTCTCCGGTGTTGCATCATCCTGAAACAGCTCCGGCACTACAAATTTACCTGCAAGAATATTTGGAAGGCCGAAATAGGGTTGGTATGCCTTGGGCTTTAATAACCAATATGACAAGGCTGGCATTTTGTAAGTGATTACCATGGGACGTTTGAGCAGCGCGACTTCCAGCGTAGCGGTACCCGATGCAACCAATACCACATCTGCAGCAATTATCGCATCATGCGCATGGCCAAATTGAATTCGGATTGGCAAATCCTGCCCTTCGCAACGCCTCAAAGCTTCCTCAAAAATACGGCGCGTTTCACTGGTCGCCAATGGTACAAGAAAGATCGCTTCAGGTAATTTTTGCAAAATAATTCTTGCGGTATCAATAAAAATTAAAGCCAGATTTCGCACTTCACTCTGACGGCTTCCGGGCAGAAAGGCGAATACTTTACTTTGCACAGGCAAACGGATCTGCTCGCGCATAGCATTTCGATTGGGTACCTCCGGTAACATATCAGCCAGAGGGTGTCCGACATACGTTACCGGAACGCCTGCTTGTTCATATAGCGGAGATTCAAAAGGAAATAATGCCAGCATATGCGATACCGCACGCTTAATCTTGTGGATGCGTTCGCCGCGCCAAGCCCAGATAGAGGGGCTAATGTAATGTACGGTGGGAATGCCATGTTCCTTGAGCTTCAACTCCAGATCAAGATTAAAATCTGGCGCATCAATACCAATAAATAAATCGGGAGGGTGAGCATAGAAATACGCTCGGAGCTTGCGACGTATGCCCATAATTTCACAATAATGTCTCAGCACTTCGACATAACCGCGCACGGCAAGCTTTTCCTGCGGGAATAATACCTCCATGCCAACTGCCTGCATTTTGGGCCCACCGATTCCGATGAATTTCACGCTAGGCACTGCTCGTTTTAGCTCCTCCATCATATGGCTGGCGAGCAGGTCACCGGAAGCTTCACCGGCAACAATACCGATCACTTTTACTGGCTGTGTCATATAACGAAACTAACGAATAAAGCCGCGTTGCGAACAACCTAGAAAATCAACCAGTACATTTAAATCTGGATATTCTGCTGCTTGTTCTTCAATAACCACTTTAGCCTGCTCTAGCATCAACCCCGATTTGTACAGGGTTTTATAAGCGCGCTTAATCGCCATCACTGCGGTACTTGAAAACCCCCGCCGCTTCAATCCTTCTGAATTAATCCCGTGCGGTGCAGCAGGGTTGCCTGCGGCAGTGACATAAGGCGGGACATCCTGCAAGAGAACCGATCCCATTCCAATAATTGCATGCATGCCAATTTGGCAAAACTGGTGCACTATAGAAAATCCGCCTAATATTACATAATCAGAAATCTTGACATGCCCGGCCAAACTTGCGTTATTAGCAAAAATAGTGTGGTTTCCAATCTGACAATCATGCGCCAAATGCACATAGGCCATGATCCAGTTATTGTTTCCAACACGTGTTACACCGACATCTTGTGAGGTACCTATATTGAAGGTACAGAATTCACGAATGGTATTATTATCACCAATTTCCAGCCGCGTCGGTTCACCCGCATACTTCTTGTCTTGCGGGATTTCCCCCAATGAGCAAAACTGAAAGATGCGGTTGTGCTGGCCTATACTGGTATGTCCGCCGATCACGACATGCGGTCCAATATGTGTATTTTTGCCTATCTCGACATGCTCGCCGATAATTGAATATGCACCCACCTTAACGTTATCTGCCAATTTGGCATTTGGGTGAATAATAGCCGTCGGGTGATGCATTACAATTCCCGAACCGTACACATTAACTCCGCCTCTGTGACAATCTGTCCATCCACTTCAACAGTTGCAGAAAACTTCCATAAGCCGCGCACATTACGGAGGAACGATACCTTTAAAATGAGTTGGTCACCCGCACTCACGGGCTTCTTGAAACGCGCGCCATCAATACCCACAAAATAATAAACTGATTTATCATCCGGCTTGGTACCTAAAGTTTTAAATGTCAGAATTGCCGCAGCTTGCGCCATGGCTTCCACGATAAGCACTCCTGGCATAACCGGATGATGCGGGAAATGACCTTCAAAAAAAGGTTCATTTATACTGACATTTTTCAGCGCCACAATATTCTTGCCGGGATCATATGACAGCACACGATCGATTAATAGAAATGGATAACGGTGCGGCAAGTATTCCAAAACTTCATAGATGTCCATTTGGGTACTTGTACTCATCAACGTTCCTTCCTTAAGATTTCAATTTCTTGCTGCAACGTTTTTATTTTATTTGCCAATTCATCCAGATGACGTAGCTGGGCAGCATTTTTGCGCCACACTTCGTGTGAACTGAATGGGAAAATTCCCGTATAGGTACCGGGTTCTCGAATAGATTTTCCGATCATCGTATAAGAAGAAATTTCGACATGATCCGATATCTGCGTATGTCCTAAAATACCGGTCCCCCCACCTATTCGACAATGGCGTCCGATAATCGCGCTACCTGCAATGCCAACACATCCGGCAATAGCGGTATGTGCGCCAATACGAACATTGTGCGCAATCTGGATCAGATTATCTAACTTGACTCCTTCTTCAATCACTGTGTCATCCAATGCACCACGATCGATAGTGGTATTTGCGCCGATCTCCACATCATCACCAATAACCACACGGCCGATCTGCGGAATTTTCAGCCAGCGGCCTTCATTCATCGCTATGCCGAAACCGTCAGAGCCAATCACTACACCAGAATGTGCTATCAGCCGATTTCCCAAAACACAATTGTGATAAATCACGACGCGTGGATATAAGCATGCGTCTACACCTATCGTTACTCCGGCACCAATGCTGCATCCTGCCATAATCGCACAACCGGCTCCTATTTTGGTATCTGCACCGATCACTACATTCGGGCCAATATGAGCAGTCGGATCAATATAAGCCCCTTCTTCAATCACGGCGCTGGGGTGTATGCCTGGCACAACTAAAGCGGGCGGGTTTAAAAATGCGGAAACCTTGGCAAAATAAACATAAGGGTTATCGCATACGATGCGGGGAAGTGATGTTGCCTCAGCGTCTGCCAAGCCAACAATGATTGCACTGGCATGCGTAGTAGCAAGCAGCGGACGATATTTTGCGCTCGCCAAAAAAGTAAGATGTCCCACTTGCGCATTTTCTAGCGTCGCGATTTGATTGACCGTTGTCTCGGTACTATCCAGCAACAAACCACCGAAACGTGCTGCGATTTCTTTAAGGCTATAGTCTGTTCGCTTCATACAATTTTAAGCTTTATTTATCATTTGCCATGTATTTCAAAACTTTTTCAGTAATATCAATATTTGGGTTGCGATATACAGCTTCTTGTAATATCAAGTCATACTTTTCTTTTTCTGCAAGTGCTTGAATTGCTTTATTTGCATGTTCAAGAACCACTGACATTTCCTCATTTTTACGCAGATTCAAATCTTCGCTGAAACCCCGTTGCATACGCTGCAGATTCATATTGAGATTAGCCAGTTCACGTTCCTTGTTGCGCTTTTCACCCTCTGGCAGCGTCAAACCTTCTTTCTCCATGAGCGTTTGTACATCTTTCACTTGCTTGGCGACTTTTTTGATTTCCTGGTCGCGCCCGGAAAATTCCTTTTCAATCTTTTTCTCGGCTTTCACAGCAGGAGCAGATTCGCGCAAAATGCGTTCGGTATTCACTATCCCTACCCGAAAATCGGCGGCCGATGCTTGAGTACTGCCGACCAAGAGCAATATCTGTATAAACTTCATAATCAAAGTTTTCATTCTTTTTCCTAACCAAATTTAAAATAACGAACCCAGAGTGAACTGGAATGGCTGTAACTTGTCGCCAGCCTGCTTGTTTAGAGGCACGCCTATGCTAATTTTAAGCGGACCCATTGGTGATACCCAAGTAACGGCGAGGCCCGTAGAATAACGCAAGCTGTCAGATCCTGTCATGCCAAGACCAAACACCGCACCAGCGTCCACAAACGCACTCAAGCGTACGGATCTTTCTTTGTTCATTCCTGGCATAGGGAATAGTAATTCAGCATTTCCGACTATGCGTCTAGTGCCACCCAGGGAATTATTATTAATATCCCGCGGCCCGATAGAAAATGGCTTAAAGCCACGCACAGAACCTGGTCCACCCGCATAAAAATTCTTGAAAAATGGCACTGGTTTACCGCTATAGCCTTCCGCACCGCCCACTTCGCCATTCAACATGAGAGTGAAGTTTTGACTTATAGGATAAAACCACTGATGCTGATAAGTCAGTTTGTAAAACCGCTGATTAGAAACCGGTAGAGCGGCTTCCACAAATGCACGTTGTATCGTCCCCTCCGTAGTGTAAATAGCACTATCACGGCTATCATGGCTCCAGCCCACCGAAGTCAACAGGTTACTTGTCGACGGCCCAAAGACTCTAACGTACTCTTTCATTTGTAGCGAGCTCGCGTCGGTAAGCGTCAGTTCGGTCTTTTCCGCCGATAAACCAAAATGTGTATTCTCAAAATCACTGATTGGTACACCAAAACGTACCCCTCCTCCAATGGTTGCAGAAAGGTATGGGCTAATTGCCGTATAAGTGGAATTCACATTACGTTTATATAGATCAAATCCTCTACTGACGCCATTATCAGTGTAGTAAGGGTTGGTATAAGTCACCGAATAGACTTGATTAATCTTACTGGTATTAATCTGTGTAGATATACTATTGCCGGTCCCAAACAAATTGCGCTGAGTAATAGAACCAGTAAACACCACGCCAACGTTACTGGATACTCCGGCACCGACCGAAAAGTCCCCAGTGGCTTTTTCCTTAACAGCCAGACTAACATCCAGTTGATCATTTGTGCCAGGCACCGGGAGAGTCTCAACGTTGACTTCACTAAAAAAGTTCAAGCGATCGACCTTTTGTTTGGATGTCTTAACTTTAGACGCGGAATACCATGCACTCTCCATCTGACGAAATTCACGCCGAATCACAAGATCGCGAGTTTTAGTATTACCTGTAATGTCAATATGTCGTACATAAGCTCGTGCGCCAGGATCAACTACAAAAGTAAACCCTACTTGATGCTTTTCTTTATCTACATCCGGTACCGCATTAACATTAGCGAAGGCATAACCATCCTCACCAAGACGATCGCCTATCTTTTTGGTGGAATCGGTCAATTCTTTACGAGAAAACACATCACCTGCTTGTACTTTAATAAGTTTACGCGTCTCCGCATGCGGCAAGATATTTTCAGGTCCGGATACCTTAACCTCGGAAACTGTGTATTTGGCGCCTTCACTAATATTAATAGTGATGTAAATTTGCTCCTTGTCCGGTGTAATAGAAACTTGGGTAGAGTCTATGGAAAACTCCAGATAACCCGCGTCAAGATAAAGTGAACGCAACGTTTCCAAATCAGCTGAAAGTTTTTGCTTGGAGTATTGATCATTTTTAGTAAACCAGCTTATCCAGTTTGGTGTACCGAGCTGCATCAAATCCTTTAATTTTTTTTCGTTAAAAGTTTGGTTGCCAATAATATTAATTTGCCTGATTTTAGAGGTTTCACCCTCTACCACATTAAATATGATAGCGACACGGTTACGTTCTAACTCGGTGACAGTAGTGGTGAATTTCACTCCATATTTACCGCGCGCCACATACTGGCGCTTGAGTTCTTGTTCTGCTTTGTCCAAGGCAGACTTATCGAAAATACGACCATCCGCCAACCCCACCGACTTAAGATTGTCACGCAGCGTATCTTTCGGAAAATCCTTTACTCCATTAATTTCAATACTGGCGATGGACGGGCGTTCACGTACCAAAACAATTAACACACCCTGTTGCATTTCAAGGCGCACATCCTTGAAAAAACCGGTGGCGAACAATGCACGGATTGCCGCAGCAGCATGTTCATCATCCAGCATGTCACCGACCTTGACCGGTAGATAACTGAAAACAGTGCCTGCCTCAGTACGCTGTATGCCTTCTACACGAATATCTTTAACCACAAACGGTTCAATGGCTATGGCGGACGCGGCATATAGCAGCGGGATAAGCCCCACTAGATTTTTCAATTTCATGAATTATTTCAACCTAAAATACGCGGCTAAAGTCGTTAAACAACGCGAGAACCATCAAGGTAACAAGCAGCACAATACCAACTTTCTGCCCTGCCCCCCAAGCCTCCTCGGACATCGGACTGCCTTTAATTAACTCAACCATATAATACAGCAAATGCCCGCCATCTAATAAGGGGATAGGCAGTAAATTCAACACTCCGAGGCTAATACTGATCAGCGCCAGGAAATTCAGGTAGGCGACCATACCCATCTGGGCTGACTGTCCAGCATAATCAGCAATGGTAATGGGTCCGCTCAAATTTTTCAGCGACATCTCGCCTATGACCATTTTACCCAGCGATTTCAAACTCACCTTGGCAATTTCCCAAGTCTTTCGTATGGCATGCCCGAATGCTGCAAGCGGTGCATAATAAACTTTAGTCGACAAAGCATCGAACTCACGCCGGTCTACGTATGGAGCAGCGCCAATCTTGCCTACCGTTATGTTCGCTTCGCTGATTGCTTCAGGTGTGAGACTAAGAACCTGTAGCGTGCCACTTCGTTCAATTTCCAACTTCAGTAACTGCCCCGGATGCCCGCGCACTACCTCCACCAAGTCTTTCCAATCTTCAATATTCCGACTATCCACCCGCAGAATTTTATCATTTGGGAGTAGCCCTGCACGTTGGGCAACCCCACCTTCTACCAATTTTCCGATGACGGGACGCACCAACGGTTGATATGGTTGTAAACCGAGCGAGTGCAAAAAATTTTCGTTCATTTCATCCGAAGTGAGTGCTTCCAAGTTGAGTACATGTCGGATTGTTTCTCCTTGTGCAGTACGCCCTTCTATACGTGCTTCAGTAGTACCTTGTAAAGCAAGATCCAATAATACCCAGCTCATTTCCTCCCAACTCGGAATGGCTTGCTCATTAATGCTGACAATGGTTTCCTGCGCTTGCAAAGCTGCTGTTGCTGCGGGTGTATTCGGTAATATTTCGCCCAACACAGGTTTAAGGCTCGGCACGCCATAGATAAACAATGCCCAGAATAATAAAATAGCCAGCAGTAGATTAGCCACCGGCCCTGCCACCACGATAGCGATGCGTTGCAGCACAGGCTTACGATTAAATGCAAGATGCAACTCATGCGCAGCCACTGTACCTTCACGCTCATCCAGCATCTTGACATAACCACCCAAGGGAATAGCGGAGATCACCCAATCTGTCTCGCTATTGGCAAAGCGTTTGCTGTAAATTGTTTTGCCAAAGCCAACTGAAAAACGCAGTACTTTCACTCCGCACAGTCGTGCTATCCAGTAATGCCCCATTTCATGGATCACTACAAGTATTGCTATCGCGACAATGAAAGCCAATAGTGTGGTCATGAAAAATTAATCGTACTTTTCTTTAGCAATTCATTTGCCACGGCACGCGCAGCAACATCTGCACTTAACACATCCTCCAACGTGTTAACCGTGGTTACCGGCAAATCAGCGAGGACATCTTCTATCAAACGTGGGATAGCAAGAAAAGGAATCTGTTTGTTTAAAAATCCGACCACGGCTACTTCATTGGCTGCATTAAGCACGGTCGGTGCTGTGCCGGCAGCGCGCAAAGCTTGGTAGGCCAGAGTCAAACCTGGAAAACGAGTATAGTCCGGTGCGACAAAATCGAGTGTAGCGATCTTGAGCAAATCCAGCGGTTCGACACCCGTTTCAATGCGTTCCGGATAAGCCAACGCATATGCGATTGGGGTACGCATGTCCGGATTGCCCAGCTGTGCAAGTACCGAGCCGTCCACATATTGCACCAGCGAATGAATAATACTTTGCGGATGTACCACGACCTGAATTGCATCGGCTGGCGCGTTAAACAACCAGTGGGCCTCAATGACTTCCAGCCCCTTGTTTATCATGGTAGCGGAGTCAACCGAAATCTTGCGTCCCATTATCCAATTAGGGTGTGCACATGCTTGTTCTGGCGTGACCTGTTTCAATGCAGACAAAGTCGTATTGAGAAAAGGACCGCCAGATGCAGTGAGTAGAATTTTACTTATCCCGCTGGCAGCTAAACTATTCGTGTGATGACGGGAATAATCATGGGGCAAAGCCTGAAAGATAGCGTTATGCTCACTATCAATGGGCAACAGAGTCGCGCCATGTTTATGCACCAAATCCATAAATACTCGTCCTGCCATTACCAGTGCTTCCTTGTTCGCCAGCAGAATTTTCTTGCCTGCACGTGCAGCAGCCAATGTAGGACGCAGCCCTGCTGCACCGACAATAGCAGCCATTACCGTATCCACCTCCGGCAATGATGCAACCCGCTCCAGCGCTGCAACACCCCATAAAATTTCCACATCCACACCAGCGGCGGCGATACGCTGCGCCAGACGCATGGCTGCCGCCTCATCTAACAACACAGCATAGCGCGGCGCGAAACGAATGCATTGCTCAAACAGAATATTATCTTGACACTGTGCAGTGAGTGCCGTGATGCGATAGCGTTCAGAATGACGCGCCACGACATCCAAGGTACTGGCCCCTATGCTACCCGTGGAACCCAGTATGGTGAGATGACTTATGTTGCTCATGCCACCCTCTGGAGAAGAATCACCATTGCGGCCAATGGCAAAGTTGAAGTCAGTGCATCAATGCGATCCAACAGGCCGCCATGGCCGGGAAGCAATGTACCGCTGTCCTTAACCCCGGCTTGGCGTTTAATAGCCGACTCAAACAAATCACCGATCACTGCCAATCCCACCCACCCCCAAGACACGATCAGCATGCCGAACAGTGTTTGATAATTTGTAGGAAGATTTCCTGCCCAAACAATAAGCGATACATAGACGGTAACTCCGAGCAGTGCGCCGAATACGCCTTCCCAAGTCTTACCGGGACTAATATTAGGCGCAAGCTTATGCTTGCCAAATTTGCGTCCGCTGAAATAAGCAGTAATGTCTGCCACCCATACTAGTCCAATCACCCCCAATAGCCACCAGGGATTTTGTATACGCAAATCCATCATCGCCAGGCCGGTCGGAATCAACAGCACCCAACCAGTTAACATCATCAACAGCGGTTGACGTACGTGCCAACGAGCCATAAGCCAAAGCGGCACCATAATTAGCCATAACAAGGCCGACATACCATATATCAATATATGCAAGGATTCAAACTGTCCGGCATATTGCGTATCAAGCCAAACGATACCCATCATCACAGCCAGAGTCAGCCACAAATAAATACTAACCATTTTCCTGGACAATCTGGATAAGCGCGCCCATTCCAATGAAGCTTGCATCACCATGACAATCACCAGCGTAGCCCACCCCAAAGTGGGCAATAAAAAGAGCGCTAACAAGAACAATACTAATAAGATGACAGCTGTGATTACACGCTGCTTAAGCATTCATTTCCCCGTCCTGCATTCGCTCGCTTCGAACTTGTTCACTCGTTCGGCCAAAGCGACGCTCCCGTGCATAATAGGACTGGATAGCCAATTTCAATGCTTCGCCATCAAAGGCGGGCCACAGCGTATCGGTAAAATATAATTCGGTATAAGCCAGTTGCCATAGCAGGAAATTGCTAATGCGTTGTTCACCGCCGGTACGGATAAATAAATCCGGCTTGGGCGCATAGTGCATGGAAAGGTATGCTTCCAGGTCTTCTTCATTAAAACCGCCAACCAGATCGGGCCGCGCTTGCAGCATTTTCTGTGTGGCTTGCATAATATCCCAACGTCCACCGTAGTCCGCCGCAACCGTAAGCGTTAAGCTAGCATTGTCTGTAGTCAATTGTTCCGCATCTAAAATACATTGATTAAGATTGGCATCAAAACGACTACGATCACCTATTATTTTTAGCCGAATATTATTGTCATGCAATTTGCATACTTCACGCTCAAGCATTTTCAGGAATAATTGCATCAGAAACGAAACTTCGTCTGCCGGTCGACGCCAGTTCTCGCTACTAAAGGCAAACAGAGTCAGGTATTCGACCCCCAATTCGCGGCAGGCTTTCACAATCTCGCGTACTGTCTCCACACCGCGTTGATGTCCAGCGATACGTGGCAAATAACGCTGCTTTGCCCAGCGACCATTACCATCCATGATGATGGCGATATGGCGTGGCACTTGAGGTATAACTGGAACGGTGCGAGTGGGACTTTGAAATAACGCCATCAAGAACCTCTAAAGCAATCTCGCGAGGACTACGACCATTTTGGTACCACAAGCAAGCAGTACGCTCGCTTTCTTATGTATACCACTCCATATACAGCGCAGTTAAACTGCCATCAGGTCAATTTCTTTTATTTGCAGTAATTTGTCTATTTCTACTACAAAATGATCCGTAAGCTTTTGCACATTATCCTGCCCACGGCGCTCATCATCTTCACCAATTTCTTTATCTTTGAATAACTTTTTGAGATGCTCGTTGGCATCGCGACGTACATTGCGTATAGCCACCTTAGCGTTCTCCGACTCACTACGCACAACCTTGATCAAGTCACGACGACGCTCCTCGGTCAACATCGGCATGGGTACACGGATTAGATCCCCATTGGTCGCCGGATTCAGCCCCAGATCAGCGTCGCGTATCGCTTTTTCCACTGCTGCAATCATATTTTTTTCCCATGCTTGTACCCCTATGGTGCGCGCATCAATCAAAGTCACATTAGCCACTTGGCTAATCAACGTGGGACTGCCGTAATAATCTACGGTCACATGATCCAGAATACCAGTGTGTGCCCTACCCGTACGAATCTTACCGAAATCCACTTTGAGCGTTTCCAGTGTTTTAATCATCTTCTGTTCAGCATTTTTTTTGATATCAGAAATCATTACATTTATCCTCCATCAGCTACAGTGTACCAGCGTCCCTTCATCCTGCCCCATCACTACGCGCTTCAGCGCATCATGCTTGAAGATGCTGAATACAATAATCGGCAAGCTCAGATCACGGCACAGGGTCAGCGCAGTGGCATCCATTACCTTAAGATTTTTATTAATCGCTTCATCAAAACTCAATTTTTGATAGCGAATAGCAGCGGGATCAAGCTTTGGATCAGCAGTATATACCCCGTCTACCTTGGTCGCCTTAATGACAACTTCCGCATCCATTTCCACGCCCCGCAAGGCGGCGGCGGTATCGGTGGTAAAAAATGGATTTCCTGTACCGGCAGCAAATATCACGACTTTGCCATCTTCCAGATAGCGCAAGGCCTTGCCGCGTATAAATGGTTCAGCCACTTGTTCCAGGTTGAGAGCCGACTGCACCCGACAATCCAAACCGAAGCGTTTCATAGCATCCTGCAAAGCCATGGCATTCATAACGGTCGCCAACATTCCCATATAGTCGGCGGTGGCGCGATCCATTCCGGCAGCGGCAGGCGCAACCCCGCGGAAGATATTGCCGCCACCGATCACCACTGCCACCTGTACACCCAATCCAACCACTTCGCCAATTTCGCTAACGATGCGCTCAATCACAGCACGGTTAATTCCGTAGCTATCATCGCCCATCAAGGCTTCTCCGGAAAGTTTGAGCAGGATACGCTTGTATGCTGGAGCAGTTGACATCTACTTATACCTTTGCAGCAGCAGCAACTTCGGCAGCGTAATCCACTACAACCTTCTCTATACCTTCACCGACCACGAACATCTGGAACGCATTGACCGTCACGTTATGAGTGGCCAATAACTTTTCTACCAAAACTTCGGGATCCTTCACGAAAGGTTGGCCCAGCAAAGTAACTTCGGCCAAATACTTGGCAATACGACCATCTACCATTTTTTCAATGATATTGGCCGGCTTTCCGCTTTCTGCGGCCTGTGCGGTATATACCTTACGCTCAGTATCAAGCAATTCCTGAGAGACTTGCTCTTTGGAAATACATATCGGCTTGCTCGCGGCAATGTGCATCGCCAAATCTTTACCCAATGCATCGTCACCACCGCTGATATCCAAGAGCACACCAATTTTACTGCCATGCAAGTAGGCCACTACCTTACCCGTTGTGCTATAACGCACGAAACGTCGCACACTGACATTCTCGCCCAGCTTCATAATTAGCGACTTGCGCGCGTCTTCCACACTCTCGCCACCCGCCAATACAACCGAGGACAAAGTCTCGGAATCACTCGGATTATTTTGTGCAATGGCTTGCGCCACATTACTCGAAAATGCCATAAAGGCATCATTCTTTGCCATAAAATCAGTTTCGCAGTTCACTTCAACCAGCGCGCCGACTTTACCATCCGCGCTGATAAAAGCACTCACCACACCCTCAGCTGCTATGCGCGAAGCCGCCTTGCTAGCCTTTGCACCACTTTTAATGCGTAGAAATTCTTCAGCTGCCTTGAAGTCACCATTTGTTTCAACTAGTGCTTTTTTGCAATCCATCATGCCGAGACCAGTTGCCTCACGTAGATCTTTTACCATGCCTGCGGTAATTTCCGCCATTTCCCACTCCTTGAAAACATAACTTAAAAAGGGGCTCTCGCCACTTTTATCCAAACAAATAGAGCTTACGCCACTTGATCTTCGACTTGTGCCACAATCTCATTAAGCGCCTGTTCGCGCCCTTCCAATACTGCGTCAGCCATTCCGCGCGCATACAGACGTATCGCCTGACTGGAATCGTCGTTACCCGGGATAACATAGTCGACACCCAGTGGAGTATGGTTGGTATCTACCACGCCAATCACCGGAATATTCAGCTTCTTCGCTTCTACAATAGCGCCTTTTTGATAACCGACATCGATCACAAAAATCGCGGTAGGCAGATTTTGCATATTCTTGATACCACCGAGGCTGCGATCCAATTTTTCCAACTCACGCTGCATCATCAAACCTTCTTTTTTGGAAACTTTCTCCATGGCTACGCTATCCAGCATCATAGCTTCCAATTCGTGCAAACGCTTGACGGATTGCTGCACAGTCTTGTAATTCGTAAGCATACCGCCCAGCCAGCGATGATCAACAAAAGGGCTGCCACAACGAAGCGCCTCTTCTTTAATAATTTCACGCGCTTGGCGTTTGGTTGCAACAAACAATATCGTGCCCTTATTGGCAGCAATCTTGCGTACAAATTTCAACGCGTCGTTATACATAACAACGGTTTTTTCCAGATTGATAATATGAATTTTGTTGCGATGGCCGAAAATAAAAGGAGCCATCTTGGGATTCCAATAACGGGTTTGATGTCCAAAATGAACGCCCGCTTCCAGCATTTGACGCATAACTACAGCCATAATCACTCCATGTGTTAAGGGTTAAAGTCTTCCACTCGTCAAATCGACCCTTGCAGGCACCCCAACATGAACGAGTGTGTGAATTTTCTGCTACTTAAACTTGCCAAATAAGCAGGGCGCATATTGTAACCCAAGCACCCAACCAACTCAAACACGAGACCCTTAAAAAGCTGAACCCATAACCCGAAGAATGCAACAGAATATTCAAGACCATCACACCGGGCTTTCAAATACATGCATCGAATTCATCGGACTCCCTCATTAAATGCAGTCTATAATTCCATGAGATGCTTGCCTTGTACGAAAATTTTATCAACAATGACATCTCCTAACTTTGGGAGATTACCTAGATGCTTGATCAAGCTGTTGCCGATTTTGCGATACCCGCCACGGGTGGAGTAACGTTCAAACTCTTTGCCGCACGTGGCAAATCGTTAGTGATTTATTTCTACCCAAAGGACAACACCCCGGGATGCACTACTGAAAGCCAACAATTTCGCGATCTATATGTCGATTTTAAAAAGGCTGATTGTGAGGTGGTTGGTATTTCACGTGACAGCATAGAATCACATGAAAAATTCAAAGCTAAATTTAATCTGCCGTTCGCTCTACTTGCCGATTCAGAAGAAACAGTATGTGAACAGTTCGCCGTAATCAAGCTGAAGAATCTGTATGGCAAACAAGTGCGGGGCATTGAACGCAGCACTTTCGTGCTCGACCGCGATGGCGTACTGCGTGGCGAATGGCGCGGTGTTAAAGCCGACGGCCACGCTCAGGAAGTATTGCAATTCGTGCAATCTCTAACCACATAAGGAGCATCATGCCCCCCCGCAAAGTAATCGCTGAAAATCATGCTACCAAATTATTCGTACTGGATACCAATGTGCTGATGCACGATCCAACCAGCCTGTTCCGTTTTGAGGAACATGACGTTTACTTACCTATATTTGTGCTGGAAGAGCTGGACAACAATAAAAAGGGTATGACTGAAGTCGCACGCAATGCGCGGCAAGCCAGCCGATTCCTCGATTCCTTAATAAGCGAAAGTACCCAAAACATTGATGCGGGCGTACCGCTACAAACACCAAACAACAAGAGCGCTACCGGCCGCCTGTTTTTGCAAACCCAGTTCATCACCAACGAATTGCCTGCCAATATGGCAATCGGTAAAGCTGACAACGCTATCCTCGGGGTAGTAATGTTCCTCCACAATCAGCAACCCAAGCGTTCCGTCATCTTGGTTAGCAAGGATATCAACATGCGCATTAAAGCGCGTGCGCTGGGACTGGATGCACAGGACTATTTTAATGACAAAGTACTGGAAGATACCGACCTACTTTACAGCGGCGTACTGGCATTACCGCAGGATTTTTGGGATAAACACGGCAAGGACATGAAGTCAGGGCCGCAAGGTGAACATACTTTTTACCATATCCAAGGGCCGTTATGCCGTGACATGCTGCTAAATCAATTTGTCTATCAAGAAAATGGCGGCCATCCTTTCTATGCAGTAGTCACAGAACAGAATGACAACACTGCCATGTTGCGCACGTTGACTGACTATACCCACACTAAAAATGCCATCTGGGGTATCACTGCTCGTAATCGCGAACAGAGTTTTGTGCTCAACCTGCTCATGAACCCGGAGATTGACTTTGTCACTTTGCTTGGTCAGGCTGGTACCGGTAAGACCTTGCTAACGCTCGCCGCCGGGTTAGTACAGATGCTGGAACATAAATTGTATTCAGAAATCATCATGACTCGCGTCACTGTACCAGTTGGTGAAGACATCGGTTTTTTACCCGGTACCGAGGAAGAAAAAATGTCGCCCTGGATGGGCGCACTGGATGACAATTTGGATGTGCTCAACAAACCCAACGACGAAAGCGGAGAATGGGGGCGAGCCGCGACGCGCGACCTGATCCGTTCGCGCATCAAGATCAAATCCCTTAACTTCATGCGCGGGCGCACTTTTTTGAATAAATATCTGATCATTGATGAAGCGCAGAACCTCACGCCCAAACAGATGAAAACGCTGATCACACGCGCTGGTCCGGGTACCAAAGTAGTATGCATGGGCAACATTGCACAGATTGATACACCCTACTTGACCGAGGGCAGCTCCGGGCTGACATATGTCGTAGATCGTTTCAAGGGCTGGCAACACAGCGGACATGTCACCTTGCAAAGGGGAGAACGCTCACGTCTGGCCGACCATGCCGGAGAGGTACTGTGAGTAACAGATTCGTTGTCTTAAAATTTTAACTCTTTTTCCCCTTCGCAATTAAATTGAGAAGCTTGAAAGACGATTTGTCAGACTACCTATTTTCGAGATAGCCTAATGAGCGAAAAAATTCAAAAACCAGACGCTACCTGGCGCGACGAATTAACCCCCGAACAATACAAAATATGCCGCCAGAGTGGCACTGAACTCGCCTTTACTGGCATCTATTGGGATTGCCATGACAACGGACTGTATCGCTGTGTGTGCTGCGGTAACAAACTATTCGATTCAAATGTGAAATATGAATCCGGCAGCGGTTGGCCCAGTTTCTGGCAGACGCACCAGCTTGATAGCGTCATTGTAAAAAAGGATGACAGTCATGGTATAACGCGCACGGAAGTTTTGTGTAGTCGCTGTGATGCCCATCTTGGCCATGTATTCGAAGATGGCCCAAAACCGACAGGACTACGCTACTGTATTAACTCCGCCGCACTAACCCTAGACCGAGAATAAATTCTCCTGCATAACCGATCGCCATGAAATTATTATTTGACCTGTTCCCCGTTATTCTGTTCTTTATCGCTTTCAAAGTGTTCAACGTTTACGTTGCCACAGGGACTGCGATTGTTGCCACTATTGCCCAAATTGGATGGGTTAAATGGCGGCATGGCAAGGTAGATACCATGCTCTGGGTAAGCTTCGCCATCATTGCAGTATTCGGCGGCGCGACCCTCATTCTTCACGATGAGACCTTCATCAAGTTTAAACCCACCATTCTATATTGGGTGTTTGCCATCATACTGTTGGGTTCCAATCTAATCTTAAAAAAGAACCTAATGCATACGTTATTGAAGGAAAAGATTACCCTTCCAACTAAAGTATGGAACCAAGTCAACTTGGGCTGGAGTTTGTTCTTTGTTCTGCTTGGTGTTGTAAATTTATATGTTGCATTTAACTTTTCTACAGATGCATGGGTTAATTTCAAACTTTTTGGCACCACTGGAATGATGCTAGTATTCGTACTGCTGCAAGCAATGGCACTATCGAAATACGTGCAAGAAGAGAAGGAAAGTAACTAAATGCTATATACCATTATTGGTCATGATGTACCGGACAGTTTAACGAAGCGCCTGGCAACACGGCCCGCACACATGGCGCGGCTACAAACATTACAAAACGAAGGGCGTTTAATTCTGGCTGGCCCTTTCCCGAATGCGGATGCGGTGGATCCCGGCACTGCGGGATTTTCCGGCAGCTTGATCGTGGCAGAATTTGCTACATTAGCGGACGCTGAAGCATGGGCTCAGGCTGACCCCTATATGATCGCCGGGGTATATGCGCAAATTCTGGTCAAACCGTTTAAGAAAGTATTTCCAATATGAACCATTTAGCAACCCATCACTCAAACAACCGCATAGAGCAGATGAACACGCTCCTCGCAGCGCTCCAACCCACAAAAATAGAAATTATCGATGATAGCCAGAAGCATGCAGGACACGTTGGTGCACGTAGTGGTGGCGGACACTACCGTCTCCTGATTGTGTCCACGCAGTTCGAGAGTAAGCCTACTTTGACACGGCACCGTATGGTATATTCCGTGTTGGGAGATATGATGAAGCATGATATTCATGCGCTGGCTATTGCTGCCTACACACCAGAAGAACTATAATTTTAACTTAAACTTTCAACAACTAAGGACTGAACAATGCTGAAATTTTCAAAACTTGCCACGATCGCTCTATTTTCTGTTTCTGCACTTGCAATGAATCAGATTTATGCGCAAGAAAAACCGGTCGCAGTTGTAAATGGCGTCATTATTCCGAAAGCGCGTGTAAACATGCACGTCAAGGCTGCCGCTTCGCAAGGTAAAATGGATAGCCCTGAACTGCGTCTCGCCATTCAAGATGAGCTAATCAATCGTGAAATAATGGCCCAAGAGGCGGTAAAACAAGGATTCGATAAACTACCTGAAACCATCAGCCAATTCGAACTCGCCAGACAGACGGTTCTTGTCAATGCATTCTTGCAGGATTACCTCAAAAATCATCCAATTAGCGAAGATACCATCAAGCAGGAATATGAGAATATTAAAAAATCCACAGGAAGCAAGGAATATAACTCACGCCACATTTTGGTAAAAGATGAAAATGAAGCGAAATCGATTGCTGCTCAACTAAAAAAGGGAAGCAAGTTTGAAGATCTGGCAAAAAAACACTCTCTGGATCAGGGTTCAAGTGACAAGGGTGGCTCATTGGGTTGGGCGTTACCAGGCAATTTCACGCAGTCGTTTGCTGATGCGCTGGTAAACCTAAAAAAGGGTGGTGTAAGTGCACCGGTCAAATCTGATGCCGGCTGGCATTTAATCAAACAAGAAGATGTGCGTGATTTCAAGTTCCCTTCTTATCAGGAAGTGAAAGCAAATATAATGCAACGTCTACAACAACAAGCTGTACAGAAAGCCATCATTGACATGCGTGCAAAAGCAAAGATTGAATAAGTCGATCTTTATATGAAAATAAAAGGCGACCGATGGTCGCCTTTTTTTGTTGTATGTGTTTATGTGATTTATCGTCTATTAATTAACCCATTTGCGCGCATTCTGAAACATTCTCAACCATGCTCCGCTTTCTCTCCATTCTGCCGGATGCCAGGAGTGCTGCAACGTTCGGAACAATCGTTCCGGATGCGGCATCATAATGCTGAATCGGCCATTAGCTGTGGTCAATCCAGTAATACCCTGTGGCGAACCATTCGGGTTAAGCGGGTAGATTTCTGTCGTTTGACCGTAATTATCCACATACCGTAATGTAACCAACGATTGCGCCGCCTTCAAATGTTTATCATTACCAAAATGAGCATACCCCTCACCGTGTGCCACCACGACAGGCATACGACTACCTGCCATGCCATCAAATAGAATTGAAGGCGAGTGCTGCACTTCTACCATCACAAAACGCGCCTCAAATTGCTCCGATAAATTGCGCGCAAAATGCGCCCAATTTTCTGCCCCCGGAATAATTTCGTACAAATTGCTCATCATCTGACAGCCATTACACACACCCAAAGCAAAAGTATCATCACGCTTGAAGAAGGCTTCGAACTCATCCCGTGCACGCGGGTTGAACAAGATGGATTTTGCCCAGCCTTCACCTGCCCCTAGTACATCACCATAAGAAAAACCACCGCACGCCGCCACGCCTTTAAAATCCGTCAATTTCACGCGGCCAGTGATGATGTCGCTCATGTGCACGTCCACCGCCGCGAAACCAGCGCGATCAAATGCCGCCGCCATTTCCACGTGTCCGTTTACACCTTGTTCACGCAAGATAGCGATCGGTGGACGACATTTCAGCAGCGCAGGCGCGACAATATTTTTGTTCAGATCGTAAGTGAGCTTCACCTGCAAGCCAGGATCGGCGGCATCCAGAATGCGGTCATATTCCTGCTGGGCGCAAATCGGATTGTCACGTAGTTTCTGCATCTGGTAAGTCGTTTCCGACCAGATGCGCTTCAGATTAACACCGGTCTCGCTGAACAATGTTTTGTCTTGCCGCACGATATCTATCATGCCGCCTTTATTCAGCGTAGCAACCGAATGTACCGCTGCAAGCCCCGCACTATGGCATACATCCAATACATACGGTAAATCGCGACGATATACCTGCACCACCACACCCAACTCTTCGTTGAACAATGTGCTTGGGGCATCGCCCTGCAATTCATCAAGATTGATAGTCAATCCGACATGCGTAGCAAATGCCATTTCGCACAATGTGGTAAACAATCCGCCGTCCGAACGGTCATGATAAGCCAACAACTTGCCCTCGCCATTCAGGCGCTGAATAACGTCGAAAAATATTTTCAGCTTGTCGGCATCATCCAGATCAGGGCCAACATTACCCGTCTGTTTATACACCTGCGCCAGCGCCGAGCCGCCCATACGGTTCTTGCCCTCGCCGAGGTCAATCAACAGCAATACGGTATCCAAATTGGCTGCCAATTGCGGCGTCAATGTCAATCGTGCATCCATGCACGGCGCGAAGGCTGTCACGATGAGCGACAATGGAGCCGTTACCGCCTTCTTCTCGATGCCATCCTGCCACGCTGTACGCATGGACATGGAGTCCTTGCCTACCGGAATGCTAATACCGAGTTGCGGGCACAGTTCCATGCCGACCGCACGCACGGTGTCAAATAGTGCGGCATCTTCACCGTGATGACCGGCGGCCGCCATCCAGTTGGCCGATAGCTTGATGTCGCCGATCTTTCCGATGCGCGCTGCGGCAATGTTGGTAATCGCCTCTCCCACAGCCATTCGTCCGGAAGCAGGCGCGTTCAACACCGCCAGCGGAGTGCGCTCACCCAAGGCGAAAGCCTCGCCTAATGCCGTATTGAAGCCCATCAAGGTCACTGCCACATCCGCAACCGGAACTTGCCACGGCCCTACCATCTGGTCGCGTGCAGTCAAGCCACCCACTGTGCGGTCACCGATGGTGATAAGAAACGTTTTGTCGGCTACAGAGGGTAGGCGCAGCGTGCGCTCGATTGCATCCTTAAGATTTATTTTGCTGACATTAAATGCAGGAAGCGTCATAGCCTCGCGCTTCACATTGCGCGTCATTTTAGGGGGCTTGCCCAGTAGTACCGACAACGGCATATCCACCGCATTATTTTTAAATAATTCGTCATGCACGATTAATTGATCATCGGCAATTGCGTGTCCCAGCACGGCAAACGGGCAGCGTTCACGCTCGCACAACGCTTTAAATTCATCCAAACGTGCCGAATCTATCGCCATCACATAGCGTTCCTGCGCTTCGTTGCTCCAAATCTGCATCGGTGACATCCCGCGCTCTTCAGAAGGAACGGCACGCAATTCAAAACGAGCGCCGCGTCCACCACCATGCACCAGTTCCGGTAAAGCGTTGGAAATACCGCCCGCCCCCACATCGTGTATGGACAAAATGGGATTGCCTTCACCCATTTGCCAGCAACGGTCAATCACTTCCTGTGCCCGACGTTGCATCTCGGGGTTCCCGCGCTGCACCGAAGCAAAATCCAGATTTTCCGCATTGGCACCTGTATCCATGCTGGATGCCGCACCGCCGCCCAAGCCAATCAACATCCCTGCGCCACCCAATTGGATCAGCAGCGCACCCACCGGTAATGCATGCTTGTGCGTATGCTGCGCCGCGATACTGCCCACCCCGCCCGCCAGCATGATGGGTTTGTGATAACCGCGCACCTCATCGTTGACGGTCTCTTCAAAGGTGCGGAAATAACCAGCCAGATTGGGACGGCCAAACTCATTATTGAACGCTGCACCGCCAAGTGGTCCTTCCAGCATAATCTGCAAGGCGGAAGCAATGCGTAACGGCTTGCCATAAATTGGAGGGGCTTTATCCGAAAGAGGTTTAGCGATAGCGCCGCCATAAATTTCCCACGGTTGCTCAAAGCCGGGGATATTCAAATTGGACACAGAGAACCCGGTTAGCCCCGCCTTCGGTTTGGAGCCGGAACCCGTCGCGCCTTCATCGCGTATCTCGCCACCCGCTCCGGTGGCCGCACCGGCGAAGGGCGAAATAGCTGTAGGATGATTATGCGTTTCCACTTTCATCAAGGTGTGCGTCAGCTCATCGCTGTAGGCATAGCCGCCATCGGCGCGTGGATAAAAGCGCTCAATGCGCGCGCCTTCGATCACAGAGGAATTATCAGAGTACGCAACCACCGTACCTTCTGGATGCAACTTATGGGTATTGCGGATCATGCCGAACAACGAGATCGCCTGCTGCTGATCGTCTATCACCCAATCCGCATTGAAAATCTTATGACGGCAATGTTCAGAGTTCGCTTGGGCAAACATCATTAACTCTACATCGGTCGGATTGCGTCCTATCCGGTGAAAATTCTCTACTAAATAATCAATCTCATCACTGGATAACGCCAGTCCCATTTCAATATTAGCCGCTGCCAGCGCCGCACTGCCGCCGTGCATGATGTCTACAATAGCGAGCGGCAATGGCTCACCGTGACGAAAAATTTTTTTTACCACATCATTGAAGCCTGTTTTAAGACTCACCACAGGATCAAACACGGACTCTGTCATGCGGTCATGCAGTAGCGGCAGCAACACTTTCAATTCTGCTTGTGTCAGCGCTTTACCATTCTTGGTCTTGACGGAGTACACAACGCCGCGCTCAATACGCTCAATATTCTGCAGGCTGCAATGCCGCGCAATTTCCGTGGCCTTGGAGGACCACGGCGAGATGGTACCCAAGCGCGGTACAACCAGCAGGTGTTGTAATCTGTCTTTAACCTTATGCCCTGCCTTCCTTAATTTCGAATCGTTCAAATCGAGCAACGTATCCAACAAATTGGCTTCAGTGACTGATAAATCCGCATCAAGCACCACGAAATACCAATGGCATGCATCTACCAGATATACATTTGGAAGGGCGCTGCTGATGACAGCACGCAATTTTTCAAGACGGAAGGAAGACAGCGCGGACTTACCGGGGGACACGCGGAACATAAACAGGCTCTCAGGGGCTGTTAAAAACAGCTTGTCATTATACTATGCGACCTCATTCCCACTCGAAGGAAAATACATTCATGCCCGTCGCACCGCACATCCCTACCATCACACAAAAACAAGTCGCCACCTTTCTTTCCCCTCGCCCGCGTGATAGCCATAAGGGCAAGTTTGGCACAGTAGCCGTCATCGGCGGCGCCAACGGCATGGTCGGTGCACCGCTGCTGGCCGCGCGTGCTGCGCTCAAGCTGGGCGCCGGCAGCGTACATGTGGGCATGCTGGCGGACAACGCCCCGAGTGTCGATATATTGCAAGCCGAGTTAATGCTGCATAGCGCACAAACGGCATTGCGCCTCCCCAAGCTGGATGTGCTAGCCATTGGCTGCGGATTGGGATACGACAACACTGCCCAGAAAATTTTACAAGATGCGCTCAAGCTGGACACCGTGCTGGTATTTGATGCTGACGCACTCAATATTCTCGCTCTTCGCCCAAACTTACGCACTGCATTAATTTCACGCAAGAATGCCAATGTAATTACCCCTCATCCGGGCGAAGCCGCACGCTTGCTCGGTTGCAACACTGAAGAAGTACAGGCCGCACGTGCCGAAGCCGCACAGGAATTGGCTAAACGCTTTCATAGCGTTGTGGTACTGAAAGGTGCCCACAGCCTGTGCGTCACCCGCGATGGCAAGATAGCTTTAAACAAGACCGGAAACCCCGGCATGAGCAGCCCCGGCATGGGCGATGTACTGACTGGTATGATCGCCGCCTTTATCGCCCAGGGATTAAATGTGGACCAAGCCTTATTGTTGGCAGTGCACTTGCATGGCGCGGCAGGCGATGCGATAGCAAAACAGAAAATTACAATCGGCATGACAGCTACTGACGTGACCGAATGGGCGCGATGGTTATTGAATCAATGGATAGCGTGAGACAAATAGCTTCATCACGCATGCCAGTACAGATCTGCATCCAAGCACAGCACTTGCACAACAAACACAATTTCCGGAAAAATCATGAGCCTCTCAATTGATATTCGCGAGGAGTTCGGCGTCCGCACTTTGCACTTTGGTTCTGAGTGGATTCAAGGTGCGATGCGCATCGCGCGTCCATGGAATCTGGAACTCGATTACACCAAAGAAATGATGACGAGCCTCTTATTCCGTGAGGAGAGCCGTTTTCCCCGCAAGGTATTACTGATTGGTCTCGGTGCCGCCTCACTAACCAAGTTTCTTTATCGCAATTACCCGCTGGCCAAGCTCACTGTGGTAGAAATCGAACCCGCGGTAGTCGCTGCCGCCCGGCAATTTTTTAAGCTACCGGAAGACCCAAAACGATTGCAAATAGTGATTGGCGACGGGGCCGAATTTGTCGCCAACAGCGACCAAACCTATGACCTGATACTGGTAGATGGATTTGATGCCAATGCCCGGGCTGGTGCACTCGACACCTTGCCGTTCTATCAACTCGTACGCGCTCACCTGAGCGAAGAAGGCATCATGGCCGTCAATCTTTTGGGGCGCAGTCGAGGCTACAATAGCAGCGTCGAACGCATCCGCAACGCTTTCGACAACCGTATTCTGGCTTTTCCTTCCTGCGACAGTGGCAATGCCATTGCCTTCGCCATAGCGGGCGAACCAGTCTGTATTTCAATTGATGACTTAAAGGAGCAGGCGGAAATATTAAAAAAAGAAACCGGCCTTAACCTGCTTGCAACATTGTCTCGATTGGAGCAAGCACAAACCTGTAAGGGTGGAATGCTTGAAATATAACTTTGTTCATTGTTAGGCGCGTTTGCTTACAAAAACAAAATAGCGGGTAGGTGCAGTCTGTGTATCCCAACTCGACTCAATAACGCAGAATTACCGCCATCATAAAATTCAAGATGGTCTATTATTTTTTTGCTGATTGCTCTGCCAGATACAGCCATGTTTCTACTACGGTATCCGGGTTCAACGAAACCGCCTCAATCCCCTGCTCTACCAGCCACTGCGCCAAATCAGGATGATCGGACGGACCTTGCCCACAAATACCGATGTATTTATTGGCCTTGCGGCAAGCCTGAACCGCCATGCTGAGCAACGCTTTCACTGCCGGGTTGCGCTCATCAAATGCCCCCGCTATCACACCCGAATCACGGTCTATCCCTAAAGTAAGTTGGGTCAGATCATTTGAACCAATGGAGAAACCATCAAAATATTCCAGGAACTGCTCGGCCAGCAAAGCATTCGAAGGTATCTCGCACATCATTATCACACGCAAACCGTTTTCGCCCCGTCGCAAGCCATTTTTAGCCAGTTCATTTATCACCCGTTCGGCTTCGTCCAGCGTGCGAATGAACGGAATCATCACCTCTATATTGGTCAGCCCGATTTCTTCACGTACCCGACGTATGGCACGGCACTCCAACGCAAAACAATCACGAAAGCTGTCTACAATATAACGTGAAGCACCCCGTAAACCGATCATCGGATTCTCTTCATTCGGCTCATATAGCGTACCACCGAGCAAGCTGGAATATTCGTTGGACTTGAAATCCGAAAAACGTACGATCACCGGTTTAGGTGCAAAGGCCGCGCCCAACATGGCGATGCCTTCGGCCAATTTTTCAACATAAAAATCTACCGGCGTGGCATAACCTGCGATCTTCGTCTCTACCTGTCTTTTTAACTCCGCTGACAAATTGGGATAGTCGAGCACCGCCTTGGGATGCACGCCTATCATCCGTGCGATAATAAATTCCAGCCGCGCCAGCCCCACGCCCGCATTGGGCAAACGGCTGGACTCAAACGCCAGTTCGGGGTTCGCCACGTTCAGACTGATTTTAATTGGCGGGGTCGGCATCTCATCCAGCACCAAATCTGATACCTCAATATCGAGCATACCCTGATACACCTTGCCGACATCGCCCTCGGCACAAGAAACCGTTACCGCATCGCCCGCTTTAAGAATGTTCGTTGCATTACCGCATCCCACTACCGCCGGAATGCCAAGTTCGCGCGCCACAATGGCCGCATGACAGGTGCGCCCGCCGCGGTTGGTGACAATCGCCGACGCACGCTTCATTACCGGCTCCCAGTCAGGGTCGGTCATATCCGTCACCAGAACGTCGCCTGGCTGCACTTGATTCATCTTGCCGGCATCCGCAACCAAACATACCAGGCCGCTGCCTATGCGTTGCCCGACGGCCCGTCCGCTGACCAATATTTGGGACTGTTTTTTTAACCGATAACGCCTCAGCTTGCCTTGGATTGCATGTGCCTGTACCGTCTCCGGCCGTGCTTGCAATATGTAGAGTTTGCCATCCATCCCGTCCTTGCCCCACTCGATATCCATCGCGCGGCCATAATGTTGCTCAATGATCAGCCCATAACGCGCCAGCTCTTCCACCTCTGCATCGGTAATAGAGAAACGCTGACTCTCAGCCGACGGTACCTTTACGGTGAGAACTGAACGTCCTGTTTCGCGTCCCGCACTGAATATCATTTTGATCGCCTTGCCGCCAAGATTACGGCTGATCACGGCGGCCTTACCTTGCTTTAATGCGGGTTTGTACACATAAAATTCGTCCGGATTGACCGCGCCTTGCACGACCGTCTCGCCCAGCCCATATGCGGAATTAATGAGTACTACCTGTTCAAAACCAGATTCCGTATCCAGCGTAAACATCACGCCGCTTGCGCCTGAATCGCTGCGCACCATGCGTTGCACGCCCGCCGACAATGCCACATCCTGATGTTTAAATCCCTGATGGACACGGTAGGCAATGGCGCGATCGTTATACAGCGAGGCGAACACCTGTTTAATGGCTGACAGGACATGCTCCACACCATTAATATTGAGAAAAGTTTCCTGTTGTCCGGCGAACGAAGCGTCCGGCAAATCTTCCGCCGTGGCAGAAGAACGAATGGCCAAGGAAATATCCACACCCGCCTCGGCCTGCAGCTTTCCATAAGCGTCGCGCACTTCGCTTTCCAAACGCGGCGGCAAAGGCGTATCCACAATCCACTGGCGTATCCGGCTACCAACCTCGGCCAGCGCGGTTACATCGGTCACAACAAAACTGTCGAGCACCGCGCGAATGCGCTTGTCCAAACCACTCTGTGCGAGAAAATCACGATAAGCTGCGGCCGTGGTAGCAAAGCCACCCGGCACACGCACCCCGAGAGGAGCAAGCTGGTTGATCATCTCTCCAAGCGACGCATTCTTGCCGCCCACCCTGGCCACATCGCTCATACGCAATGTCTCAAGCCACACGACATACCGTTGCTGCTCCATATTTTCCTCCTCTCAACAGACTGGCTATATGTAGGTCATTTGAGTAAACGACCGACAAAACGTCCGACCACTCTACCCGCTCCAATAGCTGCTTTCGAAGGCGGTCTAAACTCCGGGATTTTAACGGCAGCCTGTTTTGCACGATTCTCGCGAATGATTTGTTGGGCTTTGGGAGAATCAGCTGGAATAATTGTTGCTCGATCACAGATTAGGCATATTTCATGCCGGGAGCGAAAACGCCAAATTGAATAAATCAAACCCGGAATCAAGAAGCAAAACCAGAGGATAACTTCAATATCGGTGCTGCCTTTGGCGATAGTTTTCATCTCACCTACATAGCCGCATGATGTACACAAACCTTGTGGCATAAAACTCTCCAGTATTTTAAATCTGTGAATAAGCCTGAATTAAGGATTTTTAATCTGAGCAACGAACTTTGTTTCGATTTGATCAGATTATGCTTCTTCGTTTTGTCTTGCCGATTTTAACGCAGCTCACTACCTAAATTCACCACTTACAAAAATTGCACTTCAGAGTTTAATCCACCCAGTTTTAATTTCGTAACAAAATGCAAAAATGTTCCAAGTGCCCATTCAGGAATCTGAGAAATAGCCTCTGGACAAAGAACCCGAAATAAGAGGAATGACGTTATCAAGCATTGACAGTTGACGAATAGCGATGTTTATTCCATGTTTAAGGAACTCACTACGATAGCGATAAAGTGTAGCTTTAGGAAAGTATTGATTAATTCGTGTTTCAAAATTTCACACACTTGATAATCAATTTGTTATGCGCGCAATTTCGCGATTTTTTGAATTAATCAGCGTCTCCTTAGGACACATGCTGCGCAAATCTTCTCCATCTTTCCATAATTTATAAACTACGATTAATCGAGCGGGTAACCCATCGAGAATTGCTGGTAGTAAGACTGAACTGTTCTGCCATATCTAAACTTTCTATGTAAGTCATGAGGCGTTCAATCAGTGTATTTTCTGTCTATTTGCTGGCGCGGTCTAATTCGAGTTCTTTAAGCTGAATACTGCGAAACGTCAATTCGCCACGGAGCTTATTATCAGCCCACTTCATCAGGTTGTCACGGTGAAGAATCTCATTTGGCAATTTGTGACCTTTCCCATTGGCATCAAGCTCATCACCTTTAGCAGGCTGCTGAAAAACGCCATCCGTGTTGGTAGTTGGTAAAATAGCGCCATT
>NZ_CAKMAA020000030.1 GCF_924101635.2 Candidatus Nitrotoga sp. HW29 | reverse complement strand
ACAGTTCGCAGCAAAACAACCTATCGATGTGTCCGTTATTACTTGACCATTACATTATTTGATGAATCGTATTTTTCAGCTCGACTGATAATACATTAGGGTCACTCTTAGTTTGGTCGATTCCTGTCCAGTCATGAGCAAGTTGCCATACAGTTTGATATTCTTTGCTGTTGTCGAGATACATAGAGGAATCACTTTTGCGGCAACTTTTTCAATACTGGGGTAGCATTGTCATCACTAGAAGGCATACCGTGAGGTGCCAAGTTAGTTGTAGGAAATTTACACAGCCAGCAATTCTTTGGGCTTAACGTTCTCCTCAATTTCCTTTCCGGCAGCTGCAATCGCTTTTTTGACATCATAGCTAGCTTGCAGACTCATCCAAAAATCCGGCGTAGTACCAAAAAATCTAGCCAAACGCAGGGCAGTATCCGCAGTAACGCTTCGCTGCTCATTTAAAATAGCTGTAATCCGGTTTGTGGGTACATTCAATGCCTTGGCGAAGGCATTAGCCGAAAAATTCAGTTCGATTAGTTCATCCTTAAGAATTTCGCCCGGATGAATCGCCCGCATTTTGTTTTTCATGTGCTGTCTCCTTTAATGGTAATCAACGATTTCCACATTATAAGCATCCGCATCTTTCCACTCGAAGCACACACGCCATTGCTGATTGACGCGTATGCTGTATTGCCCAGCTCGGTCTCCGGCTAATGCTTCAAAGCGATTGCTCGGCAATCCCATCAAATCATGAATGGTTTTGGCATTGTCCAATATCTCCAGCCTTTTTTCTGCCTGGGTTGCGAAGGATTCAAATTTCCTTACGCGCTTGCCTTGGTAGAGGGCTTCCGTATTCTTACAGCGGAATGATTTAATCATGAAGAAATTTATAACGCTTTATGCTATACGTCAAGCGTACTAATATTTTGTTCAGTGCATTTTTTCTTAGGTAAAGTGATAATTTCCCCAGAAGGTTCGAAGCCAACGCTCTTAAGCAAATAGCTGGTAATTTTTTGCATAGGTTCTCTCAATCGTTCTACATCATTGATGATGTATCCAGCAGTAACGTCATTATTCATTTTATGATTTAAAAGACGCTTCAATGCATAAGCTGAAATATCTTGGCTTTCGGCAATAGTAATGAAGGTGCGGCGTAAATCATGAATCGTAAAGGTAACGCCGGATTCTAGAATTACTTTTGCCATTTGTTTGCGCTGTTCTGTGATGTGTCCAATAGATTCATGCCGAATACCAATAGGTAGCCGCTACCATTGCCTCGCGTGATAGTTGCGCGGCAGGATAGATCATCCTAAGCGTAGGCGGGCCAGATTGATGCTGCCATTACGTGCCCGACGTATCAAGCCTTGTAGAGGGGTTCGAGCCGAGGCATACTATTAAAGCTTACACCGCCATTAATTACAGACAAATTACTACTGCTTGAATCAAAAAACACTCATCTATTGATAGACCAGCCTAAATATTAAGCTGAGCAGGCACGTGCATCACTCAAGCAAATAGCAGGGACAATCCTGCTTTTTAAACCCAGACTGTCCATTGGAAGAGCGAATCTAATAAAATCAATAGGGTTTCAAGTGGTATCCATTAGAAATTTTCCTTGTTTTTCAATGAGGAACTGCTTTAATAGATAATCCGGGTTAAATCAAAAATTGAGGACGACCTTATTTTTTCAGGAGGAATTATGGCTTGGGTTATTCTCACCATCGCTGGACTTTTTGAAGTAGGATGGGCTATCGGTCTCAAATACACAGATGGCTTTACCAAGCTATGGCCGACCGTAGGAACGGTAGCCGCCATGCTCGTCAGCTTGACACTTCTTGGTATCGCCATGAAAGATTTGCCAGTTGGAACAGCCTACGCGGTCTGGACCGGAGTTGGCACTGTAGGAACAGTCCTCTTGGGAATTTTTTTGTTTGGCGACTCTGCCACAGTCAGCAGGTTGATTTGCGTTGGTCTGATTCTCGCTGGCATCATCGGTTTAAAAGTTCTTTCCCCTTAAATTAGCGGATAAACGATGCGTCAGGGACAACATCTTCAATAAGAAAATTAACGGTGAAGTACAATTTTTACAAGGGAATATAGGTAGCAAGCCGCGTTAATATCGGAGCCACTTAAACGACCAAGTAAGAAAAGCAACTCACCAGCGGACAGCGATATCAGATTTACGGATTGAAACAAGCGAGCTTGAATCCAACCCGGACTGCCCCAAAGTGGACGTGGATAAATCGACGACCTATTAAGAATTCAGACAAAACAAAGGTTAACGCGACTGGCGGCCAAGCAGGTGCAATCGTTACGTGATAAGCGCCGGCAAACCTGTATCAATGACCAATGCTTCTCATGACATGAATGGGCGAAAGTCGAGAAGTTGATCTGGGAGAGCCTCAGCCCGGAACAAGCTGCCAATCGGCTTTAACATGTACATGATCTGACATCAAATGCCATTCCAACACTACCTCCTTGTTTCGCTTCGCCTCGCCAAGGTTCAAAATACCGCACCAAGGTGGTGACGCATTCGAGATAAACACCACATGATATTTAACCCCATCTCGTATGCGCGAGGCTCTGATACTCTTTCATTTGTGAATTTCCTTCGTTTTTTGGTCGCAAAATTCAAAAGATTCTACTGTCGATTCAATCGGCGTACTTGGGTAGCAGAATTACCATTACATCTATTCAACGCCTGCCTGACGCATATCCAGGTTAGTCTGGTCATGTTAGAAGCATACTAATTTTTGTACCAATAGGCTCTGCGGCGGCTCGTTTTGACATTGATTGGTGGTCTTGTGGTACCGAGAGCAGACAAGCCATCCGGTCCGCCGCCGCCACCACCACCTATCAAGAATGGAACGAGTCTCGTCTTTAGCACTCCATTTTCTATCACGGTGATATTTACCAAACCGGACACCGGTGAAGGCGGCAATCCCCCTCCGGCAAACTCGGTGGATGTATAAACTCCTGTCAGAGACTTGATACTATAGCCTCTCGCGATTCCCAAATTCCCGGTACATGAATTGCTATCTGGTACCTTTGGCTGATTAGTACCGAAATAGGTATAACCGGCCACCGTAGCCGGTGCATTGACTACTTTTTCCCCTGTACCCAAAATAATGTAGTAGCCCTTAAGCGAGCCATCGTAAGTCGTGCTGGTAGCATCAAACAAGTTTGAATGAGTAATGGTTGCCAGGCTACTGCCATCATTGCCGGTAAGATCCTTCAGCATATAAAACCGGTTGCTTATACTGTACGACTTGTTGGAAGATAAGCTGGAATAAAGTGGATGTTCACGGTCACCGGAGCCAACTAGTATCGCGTCGTATCCATTGGTAGGTACGACATCCGCCGGATAGAAAAACTTGCGGGGAGTAGTTCCAGCCGTGCACGCCTCGGTAGCGCAGCCCAGAGCGGCTACCTTATTCACTCTCCAGAACTCTGGCGTTATATCGGTTGCCGTGCGCTGAAGATCTACTCGCCATACATTGCCACCCGTATCTACGGCATACAAACGATCTACCTTTCCATCGTTGTCGCGGTCCACCAGAGCTATATCAGCAGGAATGCTGTAATTCATCCCTGATACGGTGCATGTCGCTTTTGTTGTAGAGCCACTGCAGGCACTGGAGGCTCCATACGTGGCACTCCATACCATCGTACCGGTAATTGCATCCACGATGAATATCCCGCGACCCATAGTATCAGCTGTGGGCGGTTCGCTATCTTCCGCCGTATCGTAGCCTGCCCCAAAAATAAGCACTGGATTGGCATACCCTTTAACGTTGGCTACTTTCGGCTGCGACCAGGTCTGCCCAAGTTCAGCGAAGTCGGTATCCATGTTACTTATTCTCCACAAATACTGCGGATTGGTTGGCGCAGACACATTCAAAGCATAAAGGAATCGTCCTCCCCGACGCATGGCGAGGTAGAGGTAGGCAGTATTGGTTGTACCATCTGCATTTAATAACTGATAGGTACCCGTCGAGCCATCCACAAAATAATCTTTGGTCTTTGGCGTTGGAATAATACCTGGCAGCGTAGTTGGCAAACTTAACAACGGGCTGTTGTCGTGCAACCGTCTAAGCTTACCGTAAAATTCGCTCGGAATAAAACCCCACAATTCACTGCCGGGAGCTGTCAGAGAACTGCCTGTAGGGTTAGTCTGATTGCCATTGATGGCACGAAATACCCCATCATTAGCGCCATAGAAAACCACCACGCCGGTTGTGCCACCATAGTTGATGACGGTTGGTCGCGAATGAAGGACATCACCATGAACAGAGGGGCGAATATTGATGGGTAATCCAGGACCGGATTCATCACCATTATTGTCATAGCCACGCACCCATTGGGTAAGATTGGTTCTGGTGGTGGTGCTGGAGGAGGCAGTTGCTGAGCCGGTGAAAGTGGATAGCGGGGCGGCAGCCGTATATTGATAAGTGAAGGTGTTAGCGCCCGTAACAGTAATGACCCAGTCGCCATTGTAAGCGCCAGGGGATGCACTGGCGATAGTGATTTGTTCCCCGCTAGGGAACCCATGTTCGGCTGAAGTCACGGTCGCCGTGTTGGGCGTATAGTGGCATGCCGTATCCGTTCCGGCCATGGCTGAGGGTGCGCTAACCGTAAAGGTATTGTCAGTTGCAGCTGTGACGCTTATAACCTGGTTGTTCAATCCCGTCAGCACAGAACAGGTGGAGAACGTTACTTTCTGGCCAACCGCCAAACCATGGGCTACCTTGCTGATATCCACAGCTGTAGAAGTGATAATCGCAGATGGAACAGTTGCGGTATAAGGCGCAGTCACCGACCCGCTTCCACCCGATTTGGAATAGGTGAAGGTAGTAGCGGTTGGCGTACCCGTTACCGTGCATGGTGCACAGTTGTATTTCGACGCACCAGTGCTTATTGTAATCTGAGTTCCAGTGGTGATATAGGCACGCTCCACATCTGAAACCGTTGCAGTGACAGTATTGCCACTCTTGGAAAAAGGGAAAATTGAAACGTTCACGGCAGGAGACGTTCCTCCGGCCACCGCACTCGTGGCTGTCGTAGTGGCTGCACTGGTTATGGATGTAATGGTTCTTGCACCGGTTCCCAACAGCGCATCGGTAATGCGGGCGTTTGTGCTGTCGAATGCGTTATCCGAATGGGATAACTGTGCGATGCATGTACCACTCGGACAATAGGTATACAATTTTCGCGGGTTAGTAGAAGTGGCAGGATTAGCTGAGTAATTGTTGACCAGGTTAGCCAAGCGCAACACCTGCGCTGCGCCGCCCTTTTCTACCAGCATGCCGTCAGGTGAATCGAATCCCTTGCTTGTATCATCCGGTATCTCTCTCCAGAATCCACCGCCCAGATCGGGCTCCACCGAAGGTTTTATGGATGTCTAAAAACTTACGGCATCGGGAGAAATAAATCCAGTGACAGGATTAATGGCGCCTGATGAATCTGTGGTGTTTGTGTCGTCCAATATCAGTTTGCCGGTAACCACATCATAATTGAACTGGTATTGTTTTAAATTTCCAAGCCATCTCGGCTGGCCGTTCGGGTCTGGCCGAAACATCCCCATGTAAATCTGGTTTAGGTAAGTACCTTGCGCATTCACACTGACAGGCAAACTGGATGAAGAAAATACGCTGTTGGTCGCTTGTACTTCATTGAGAATTTTTAGAAGTGCCTGGGTAATGCTGGCATAGTCCGTAGTAGCAAAATATTTTCCGCGGCCTTCATACGCCATACTGGCCAGAATCGCGGCATATTCTGCCTGGCAACTGGCCCCGAGCAGGCCGATCGTATAAGTGGTGATTTTTTGGGTACCGTCTATGGCGCTGTAGATATCGGCTTCACGCATATAACGCGCCCACTCATCCGCATAAAACCCTTTTCCTTCATGGGCACTAACGGGAAATGTGTATGTACCGCACGATGTAGCATAGGGCGTTGTGATGATCTCCTTCTGCTTCGTAGTGACTCCGGGCGCACTGGCAAGTGCGGCTGCCGGACTGACGGACCCACCGTCTCCAGGAGAACCGGAAGAGCTAAATGAGTTGCCTATAAAAATGACAAAATTCTGCTGGCAGCCAGCTGCCGGTTTGATGCCGGTATAAGAACGCCCGGACAGTCCCGTGTTACCAGCATAGTAGGCCCATGCCTCTTGCATGGTTGCCGCTGTCGCTTCGCCAGCTGATTTTATATATCCAGTTCCCGCGCCACCCGATGTTCTCCAGGTCTTGATCCAGGCCAGAAGTGGAGCCTTGTGGGCCGCATCCATCGGAATCAGGGGTTGAACCAAGCACCCGCCATCACTCCCGCCACAATTTGCTTCGTTGATATCTCTAATATTGTTGGCGTTGTAAACCATCATGCCAATATTGATTAATGCATTGCCGCTGGAATCGGTTGGCAATGCACTAATCACATTATAAAAGGCACACTGCTCTATGCCGCCCACCGTACCACTGAGCGCGGTAGCGACCCCATCGATAATACAAGTTGAGCCAGCCGCGTTAGAGGAAAAGTTGGCGGCGTTATCAAAAACGATTAGTACATTGGGCATTCCAGCAGCGCCACCGAGACCGCTATAAATGTCAATATCCTCCGCTTTACTGACAGCGGAAATGCTCATCAAGGTAACACATAGACCGAGTAATACAAGTTGCATCGATTTCATGATGACACCTCCAAATTGCAGAAAGACAGCTTCTTTATGTTATTGAAATTAATAGCTTAGATTCAAGCGCTTTAGGGACAGTCCGTTCCTGCCGGCGTACGCAAGGATACGCCTTGGTGTACGCTTGTATTTGCCCCAGTGTCGCTATCATTTACTGTGGCACTGACTTCCCAAGTTTGTTGATAACACCATGGTTGTGTTGTTGACAGGACGCCCGAGGCATTCATTACTCCTGTGTTTTGTAATGAACCGCTGCTGAGGCAAACAGCATCATCTGGATTGTTTGCATCTAATTGGGAATTGACGATCGATACAGTACTTTTACAAGTTGGCACGGCAACCGCAACCGCGTAATTTGTGCCCCCGACATTAACCATAGCAACTGATGAAACCGGATTGGCGGTGAAATTGCTGCTAATAACGCCTTCAATAGCCTGTTGTTCAGCAGCGCTGGCTTCCTCGCGTAACTGAGCATTCCCTACCACCTCGATGCTTGTTGTGCTGGCATTCATTGCAGAAAGTGCAATCAACGTCAACAGCATCAACATGACGAGTGCTACCAAGAGAGTACTGCCGCGTTGTTTGCGCAACATGGTCATGGCCTTTCTCGTTGGCCTGAACGGTTAATCAAACGAACTGTCTGGGCAAAAACGTGGCGTTTATAGCTGTCATTGAACGGGCCAAATGTCCCAGCCTGTCCAAGCGTATAAGAAATGTTGGTATTGGTATGGCCGGCAGTCGTTTCGATATTTCTGGCAATAACATTGAGTCTTACCGAGACAATATTTGACCAGCACTCGACAGTCGCGCAACTTGTAACATAGCTATCAGCCGCGCCATCCTTATCTCCGTCGCTCACAACAGTATCGCCATTAATGTCGTCCATCACACCATCAGCATTATTATCACCGTCAATTCCGTATTCGACCTGAAGGTATTCTATGCCCTCGACTAAAGGTGTAATAATGAATACGCCTGTCCCAGCCGGATCAAGTTCTTTGAGTTTCAGCGTTGGTATACCATCACCCGCGATGTTGTTGGGAGATACAAAATACGTTTGCACAAAAAAACGCCTCACATTGGCAGCAGGCAATGTACTGGTTGAAGTACAGTTGCGCTCACGCAGGATGAAATCCGATGCAGTTTTACCGATGACGGAAGTTGCCACGTCGTATTTGCAGTTTGAAAGCTGGATGTAATGCGTGCCACTCAGCGCTGACGCTGCGGAAATTGACGTGTTATCAGCACGGCGCAATACTAAAATGTCGCTGCCAGGTTTCAACTCTGCAGAAGTCAGGCCGCAAGGCGGAGTACCAATGGTTGCCACAACGCTACTCGCATCATATCCAGCCACGTGCAGCCCCAGCGCATCCCTCATCTCAGTGACGCTAGGATTGGTAGGCGTTGTTGTGCAAGGATCGTTTATAACCCCAGTCGCTATTAATTCACGCTCCCCATAGAAACCGGCAAGCCGCAAATTCTCGGATAAAACCTCTACAGCATAACGACCGTTGTCTATCAACCGATTGGATTTATCCAATTCTGTACGAGTTTTGCTTTGATTGACGAACAATGTGGCCAAGGCCGAAAGAATAAGGAGACCGATTGTGATAGAAATCATTAGCTCGACCAGCGACAGGCCACGCTGTGATATCCGGTTTTTAAAAATACGCAGGTAATCAGATTGATTCATATCAATTCAAATCTGCAATGGAGATAGGCAACGTAACCACGCGATGCAAAGACTCATTGCCATACTGCCCAGCTCCGCACTGCCCGGCAGACGTGGCTGTAGTAACATCAGGCGCTTTAGTATTGTTCAATCCTTGCCATGCAACTACGGCCAAATAGGGCGTTGCAACTCCGCTTGCGGGTGACGCAATTTGATAAACACAGCCGCGCGCGCCTATCATCGCGCCTGCTGACGAAACTCCGCTTTGCACTTCTGCAGCACCCATAATGGCGTTGCACCATTCTTCCTTATCCTTGTCCGCTATAACGGTGGGATCCGCCGCTACCGGGCATGCAGCCCCTGTGCCCAAGGGAGTTGCTGTCACATAATTCGCGGCATTTTTACGGTTAGCATTAATGCGGTTTTCGATATCTTTCACCAGGATTAATGCTTGCGAACGTTGGTAAGATTCCAATTGTGATGTTAATGCCCGCCCCTGTAAGCCAGCCAACCCCAGCAATCCGATCATCAGGATAACGATAGTAACCAACACCTCGATCAAGCTAAAACCAATGTTTTTCTTACAATGAATCATCAGCATGTTCCGTTCACCGGTTTATACACGCGCGGCATACCGCTTAGTTCAATCTTGATACAGCGAGCATTTGCGGTTGGATTTGCTGAGACATCAAGCAAAAAAGAAGTAGCGGTCGTTGCCCTGCCAGTTGGGGCATAAACCACGCTGGCGGCACCTTGGGAAATGACTATTTTTTTCAGTTCGGATTGTGATTTAATGACTCCGGCAGCTGACGTTATTGCCCACCCTTTGCCCCAGTTGGACGCATCCGTTGGAGTCAAGGTGACGGAATCGTTGCGTTTGATAGCCTCACTTCTTGCCAGATTGAGACTGGAAAATATTTCAAAGCTCGCGTTCTTCGCCTGTTGGCTTTGGATGAGAGATTGAAAACCACTAGCCCCTACCGAAGCCAGTATGCCCAATACCACCACAACCACCAGCAGTTCGGGGAGAGTAAAACCGGATTCAAATTGACGCAGAGTTTTCATGGTTGTTTTACCACTTGGCGGCCGGACCTTTGGCGCCGTCACTCCCCAGCGTTAAGGAGCCGTCAGCATATTGCGAGCTGTCGGACGAAGGGGTGGCCGTTATGGTAAAGCTTGGCGGGGTTGCAGCCGGAGTTGAGATTGCAATAGCGTAGTGTTTACTGACATCAGCGGGGGCAGATACCCCTAAGGTAGTAAAATCAGCGTAGGTTCGGGCATCCAACATGTATTGTTTCTCGCGATTTGCCAGATCCATCATGAATGACTGTGCGGCAGCACGATTGCCTTTAACCACATAACTTTGGTAGCTGGGTATAACAACAGCGGCAAGAATACCTATAATTACCACGGCAACTAACAGCTCAATCAAGCCGAATCCTTTTTTTGTTCTCATTTTGTTCTCATTTTAGGTGGGCACAGTAAAATGCTCAGTGCTTGGATTTCCACATCTAACCAACTAGCGAAGCGGATAAGTAACGATCAAACAGCAGTATCGGACGTATCCAGAATAACTTTATTTTTTTAATAATCGGAAATTCATTTGCCGGAAAATGAGGATGAGGAATAAACTAAACGCCAAGTCAGTTGTCATCATCGGCGGCGGTCCTGCCGGACTGATGGCTGCAGAGGTATTGATTCAGAGCGGCGTACAGGTTGATCTGTACGATGCCATGCCATCTGTAGGACGCAAATTTCTAATGGCTGGCAAAGGCGGTATGAACATCACGCATTCCGAGCCGATGGAACCATTTCTTTCACGCTACAGTGCGCGCCGCGCCCGAATCAAACCGCTGCTCGATGTTTTCGGACCGGAAGCTCTGCGAGAGTGGATACACAGCCTCGGCATAACGACATTCGTCGGGACGTCCGGGCGCGTATTTCCAACTGACATGAAAGCTGCGCCACTCTTGCGCGCCTGGCTGCACCGCTTGCGTGAAGCAGGTGTGCATTTCCATATGCGCTATCGCTGGTGCGGGTGGAATGAAAATGGTGCACTTCGTTTTGTTACTCCACAGAGCGAACATAGCGTAAATGCCGATGCAGTCGTATTGGCACTGGGTGGCGGCAGTTGGGCGCGACTTGGTTCCGATGGCGCATGGGCGCCGCTACTCGCGCAACGCGGCATTCCCGTTGTGCCATTGCAGCCCGCAAACTGTGGTTTTGATGTCGGCTGGAGCCGGCACTTTAGTTCACGTTTCGCCGGACACCCGGTAAAAGCGGTGTCAGCGACCTTTACCGATGCAGCGGGAGAAATCCACCGTCGACAGGGTGATCTCATGGTAACGGCGACCGGAATTGAAGGTGGCCTGATCTACGCGTTGTCTGCACACCTGCGCAATGAGATTGCCGCGACAGGTGTGGCAGTCATTTACCTCGATCTGACTCCCGGAAAAGATTTGTCACGCATCATCACCGAGATAGCGCATCCGCGTGGTTCCCGCTCGATGTCCAGCCATTTGCAGAGTCGGGCAAACATCAAGGGGGTAAAAACTGGTCTGTTGCGTGAACGAGTGCCGCCATCAGACTTCGCTAACCCTGAGCGCCTTGCGGCTTCGATTAAATCATTGCCCTTACGACTCATCGCACCTCGTCCGCTGGATGAAGCCATCAGCAGCGCGGGGGGCGTCGCCTTCGAGGCGCTGGATGAATGTTTAATGGTGCGCGCCATACCCGGTGTATTCTGTGCAGGTGAAATGCTGGACTGGGAAGCACCCACCGGCGGTTATCTACTCACCGCCTGTTTTGCCAGCGGATATACCGCAGGCTTGGGCGCGCTGGCTTACCTCAAATGCGGGTGCATTTAGCCGTGGTTAAACTTATCTTTCGGCCTCGGCCAAACTAACTTCACACCCTATTCCTCCTAGATTAAGCACCCGTAAACATTATTTATTTGCTGCTCAAACTTCGCAGAGACGCTGCATTTTTTATCTGGCTGCACTGTCAGTTTTAGCTGATCGATGTCCGATCTACTTCTACCACGCTATAATCACATTCTTTACTTTTCGCTCGTAGCTTTCATTCGGAGCCATCACCATGTCGCATAATCTGTTCAACACCCGTCAATCATTCAGTCTCGCTAACGGTAAAACCGGCACACTATATTCCTTACAAGCACTCGAAACCGCGGGGCTGGGCAAAATCTCACGCTTGCCGGTTTCCATCCGCATTGTGCTGGAAGCGGTGCTGCGCAATTACGATGACAAGAAAATCAACGAAAACCATATTCGCCAACTGGCGAACTGGCAGCAAAATTCACCGCGTACCGAAGAAATTCCGTTCGTAGTAGCGCGTATTGTGTTGCAGGATTTCACCGGCATTCCGCTGCTGGTGGACCTTGCCACCATGCGTGATGCCGCTGCAAAAATGAACAAGAACCCAATGATCATTGAACCGTTGGTACCAGTGGACTTGGTAGTGGATCATTCGGTGCAGGTAGACTATTACAATAGTCCCGATGCGCTGCAACTCAACATGGAACTGGAGTTTGAGCGCAATAATGAGCGCTACAAATTCATGAAATGGGGTATGCAGGCATTTGATACGTTCAAGGTAGTACCGCCCGGCATCGGTATCGTGCATCAAGTGAATCTGGAATATTTAGCGCGCGGCGTGCTGAAAAAAGACGGTATTTATTATCCCGATACACTGGTAGGTACCGACAGCCACACTACGATGATTAATGGCATCGGCGTGGTCGGATGGGGGGTGGGCGGCATCGAAGCAGAAGCGGGCATGCTCGGCCAACCGGTATATTTCCTTACGCCGGATGTAGTGGGCGTTCATCTCACAGGCAAGTTGCGCGAAGGAATCACCGCGACCGACTTGGTATTGGCCATCACCGAACTGCTGCGCAAGCATAAAGTAGTCGGAAAGTTTGTGGAGTTTTTCGGTGCAGGCACCGCTGCGCTTACTTTGCCGGATCGCACGACCCTCGCCAATATGGCGCCGGAATATGGCGCAACAATGGGTTTTTTTCCGGTAGACGACGTCACATCAAACTACCTGCGTAATACCGGACGAAGCGATGAAGAAGTGGATGCCTTCCAATCCTACTTTAAAGCGCAAGGACTGTATGGCATTCCCGAGGCAGGCGCAATCGATTACAGCAGTGTGGTAGAGCTGGATTTGAACAGTATCCAGCCTTCTCTGGCCGGACCAAAACGCCCGCAGGATCGTGTACCGCTCTCCGAAATGAAAGAGAATTTCAACACGCTATTCAGCAAATCAGTAGCAGAAAATGGTTTCAACCAACCCGCTGAAAATTTGGAAAAACGTTATATCACCGATTTGGCCGACCTTAGCGGAAACGTGAACGTGTGTGTGCCAATCGCCGGTGGCGGCCGACAGGATCAGGAAACCGCACCTGCTGACAGCGGCACACAAAGCAAGCATAACACCAGTACCGTAACTGAAATCGAGATGATGGACAACCGCCCAACACCCAGCGTGCGCTGCGAAACAAGCGGCCAAATGATGCCGGCAGTACAGCTCCAACATGGCGATGTATTAATAGCGGCCATAACTTCCTGTACCAACACATCCAACCCCGGTGTGATGCTGGCGGCAGGTTTGCTGGCGAAAAAAGCAGTAGAGGCAGGCCTGCGCGTGCAACCGCATATTAAAACATCGCTGGCTCCCGGCTCGCGCGTAGTGACAGACTACTTGACCCATTCTGGCCTGCTGCCCTATCTGGAACAACTCGGTTTCCGCCTGGTAGGCTATGGTTGTACCACCTGTATCGGCAACTCCGGTCCGCTGGGCGCAAAGATCGAAGATGCCATCCTCGCTCACGATCTGATCACTGCAGCAGTCTTGTCCGGCAACCGTAATTTTGAAGCACGTGTCCACGCCAATATCAAAGCCAACTTCCTCGCTAGCCCTCCCCTGGTAGTCGCGTTTGCACTGGCTGGCAAAGTAAACATAAATCTGGAAAGTGAACCACTTGGCACGGGCAGCAACGGCCAATCAGTCTATCTGAAAGATATCTGGCCGAGCAGTACAGAAATCCATGCAGCAATGAAATTTGCCGCTGACCCAATGGTATATCGCAAGCTATATAGCGATCTTACTCACGACCTGCCGCTATGGAATGCCATTTCTGCCCCCACCGGCAATCAGTACCATTGGGACGATTCCACCTACATTGCGCGTCCGCCGTTCTTCGACGATATTTCCATGGCCGTCGGTAGCGTTTCCGACATCCTCAATGCCAAGCCACTGGGCATTTTTGGTGACTCAGTTACCACCGATCACATCAGTCCGGCCGGCAGTTTTAAATCTTCCACCCCTGCCGGCAAATATCTGCAAAGCAAAGGCGTGGCCATCAAGGATTTCAACAGCTACGGCGCGCGCCGCGGTAATCATGAGGTAATGATACGCGGGACGTTTGCCAACGTGCGCATCAAAAATCTGATGCTGCCTCCCAATACCGACGGCAGTCGCGTGGAAGGCGGCTACACACTTTACAATGGCAAACAGATTGCGATCTACGACGCAGCAATGGAATATATCGCCGCCTGTACACCCACTGTTATTTTCGCCGGGGAAGAATATGGTACCGGTTCATCTCGAGATTGGGCGGCGAAAGGCACACAACTGCTGGGCGTGAAAGCGGTAGTGGCAAAGAGCTTCGAGCGCATCCATCGCAGTAATCTGGTGGGGATGGGTGTGCTGCCTTTGCAGTTCAAGGGCAACGACAGCGTGGCTACACTCAAGCTGACTGGCGAAGAAACCTTTGATCTCACCGGCATCGCAAATTTCATTAAGCCACAACAGGATGTCATGCTCACCATCAAGCGCCGCGACGGTAGCACGCAACAAGTTACGCTACTGCTACGAATCGACACACCCATCGAGGTGGATTACTACCGCCATGGCGGCATCCTGCCTTATGTACTGCGCGAGCTGGTAACTCAGTAATCCCAAGTCTCGGCAGCAACATTAATAGTTTTTCATACCACGGGGTGGTTCAGTGTATTGAATATCTGGATCACACCCTTTCAATAAGCAATTAAACGCTGTTTTTGTAGAATAAGAACGACTAACCCTTGACTGGCACCACTTTACCGGCGGCCAGCTTGGCACGTATCCTTGCTTCGTCGGTATCTACCCCGTTTGCCAACGCCACACCCATACGCCGTTTGGAAAACGATTCCGGTTTACCAAATAAGCGTAGATCACTTTGCGGAACACGTAACGCTTCATCAACACCCGTAAAAGCAATAACCGATCCTTCCAGCTGTCCGTAAATCACCGCACTCGCACCCGGCGCACGCAAAGCAGTGTTCACGGGTAAGCCAAGTATGGCACGCGCGTGCAGCTCAAATTCATTCTGAATCTGACTGCACATCGTAACCATGCCCGTGTCGTGCGGACGCGGACTGACCTCACTGAACCACACATCATCGCCCTTGACGAACAATTCGACACCGAAAATGCCTAAACCTCCGAGATTGTCCGTAACTTTCCTGGCGATCTCACGTGTTCGCTCCAAGGCCAACTCAGACATCGCTTGCGGCTGCCAGCTTTCAACATAGTCACCATAAATTTGGACATGACCGATCGGTTCGCAGAAATGCGTTTCGACTTCGCCACTACTGCCCACCGCACGCACGGTGAGCTGGGTAATTTCGTATTCAAAATCAATAAAGCCCTCGACGATTACCCGTCCCTGGTTCGCCCGGCTGCCGCTGGCAGCGTAATTCCAAGCCTGCTCCACCTCCGCCGCGTTGTCGATTTTAGACTGCCCTTTACCGGAAGAGGACATCACAGGCTTCACCACGCAGGGATAGCCTATGCCGTCATCAATCGCCGCACGTAATTCTTCCAGACTGTTGGCGAAGGCATAAGGAGACGTGGGTAGCCCCAGTGTTTCTGCCGCAAGGCGGCGAATTCCCTCACGATGCATAGTGAGTTGGGCGGCGCGTGCGGTGGGGATGACCCGTGCCAATCCCTCCCGCTCAATCTCAACCAGCGTGTCGGTGGCAATCGCTTCGATCTCCGGCACGATAAGGTGCGGCTGCTCGAACTCTACCAGAGCTCGCAATGCCTCAGCATTCGTCATGTTGAGAACATATGCACGATGCGCCACTTGATGTCCCGGTGCATTGAGATAACGATCCACGGCAATGGTTTCTACCCCCAAGCGTTGCAATGCGATGATAATTTCTTTACCGAGTTCACCACTACCCAGCAACATAACTTTGATAGCAGAGGCACTAAGTGGGGTACCGAGAGTGAATTGTTTTATCATAACTAAATTTCAGGTTGAAATTCCCGCCTTAAAACGCACTTCATAATTTTATTTTAAAAAAACAGGTGCGTATGCCCTTGATACGCACCGGTAACTCAACGTCAAGAAGCCCGAATCTGTGTTTCCCCATCCAGGCTCATACGACCCGCACCGAATAAGGTGAATGCCAGTAATCCACCTGCCATTGCGAGATTTTTCATAAACATGATCTGTTGCATCGGATCTGCACCAGAGTGAAACAAAACACCGGAAACAATGCAGAAAACCGACAGCGCGAACGCCACCAAGCGGGTCTGAAAACCAAGCAATAATGCCAGCCCCCCCCCGATTTCCAGCCCGATCACCAAGGGAAGAAGCTCACCGGGGAGTCCAACAGATGCCATATAACCTTGCGCTCCTGCATAACCTGCACCCAGTTTGCTGAATCCTGCACCGATGAAAATTATCGACGCCAGAAGTCTGGCCGCAAGCGCAAGTGACGCACTGATTGCAGGTATGGATACCAATTTTACGATACAGTTATTGGCCTGTTTAAAAATATTTTGGGTAGTCATGTCATGCTCCTTAATTGTTTTTAAATTATTTGATTTAGGCAAAATGCCCATTTCTAAAATCGTCCATCGTCTGATTAATCTCTTCCTGTGTATTCATCACGAACGGTCCGTATTGCACGATGGGTTCGTTGAGTGGCCTGCCAGCGATCAAAATCAGACGCGCATCGCCCGTTGCTGTGAGCGTCACGCCATCGGCTTGCGGTGCGTTACTCAAAATACCCATGCGATGAGATTCTACTGGCGTATCACCCACCTCCACCGTACCGCGATAAACATAGATAAACGCGTTATGCAAGGCAGGGAATGCCGTCGAGAATGAAGCACCCGTAGGCAAGTGAATATCCAGATACATGGGTTCGGTCTCTTCACGTGTAACAACGCCTGCCACACCATTGCTCATTCCGGCAATGACACGCACGGTAACGTTCTCTGTCGTTACGTATTCCGGAATCTCTTTACTTGAAATATCGCGATACCAAGGCTCGGCCATTTTGCGCTTCGCGGGCAGATTAAGCCACAGTTGAAAACCTTCCATCACGCCATTTTTTTGCTCAGGTATTTCAGAGTGAATAATACCGCGCCCGGCGGTCATCCACTGAACGCCACCCTGTTCCAACAGGCCCTCGTGTCCTGCGTTGTCGCGATGTCGCATCCGCCCGGACAGCATATAGGTTACCGTCTCGAAACCACGATGCGGGTGATCCGGAAAACCCGCAATGTAATCGTCCGGGTTATCGCTGCCGAAGGCATCCAGCATTAAAAATGGATCAAGACGGTGCTGCAGCTTGCCCGTCAGTACGCGAGTAAGTTTCACGCCTGCTCCATCCGAGGTGGCAACGCCTTTGATAATGCGCTCGACGCCACGTGATTGGTTTAATGTTATTTGATTGACGGTATTCATGTCGACTCCTCTATTAAATTAATGTGAGTACATCTTAGGCGGTTCGAAAAGATAGATAAAGCTATCGAGACGGGATAAACTGTTCCACAAATGGAACAAAAAAATATCTCCGCTGACGACTACATCCTGTTCGCTACCATCGTCGAACAAGCAAGCTTGGTGCGTGCAGCAGAATACTTGGTCATGCCCAAAGCCACAGTCTCTCGCCGCTTGACGAATCTTGAAGCAGCACTTGGGCAGCGGTTGCTGCTGCGCACGACTCGTCGACTCACACTCACTGATTTCGGACAAGAATTTCTTGATCATTGCCGGCGCATCGCAGAAGAAGTCGCCACCACGCAGGATTTCGTGCGCAGCCAGGATGTGCAGCCGCGTGGGCGATTGCGCGTCTCCATGCCGGGTGACTATGCCAAGCAACATTTTTCGCGCGCCATCGCCACTTTCATCGAGATCTACCCCGAGATACAACTGGATGTGGATCTATCTTCGAGGCGGGTTGATCTGATCGGTGAGCGCTTCGATCTTGCCATTCGTATGGGTGTGCTGGAAAGCGACTCCACGCTGGTGGCACGCAAGATTGATGCGCTTAATTTCAGCCTGTACGCCAGCCCCATTTATCTCGCACTTCATCCTGCACCGCAGCATCCTGATGAGCTGGAGCATCATACGGCGGTTCGTTTACTCTCGGCACGAGGAAGCGCAGTTCCTTGGAAACTCATAAATGGCAAGGCTGTTTGGGAAGGGGTCCCACCCGGACGGCTCACCCTGAATTCACCCGACATGATCCAGCAGCTTTTGCTGGATGGTGCGGGCATCGGTTCATTACCGGTTCGCTTTGTGACAGAAGACCTGCGTCATCAACGTCTGGTGCGAATCTTACCGAAATGGTGCCTTCCCACCGTACCCGCCTGGGCCGTGATGCCCATGCGCCGCTACTTGCCCGCCAAGACACGCGCCTTTCTTGCTCACCTTGAGCAGTTTATGGAAAGAGGGTAATCGTGGAAAATATTGACACCCGCATTTTACACGGGGTTGGTGCCAGTGAGGTGAGGCGCAGCCAAAATTACATTATCGGATAAGAAGTATCCCTATATGCAAACGATTAATGGCTATACGATCAATGGACACATCGAATTCAACAGCAAGATTCGAAGTGCAGTATTTTCAAGCGATGGCTAAACTTGAATCATTCATCCTGAAACCCAAAATACACAATGAATATGGTCACCAAGACTGAACAACTCGCCGCGGCAACCCTGAATGACCCGCGTTGGTCTGCCGTGGTTGCTCGCGATCCTGCGGCGGAAGGAACATTTTTTTACTCGGTTAAAACGACCGGAATCTATTGTCGTCCTTCTTGCCCATCTCGTCCTGCCCGGCCCGAAAACGTACAATTCCATCTTACTGCCACCCATGCCAAACGGGCCGGTTTTCGCCCCTGCAAACGATGCCAGCCGAATCAACCACAGCTGGCTGAGCAGCAGACAACTTTAATAACCCAACTGTGTCGATTCATCGAGAAGTCCGAACAGGCACCCAACCTCCATGAATTAGCAAAACATGCCGGGCTCAGCACCTACCACTTGCATCGCATATTCAAGGCCGTCACTGGCGTGACCCCAAAAGCTTATGCGACGGCCCATCGGGCTGCCCGCGTTCACGTCAGGCTAAAACGGAGCCACACAGTCACCGAAGCGATCTATGATGCCGGCTACCACTCCAACGGACACTTTTACGAAAAGTCGAATCAGATCTTGGGCATGACACCAACAAATTACCGCTCCGGTGGAAGCAATACTGAAATACGCTTCGCCATCGGCCAGTGTTCGCTCGGGGCGATACTGGTGGCAGCCAGCAAACGTGGTGTCTGTGCCATTTTCCTGGGTGATGAACCCGATGGACTGATATATGACCTGCAAGATCGTTTCCCTCACGCTATTCTGATAGGCAGTGATGCAGCATTTGAGCAATGGATGGCTAAGGTAGTCGGATTCGTCGAAGCGCCGGGGATAGGCTTGGGTCTACCATTGGATGTACGGGGCACAGCTTTCCAGCAACGCGTCTGGCAAGCCCTGCAAGAAATTCCTGCCGGCGAAACCGTCAGCTATACGGACATCGCCCAACGCATTGGAGCACCCAAATCTGTTCGTGCCGTGGCTGGAGCCTGTGCGGCCAACACACTGGCGGTGGCGATTCCCTGTCATCGCGTAGTACGTATTGATGGCGGCTTGTCCGGTTACCGCTGGGGCGTCGAACGAAAACGCGCGTTGCTTGCTCGGGAGGAACAGGCATATCCGCTCAAGAAAATACGGTGAATATCACCACACGCTGCAAACCAAACCTATCCTTTGAATACTACGTAATACAGAGATAAGCAAAATAACTAAACGGGTGATCTCATGACTTCCAAAGTGATTGTCATTACTGGCGTAAGCCGTGGATTGGGGCGTGCCATGACCGAGGGATTTATTCGCCTGGGCCACCGAGTCTTAGGTTGTGGTCGATCAGAAGAGGCAATTCATGAACTAAATAACCTTCATGGACCAGAAAATCGCTTCCACGTGGTAGAGATCACAAACGATGAGGCTGTGGGTAATTGGGCAGAACATTGCCTGAGCTTAGCCGGGTCGCCTGATCTGCTAATAAATAACGCCGCACTCGTCAACCGTAATGCACCACTTTGGAAAGTGCCTGCCAGTGAATTCTCCATGGTCGTTGATGTGAACATCAAGGGAGTAGCCAATGTAATCCGGCATTTCGTACCGGTCATGGTAGCCAAACGGAGCGGCATCATTGTGAATCTCAGTTCCGGCTGGGGTCGCTCAACCAATGCGGAAGTCGCTCCTTATTGCGCGACCAAGTGGGCAATCGAAGGTCTGACCAAAGCGTTAGCGCAGGAACTACCACAAGGAATGACGGCGACCCCCGTGAATCCTGGCATTATTAATACGGATATGCTGCACCGTACCTTCGGTTCACACGCACAGAATTATCCTACCGCCGAAAAATGGGCTAAAACTGCGATACCGTGGCTGCTCGGACTTGGCTCCAAAGACAACGGAATTTCGCTAACCGTAGGTGAGCCTCATTGATTTTTGGGTGCGCCAAATGCGGAATTTAGCGCAAATCCCACTCACCCATTTCACGAAGTGAACGTCCCTGGACTAAAATCAGACGATGCACTTAGGTACCCGACGCTTTCAAGATCATCGTTGATATCTAAGCATCGGGAGGTGGCGGTGGCGGAGTCCCACTTGGAGGCATGGGTGGCTGCACATCTTCAGCAGGTATTAGCGGAGACGTGTCATCAGGCGTCGTTAGTGGCAAGACATTCCCACGAGGAACTAATTGCCGAATATCTTCTGGGGTCAACAGAGGAACCGTGGCAACATCCGGAGGTGGGGGTGGCGGAACCCCACGAGGCGGCGGCGGAGGCACGAAAGAACTCGCAGAAGACGATGATGAAGTTCCATTTGGAGCCGGTAAAGGTGCATATTTACTCTTTTGAATAGGCTGCCGCGAATAGTCCAAACGGCCTGATACCGGGACGCGATGGCCTTTTGCATACATGCATTGATGGTATGCGAAGTCATAACGCTGCTGAAGATTGAACCCAGAACTTTCACCCGCGCCCACTCCTGCCATAGAACCAATGAGTAACCCAGATCCAGCACCCACGCCAGCGCCATTGTGCCCGCCTAACAATGCGCCCGCTGTGGCGCCAATTGCAGTTCCTACCACTGCACTTTTCACACCACTATCGGCCGCTGCCTCATTGACCGTGCGACCATCCACTTGAGCACTGGCATATCGACTGCAATCAGCTTCGTCAAATCGAAACTGGTTAAAGCTTTTTCCGGTGCCCGGCAATGCAAGCATACTTGGGCCAGTCGGTACCGACGTACAAGCATTGAGCACAAAAATTACCAGCAGTACGAAAGAGAATCGAAATTTATGAATCATGGCACAGTTACAGTATTCACACCCACGGCAGGTTGATCATCGGAACCAGGTGCAGGCTGCGGTGCAACTCGCAGCCAACCTCCTGGACATTTATTAACATAAGGATAGTAGGCATTTGAATCAGCGCAGTAGTACCACCAAGAAGCCTGAACATTTTGCAACAAATTTCTCGGCGCTTCTTGAGTTCTTATCTGTAGATCATCTCTTCGTTCGGTATAAATTACCGGCGCAGACTGCACCGGAGGGTAATACACAGGCGCGGGTGAATAATAGGGCGACCCATAATATGAGTACGGAGAATACCCATAATATGACGCCCCATAGTATGAGTATGGAGCATACCCAAAGTTAAACCCAATTGGTGCACCAAGATAGATGCCAACGCGTCCACCACGATTCCAGCCACCTCCACCACGCCACCCACCTCCCCCGTACCAGCCTCCACCTCCACGCCAGCCGCCAGCCGCATACACTGCCTCGCTAGCTGAGGCTCCAACCAACAGAACAATGATTAAGGTTGAAATCAAACGCATTTTTGATGTCTTCATCATCTCTGTACTCCGCTATTTAACATACGTAACAATCTATTTAGAGAATTGCAATCCAATAAATTTGAGTAGTGATTCCGATTTGACCCTGTAAAACTTTTAAACCAGTAATCTGACGAAAAATAAATATTTGCCCCCAATAAACCTTAATGGCTATAAAAATCAAACCATATACCTTATCTAGAACGCATCACATTAATGACCGTTGACCAAGGACACGGATTTTATTGATCATCTTGAGAAGCGCTGATCAATTCAAAATTTCGGGGAAATATGCTCGTAACAAATTAGTTTTAAATGAATTATATTTTTAAACGCGAATTAATCAACGCTTCCCTTGGCAAACATGATTGTCGTCGATCATATTGTATTTTCATTATAAGCTGACATTTTGCAGCACCAACCCTACCCCTCCGAGTGACCCAAAAAAAATTATCAGATGCCCCCAGGCCCAAAGCATGTAGCGACGTGACAAACTATCTCCCGAGAGATTGCTGATAAGGAAAAGTTGCCCGTCAAGAGAACGACTGATGATATGGGTACAGGGCTGTGTCAGAACATCCACCTCCATTTTCTCCACTTCTCGCTTGGCCGCTTGTCTAGCAAGTTCCCATTCTTCTATGCTTAACGCGCCATCTTTGTTCAGATCAAAGCGTGCAAATAACGCGGGCATATTTTTCTTCCATTCTGTCAACAATGCGCTCAACTCGGCACGCGTGTCAAATTCGTAATTGCTGCCGCCTTGAGTACGAAACCGTCCAATAACATAAAGAGTTTCACCTTTGATCAGTTTCCACTCAGTATAACGACAGCCATCCTCTTGCCACTGCTCATAATCCCGAGTGATGATCTCTGCATTTTCCGGGTTCACTACACACTCACCGGTATCGTCGCGCAATATGAAAGAGTCGTCAGTCTCACCACTATCTATTGTTTTCCATCCATTTTTCTCTTTTTGCTCGATTTTATAGCGACACCACAAGCAAGGAAGTCGCCTTAACGTACTGAACAAGGGAGGATTACAGAATGGTTGTCCACTTCCCACTAATTCGACATAGCCCTGCGCGGCGGAAGCAATCTTTGATGTAGGTGTGTTGCGTAAGGTCCGCAGCCTATATAACGAGGACAGCCATGCATAGAGGCTAATCAAAGCGATTACAACAAGGCAAGACAGCCAGCCATCGCGAGATTGCAAGCGAATACCTACAAACAGCAGTAACAGCTGCGCACCGGAGGTAATCAATTGTGCATACTCGCGTCGTAGCCAATTCAGCATGGGAATTATCATGAACATTGCACAACAAGTCGCACAGATCTTACCCGCCAGAGGTAAGCGAAAATAGGCGTGGATGATTGATTAACAGATCAGGCATATTTGCCGCAACTGCTAGTTAAACAATTGCTGCAAATTCACATCTATTTTTTCTTGTGTGGAAAATACCAACAAGGGCTTTTCACCAAAACCGAACATTTTCGAAAGGATATTGGCGGGAAATACTTCAATTTGGACGTTATTAATATTCACTGCTTCGTTATAAAATTCACGGCGATCAGCGATCCCATTCTCAAGCGTGCTGATACGGTTCTGCAGCTGCATAAAATTTACATTAGCTTTCAGCTCCGGGTAAGCTTCTGCAAGGGCAAAAATTCTGCCCAGTCCCGCGCGCAGCATCCCTTCCGCCTGCCCAAGGGCATCGATATCTTGCCGGTTTCCTGCAGACTGCACCTGTGACCGTGCCTCGATAATTTTTTGCAGGGTGGATTGCTCGAATTGCTTGTATTGTTTGCACACTTCAACCAGCTTGGGTAACTCATCATGGCGCTGTTTCAGCAACACGTCTATATTAGCCCAAGCCTTGGCAACGGCATTTTTGACATTAACCAAGTTGTTATACAAACTAATGCCATAAATCAATGCAATGGCAACGATACCAAAGGAAATAAGCGTATACATATTGACCTCTTTCTGTTGTACTTATACGCCCAACGTGAGCATTGAAAAAACATGCAGTGTTCGCTTAAGATGAGAATTCTTGACCGGCTGCTTCTGATTAGTTTCTGAAATTGGCTTGCACAGCCTGAACGAACAAACACCCTACACAGCTGACTATCAAACAAATACCCTTCCTTACTACAAATGCCATCACTGGATTTTTCAATACAAGAATTTCATCGCTTTGCAAATATCAAATTTTGATCAAACAAGCATTCATAATGATGATGCGCCATTAATTAAATAGATCGTATTTTGTGTGAGCTTATTTGGCGCTCAGTCACTCGCAACGGTCTCGCACTCCGTCGATCTCGGCCCGCATAAGCCTTGGTAGCGCTGTTGACTCTTCTATCCCGTGGAATCGCAATATTAGTAACGCAATTCACCTTGTCTTTATCTTGAATAAAGCCTCCATTTATTAATTCTTGTAACATATATTCAAGCGATACACGCAAACTGGGCGCAGCCCGCTTCATCAATTCTTTCACAGTGGATTTGTTATCAATTAAATAAAAAGCACGTTTAATCTCACTGGATAGATAATTTGTTAACCTGTTACTTTCGTCTTCACCCTTACTCGTTTTAATAAATATAATTTTGCTATCCATATCCAATCCTCACACCTTAAATTGTCTAAAATTTAATTAAGTGGATTCAAGTTCGAAATCCATGAACTTGTTATCGGTCTAGCGGGTTTGAAGTTAAGAAATATTTTTTGTTAATGTTGAAGAAGCCTGTAAAGTATTTTTAACGACGTATCGCAAAAATTAAAGATCCTCCCAATCTCTAATGAGTGCTGCTTGGCCATAAAATTGCCCCTCTGGTGTCATCAAATTCCATACCGTAGCGTCACGGATCATGAAACGCCGACCGGACTTCGAGATCCGGATACCAGAATAATTATTGATATATCCATATCTGCTAACTGCATCCAGCAACTTAACCCGCTCTTCTTGATTTACTGTTTCAGCCGATAAGCGTGATGGCAGAGCGATAAACTCTTCCCAGCTCATTTCAAATATATCCAGCGCTCGTTGATTACCGTAATTGAATATTGGGTCTACCTCAATACCGTGGGAGAGAATCGCGAAGGGAGCCACAAAAAGTGCCTCTACAGCATTTGCATGGATAACGCCTTCATCAAAAAAAGATTTTCCAGTCCAGTGGAAATAGCTGGAGCACAGAATTTCAACATGATGAGTAAGGAAGGTAAATTTATTTTCGTATGTCATAGACAACTATAGGCGGATTCAAGCCCCAACTGCAACCGTTAATATCATCCGAAAGATTTTTACAAAAAACGTAGGAACAACTAAATAGCGCAACCTGTTGGTTGCCGCCGGGAGCGATCATTGAAAATGAAAATTTAGTGTAAAATGTTCAACATTCTCACATGGTGTTCTTCATAGTGCGTTCCGCAACTTCAATATTTATCCTTAAACCGGATTATTGTTTTAGTGTCGGTAAACTTTACGCCCATTGGACGTTGACAAAATGATATGCGCGCGTTGCGAAAGTATGAACGTACGCCATTCTTCGTGGAAAAAAAACGAAGACCACATGAACCACTTACTTTACGCACCATACCGGTGTCGTGACTGTAAGCATCGATTCTTTAAATTCAGTGGGCTCTTCAAGCTTTCTGTCGCAGCTATCTTGGGTTTACTTGGCTGCGTAGGTTTTTTTATCACGATTTACCTGCTATCCAAACCTGATCTTACCATCGTCTCTCCACACATCGCCCATGAAATAAAGCCAAGCAGAACACTTATCCTCGAAAAAGCCCAACGGGGTAAAGCCGATGATCAATACGCTGCGGGGCTCATGTACATGCCAGGAGGCGAATTCCCCATAAATTACAAAGAAGCACTGAAGTGGTTTAATTTAGCCGCCAAGCAGGGACATGCAGGGGCAGAATTCAATCTGGGTCTACTTTACAGAAGTGGCCGAGGCGTATTGCAGGATTTCACCGCTGCTGCTCAATGGATTGAGAAAGCAGCTCACAATGGCTATCCTGAAGCCCAATATCAGCTTGGAACATTTTACAAAACTGGCGAAGGTATCCAACGTGACCTGACACAAGCTTACGTCTGGTATAACCTCGCATCCGCACAAGGCTACGAACCCGGCATTTCTGGGCGCGATAATGTAGCAAATCTCATGAGTGCAGCTGAAGTACTGAAAGCGCAAACGCTGTCGCGAAATTTCAAGTTAACGCCATCTCATCATAGTGAAGACAAAACGCTTACCATCAACAATGAAAATCATATCCAAAAAAATATACCCGATGCAAGCGCAAAGCAACCACTGCAACCAGACAGCTAATCTAACGGTAACACATCCGATTAACTACATCGCTACTGAGATACCATTGGATCCAATACCATCAGGCAAGAAATAATTTGTATGCTGAAACCAGGGGTAATGACTCTTGACAACAAGCCCATGCCCCGCTGGGGAAGAACGTCAATCCGGCGTAACGGATCAAATATGATGTAAACGCGTTAAAATCAAAAAATTCAAAATCTAACAGGTTCCCCTATCAATTTATCTGCGCCGCTTCTCTAACAGCTTGTGCAATGGTTTCCGCCCAGTGCCGAACTTTTTCACCATCCTCTCCTTCCACCATCACACGCAACAACGGTTCGGTTCCGGAAGGCCTTAACAATACTCTGCCACAACCATCGAGTGCCGTTTCGGCAGCCATCACTACTTCACGTACATTGGCATGCGTAGAGCAATCCACCCCTCTGGCAACACGCACATTCAGTAATATTTGTGGATATAGTGTCAAATCTGAAATAGCTTGAGCCAAAGTCTGCTGATTTATACAAAGTGCATGCAACACTTGCAAGGCAGAGATGATGCCATCACCCGTTGTGTGCCGATCAAGACAGATAATATGACCGGAATTTTCTCCACCCAGTTGCCAGCCTTGTTGCAACATCGTTTCCATTACATGACGATCACCCACTTTGGCACGCGCAAAGGGTACATGCATACGCTGCATGGCATGCTCGAAAGCCAGATTGGTCATTAAGGTTCCCACTACCCCCCCCTTGAGCGTACCCTGCACATGACGGTGCTTGGCAATAATATAGAGTAGCTGATCGCCATCATATAAGCATCCATCCGCGTCCACCATTATCAGGCGGTCACCATCACCATCAAGGGCAATACCCAGATCAGCGTGATGGTCTTTAACGGCTTGCTGTAAATTGGCCGGGGCAGTCGCGCCATAACCAGCGTTGATATTTTTACCATCCGGTTGCACACCGATAGCTACAACATCCGCACCCAGCTCGTGGAAAACATGTCGGGCAATCTGATAGCAAGCACCGTGCGCGCAATCCACCACCAATTTCAGGCCGCGCAGATCTAAATCGTAAGGAAAGCTACTCTTGCAAAATTCAATATAACGGCCCGCCGCATCTGATAAGCGTTTGGCTTTGCCCAGCTTAGCCGAAGGCATGGTTTCTATTGATGTTTCCAGCCTCGCTTCAATGGCGTATTCCATTTCATCTGCTAGTTTGCTGCCTTGGCTGGAAAAAAATTTAATGCCATTATCCTCAAACAAATTATGTGAAGCGGAAATCACGATGCCCGCCTGCAAACGTAATGCACGAGTTAGATAAGCCACTGCAGGCGTTGGCACTGGGCCGGCCAAATAAACGTCTACACCGGCGGCAATCAAACCCGCCTGCAAAGCCGATTCAAGCAAATAGCCAGAAATACGCGTGTCCTTGCCAATCAGTACCCCGGGATTTTCACCCTGTGATAAATGCCAATCTGCGGAAGCCAGCACTTTGCCTGCGGAATAGCCCAAGTGCATTACAAATTCCGGCGTAATAGGATATTCACCCACCCGTCCGCGCACACCATCCGTACCAAAAAATTTTTTGCTCACAAGTCGATCCCCTTCACAGCATTCAAAATTTTCAAAGCATCTACTGTGGCACGTACATCATGTACGCGCACCATACATGCTCCCCGCATCGCTGCCAGCAACGCTGCCGCCACACTGGCATGTACTCGGTGTTCTACATCTTGGCCAGTAATTGTCCCCAGCATGGATTTACGCGATAACCCCACTAACAGTGGTACACCCAGTACCATAAATTTATCCAGATGCCTTAGAAGAGCGAGATTATGTGCCAATTTTTTGTCAAAACCAAAGCCCGGATCGACCATGATACGTTCCCGCGCGATACCCGCCTTTTGCACGGATACGATACGTGAACGCAGGAATTCGAGCACCTCTGCCACTACATCCTGATAGTGCGGCTGCTGAACAGTCTGAGGCGGGCCTTGTTTATGCATCAGACACACCGCTGCATCACTTGCAACCACGGCAGCCAACGCATCCGGTTGTTGCAGTGCGCTAATATCATTAATCATACTCACGCCTGCTGCCAATGCCGAGCGCATCACTTCTGGTTTATAGGTATCCACTGAAAGCGGTATCGGGGCACCGTGCAAGCCTTCAATCACCGGCATAATGCGATCTAACTCTTCCTGCGCGCTGATTGACAACGCGTCTGGACGCGTAGATTCACCGCCTATGTCGAGCAGATCAGCACCTTCTTGAATCATTTGATGCGCATAAAATAGCGCTGCATCACGTTGCGAATGACGTCCGCCATCATAAAATGAGTCGGGAGTGATATTGACGATGCCCATAACCAAAGTGCGGGACAGATCCAGTCTGAATGAGCCACAATGGAAAAGCATGTGATAGGTGAAAGTAAAATATAAAAAGGAAGCGGGAGCATCTATAAGCACGGAAACATGCACCGCCCCCTTTCCTTAAATCATCCTTCTCGGTTTTAAGCTCCCGGCGCTGGTTGAGCAGATGGCGTTCCTGATGCTGTTGGCGCTGCATCCTGGGGCGGCTGGGGATCTTTGCTGGACGGGATGACCCTGGGAGGACGTGGTGGTTTGCCAGCCATAATATCGTCAAGCTGGTCGGCATCCAAAGTTTCAAACTCAAGCAGTGCTTTCGCCATTGCTTCAACTTTATCCCGATTAGCCTCAATCAATCCCCGAGCCAATGCGTACTGCTGGTCTATGATACGGCGAATTTCCTCATCCACTTTCTGCATGGTCGCTTCTGAAACATTCTTATGGGTAGTCACAGAGCGCCCAAGAAATACCTCGCCTTCATTTTCGCCATACACCATCGTCCCCAAAGCTTCCGACATACCCCATTGCGTTACCATGCGACGTGCCATTTCAGTGGCGCGCTCAAAGTCATTGGAAGCACCGGTAGTCATTTGGTGCATAAAAATCTCTTCCGCAATACGACCACCAAACAATACCGCAAGCGTATCAAGAATGCGATTCTTGTCCATACTAAAACGATCTTCCGCTGGCAACTGCATGGTCAACCCCAGCGCACGCCCACGCGGAATGATAGTGACCTTGTGAACCGGATCAGTTTTTGGTAGCAACTTAGCCACAACCGCGTGACCAGATTCATGGTAAGCAGTATTACGACGCTCTTCCTCTGGCATAACAACCGAGCGGCGTTCCGCACCCATCATGATCTTATCCTTGGCTGCCTCGAAATCGTCCATCTCAACGAATCGCTTGCTGCGTCGTGCGGCAAACAGCGCCGCCTCGTTTACCAGATTCGCCAAATCAGCACCAGACATACCAGGCGTACCGCGCGCTAAAATATCGGCTTTTACATCAGGCGCACAAGGTACTTTGCGCATATGCACCATCAAAATCTGCTCACGGCCACGAATATCCGGCAACGGCACCACCACTTGACGATCAAAACGTCCTGGACGCAACAGTGCTGCGTCCAGGACATCTGGGCGATTGGTTGCAGCGATCACAATCACGCCACTGGCTCCTTCAAAACCATCCATTTCCACTAGCAACGCATTCAAGGTTTGTTCACGCTCATCATTACCGCCGCCCAAGCCTGCACCACGTTGGCGACCAACTGCATCAATTTCATCAATAAACACAATACACGGCGACTGTTTCTTAGCCTGTTCGAACATATCGCGCACACGCGCCGCGCCCACACCGACAAACATTTCTACAAAATCAGAACCAGAAATTGAGAAGAACGGCACATTAGCTTCACCCGCAATGGCTTTTGCCAGCAGCGTTTTACCGGTACCGGGACTACCCAACAACAGCACTCCGCGCGGAATGCGGCCGCCCAAATTTTGAAATTTGGTCGGATCACGTAGAAAATCGACAACCTCGGATACTTCTTCCTTCGCCTCATCGCAACCTGCCACATCGACAAAGGTAACACGCTCCTTAGTCTCGTCCAGCATACGCGCCTTGCTCTTACCAAAAGAGAAAAGCCCTCCCCCTTTACCACCACCTTGCATCTGGCGCATAAAGAAGACCCACACGCCAATGAGCAGCAACATCGGAAACCACGAAACAAAAACGCTCATCAGAAAAGATTGCTCTTCCTCCGGCTTGGCCTCAATCGTCACACCGTTCTTGATTAAATCAGATACTAGCCACAAATCTTGTGGCGCATAGCTGCTGATACGCTTACCATCGTTAGTAACAGCCTTAAGCATACGCCCTTCGATGGTTACCTTGGTAATGCTCCCCAGCCTGACTTCTTCCAGAAAGCGCGAGTAATCCATCTGCGTCTGCGAGGTCTGCTGCTGGCGCGTGTTGAATTGATTGAATACGGTCATCAGCACCAACGCCACAACCATCCAAATTCCGATACTCTTAAACAAATTGTTCAAAGTTACTCCTTAAACCAGCGCACAGTCGCTACCATGCGTCCATTAGACTACGTCTGGCCCGATTACTCAAGGGCACCACTATAAATCCAACAATATTGCAATACTACGTTAATCTACAAATTCTACCGCCTACAGGTTAAATATATACTGCCTATTAAACTTAATTCGAATCTTGCCTAAACTTTAGAAAGTTGAATTTACAAATGCGTTCTCAATTTTTGAAGTTCCCAAAAGATACAATTCATTACTTCGACCGCGTGAAGAATCTGGTTTACGCGTCACCACTCGAGCAAAATAATTACGCATCAATTTAATATAGTCCTCAAAACCTATACCTTGAAACACTTTCACTAGAAATGCGCCACTTGGCTGCAGATGACGTAATGAAAAGTCCAATGCCAGTTCCGCCAAATGCATAGCACGTGCCTGATCGCTCATGTTAATGCCACTAATATTGGGGGACATATCTGAAATTACAAGTCCAATTTTCTTGCCACCCAGTTTGCTCTCAATTTGCGCCATCACACTGTCGTCGCGGAAATCACCTTGAATAAATTCCACACCATGTATCGGGTACAATGGCAACAGGTCGACTGCAATTACTTTGCCACCTTCAGCCACCTTGATGGCAGCAACTTGCGACCAACCGCCAGGGGCCGCACCCAAGTCAACCACCACCATACCCCGTTTGAGTAGACGGTCACGCTCATCAATTTCTAATAACTTATACGCCGCACGCGAACGATAACCTTCCTTCTGCGCACGCTGCACATATGAATCATTAACATGCTCATGCATCCATTGTTTACTACTTTTGGATCGCTTCATCGTTTAAAATATCAGTCTTATCAGGAGCCCATAAATTGCTAGCACTTACTGTAATACAACGCCAAAACCTCAAAGCACGCGCTCATCCGCTTAAACCCACCGTCATGATTGGTTCAGCAGGATTAACCCCCACCGTACTGGGAGAAATCTCCTGCGCCTTGAAAAGTCATGAATTAATCAAAATCAGAGTTATGAATGAGAATCGGGAAACACGAGCAGTTATCTTGGAGCAAATTTGCACACAATTAAACGCAGCAGCAGTGCAACATATTGGCAAAATCCTGGTGATATATCAGCCACAAGAAGATGTACCCGAGAAGAAACCTGCAAAGCACAAAGGCAAACGACTCAACAAAAAACAGTTGGGTAGCCGCTAAACTTCCAGTCCTGCGTATATCCTGCGCCTCTTGCATAGAGGTTAGCAAGGCTAACCATACCGCATTTTCCCAGATGCTGAAAGTGGCTGATAACGAAAGGACTGACCTGCGTTCACCTTTATACCTTCCAAAGCTGCTTGAAAAGCTTAAATATATTGCACATTCACGATCTCATATTCGCGAATACCACCCGGAGCTTGCACTTCGGCAACATCTCCACTGTATTTACCAATCAATGCCCGTGCAATTGGAGAGCTGATGGAAATCTTGCCCTGTCTGATGTCAGCTTCATCATCTCCGACAATCTGATAAGTCACCACATCGCCGTTTGCGAGATCTTCCAGTCTCACGGTCGCGCCAAACACACAACGGCCGTCCGCGTTAATAGTTTTTGGATCTATAACTTGAGCATTTCCCAGCTTGCTTCCCAACTCTATGATGCGTCCCTCAACAAAACTTTGACGCTCTTTAGCCGCCTCATACTCGGCATTCTCCGACAAGTCGCCTTGCGCGCGCGCTTCGGAAATGGCATTTATCACCCACGGACGATCAACCGTTTTCAAATGATGCAGTTCATTACGCAACAGTTCAGCACCTACCACAGTTAATGGAATCTTGCTCATACTGGATTGTTCCTCTTATGTTCTTAATGAATCAAACGCTGATGCTGCGTCTGCAAGTCATACACCTGCAATTCAGCGATGTGCTGCATGCCCAAACACGCTGCGCGCGCACCTGCCAAAGTAGTGTAATAAGTCACACGTCCCTGCAATGCGGCATGACGAATCGAATAAGAATCTTGCATTGCGCTACGTTTACTGTCCACAGTGTTAATAATCAGACTGATCTCGCCATTTTTGATCATATCCACGATGTGCGGACGACCTTCTGCCACCTTGTTCACCACCGTCACAGCAATATTCGCAGCTACTAATGCCGTAGCGGTGCCACGCGTGGCCAACACGGCAAAACCCATATCGCGCAAGCTCTTGGCAATTTCAACAGCACTCAACTTATCCGCACCACGCACGCTGATAAACACCTTGCCAGTAGACGGCAATTTCACTCCCGCCGCTAATTGCGATTTAACGAAGGCTTCCGCAAATGTGTCACCCACTCCCATTACCTCCCCAGTGGATTTCATTTCTGGGCCAAGAATAATATCCACACCAGGGAATTTAATAAATGGAAACACCGCCTCCTTGACCGAATAATATGACGGAATGACTTCTTTAGTCACACCCTGCTGCGCCAAAGTTTTACCAACCATGCAACGTGCAGCCACTTTGGCCAGCGGAATTCCAGTCGCTTTAGACACGAACGGGACGGTACGCGAGGCGCGCGGATTTACTTCAAGTACAAATACAGACTCACCCTGAATGGCATACTGTACATTCATCAAACCAACGACATTCAGTGCCCTGGCCATCGCTTTGGTTTGACGGCGCAACTCATCCTGAAGCTTTATCGACAAACTAAATGGTGGCAAAGAACAGGCCGAGTCACCGGAATGCACACCCGCCTCTTCGATGTGCTCCATGATACCGCCTACAAGCACTTCGATGCCGTCACTTACCGCATCAACATCTACCTCAATCGCATCATTAAGAAAACGGTCAAGCAAAATCGGCATACGTTCTGGGAAAATAGTCGCGCTCTCCACTGCTTCACGCATATAACGTTCCAGATCAGGCTGCGAATGAACAATCTCCATGGCACGCCCACCCAATACATTACTGGGCCGCATCACCAGCGGATAACCAATTTCTTGTGCTGCCGACACGGCCTGTTCCGGCGTGCTGACCGTTCGATTAGGCGGTTGTTTTAAGTCCAATTGTTGCAACATCACGCGAAAACGCGCACGATCTTCCGCACAGTCGATCATGTCCGGTGTGGTGCCTATAATGGGCACACCGTTTTTCTCTAAACCGCGCGTCAACTTCAACGGCGTTTGCCCCCCAAACTGTACGATCACACCAACCGGTTTTTCCACAGCCACAATTTCCAGCACATCTTCCAACGTTAACGGTTCGAAATACAGACGATCAGATGTATCATAATCAGTCGACACCGTCTCTGGATTGCAATTCACCATGATGGTCTCATAACCATCCTCACGCAACGCCAGTGCAGCATGCACACAGCAATAATCAAATTCGATCCCTTGACCAATACGATTAGGCCCACCACCCAATACCATAATTTTTTTTCTACTTGTAGGCTGGGCTTCACATTCCTCTTCATAGGTAGAATACATATAGGCAGTATTGGTAGAAAATTCAGCTGCACACGTATCCACCCGCTTGAACACGGGACGAATACCCAGCGCATGCCGATAAGTGCGCACAGCCGCCGCATCATTTCCCAGCAATCTGGCCAAGCGTTCATCCGAAAAACCCTTGCGCTTTAATCCACGCAACTCTCCCCTACCCATACTATCCAGCGTACGGCCTACCAGCGCAATTTCGCGCTTGATCAAATCTTCTATCTGTACCAAGAACCACGGGTCAATTTTACTTAAGCTGAACACCTCTTCCAGCGTCATGCCGATACGGAAAGCATCTCCCACATACCAGATACGGTCCGGCCCCGGTGCACCCAATTCAGCGGCAATCAGCTCATGATCATTCGTTTTCCCATCTAGCCCATCCACTCCCACTTCCAGTCCGCGTAGCGCCTTCTGAAATGATTCCTGGAAAGTACGACCGATTGCCATCACTTCACCCACTGATTTCATCTGGGTAGTTAAACGATCATTGGCCTGCGTAAATTTCTCAAAAGCAAAGCGTGGAATCTTGGTCACCACGTAATCTATTGTCGGCTCAAATGAAGCTGGCGTTGCCCCGCTCGTAATTTCATTCTTCAATTCATCCAGCGTATATCCTACCGCCAGCTTCGCGGCTACTTTGGCAATTGGAAATCCAGTGGCCTTGGATGCGAGCGCCGAAGAGCGCGATACACGCGGATTCATCTCAATGACCACCATATGTCCATTTTCGGGATTAATGGCAAACTGCACGTTAGAACCGCCCGTATCCACGCCAATTTCACGTAACACCGCAATGCTCGCATTGCGCATAATCTGGTACTCCTTATCGGTCAACGTCTGTGCTGGCGCCACAGTGATGGAATCACCCGTGTGCACACCCATTGGGTCCAAATTTTCAATCGAGCAAATGATTATGCAGTTGTCGGCACGGTCACGCACCACCTCCATTTCAAATTCTTTCCAGCCAAGCAGGGACTCTTCAATCAATAATTCCTTAGTGGGACTAGCCTCCAGACCGCGCTCACAAATCTCGACGAACTCTTCACGATTGTAAGCAATGCCGCCGCCCGAGCCGCCCATGGTAAAAGATGGACGAATAACGGTAGGAAAACCCATCACCTGTTGTACCTGCAATGCCTCTTCCATACTATGCGCTATCGCCGAGCGCGCTGATGCCAAGCCAATACGCGTCATCGCCTGCTTAAATTTCTCGCGGTCTTCCGCCATATCAATGGCTTCGCGCGATGCGCCTATCATTTCTACATCATACTTTTCCAGCACACCGTGTTTAGCCAAATCTAGCGCACAATTCAATGCGGTCTGCCCACCCATGGTAGGCAAGATCGCGTCCGGCCTTTCCTTGGCAATGATTTTTTCCACTATCCGCCAGGTGATCGGCTCAATATAGGTGGCATCCGCCATATTTGGATCGGTCATGATGGTGGCCGGATTCGAATTCACCAGAATCACGCGATAACCTTCTTCACGCAGCGCCTTACATGCCTGCACACCGGAATAATCAAATTCACACGCCTGTCCGATGATGATAGGACCCGCTCCGATGATCAGGATAGAATTTATGTCAGTACGTTTAGGCATATCAGGAACTCTTGCGCATCAGCGCCACAAAGCGATCAAACAAATAATCCACATCATGTGGGCCGGGGCTGGCTTCAGGGTGACCCTGGAAACAGAACGCAGGTTTATCGATCAACTCAAAGCCCTGTAGTGTGCCATCAAACAGTGATACATGCGTCACACGCGCATTCGCCGGCAAGGTCGTCGCATCTACTGCAAAACCATGATTTTGGCTGGTAATCATCACCTGTTTACTCTGCAGATCCTGAACCGGATGATTTGCACCTCGATGACCAAGTTTCATTTTCACCGTCTTAGCCCCCACTGCCAAGCTAAGAATCTGATGCCCCAGACAAATACCGAACAATGGCACACCCGCACGTAAAAATTGCTGCGTTGCCGCGATAGCATAATTGCACGGCTCAGGATCACCCGGGCCATTTGGCAGTAACACTCCGTCCGGCTTGAGCGCCAAGACATCTTCGGCACTGGTTTTAGCGGGCACAACTGTGGTCTTGCAGCCACGTTCGGCCAGCTTGCGCAGAATATTGTGTTTAGTACCAAAGTCATACGCCACCACATGGAATTCGGAACGCTCATTACTGCAATAACCGTCTTTCAAATCCCATTCTCGTTGCATCCAATCGTAATTCTTTTCACAAGAGGCATGCTGTGCCAAATCCATTCCATTTAGTCCCACAAAATCGCGCGCCGCATGTAGCGCCGCCCCCTCATCTATACTGGTGGTAATGCAGCCATTTTGAGCACCCTTTTCGCGCAGAATACGCGTTAATTTGCGGGTATCAATGTCGGAAATCGCCACTATTTTATTGGCTTTGAGGTAATCGGACAGCGATTGAGTGCTGCGCCAATTGCTCACCGTCAAAGACAAATCACGGATCACCAGTCCACTGGCAAACACTTGACGCGATTCTTTGTCCTCAACATTGACGCCCACATTACCGATGTGGGGATAAGTCATAGTGACAATTTGTTTAAAGTAGGATGGGTCAGTAAGAATTTCCTGGTAGCCGGTCATCGAGGTATTAAACACCACCTCGCCCACGCACATGCCAGAAACACCAATGGCAGTACCACGAAACACCGTCCCATCGGCAAGCACTAGAATGGCAGGGTTCGTTTGTGACATCAGATACTCTCCAATGTAGCCATTAGACTGAAATATTTCTTAAACTCGCGTGATGATCGCGCAAGATTTCACGAGTTGGGAAATTCCCCCAGCCCGACGAACCTTACTTACTTGATTAGCCAGCTTTGTGAACGAACGGGGTTAAACACCCGAGAGAACAACATCTTGCATAGCAACCAAAAACCAAAACCCAAAAAGTACGCGTAAACTTATGAAACATTCAAGCTAATCGCCCAGATGACATAAAGAAGCGGGGCGAACCGATCATTCACCCCGCCATTATTTTTTCGAATTATACCCCATAGCAGGGGGGCTATCAAATACGAAACCTAATCTGTCAGCTTGATTATCCTAGTGAATAATCAAGCTACCGCCAGCACTTTATTAAGTACCACCCGTAATTCTGGCGTGAAGTTGAACTTCAATGCAGTTATGTGGCCTTTTTCAGACATTTTTTTCCAAGTTTTACGGAGAATGTTGAACAATTTTTCTTCTTCAAAATAACTATATTTGTTAACAAAATCTACCAGATAATACTGAAGAAACACTAAACCAACGACGTCTTCCAAACTCTGACTTTCCGGATTGGTTTTAAGTCTTTCCTTGCGTAACAACGCTTGTACATTAGCAATCATTTCCTCGTCGTAGCCTACCTCACGCATAATCTCACCCGTTATTTCACTGTGAAATTTATATAGTTCCATGCGCCAACACTTATACCCTATTCTATCCATCGGATAACTGTTGCGCGAGATTTGCCAGCGGCAGATATGCTGGCAACGTGCTGCCAGCTGTAATGTTTCGGAAGCATCCGGCTCAAAATGCTTAAGCATGGTAGTCATGCGTTTCGCATAAAGTAACTCTTTAGGATAAGCCACACCCTCAAAAACATCCTGATTTGGATCAGCAGCGTTAGCGGCATCGAATTTGACAAACGCTCGCTCGAAACGGGCAATATTAGCAATCATGTTGCCATCTGTAACATCCAAAAAATTAATTAATTGACTGTTTTAAATATTAATTTCTCTATTAAAGGCTCTACCTGAGCACTTACTTCAACCCAAGCACATCCTGCATGTCATACATTCCGGCGGCCTTATTTTGCAAAAAACGGGCAGCACGTAGCGCACCGAGAGCAAAAGTGGCACGACTACTAGCCTTGTGAGTAATTTCGATACGTTCACCGATACCTGCAAATAGCACGGTATGATCTCCCACAATATCGCCACCACGCACGGTGGCGAAGCCAATGGTAGACGGATCACGTTCACCAGTAACACCTTCACGACCATATACAGCGCATTCAGCAAGATCGCGCCCCAATGTTTTTGCAATGACTTCTCCCATGCCCAGCGCCGTTCCAGAGGGTGCATCCACTTTATGGCGATGATGCGCTTCGATGATTTCAATATCATAGCCATGACTTAACACTTTGGACGCCATTTCCAGCAACTTGAAGGTAAGATTTACGCCTACGCTCATATTGGGAGCAAACACGATACCGATGTGCTGCGCTGCCGCACCCAACTGCGCTTTTTGTTGCGCAGAAAAACCGGTGGTGCCTATAACCATAGTCACGCCGAGCTTTACACATATTCCAAGGTGATGCATCGTTCCTTCCGGACGAGTAAAATCAATCAGTACATCTGCACCTTGCAGAGCATTCTCAACGTCAGCAGTAATTTTCACGCCGCATGCGCTACCAGCATCTTTCCCTAGTTGTGTACTGGAGGCATGTTCCAAAGCCGCATGTAATGTCAAATCACCCGACTGCAGTATGCCTTCCAGCAAAGCCCCACCCATTCGTCCGCCACATCCCGCAATTACAACTTTTATTTTATCCATCGCTACTCCTTGAATAATTTTCAGCGCTAATTTTCACCGACGGGTTCAGTCGATACAGGCGCGACTATCGCAGGTAGCGCAGGCATATTGCCATCATCAATACGAGTCAGGCTGTCACCCTCGAAATAGAGCGTCATGCGTTGCTTTTCAAGCAACTTACTCTTTTTTTCGAGCCTATAGACATAATCCCAACGGTTAGTATGAAAGGCATCATTGACTAGTGGCGTACCAAGAACAGCCTGCGCCTGCAATCGTGTCATACCTAACTTGAGCTTATAGCGCATTTCAGGAGTAACCATATTACCTTGATTAATCTCCATCTTGTGAGCAGTGAACGAGGGTAGCTTGGGCATACTCATTTCACTGCACGAAACGAGTAACATAGAGACAATAATCAACTTAATACGCATAGTAAAAACCACTGATAATGGAACTTCAACATAATACATCAAAGCTGCTTCAGGACGACAGACCAAGTCCCGTCTTAAGCATTTCAGCCGCATGTTTGCGCGTGGTATCAGTAAGTTTTACGCCGCCCAACATGCGCGCAATTTCCTCAATACGTTCCGCTTGATCCAGGATAGATATGGTACTCACAGTAGCACCATTTCGGCTGGACTTGCTCACCTGCCATTGTGCATCCGCCATTGCCGCCACCTGCGGCAAATGCGTTACACACATCACTTGATGACGCTGTCCCAAGCGCTTAAGCAAAGCACCCACAATTTCCGCCACACGCCCGCCTATGCCACTATCCACTTCATCAAAGATCAACGTGGGGACGATAGCTGCCTGACTGGCGGCCACCTGTATCGCCAGACTGATACGTGATAACTCGCCCCCAGAAGCAACTTTTGCCAAGCTGCGCAACGGCAAACCGGGATTGACCGCCACCTGAAATTCAAACGTTTCCAACCCCTGTGCATTTCCTTCGGCAAGCGGTTTCAGTGCCACAACGAAGTTACCACCTTGCATGGCCAAAGTCTGCATTGCAGCCGTAATTTCACACGATAATTTTTCAGCTGCTTTCTTGCGCGCCGCACTCAATTTCTTTGCGGCGGACAAATATTGTTCACGTGCAGCAGCTTCTTGCTGCGCCAATACGGCCAGATCAGCATCACAGCCCAGCTCATCCAGCCGCGCGACGATACACTGCAAAGTTTCGGGTAATTGCTCTGGCATTACTCGATATTTACGCGATGCATCTACTACCGCAGCCATGCGTAGCTCCTGCTCACGTAGTTTTTGCGGGTCAACATCCACTTTCTGTAGATAATGGCGCAACGCATACATGGCTTCCTGCAAATCATTTTGGGCACTTTCCACTATATTAAGTATGTCCTGCAAAGCCCCGTCAAATTCAATACCTGCACGTAAACGAACTGTAAGCGCATTCAGTTGTACGAGACAGGCAGTATCGGCTTCACTTAATATTTCCACGCCAAACTGTGCGGTTTCCAAGAGGTCCGCAGCGTGCGACAGACGTGCATATTCAGTCTGTAATTCCATCCATGACTGCACGCTGAAATTCAGCATTTCCAGCTCGTGCCGCTGGAATAACAATAACTCACGCTCGCCAGCCACAGCTACAGCTGTTTGCTCCAGCCTTGTATGGCGGCGAAGCAACGTTTGCCATTCACGGAATAATCCCGCCAACTCTCCCGCCTCACTCATCAAACCAGCATAGCCATCCAGCAGATCGCGCTGAGCATCGGGATGCAACAAGGATTGATGTGCATGCTGACCGTGAATATCGAGCAAATACCCACCCGCATCGCGCATCTGTTGCAACGTGGCGCTACGCCCATTTATAAAACCACGCGACCGTCCATTGGCATCCAACACTCTGCGCAGCAAGCATACATGCGCATCACCTACCAACTCTTGCTCGTGCAACCAGGATTGCAGATCAGGCAAGTCGACTATATCGAATTCCGTACTAATCTCGGCACGCTCACAACCGCAACGGACCATGCCCGCATCGCCACGCTCGCCCAACGCCAGCGACAATGCGTCAATCAAAATGGATTTACCCGCGCCAGTCTCGCCAGTAAGCGCCGTGAAGCCGGAGGAAAAATCGAGCTCGAGGGAATCCACAATGACAAAGTCGCGAACGCTAAGAAATTTCAACATTACAATGTTTTATTCCAAAGCAATTTTTCACGCAATGTACGGTAATAGCTATGCCCTACTGAATGCAACAGACAAGCTGGCTTTGAATGGCGTCGCACCATCACTTTGTCATTTTCCTGCAAATCAAAGTAAGCGTGACTATCAAAATGCACACGCGCATCAGAAATTCGGTGCGGCAGAATCTCCAACAGTGATTCGCTTTTAACAACGATGGGACGATTGCTTAAAGTATGGGGACAGACAGGAACCAGAGCGATAAGGTCGAGTGAAGGATGCAAGATAGGACCGCCAGCGGATAATGCATATGCCGTAGAGCCTGTAGGAGTCGCCACAATCAAACCGTCTGCACGTTGAAGATATAGATACTCATCGTCAATGCGCACCTCGAATTCAATCATGCTGCTGATATTGCCACGGTGTAACACCACCTCGTTGAACGCTAGCGAACTAAATACCTCAACGCCCTCGCGCAAAATACAGGTAGACAACAACATACGCTGCTCAGTAACGAAATTGCCGCCCAACATAGCGGCTATGGTTTGCTGCATGGTATCAACCGATATGTCGGTAAGAAAACCTAACCGCCCCTGATTCACTCCTACTAGTGGAATACCGAGGGGAGCCAAGGTACGCGCGATGTTCAACATGGTTCCATCGCCACCCAGCACGATGGCCAGATCCACTTCGCCTCCCATCGCATCCAAAGCCATAACCCTATAATCGTGCTGTTTTAGGTGTTCAGCCGTAAGATTATCCACCACCACACTAACATCTTGCTCGAAAAGAAAGGCAGCCAACCGCAGCAACGGCCCGGTAATTTCCGGTGTTTTATATTTTCCGATCAGAGCGATCGTTTTAAAAGGGAATTTCATAGCATAAATTGTAGCTCTCTATATTTTTTGGCAACACTCCCTTCGGCATCTTCTTCAAAACTTGAAATTGATGGAGTTCAATTCTCATTTAGAGCATATATTCATAAAAACCTATGAATAAAACACCCCGCAGCAAGCTACGGGGTGTTAACTGTGCTTTTCAATCCACTGCTTTTCAACCAGTCCACCGCTCCAAGGAGCGGAGAACTGAACCCGCAGAGATTAAACCATAACAATAATTTAATTTCAAAGCACGAAGCTTAAACATCACGACAAAATTAGAAAAGCACGTTTTACCACTCTGATATCCAAGGTACCCGATAACTAACCAGATGCTAATTTAAAACAAACAATTCAACCGTCCCACTTTATGGAAGCGTTCTGGCAATACGAAACCCAACCTTATATTCATAACGTTTTATCTCTTCATTCCCTATACGATAGGCTGAGCGCATAAACTTCGAAGTGTATTTCCAAGAGCCACCACGAATAACCCGTCCCACAGACCTATCATTTCCAGATATTTTTTGCACCCAAGCACTTCCATCCGTTGGCGCACCTTTATAATTATTATGATAAGTATCTTCCGTCCATTCCCACACATTGCCTAGCATGTCGTACAGACCAAAAGCATTGGGTTGAAAACTGCCTACTGGAGCAGCCTGTGCTCCTTCCCACGGGGTAACAGATCCATCCCATTTGTGACCACAATCACTACAGTTAGCATTGTTACGCCCGACATCATTACCCCAATAAAAAGCGGTTGTTGTGCCTGCACGCGCAGCATATTCCCATTCTGCTTCAGTCGGGAGACGGTAATTCTTTCCGGTTTTCTTTGATAACCATTGAACGTAGGCTTGCGCATCAAACCAATCGACACAGGCAACCGGACGATTATCAAACTCGCTATCACCAACAAGATCTTTACGGAAGCCAAAGTCACCCGAATTGCGACCAACACGCTCTTCAACCCAACCGCTTTCGTTGACGGCCCAACATGTTCCTGCATTATGCTTTGTCTCACCCACAAATGCTGCATACTGACTTCGAGTAACTTCGGTTTTGCCTAAGGCAAAAGATGGTAAGGTGACCCGATGAGCAGGAACTTCATCAACGCCGCGCCCGACCTCATTATCCTGCGAACCCATGTCAAAACTTCCTGCCGGGATAACTATCATTTCCGGACAGTTTGGGCAATCTTTGAACATTCCTTTTTTAGCCTCAACCTGCTCGGGTTCACGCTGCTTACCTGCGGCGTTGAGTTGCGCCGCACCCAGCTGAACCTCGATCTTTTTAATCGCACCGTCTCCCACGCGGAACGCTTGTTCGAATATGCGATCATTAAAAGCATCAACTTTCTTTTGCACTCGCAACTTCACCGCGCCTTCAGGCACCTGCACGTCCAATGGACATACCCCCTTGAGTTGATCATCGACGAACACTTCGGCGTCTATATCATCAATTTTACAGGCGACACTCAGCAATGCTCCTTTCTTCGCCTCAGTCTGTTCCAAGCCCGACTGCACTGATTCTTGCTTGCCTTCGGCATTCTTTTGCGACGCACCCAATGACACTTCAACCGTTTTAATCACGTTATCGCCCATACGAATTTCTTGCTCGAATATTCGTGTATTGGAAGCATCAATTTTCTTTTGCACCTTCAATTTTAATGTGCCTTCTGATACCAGCACATCCACAGGGCATTCGCCCTTGAATTTGCCATTAACCAATACATCAGCACCCACGTCATCACCTTCACAGGTTACACTCAGCGTAGAGTCAGCCGCGTATACGTCAGCGAATGCCGCCAGGGTTAGGACTAGTAGGGTTGAAATATAAACTGATTTCATGGTTTCTCCGTTTAAAAAAATGATTGAAGTGGAAATTTTATTCATCTTTAAATCTTTACTGCCATTAATTTTATTGGCAGCATAATGCGTTAAACTCGTCGTCATTGAGACTGGCTTGATGCAGAATGGCGCGTAATGTACCACGGGCAAGTTCATTATTGTCAGGAACTACCAATTGAAAAACCATTAGTAGCCTGCGAGATAGTTTTGAAGTGATATTGGATTTTTTAGAAACAACCGCCTAAAGCAATCCCTACCCATAACCAGGCTCTCAAACAATAAGTTCGGCTTGAAGTTTCATTTGTAGTTCCTCTGTTAAACAAATAAATTTTTCCCTAATAGCTTTCAAGACTTGGGACTACAGACCAGTATGAAATGTATATATGAAGACATATCACGTACAGAACAACATAGAATAACTTCCCGCTTACCAATTAGATATAATGATAACGTGTGCATCCGCAATCTGATGCGCTACATTTTTTATAAAATAGTAACAATACTTGTACACGACATAAGATAAAGCTTGAGTTTTTGACGAGTTCATTGAAATGTTAAACTGCTAATATTTCGAGCCGACCTCGCTAATTCGCAACCACCAAATACACACGAATACAATAAACCCTTACCAAAGCAAGGCCACTATTTTCAGATCAGATTTAATGTCGACAATTCTTAACAACCGCGCACAAATTTTGCTTAAGACCTTGGTGGATCGCTATATTAACAACGGTCAACCGGTAGGTTCGCGCGCGCTGCTGGAATTTTCCGGTCTGGAAGTCAGCTCCGCGACTATCCGTAATGTCATGGCGGATCTCGAAGAGATGGGGCTGGTGAGCAGCCCACACACTTCCGCTGGACGCGTACCAACAGCGCGGGGCTATCGTTTGTTTATCGACACACTGATGGTGGTGCAACCGCTGGACAGCGCACGTGTGCAACAACTCGAATATCAATTACAACCGGACAATCCTTCCCGTTTGCTGATGCAGGCGTCTAATTTATTGTCGGAACTTACCCATTTTGCCGGTGTAGTTGCCACGCCAAAGCGCGCCGCCATCACCGTGAGCCATGTCGAGTTTTTACGCCTCTCCAAAAAAAGAGTGCTGCTAATTATCGTAATGCCAAACAACGAGGTAGAAAACCGCGTATTACTGACGCACAAGGATTACACCCAATCACAGCTCACTGAAGCTGGCAATTTCTTAAACCAACACTATGCCGACTGCCCGTTCCAAGATATTCATCAACGCGTGCAATCCGAATTACATCAACTACAGCACGACCTGATATCGCTAATGAGTGCAGCAATGGCGGCAAGCGATACGGTAATTGCACGAAAAAATGAAGATTACGTGATCAGCGGAGAACGTAATCTACTGTATATAAATGACCTTTCATCCAACATGGAGCAACTGCGCGGGCTATTCAACGTGTTTGAACAGAAAACCGAACTGCTGCAGTTACTTGATGTAAGCCGCCATGCACCCGGCGTGCATATTTTTGTCGGTAACGAATCCGGGTTGCCCGGATTAGACGAATGCAGCGTAGTGAGTGCGCCTTACACTTCTGACGGTCAAATTATCGGTACGCTGGCGGTGGTCGGTCCTAAACGCATGAATTACGAAAAAGTCGTTCCGATTGTGGACATCACCTCCAAGCTGCTCAGCAATGCACTATCGCAACTTTAGCAAAGACAATACATCAACAACTCCAGGCACAGTGCAAAACAGTCCAAAATTTTTCAATCGGTATTCTGTTTAGCTTTTTCTCAGTAGAAAATTTCTTGGAATAACTTTAATGCCTTACTCAATTGAACCCACCTATACCCACGGCACACCTGAAAAATGCGCCGTGTTATTGCTTAATCTTGGCACGCCGGATGCTCCCACTGCCGAAGCAGTCAAACCTTACTTGCGTGAATTCCTGGGCGACCCGCGCGTAGTGGAAATTCCCAAACTGGTTTGGTGGTTTATTCTGAACGGTATTATTCTTAACACTAGACCAAAAAAATCTGCCGCCAAATATGCCAGTATTTGGATGCCCGAAGGCTCACCCCTGAAAGTACATACCGAACGTCAAACCAACCTGCTACAACGCTATCTGGAAGAACGCACCCATGGCATGCCACTGGTGGTGGATTACGCCATGCGCTATGGCAACCCCTCAATTCCCAGCGTACTAGACAAACTTAAAGCACAAAACTGTCAGCGCATCCTGCTTGTTCCGATGTATCCACAATATGCCGCCAGTGCAACCGGCACCGCATGGGATATCATTTTTAATAAGCTCATCCAACAGCGCAACATGCCCGCGCTGCGCACTATTAAGCACTTCCACGACAACTCTGGCTACATTGCGGCCACTGTACAAAACATCCGCGATTATTGGACACTGCATGGTCGTCCGGATCAACTGGTGATGAGCTTTCACGGTTTACCACGCTACACGTTGGATAAAGGAGATCCTTACCACTGTGAATGCCAAAAGAGCGGACGTCTGATAGCTGAGGCACTACAACTTAATTCGGATCAATACACTGTTTGCTTCCAGTCGCGTTTTGGCCGCTCTGAATGGCTCCAGCCCTATACCACCGCCATACTTAAAAAATTAGGCATGAAAAAAACTAAACGCGTAGATGTAGTCTGCCCTGGCTTCGTAGCAGATTGCTTGGAAACGCTGGAAGAAATTGCAATGGAAGGTAAAGAAGACTTTATGCATGCGGGCGGTGGCGAATATCACTATATTCCTTGCCTTAATGAACGGCCGGGCTGGATACACGCCTTAGCGGATTTGGTGTTGGACAACCTGCACGGCTGGCTCGATAAACCGCAAGCTGCGCAACTGGAACAGAGCCGCTTAAAAGCGCTGGCTATGGGCGCTAAACATTAACTTTTGACTGATATGATCGCTACATTAAGCCATCCATATAGCGGTACAGAATGCCTTATATCCGGATAAAATTATCACGGTAATACTTCATCTCATCGATGGATTCGTAAATATCGGCCAACGCTTCATGCTTACCGTGTTTCTTTATCCCCTGAGCCACTTCTGGCTTCCAGCGTTTAGCAAGTTCCTTAAGCGTGCTTACATCCAAGTTACGATAGTGAAAATAACTTTCCAATTGCGGCATCCAGCGTGCAAGAAAACGACGGTCCTGGCAGATGGAATTACCGCACATCGGTGATATGCGAGCGGGCACATGTTTCTTAAGGAATTCCAGCATCTGAATTTCCACTGCCGCGTCATCCAGCGTCGATGCTTTCACCTTGTCGATAAGGCCGGATTTGCCATGGGTGGATTTATTCCAGCTATCCATGCCGTCCAATATGATATCTGCTTGGTGCACTACCAAAACCGGTGCTTCAACAATCGTATTCAGATCGCCATCAGTAATAACCAACGCAACTTCAATAATGCGATCAGTTTCCGGAACGAGGCCGGTCATTTCCATATCTATCCAAATGAGGTAGTTTTGATTTTGTGCCATAATTGACCGCATGTGTTTAGTAATATCACTATCGGACGAGTATTGTGCCATATCAACATGCTCAATGTATCCATTTCATAGAAATCAAACTAAATGAATTCAGTCCAGTTTTCCGCGTTATTTATTAGCGCACTGTTATTAACTACAGTCGCCCAAATGTGGCTGGCACGACGTCATCTTGCTCATATCCAAGCGCATCGCGCCAAGGTGCCATCGGATTTTCGCGAACAGATAGACCTTTCAGCCCACCAAAAAGCGGCAGACTACACCAGCGACAAAACGCGATTGACTATGCTGAGTACTCCATTCAATGCCTTGCTGCTATTCGTATTCACTCTCGGGGGCGGAGTGCAGTGGATTGCCGACTTGTGGTTAACCACCTTCACCAATTCACTCATACAAGGCCTGGCGGTCATCCTAACGGTGCTGCTACTTTCATCTCTATTGGAAATGCCGTTCAACTTATACCGCACATTTGTCATTGAGGCACGCTACGGCTTCAATAAAATGACACTGGCAATGTACTTGGCTGACAGTGCCAAAAGCTTATTGCTCGGCGCTTTATTCGGCCTGCCCTTATTATTCGGAGTATTGTGGCTGATGGAACGCATGGGCGCCAACTGGTGGCTGTATGTTTGGGGAGTGTGGGTAACATTCAATCTGCTGCTGCTATTCATTTACCCCTCTTTCATCGCACCACTGTTCAACAAGTTCACCCCGCTGCAAGATGAGACGCTCAAAATGCGTATTAAAGCACTATTACAAAAATGCGGATTCACCGCACAAGGGCTGTTCGTAATGGATGGCTCCAAGCGTACCTCACATGGGAACGCCTATTTCACGGGCTTCGGCAAAACCAAACGGATTGTGTTTTTTGACACCCTGCTGGAACGCCTCGTGCCAACAGAAATTGAGGCGGTACTAGCGCATGAGCTGGGACATTTTAAACGTCACCATGTGCTGAAGCGTATCGTTTCCACCTTTGCCTTAAGCTTGGGATTCTTATGGCTGCTCGCACAATTGATGGAAGCAAACTGGTTCTACGCCGGACTCGGTGTCACTACCCCATCCACCGCGCTGGCGTTATTGCTGTTCTTCATGATATTGCCCGTTTTCAGCTTTTTACTGCATCCACTTATGAGCTACTACTCGCGCAAACATGAATTCGAAGCCGATGCTTACGCCGCGCAACAAACCAATGCGCATAACCTGGCCAGTGCCCTGGTAAAGATGTACCAAGATAATGCTGCAACCCTTACACCAGATCCACTGTACTCCACGTTTTACGATTCGCATCCACCCGCTTTAATGCGTATTGCTCGATTACAAACTTTACAAAGAGCCTAATCATGAATAAATTTTTTATTATATTTTTGTTATTGTGCGGTACAGCGCAAGCTGATCCCTTTGCCGATGGCCAACCAGAAGCCGGTAAAAAACTGTTCGACCAATACCAATGTAACCGTTGCCACAACGGCAAAATGGGCGGTGACGGCAATGCCATCTTCACGCGCCCCAACCGCAGAGTAACGAACCCGCAACAACTAACGGCACAAATTAATGTATGCACCCGTAATGTGGGTGCTAATTTTTCCACACAAGAAAAAATAAACCTCGCCGCCTATCTCAACACGCATTTCTATAAATTCAAATAAACGCTATGACAACTCTCTGTGATTTGGCAAACAAACAATGCAAACCTTGTGAAGGCGGTATACAACCGTTATCCCAGGATGAAGTTAACATTCTGACAAAGCAACTGGATGGCTGGATACAGCGCGATCAAACGATCGGTAAAACTTTCGAGTTCAAAAATTATTATCAGACCATGGCCTTCGTAAATGCAGTAGCATGGCTTTCGCACCGCGAAGATCATCATCCCGATCTGAGTGTAAGCTACAGCGAGTGCCATGTAGAATATTCCACGCATGCCATTAAAGGCCTGTCGGAAAATGACTTCATCTGCGCCGCCAAGGTTGATGCCTTGCTTAAGGTTTGAGTCCATCTATCCAAGGGCAAGTCGTCACCGCCTTCAGCCGCCAATATATAGTTGAACTGTCAAATGGAGAATTGCTACCCTGCCTGACTCACGGCAAAAAAAGCGAAGTAGCATGTGGTGATATTGTAGAAATTCAGCGCATAAGTGAGGCACAAGGGGTGATCAAACATATCCTGCCACGCCAGACCTTACTGTACCGTTCTGATGCCTACCGCCAAAAACTCATTGCCGCCAACATCACACAAATTATTGTAGTCGTAGCAAGCAAGCCTACCTTCAGCGACGAACTTCTGGCGCGCTGCCTCATCGCTGCACATGACCAACAACTTGCAACCCTCATCGTGCTGAACAAATGCGACTTACTGGAAGCAGCAATGACTGCACGTGCCCAACTAGAAACCTACCGCGCCATTGATTACCGTGTGCTGGAACTCTCGGCCAAAGAGAACGTAGCTCCTCTGTACCCGTTTTTAGAAGGCCACACCAGCATACTGGTAGGGCAATCCGGCATGGGTAAATCCACCCTCATCAATAAATTACTACCGGATGCACAAGCAGCCACACGTGAAATTTCCACCGCACTGAATTCAGGAAAACACACCACTACCCACGCACGTCTCTATCACCTGAATACGAAAAGCCATTTGATAGATTGCCCCGGTGTACAAGCATTCGGACTACACCATCTGGATTTTGGTGCCATCGAAGCGGGCTTTGTAGAATTCGCAGCCTATCACGGCCAATGTCGCTTCCATAACTGTCACCACACGCATGAGCCGGACTGCGCACTGAAAAAAACAGAGCAAGAAGGAAAGATCGATGCACGGAGACTCAAGCTATTTCAGGAGATTAGCCAGAGTAAGTGCTGATTTGCCTCCTTGAGAAAACAGTAATTGATTGGCTTTAATAGCTCATCAAACAAGGAACCAATGCTACAGATACTTCAGATCCTCACGAACGTTGCCAATCCTAGCAGTAATAACAATACAATCCAGAATACCAACGCGCGCCACACCAGGCCTATCGCGCTTCGCATAAAATCCACGTCAGCCTCATCCCCAATTCCTAGTTCAGGACGATCCAGCGGCAAACCGCCCTGTGAGATCGGCAATCCAAGCCGTACACCAACCGCTCCCGCACCACTTGCCAGCACGATACCTGCTTCTGGATCGGGCCAGTTTTGTGCCTGTGTGCGCCAGCAATACACCGTATCTTCAAAATCGCCGACAATCGCAAAGATCGTGGCAGTCAAGCGCAACGGCAGCCATTCTATCCAATGGTAAGCTTGTCGTGCGAACACCCCGAATTCGCTAAGTTCGACATCCTTCTGATTATCCCAACGCGTATAAATAAATTGCGACATGCGATACAGTATTGCACCGACCGGCCCCAACCCCAACAGCATTGTAATCACAAACCACACGATTACACCGAACACACGACGGTGCGAGGCCAGCAACCCGTCTTCAATCGTGACACGCGCAACTTCCTCGTAATTCAGGTCATGACATGACTTACCGCGCCATGTAGAGAGAATATTGCGCGCTTTGTCCAAATCGTTGTCACGTAGCGCTTGGTGAATGTCAGTGTAGTAATGACTGAACTGGCGAAAGCCCATGGTGAGGTACAAGACGAGCACACAAAATGCCCAGGCGAACACCGGGTGAATAAGATACGACAACCAATACAACGCAGCTGTAACACATAACGGTAGTAGCACCGCCAATAACCAGGCAATCTTGCCATGCTTATGCTCACCCGTATTTAAGTGATGCTGAAAAAAATTGACATAACGCGTCAGCAAAACAAACAAGTATTTGCGCGAAGCAAGCGGATATAATTGTTCCAGCAACAGGGCGGCAATTAGTGAAAACAGGCTCATGGCATCTCAGAGTGCATAGGCTAAGTCAGCCCGCAAGATACCACACACACACATAATTATGCGACACACCATTCATCCTATTTCCTGCGGCTGAACTTGTAAAAACGGCTGCGAACCCAATACTGGAGCGAATTAACGGCGGATGCGGAAAGTTACCCAATGAGGGGGGTTGAGTAAATCTGAGCAAAAAGCGAGGCTACAAGCCGTTGATTCGGCGTTACAGGTACAAGTCCAGGAACGGGTAGTGGAAGACATTCGCTTGGTGGCACCAGGCGGGTGATTTCAGGTTCGTTGGGACGAGAGCCTGCACCGCGCCTTAGCCCCTCTCTACTCCTGGCTCAAAAACACGCTGCCAGAGCCAATGCTCCGCATTTAAGCGGGCGCGCACATCGCAACGCCCTCATCTGCCCAACCGAGCGCCACCACTTCGGCGATATCTTGCTGGTTCGTTGAGTACCGATGATTTGAATCCCACGCATTTTTCGCCCCGTTGTCAGCAAAAGCGCGGTTGTAAGCCCGATACACCGGAACACTCGCGTGCGGGCATGAAAATGAACCGTCAGCGTTTTTCCGAGGCACATTCATCGGGAACGAATAACCTTCGAAATTCCACTGTTGCTCAGCCGTTGGGCGCGGCGTTTTTTGTAAGTTTTTTAACGCCGTGCAATCGGCATCGCCCACCGTGAAAAAGTGCGAGTTTGGCCCGGGCGAGACGCTGCCATAAAAGCGACAGGTACGCACGAAACCGCCTGCGTTGAACGACTTACCCGTGCGAACAAAGTGACCCGCGCCGCCGGAATCAACAAATGCCGCTTCTGCCGGATCGCTTGTGTAGAAAAAATTACCACCTGGTGATTTGGGGAAATCTTGTGTGTTGCGGTATTCGATCACCGTACCAGCGCGTTTTGGAGCGGGGAGGTCGCGCAACTGGATCACATCAAAGTAGCCTGTTACGCCTAGCTCATAGCCAATCCCTAAACCAGCGCTGAGTTCGTTGAGTCCAGAGATGACAAACTCTTCAAACTCAAATCCCGTAACGGTAGTAGCTCGCCGCACACCTTCAGAGGTTGTGTAGCAAGGAACCATTGGGGGTGGACTCCAGCCGAAAAGTGGTGGCATAAGCGCTACGGCACAACTCGGCACGCCCGGAGCACTTATAGTCCCTTTTTCTGAAAGTGCGTTGGGGAGGAAGGGGCCAGACGGTTGATACTCACTGATTACAGTGGTTACAGTGTCACTTTGAAAACCTTGAAAACTTGAAAACAGGTTTTCAAAGTGGACACGCGGCTCGATTCCACTTCTACTGCGCAGGTCGAATCCAAAAGCAGATACAGGACGACCAAAGGCAGGTAGAGGAGAAGGCGGTTGCGAAATAATCACAAACCGAACACTAGATCGCTCCGGAAAGTCACCCTGTGCGGTCGGCGGCAGATTTTCTGTTTGTGTAAAGAGCCGCGTGTAAGTGGCGGGGCTATAGCCCAGTTGAGGGGATATAACAAACTCCAAAAAAAGCTCCTCGCGTGGAACGACTGAAAACGGGCCAGGTTCAACGACACTTGCAGCCCATGAAGGCAAAAACGGCACTACCCAGAGTAACCCAAAAGCCGCTGCCAAGAGCCAGTTTTTATGCGCCATCGATCGACTGAATGAAATCATGGAATTGGTAGCTGCTCGTTGTTTAGCCAGGTGGTGAACGAAAGACCAATCCAGCTTGTCATGTCGATGTATTCAAACCCGTAATCATCTTAAAATGCGTCGACCATATTTTTATTTCTATCTGGGTGACGCGCTTGAAACTTATCGTTATCACGTTGCCTATTGTTTGGGTCACGCGCTTCGAAAAACTGCAACTCGGCACCGTCGAACAAATCCACGATGTAGAAAATTTGATTTAGTTTGTTAACGATGAGCACTTGGCCGACACTCGCCCTAAATAATCATTCCCGCCGCAACAGTATTATTCGTCGCTTCATCAATGACAATAAAGCTGCCCGTAAAGCGGTTTTTAATATAGCTGTCAAATACCAGCGGCTGTTGCACCTTCATCGCCACGCGGGCGATGTCATTCATATTGAGCGTGGCGCTATTGTGTTGCTCCAGTGTATTAACATCCACACGATACTCAAGACGCGCAAACACACATTTCACTACACGCGTGGTGTGCTTGATAATGTATTTGCGACTCAGATCCAGCGGCGACTCAGACAGCCAGCACAGCATGGCCTCAAATTCCTTGGAAGCTTGCGGCATCGTGGCAGATTTCACGAACATATCACCGCGCGAAATATCGATCTCATCCGCCAGGGTTAGCGTGACCGACTGCGGCGCATAAGCACGTTGCAAGTTGCCATCGTACGTGACGATCTCCTTCACCTTGGTGGTGCGGCCGGAAGGCAGGATCGTAATTTCATCGCCCGCAGCAATTTCTCCTGACTCGATCCGTCCCATGTAACCGCGGAAATCATGATATTCCTGCGTCTGCGGACGGCACACCCATTGCACCGGGTAACGAAAATCGGTCGTGTTAAGATCATGATCGATCACCACATTTTCCAACAATTCCAATAGTGGGCTGCCTTGATACCAATTCAAATTCTCGCCGCGCTCTACCACCATGTCACCATTCAATGCCGACAGGGGAATGAAGGTTATCTCGTGCAGCCCAAGCTGTGCGGCAAATGCACGATACTCTGCGCAAATCGCATTGAACGTTTCTTCCGAATAATCCACCATATCCATTTTGTTGACGGCCAGCACAATATGCGGCACACCCACCAGGCTGGCGAGAAAAGTATGGCGGCGTGTTTGTGTCAGCACACCCTTGCGAGCGTCAATTAAAATAATAGCAAGGTTCGCTGTACTGGCCGCAGTGACCATGTTGCGCGTGTACTGCTCGTGCCCGGGTGTATCGCCGATAATAAATTTACGCTTGGGGGTAGCAAAATAACGATAAGCAACGTCAATGGTAATGCCCTGCTCACGCTCCGCCTGCAAGCCATCGGTGAGCAGTGATAAATCTACTGCGCCCATACCACCCCGCCGCTCACTGGTTTTGGTAATGGCAGAAAGTTGGTCTTCAAAAATAGACTTGGAGTCGTGTAACAAGCGGCCAATCAACGTGCTCTTGCCATCGTCGACGCTGCCAGCAGTGATAAAACGAAGTAGTTGTGTGGTGTTGCTCATAATTAAAAGTAGCCTTCTTTTTTGCGCAGTTCCATTGATGCCTCTGAGGTCTGATCGTCCATACGTGTCGCACCGCGCTCGGTAATGCGTGTGATTGCTGTTTCTTCAATAATTTCCTGCGCGTTGCGGGCATGTGACTCTACCGGGCAAGTACAAGTCATATCACCCACCGTACGGAAACGCACCGTCAATTTTTCCACCGTTTCACCTGATTTCGGCTGCACCAGATGCGACACGGGCAAAATACCATTATCACGGCGAATCACTTCGCGTTCATGCGCGTAATAGATGTCGGGGATATATAGCTTCTCGCGCGCGATATATTCCCAAATATCCATTTCCGTCCAGTTACTGATCGGAAAAACGCGAATATTTTCACCGGCATGCACCCGCGTGTTGTATGTATCCCACAACTCGGGGCGCTGATTCTTCGGATCCCACTGGCCGAACTCGTCACGAAAAGAAAAGATACGCTCCTTGGCTCGTGCCTTCTCTTCGTCCCGGCGTGCACCGCCAATACAAGCATCGAAACCAAACTCGGCGATCGTTTCCAGCAAGGTCACGGACTGAAAGGCATTACGTCCCTGATCTGCGTTTTTCAGCACAATCGTTCCCTTCTTGATCGAGCCATCCAGCGAACGTACGATTAACCGCTCACCCAAATCAGCTGCCAGTTTGTCGCGACAAGCAATCACTTCGGGAAAGTTATGCTCGGTATCAATGTGCACCAGCGGAAACGGAAAGCGCGCCGGGCGAAAAGCCTTTTCTGCCAGGCGCAACATGACGATGGAATCCTTGCCACCGGAGAATAGCAGCGCAGGATTTTTACATTCTGCGGCTACCTCTCGCATGATGTGGATCGATTCACTTTCCAGCACATCCAGATGGGTAAAAGGTTGATTACTCATTTTTTCTCAACTTCTAAAAATATAAATTCAACATACCTGAATTTATGGTTCAACAAATAATGCGCCGGGGGTGAATAAAGCACGTCTTTCCAAACTGCTACCGAAAATCAAAGCAGATTACTGTACCTGCCTGATCGGAGTAATTTTGTTTACGTGCAAGCCGCACTCCTTATTTTGCGGATCCTCCCACCACCAACGCCCGGAGCGGATATCTTCGCCCGGTGTGATAGCGCGTGTACAGGGTGCGCAACCAATGCTGGGATAAAAATGATCATGCAGTTCGTTATAAGGCACTTCATACTGCTTGAGGTATGCCCATACTTCAGCATTACTCCAATCGAGCAGCGGATTGAATTTCTGCAAGCCATTATCGGCATCGAACGCCGATACCTGCAAAACACCCCGCGTGGGCGCCTGTTCATGACGCATCCCAGTAACCCAGGCACGTTTACCGGATAAGGCGCGACGCAGTGGCTCTACCTTGCGGATATGGCAGCAGCTTTTACGCAACGCCACGCTATCATAAAAACCGTTCACTCCATTTTGAGCGACGTACTCTTCAATCCGCCGAGCCTCGGGGAAAAAAACTTGCAGCGGCACGCTGTAATGCCCACGAACCGCCTGCATCAGGTTGTACGTTTCTTGCGGCAAACGCCCGGTATCCAAGCTAAACATCTCAATACCGGGCTGATATTTGTTGATCAAATCGGTCAGCACCATATCTTCCGCTCCCAAACTATTAGCGAAAATAACGGGGGCGTAGTCACGCACAGCATTGGCCAACACTGTGCGTACTTGATCAATTTTTAGTTGCAACTCACTCATTTGTTGAACCTACTGTTGCAATTCCGTCACGTTTTACACGGCGGAACAGCGGTAGTTTTTGATCCAGCGAAGTCTGATAGGTTTCTGAAAAATCAGTCAAACCCTTTAGCGCATCGTGAATATTTTTGTCCGGGCGCGGCGCAAAAGCATCAAAGCCAACGCGTTGCATGTAGAACATCTGGTCACGCAACACATCACCAATAGCGCGCAATTCGCCAACGTAGCCGAGACGGGCGCGTAGATTGTAAGCAATCGAATAGCCACGTCCATCCGCGAATTTAGGGAAATCAACAGCGATGACGTCAAATTTTGCCACCTCGCCTTTCAATTCTTCCGGCCGCTCATTACTGGCCAGCCAAACACCCCGTTCAGCGCGATTTCCCAGCGTGGCGCGTTGCGCCTGCCAAACTTTAAGCGGAACAATGACTTTCCCGGCAGGAACAGTGACTGATTCCGGCGTCTCATTTTCACTCAGGCGGAGGACAATCCAATCATCACTCACCACGGCTTTATTTTTAATTATCATAATGATGGTTAAAACCTCGACTTACGTTGAACTGTATAGTTATCAGGCTTGCTGATAAACCCATAAGCATCTTTATCAACCGACTCTTCTGCCTCAATCGGCGTTGCATACACAAATTCTTTAAAGGGTGCCATACCTATCCTGCGTACCGTGTCGATGAAAAGCTCTTCTTCAAGGCGCTCACGCACATAAACTTGCAGCAACCGATCAATCACCTCGGGCATTTGTTGAAAGTTAAAAGAGGGGCCAATTATTTTACCGATGGCAGCATCGTTACCCTGTGCCCCCCCAACCGACACTTGATACCACTCACCACCATCCTTCTTGTCAACACCGATAACGCCAATATGGCCAACATGATTGTGCCCGCAGGCATTGACGCAACCGGACATATTGAGCTCGATTTCACCAATATCATGTTGAAAATCAAGATTATCGAAGCGTTCCGCGATCATTTTTGAAAGCGGGATCGACCTGGCAAATGCCAAGGTGCAGAAATCCGCACCGGGGCAGCAGATGATATCGGTCAACAAACCAATGTTCGGCGATGCCATACCATGCTCTGCCGCTTCTTTCCAAAGGTTGATAAGGTCAGATTGTTTAACGTCGGCCAGCACCAAATTCTGCTTATGGGTAACTCGCAGTTCGCCGAAACTAAAACGATCTGCCATATCTGCCACGACATCCATTTGCTCCGCACTCGCATCTCCCGGCGCGATGCCCGTTTTCTTAAGTGACAACACCACAATTGCATAACCCGCAATCTTGTGGGGCTTTACGTTGCGCTGCAACCAGTTGGCAAAAGCTTTGTTCTCGGCCTGGTATGACGCCACACCCGAATCATTTGCCGGTAAGGTTTCATAAGCAGGCGCTGTAAAGTAGGCCGCGACACGGTTTAGTTCTTCAACAGTCAACGTACCCGTACCGTCTTTGATATCAGCCCAATCCGCCTCGACCTGGCGTCTAAACTCTTCAATCCCGATGGCCTTAACCAGAATCTTGATGCGTGACTTGTACATATTGTCGCGGCGGCCATACTGGTTGTAGACACGCATGATGGATTCAATGTACGTTAACAAATGTTGCCACGGCAAAAAGTCGCGGATCTCGCTACCAATAATAGGGGTACGTGCCGTACCTCCTCCCACCAACACGCGAAAACCAATTTCACCTTGCGCATTCTTGAGCACAGACAGCCCAATGTCATGTACCGCAATCGCGGCACGATCTTCGGTTGCACCATTTATCGCAATCTTGAATTTGCGCGGCAAATAGGCGAATTCCGGATGAAAAGTACTCCACTGGCGCAGAATTTCGGCATATGGACGCGGATCAACAATTTCATCAGCCGCAACACCCGCATATTCATCGGATGTGATGTTGCGAATGCAGTTACCGGAGGTTTGAATTCCGTGCATTTCAACTGTGGCGAGATCAGCCAATAAATCCGGGGTCTCTTCCAGCTTGATCCAATTGAACTGGAGATTTTGACGAGTCGTGAAGTGACCATAGCCACGGTCGTATTTACGTGCGATGTGCGCAAACATGCGCATCTGCGCAGAGGATAATACGCCATAGGGCACAGCTATACGCAGCATATAAGCATGAATTTGCATATAGAGTCCGTTCTGCAATCGCAACGGACGAAACTCATCTTCTGTCAGCTCTTCAGACAAACGGCGGCGCACTTGATCACGATACTGAGCAACACGCTCATTCACAATTTGATGGTCATAAACATCATATTTATACATTTTTAATTTCCTTACATTAACGGCGCATTATAAAGCCAAGTTAGGTCAACCTTGCCTTCGCGGCCAAATTTTTAAACGCACTTTATCAATCGAGCAACAGTTTCAATACAACATCAACTTGACACCGATAATAGTCAGCATGGTCGCCAGAATCGGGCGCAACACTTGGTCCGGAATCTTTATACCCAGATGGCTACCCAAATAAATCCCCGGCAGCGAACCCAGCAACAAACTACCCAGCAGCCCGTAATTTACCGTACCCAGCGCAGCATGACCCAACCCGGCAATTAGTGTGAGCGGCACCGCGTGTGCAATGTCAGTACCGACAATCTTGGCCATCGGCGCGCGCGGATACAGGAACAACAACACCACCACGCCCAACGCACCCGCTCCAACCGATGAAATAGTGACCAGTACACCCAGAAGCGCACCGGTTAAAATTGTCGCACCGGTTAAATGATGCGCATGCAGTTCGAACATCGCGCCATCCGGACGTTCCCCAAGCTTTTTTAAATACGGCTTAAGCAGCAGCGCTGCAGCAGTCAACAACAATGCAACACTCAACACGCTGGTAATAAGCGATTTCAAATGTTTTTCGTCGAGCGCCAAATAATGGAGCAACGACATACTAAGCAGAGCAGCGGGCAGGCTGCCCATGGCCAGCAGTTTAACCACTTTCCAATCCACCGTGCCGCGTCGCCCGTGCACCCAACTACCGCCCATCTTTGTCAGCGACGCATACAGCAAATCAGTGCCGACTGCCGTAGCCGGGGCGACGCCAAACACCAGCACCAATATCGGTGTCATTAAGGAGCCGCCGCCAACGCCAGTCACACCGACCACAAAGCCGACTATAAAACCAGAAAATGTATAAAGCCAGTCCATCTAAACTCCCTAAAACGGCGCGCATGGTAGCGCACCTCCATATTGTTATCCAATAACAATATGTTAGTATTTTATAATCTATTGTTATAAGAAAAACGGCTATGAATTTACAACAATTACGCTACCTGCATGAGATTGTTCAACATGAGCTAAACATTTCCGATGCAGCGAAAGCGCTTTATACCTCACAACCTGGGCTGAGCAAGCAAATAAAAACTCTGGAAGAAGAGCTCGGAATCGAGATATTTGTGCGCAATGGCAAACGCCTCACCGCTACCACCGAGCCAGGTAAGGCTGTGCTCAAAATTGCCCAGCGCATGCTGCATGATGTAGACAATTTAAAACAAGTGGGACAAGAATTCCGCAGTCAGGATAGTGGCTCTCTGACCATCGCCACCACGCATACCCAGGCACGCTATGCCTTGCCACCAATAGTCAAACAATTCATTAAACGCTATCCAAAAGTCAAACTCAATCTGCATCAAGGCAGCCCCACGCAAATTGCGCAGCAAGTACTTAATGGCGAAGCAGACATCGCCATCGCCACCGAAAGTCTTATCATGTACGACGAGCTGACAACCTTGCCATGCTATGAATGGCACCACTGTATCGTGGTACCTGCAGCGCACCCACTATTGGCAGAAAAAAAACTGACGCTAAAAAAAATTGCTCAGTATCCCATCATTACTTACGACTTCGCATTCAGCGGACGCGGCAAGATCAACGCCGCTTTCAATGCACACAACATCACGCCTAACATCGTGCTCACTGCTATTGACGCGGATGTCATTAAAACCTATGTAGAGTTAGGCTTGGGTATCGGCATAGTTGCCCAAATGGCATTCATTCCGGAGCGCGATAAACTCTTGCGCATGATAGATACCGGCAATCTATTTCAATCCAGCACCACGCGCATTGCCATTCGCCGCAACGAATTTCTGCGCGGCTATACTTATCACTTCATCGAGCTATTTGCCCCGCACCTTACCCGCGATGCAGTGACAAAAGCTTTGAATGTTAAAAATGCCCTCTAAATTCAAAATTCTGAGCGGAATTAAATCGAGTGAAGCTTTATCGCGTTACCTATTCGCACGAAGCATAACCAGAGCAATGCACCATACTTCAGTTACGGTGTGATGACATTAACCACAGGCAAACGAAATGAGTAGGTTATCATACGGTAAAAATTGTTCCGCTTTTCCGTGCTTATACGGACAAATTACTTCCGTGCAGCAGGGAGCGTAACCGAATTAAAATACAGCATTAAAACGATACAACATTCTGAATTTCGTAACATCATCCAAGGAAAACCATGCAACAAAAACATACCAGCTCCCGTTATAAACCTATGACGACTATCTTGTTTGGTAGCCGTTGGTTGCAACTGCCCCTGTATCTTGGATTAATCATTGCCCAATGCGTATATGTATTTCACTTTATGGTAGAACTCACTCATCTGGTCGAGAAAGTACCGCATCTTGGTGAAGCCGACATCATGCTAATCGTACTCGGCTTGATCGACGTGGTGATGATTTCCAACTTGCTAATCATGGTAATTATAGGTGGCTACGAAACTTTCGTTTCCCGCTTGGATCTGGAAGGCCACCCGGATGAGCCGGACTGGCTATCCCACGTCAATGCAAACCTGCTTAAGATAAAACTGGCCACCGCCATTATCGGTATTTCATCTATCCACCTGCTAAAAACATTCATCAATGCCCCCAATCTGACGGAAAAAGTCATGCTATGGCAAACAGTGATCCACATGGCGTTCGTAGCTTCAGCGGTTTCAATGGCTTACATTGATCGCCTCATGATGCCAACTCACATCGCCACGAAAAATGACAATGAACACTGAAGAATAATTATTGTTGAAGCACACTAATGTATGGTCGTGAATGCGGCCATACTCACAAAATCCCGACAGTCAAATAGGTTGGGCACGACTTTGTGTCCACCCTAGCAGCTGTTAAAGTTTTGTTACAACATAAACGTCCGTTGCCTGCACCAACTGGCGAATGAAGTGAATATGCTTGCGTAAGTCATCGCGTGTGACGGCATGCCTTTGCGGTTGCGCCTGTCCATCAATAGGCCGCAAAGAGCGATGTGCGATATCACCACGCTTCTTAGCAAGACGATTCAGCTCGGTACGCGCAGCTGGCGGTTCAATGTTGTTCCAAGCCCAGCCCTCCGTTATGTCGATACCGAGATACTTCTGAAAGATCGGGCGAACACGGTCTGTACTGGGCGTATGAAAGTATTTAAGGTCACTCGTAAGCGAATCCTTGAAGAAAGAGGCAAGTACAACCTCTTCTGTACTTCTTGAACAGATTGCTTCCGATGCCTCAATTAATAAATCCTCAAAATAGGTCTCTAATGCTGCCAGCGTCATAACCAGACTGGCGCGTTTCAGAACTTCGATTTGAGGAGGGGGGGGATTAGTGTTTAACACATCGAAGTGATTAAGCAAGTCAATGGCGTCTTGAATTGCGTGTTCAAATTTTTGGATCGCTTTGGATATCATAAGAAACTCTAATGTTTAACAGGAAGGGGGCTGAGGGCGATAGTCAAGTCAAGTAGGGGGCACGACTTTGTGCCCACGCGGGCAGCATTAGTCATACCTCAGCACCGTATTTTCCATCGGAATAGCCCAGTCATGCGCATATACCCCCATCTCGCCCACATAAAATCCACGTGGACACAAAAACGTGTCCACCCTACACAACAAACTTGCTCAAACCTACTACCGCTCAATCAACATGGCATCGCCATAACTAAAAAAACGGTATTGCCATTCCACCGCATGACGATAGGCAGCGAGCATTGCGTCCATGCCGCCGAAAGCGCACACCAACATCAACAGGGTGGACTTGGGCAAATGAAAATTAGTCAACAAAACATCCACCACTTTGAAAGTGTAACCTGGTGTAATAAAAATACTGGTTTCACCCTCCCCGGCTAGCAATCTGCCTTGTTGCGCCGCACTTTCCAGCGCACGTAAACTGGTCGTGCCAACCGCGATAATCCGTCCACCCCGCGCCCGAGCCTGCAGAATGGCATCCACCGTGGCTTGCGGGATAACATAACGTTCGCTATGCATTACATGATCCCGGACATTATCTGCACGCACCGGCTGAAAAGTGCCGGCGCCGACATGTAAAGTCAGATAGGCAAGTTGCGTACCTTGAGCGCGTAAGGTGGCGAGCATTGCGTCATCAAAATGCAGCCCTGCCGTGGGCGCGGCTACCGAACCGGGCTGACATGCGTATACCGTCTGATACCGCTCTTCGTCCTCGGCATTAGCTACATGAGTGATATAGGGGGGCAGCGGCAACTGCCCGTATTGTTCCAGCAATGTCGACACACTCTCTGTGCTGTCGAAGCGCAAACAGAAAAATTCTCGCTCGCGTCCCAATACCGTAACGGGAAGATGCCCTGCCAGCAACAACTGGCTGCCCGGCTTGGGCGCATGGCTGGCACGCACTTGGGCCAGCGCATGATGTTCGTCAAGAATACGCTCGATCAATACCTCAATTTTGCCGCCACTTTCCTTTACGCCGAACAAGCGCGCTTTCAATACGCGGGCATCGTTCAACACCAGCAAATCATGTTCACGCACCAAAGATGGTAAATTAGCAAACATGGCGTCTGCTCTAGACTCCCCGCGTATACACAACAAGCGACTGGCGTCACGCCGTTCGGGCGGGTGTTGCGCAATCAAGTGCTCGGGGAGTGCGAAGTTAAATTCGTCGGTGAACATCACAAAATTTTGCAACGATTAAAACGCTTCGTCTTCACGCAGGTAGCGCCATTGCCCGCTGGGCAAATCGCCCAATTTAATCTTACCGATGCGCACGCGCTTTAACCCGGTAACTTTCAGTCCAACCAGTTCACACATACGACGAATTTGGCGTTTTTTGCCTTCGCGCAAAATAAAACGCAATTGATCGTCATTCAGCCAGCTCACTCTGGCGGGTTTGAGCATCTCGCCATCCAATTTGAGGCCGTGGTTCAACATGGATAGACCGTTAGCTAAAATTTTTCCCTGCACACGCACCAAATATTCCTTGTCGAGACTGGAATCCTCGCCGACAAGTTGTTTGGCAATGCGGCCATCCTGAGTCAAGACCAGCAAACCCTGTGAATCAATATCCAGCCGGCCCGCGGGCGCGATGCCTTTCAAATGCATGGGATGAAAAGACAGCGAGGATTGATCACTGGAAAAACGTGATGAAGCATTAATCAGGGTAACTGCGGGTTTGTGGTTGTCTTCTGCCTGCCCGGAAACAAAACCGACCGGCTTATTCAACAGAATTGTTACACGCGTTTGCTGTTGTGCCTGAGCGGCGCGGTTCAGCGTGATACGCTGGGTAGGATCTATTTTCGTGCCCAGTTCAGTTACCGGCTTGCCATCCACCAGCACCCACCCACGTTCAATGTAGCTATCTGCCTCGCGGCGGGAGCACAAACCCTGTTCGGACATCAGTTTTGAGAGGCGTATTTTTTCCATATTTTTTGTAATCAAGTCCAATGCAGTAGTAGCAATGCATACTGTGCGGCTATTCCAGAAACGATGCGGGAGCACTATGCTACACGATTGCAACTCGTATGTTCTCTATGGTCATGCCATTCGCTGCGAGCGCGTTTTGGATAGAATAAGTAGACGCCATTAAATTCATGTTGGCTAGTCAGCAAAGAGAACACTCTCCCGACCAGGAGAGCGTATCCAAAATATTAATTGCAAAATTTTAAACAGGAATCGTTTTTTTAGAGAAGTCCAAACCTGCAACCTGATAAAAACTTTCCAGATCGCTTAAATCATCCAGTACCGCTGACGCTCCAGAAAAATCCTGCTTGCTCGTGTAGTGATTAATTGTGATAAAGGTTTTCAATCCGGCGGCCAAACTGGAGCGCAAACCATTTTCAGAGTCTTCCAACGCTATGCAATCAGCAACATCGAGGCCCAGTCTCTCCAACACCCAATAATAAATATCAGGCGCGGGTTTTTTATGCTGGACGAGGTCACCATACCCAATAACGTCGAACAGCGCTTCACTATCCGCGCCCAACCCTTGTTGTAAAAGCGTGACGACGTTATCCAACGAAGTGGTGGTAGCAATAGCAAGCTTCAATCCTGCCTGTTTGGCTTCGGTAATCAGGCGTTTTATATTAGGACGCAGTGGAATACCCCCTTCGCGTAACATCGCGGTGTAATGTGCAGTCTTAACCAAATGGAGGCGTTTCACAAAACCCTCATAATCAGCCGGCTTCTGAAAATCAGGGACATAGGCATTAATGAAATGATTGATTCGTTCTTTGCCGCCCGTCACTTTAAGCAACTTGTCATACAGGGCAACGTCCCAGTTCCAGTCGAGATTATTTTCCGCGAATGTTCTATTGAACGAGAGACGATGCGCCTCTTCGGTATCTGCTAATGTGCCATCTACGTCAAAAATTATAGCTTTAGTTTTCATTCTGAACCTTCCATTAGCGATTGAGCAATACCCATAAAATTGCACCCTGCATCATTTAAAGCTGAATCCCAAGCTTCCACGGGCAATTATAAATAATATTGGAGAAGCCATATAATTGGCAAGATTAATCCGGCGGTAATTTTCTGTGAAATTCATTTCTACGTATAGATTCATTATTGCTTTTTGTCTTGGCTTGCTGACCGTTCCAGGCTTTGCCCCCTTTTCACTTTTCCCTCTTGCTATCTTTTCACTGGCTGCACTGTTCTGGCTGTGGCACCAGGCAAATGGGAAGCGTGCGGCGGCATGGCTGGGATTTTTCTTTGGTTTTGGTTTATTCAGTGTCGGTATAGGCTGGCTATACGTTGCGCAACATGATTACGGCGACATGCCGTTCTTATTAGCGCTCTCCACTACCGCTCTGTTCGCTGCATTTTTGGCGTTATTTCCCGCATTGATTGGTTATACACAGGCACGATTGCGAGCTCCTTCCTGGGTGCGCTTGATACTGGTCATGCCTGCATTGTGGGTACTTCTGGAATGGATACGCGGACTGCTGTTCACTGGCTTCCCCTGGCTGACACTGGCTTATTCACAAGCATCTGCCAGCCCCTTGGTGGGATATGCGCCAATATTCGGCGTTTATGGTGTATCACTAGCGGTAACGGTAAGCGCAGGATTACTGGCGCTATGGTGGCAAATGCGCTGGAATATTCAAGGCAAAGCAGCATTGGCGGCGCTCTTGCTGCTATGGGCCAGCGCTGCGGCACTGCGTGCCATAGATTGGACACAGCCTGAGGGGGAACCGTTCAAAGTGGCATTGTTACAGGGCAATATTCCGCAGGATCTCAAATTCCACGAAGAAAAACTCATCGACACGCTGGAAACCTATCGCCGACTGGTGCTGCAAACCGATGCACGGTTGATCATTTTACCGGAAACCGCATTACCACTGCTACGCCACAATCTGCCGGAAAACTACATGACTATTTTGCGCAAACACGCCAGGCAAAACAGCGGCGACATTCTTATCGGCACCTTTGAAAGTGACAATGAGCTGCACTACAACAGTGTATTCACGCTTGGCACAGCAAATAGCCAAAACTACCGTAAAAATCATCTGGTGCCTTTCGGCGAATTCATTCCATTACGCCCGGCGTTGGGTTGGATTATTAACGAAGTATTGCATATCCCCATGTCTGATTTAGCGCGCGGCGGCGAGCGACAACAAGTATTGCGCATAGCGGGCCAACGCGTTGCCGTACAGATTTGCTACGAGGATGTATTCGGTGAAGAAATCATTCGTTACTTGCCGGAAGCAAGCTTGCTGGTAAATGTCAGCAACGATGCATGGTATGGTAAATCGCACGCTGCAATGCAGCACAACCAGATCGCACAAATGCGCGCACTGGAAACAGGGCGCATGATGCTGCGCGCCACGAACACTGGCGTAACCTCTATCATCAGGCGCGATGGCAGCGTACAACAGATGTTGCCACAACATGAAGAAGGCATACTCACCGGGCAGGCGCAGGGCTATACCGGCAGTACACCCTATGTGCGCTGGGGTAACGCGGCGGTGCTAATTATTTTGATAATGATGCTCGTCTTAGCCAAGCTGATGCAGCGAAAGTCCCCTCCTCACTCACTTTCAGCGCACTCCCCAGCGTAAAAAATTTAAAGTGAATGAACGTGCGGAGGAATTCACAATGAGCTGGGTTTGCTACCTCATTTCTTGTACAGACGGTACTCTGTATTGCGGCATCACCAATAATCTGGAAAAACGTCTGGCCGCGCACAATGCCGGTGAGGCGGCAAAATATACTCGTGGCCGCCGCCCGGTACGACTAATATACGTCGAGCCATGCGCCGACAAATCCGCTGCCTTAAAGCGCGAGTTACAGATCAAAGAATTATCGCGTGGTGAAAAAAAAGCATTGTGCGGAATGATATGAGAATAATCTATAAGAATCGGCCTGGCGCTATAACTTGCCGTCAGACATTCCCAAGCCCATATAACCAATACGATCAATATTGACAGGCTTTTTTGACAAAAACAGGTGAGATATATATCATGCCTGCCGTTATGTTTGAACGGCAATTTATTGATAGCTTGGACTTTGCTAATAACAACCGGGAGTTACACGGTGAAATTGCAATGGCTCAAATGCCTCGGCTTCAAGACAAGCTAGTTGTTCTTGACGCTGGTTTTAAACACGATCACAAAGAAGATATTAGCTACATCCTGCGCGGTTTTCGTGACAGAAATGACCAACCAATGTTGGAAGTAAAGCTGAACGGGCTCTGCCAACTGCAGTGTCAGCGATGTTTACAGAGTTTAATCTATCCATTGAAGCTGGTTTCCCAATTACTTTTGGTGAAAGACTTGGATGAATTATCTGCTGAAGAATCTGTTGAAGAAGATGAGCTAGATAGCATTTTAGCTGATAGTCATTTGGACATATTTTCCTTGTTTGAGGAAGAGATTCTACTCAATCTGCCATTTGCACCGAGACATCCTGTAGGCGTTTGTCGACCTGTAAAGGAAGAATATGTGGTAGAAAAGGCAGATCGGATAGGTAAAAATCCATTTGCTATACTGTCCGAGTTGAAATACAAATAGTTTTTATTATAGGTTTTGTAAGGAGTTAACATGGCTGTCCAACAGAATAAAAAATCCCCATCCAAACGCGGCATGCACCGCTCGCACGATTTTCTGGTTAGCCCGGCGCTGGCAGTTGAACCCTCCACCGGTGAACAACATCTGCGTCACCACATCAGTCCAACTGGCTATTATCGCGGCAAAAGAGTTATCAAAATAAAAGGTAGCTGATCACACCTTGCGGTAGCGGATACGCACCACATGGAGGGTGCTGACGCATCCATGTATCCAAATCCAAGTTGAACAAAGTGTAAGAGGATCGCCTGGTGGATGTCACAATAGCCATTGACGCCATGGGTGGCGACCACGGAACGCGCGTCACCATTTCTGCCGCGGTGAGATATCTAAAACAACATCCAACCGATACCATCATATTGGTTGGCTTGCCCGACGTCATCGAAGCCGAGTTACGCACCGCCAGGATGTCCATCGGGCCACGACTGCGTATTCAGGCAGCTAGCGAAGTGGTCGGCATGGATGAATCCCCGCAATTGGTGTTACGCAGCAAAAAAGATTCCTCCATGCGTGTAGCCATTAATCTTGTCAAAAATGGTGAGGCATCTGCTTGCGTAAGTGCCGGCAACACCGGAGCATTAATGGCAACAGCGCGTTACGTACTAAAAATGTTGCCCGGTATAGATCGCCCCGCGATTGCTTCATTTCTGCCCACTTATAAGGGACAAGTCTGTATGCTAGACCTTGGCGCGAATGTAGATTGTAACGCTGAGAATTTATTACAGTTCGCCCTGATGGGTACCGCTCTGGTTTATGCTATTGAACATAAACATAATCCTACGGTAGGCCTGCTCAATATTGGCAGTGAAGATATCAAGGGCAATGAAATTGTCAGGCAGGCAAATGAATTGTTGCAGCAAAGTGATTTAAATTTTTACGGCAATATCGAAGGCAACGATATTTTCAAAGGAGTAACTGACGTAATAGTTTGCGACGGCTTTGTCGGTAATGTTGCACTAAAAACAACCGAGGGACTGGCGCAGATGTTGGGAGGTTTCCTCCGTGAAGAGTTTAGCCGTAATGTGTTTACCAAATTGACCGGATTGCTTGCCACCCCGGTGCTCCGAACATTTAAACGCCGTGTTGATCCCCGCCGTTATAACGGCGCCAGCCTATTGGGACTGAAAGGTATCGTGCTGAAAAGTCATGGCTCTGCCGATGCGTTCGCCTTCTTTTGCGCCATTGAACGTGCCGCCGAGGAAGCGCGCGGTGGCATGTTGCATCATATTAGCGAGCATATAGAAAAATGGCATGATGCATGCCAACAAAAAACAAGGGAGGCTTCCTGATATATTCAAAAATAATCGGTACCGGCAGCTACTTACCAACCAAGGTATTAACTAACTTCGACCTTGAAAAACTGGTCGATACTTCGCATGACTGGATTGTCACCCGTAGCGGCATTGTCGAGCGACATTTTGCCGCTGAAAATGAGCAAGCCAGTGATATGGCAGTGCACGCCAGTCAACGCGCACTAGCGGCGGCAGGAATTGGCGTCGATGAAATTGACTTGGTCATTGTTGCTACGACTACACCGGATCATATCCTACCCAGCACTGCGTGTATCCTGCAAGACAAGCTGGGCATTAAGAATGGCGCAGCTTTCGACGTGCAGGCCGTATGCAGCGGCTTTATTTACGCGTTAAATACCGCTGATCTATTTATTCGAGGCGGGCAGGCGCGTAATGCCTTGGTGGTAGGCACCGAAGCATTATCACGCTTGCTTAACTGGGAAGATCGTACTACCTGTGTTTTGTTTGGTGATGGGGCAGGCGCGGTAGTATTGCAGCGTAGCGATGTGCCGGGCATCCTATCCGCCAAGTTACACGCCGACGGTAGCCACCGTAACATATTAAGCGCTGACGGCGGTATACGTGATGGCGCAATATTCGGCAATCCTTACATTAAAATGGACGGCCAAGCCGTATTTAAATTCGCTGTCAAGGTACTCAGCGAAGTAGTGGAAGAGGTATTGGCCGAGAACAAAATGAAGTGTACCGACATCGATTGGCTCGTACCTCACCAAGCCAATATTCGCATAATGGAAGCGACAGCCAAGAAGCTTGGGCTGAGTATGGATAAAGTTGTGGTGACCGTCGCCCATCACGGCAATACGTCGGCGGCATCCATCCCGTTAGCGCTCGACACCGCAGTGCGCGATGGACGCATTCAGTCCGGCCAGCATGTGTTACTGGAGGCAGTCGGCGGTGGTTTCACCTGGGGTGCAGTTTTACTGCGCTGGTAACTTCTCATAATATTCTCCAAGTATTGATAACCCAGTGTTAATAACTAAATTCGCTTTCGTTTTTCCAGGACAAGGCTCGCAATCACGCGGCATGATGAGCAATTATGCCGACTTCCCTGTCGTGCGTAATACCTTTGCCGAAGCTTCCGATATATTGCACCAAGACTTGTGGAAACTGGTTGCAGAAGGCAGCGATACGGAACTCAACGCTACTGTCAATACGCAGCCGCTCATGCTGACTGCCGGCGTAGCGGTGTATCGCGCTTGGCAAAGCTTGAATGCTCCGTCACCGGCATTACTGGCTGGTCACAGCCTCGGCGAATACACCGCGCTGGTAGTAAGTGGGGCGCTTCAATTTGCTGATGCTTTGCCACTGGTGCGTTATCGAGCCGAATGTATGCAAGAGGCCGTACCGGACGGCGTAGGCGGCATCGCTGCCATTCTTGGATTGGATGACGAAAGTGTACTCCAAGTGTGCATTGAAGCTGCTCAAAACGAAGTACTGGAAGCCGTCAATTTCAACACCCCTGGACAGGTAGTAATTGCCGGCCACCGTGCGGCCGTAGAACGCGGTATGGAATTGGCCAAGGTCAAAGGTGCAAAACGCGCGCTGATGCTACCGATGAGCGTACCCTCACATTGCAGCCTATTGCGTGGTGCGGCAGAATTGTTGCGCGTGAGATTAAATAACGTAACGATGCAAACTCCCTCCATTCCCGTACTGCACAATGCCGATGTAGAAAGCTATATGGATGTACCCTCTATTAAAGATGCGCTTGTACGCCAATTATATTCGCCGGTACGTTGGGTAGAAATCGTGCAATGTTTCGGTCAAAAATTTATTACACATAACGTGGAATGTGCGCCAGGCAAAGTGCTGATGGGTCTGAACAAACGTATTGATACCAACCAACAGGCACTGGCACTAAGCGATAGCATAACCTTGAAATCCGTATGGGCAGCATTGTCATAAGATAACCGGAGGGTGAATGAGTTTGCAAGGACAGATCGCATTAATAACCGGCGCCAGTCGCGGTATCGGGCAAGGAATTGTATTGGAGCTAGGCAGGCAGGGGGCAACCGTGGTCGGCACTGCAACGACCAAAGATGGAGCACTGGCAATTAGTAAATATCTGGCAGCAGCTGGCCTCCAAGGCTGTGGTATGGCACTAGACGTCAAGGATGTCGCGCAAATTGATCAGGTTATCAGCGATATCAGAAAGCAATATGGTGAAATTTCTATTTTGGTAAATAACGCGGGCATTACTCGCGACAATTTGCTAGCGCGCATGACCGATGAAGAATGGGACGACATCATGTCGACCAATCTGAAATCTGTATTCAGAATGAGTCGCGCCGTATTGCGGGCCATGATGAAAGCACGACATGGCCGCATTATCAATATTTCCTCGGTAATAGGCAGTATGGGCAACGCAGGACAAGCCAACTATGCCGCCTCCAAGGCTGGCATCATCGGTTTCAGCAAATCGCTAGCTTGCGAAATCGGAAGTCGAAACATTACCGTTAACTGTATCGCACCCGGCTTTATCGCTACTGACATGACCGAAGTATTGTCACAGCCACAACGCGACAAACTGATTGAACATGTGCCGTTAAAACGCTTGGGGCAAGTGGCTGATATTGCTGCCGCCGTAGCATTTCTCGCGGGTCCGGGAGCGGCTTACATAACCGGCGCGACCTTACATGTAAATGGTGGAATATACATGGAGTGAGACAAATTTCAATCGTATTCTACCCCTGCACACACAAACAACCGAATACAAATTGCCTATATGAATACAACTCAAGAACATTCAATACCGACAATCGTTACTACTGCTTACTAAAAGTCCTTGGGGAATGCCTCGAACCCAACACGTATTTTTAAGCCCTTTACACAATAGTGCTTTGCTGTAATAACATCACGGCCTACAGTCAACAATACAGATAAACCCCGCTTCGAACTATCGTCCCCTACGCAATACTTCCATACTTTTAATTTGTCATCTCCATCGTTCGTCAGTCGAAAAACTGTCAATCCAACCATGAAAAAATTTTCATCAAAACAGCGCATTATCCGTACAACAGTACTGCCACCTATACCTTCTAACGAGTCTTAGTATAAATCAACTTCCAAAGTATCAGCACCATGGGCATCACTCTGTTTACTTCAAAACAAACGTTTGATACACTTGTTTAGTTGTTCTTAAGGACTGGACAATTATGATTGTCGTTCCTCCCAAGAATCTACTTGCTCCCAACGTTTTATCGTTGAATATCTCTCCAGCATGATTACTGAAACAAAAATTAACTTAAGTGAGCAGACACGCGAACGCTTGCTTGCAGCCGCCCGTTTGGTTTTTTCAAAAAACGGTTTTCAAAACGCTACCGTACGTGAAATTTGCCGCCATGCAGAAGTAAATATTGCAGCGGTGAATTATTACTTTAGCAGTAAAGAAGCTTTGTTCGCTGCCACTTTGAATTTTGAACCATTGTTAGCATTGTGCAAAGAAACCAGCCAAAGCCCCATCTGCGCTCAAGTACGCCTACTTAATTTCATTCACGATTTTCTAATACAGTTACTAGATAAAAAAGAATTCTCAGTGCAATGCCAGTTCATGGCACGCGAACTGGCGGAGCCAACGCCAGTACTAGAAAAAATCGTGCAGGAAGCCATCGTACCGATACATCAGTTTGTCGCTAATCTGGTGCGCGAAATCGTGGGTGAACAGATCAGTGAAGCAGAATTACGCCGCTGCGTGTTCAGTATTTTTGGCCAGTGCGTGTACTACCGTCATGGACAACCCGTCATTCAGCGATTACATCCAAACCTGAGCTATGACCACAAAGAAATCGAAGCGATTGCAAAGCATATCGGGGAATTTTCTCTAGCCGGCTTGAAGCAATTTGCTCAAAACAAATGCCCGTAATTACCTGCGCTTGGCTTGATTAAATTGAGAAAAATGATTTACTGGAGATATACATGAAACAAGACGCTTTCCTGTCAGTTTGCAAAGCAGCTTGTACGGCCATATTTTTTCCCATACTGCTTTCAGGTTGCGGTTCCGGTGACAATCAATCAAAAACTGCAGCGGCTACCGCCCCTCCGCCTCCCGAAGTCGATGTAATCACTGTTACGCAAAGTTCAGTAGTTCTCACTCAAGATTTGCCTGGTCGCCTGCAAGCATTTCGTACCGCCCAAGTACGGGCAAGAGTGGAAGGCGTCGTTGAAAAACGAAAATTTATCGAGGGGAGTAATGTAAAAGAAGGGGATCCGCTGTATCAAATTTTTTCACGTAACTACCAGACAACCTATGATTCGTCCAAAACAGACGTAGCGGTCGCCCGTCAGACATTGGCGCGGTATAAATATCTACTGGACGTAAAGGCTGTGAGCTTGCAGGAATATGAATTGGCAGAAGCCAAGCTGAAGCAGGCCGAAGCAGCCTTTTCCAAGGCACGAGAAGATCTGGACAATACCCGTGTACCCGCGCCTATTTCAGGTCGCATAGGACGCTCCCAAATTACCGAAGGGGCACTTGTAGGCCGTAACGAAGCCACGCTACTTGCAACTATCGAGCAAGTCGATCCTCTTTATGTAAACTTCACGCAATCGGGTGCGGATACTCTCCGCCTCCAGCAGGCAATTAAAGCTGGAAAGTTGACACGAACCGAGTCAGCCGGAGTGCAACTCGTTCTTGAAGATGGAAGTACCTACCCCCAGTCGGGCAAATTTCTGTTCTCCGATTTGGCCGTTGATCCCAGTACAAATAGCGTTTCACTCCGGGCAGAATTCCCAAACCCCAAACAAGAGCTACTACCCGGAATGTTTGTTCGTATTCGCTTCCCGGAAGCAAATATCGACAATGCACTCAAAGTACCTCAACGTGCACTACTGGCGGATGCACAGGGACAATTTGTAATGATCGTAGATCCCCAGAGCAAAGTGGCAGTTCAGCGGGTTAAAACCGGCAGTATGTCGAGTGGGAATTTCATCATCACCGAGGGACTAAAAGGCGGTGAGCAGGTCATTGTCAACGGCTTGCAAAAAGTACGGCCGGGTAGCGTTGCAAAGCCTGTCCCCTTAAATCAAGCTGCAAATGTAAATTCCCCAGTGGCACTAGCCCACACGAAAAAATAGAGGGCTGACGTGTTAGCTAATTTCTTTATAGATCGCCCCATCTTTGCCTGGGTCATCGCCTTAGCAATCCTGCTTGGCGGAGGGCTCGCAGTACGCAGCTTGCCGGTTACCTCTTACCCGGCTGTAGCGCCTCCGGCTCTGGCTATTACACTTAGCTATCCCGGTGCCTCCGCCCAAGTAGTTGAGGAAACCGCCGTCGCCTTGATTGAGCAGGAATTAAACGGCATCGAACATCTGCTCTACATGGATTCTTCCTCCGAACTTGGCCGGGGTACCATCACATTAACCTTCGAAGCCGGCTCTAATCTGGACATTGCCTCGGTTGAAACCCAAAATCGCATCAAGCGTGCCGAAGCGCGCTTGCCCGAGGATGTGCGCCGCTTGGGAGTGACCGTAGCAAAATCAGCGCGAAATTACTTGATGTTCGTGGCGCTTGTTTCACCGGATAAAAGTCGTGATAGCGTTGCTCTCGGCAGTTATGCAGCAGCCAACGTACTGGAGAGCATCCGTCGTGTACCCGGAGTAGGTGAAGGCATACTCTTTGGCACCGAATACTCAATGCGGATATGGCTTCAGCCAGAACGGCTTCATGCATTTAGCTTGACTCCGGGCGATGTTTCACGCGCTGTACGAGCGCAGAACATTCAGCTTGCCATGGGTGAGCTTGGACAACTACCCGCACTGGACGGCCAGCAACTGAACGCGGTCATCGTTACCCAAGGTAGACTGTCGACTCCTGAAGAATTCAGTAACATCATTGTACGCGCCAACCCCGATGGCTCCACCGTGCGTATTAAAGACGTCGCGTCGGTAGAATTAGGGGCGCAAGATTATTCTGTTTCCGCTCGTCTAGATGGACAACCGGCTTCAGCCATAGCCATTCGCTTATCGCCAGAGGCCAATGCCTTGGATACAGCTAAAGCTGTCAAATCCAAGATGACGGAGCTAGCCAAGTTTTTCCCCAAAGGAATCAAATGGGTGGTGCCTTATGACACCTCCCAATTTGTGGAAATATCTATCCAGGAAGTTCTGAAGACTTTAGCCGAAGCGATGGTCCTCGTTTTCTTGGTTATGTACCTTTTCCTGGGAAGTTTCCGTGTCACGATCATTCCCACGATCGTTGTACCGATTGCGCTCATCGGAGCCACCGTGGGACTGTACATTATAGGCTATTCAATCAACACGTTAACGCTATTCGCCATGGTACTGGCCATCGGTATTGTGGTGGATGACGCCATTGTAGTAGTGGAAAATGTCGAACGCATCATGACTGAAGAAGGACTACATCCACGCGAAGCTACACGCAAAGCAATGGGGCAGATTATAAATGCCATTATCGCCATCACATTGGTGCTCATTGCAGTCTTCATTCCTATGGCTTTCTTTAGTGGCTCTGTCGGTGCCATTTATCGTCAATTCTCGGTAACACTAATACTCACTATCGTCTTTTCAATGTTAATGGCATTAACGTTAACACCCGCGCTGTGCGCTACGTTACTGAAACACACCGTGGAAAAGGAAAAAAATCCTAACAAGGGTTTCTTTGGCTGGTTTAATCGTTTTTTCAGTAGAACAACCCAACGTTATACATCTGGCGTAGGGCACGTTTTGAAAAAAACCGGGCTTTACCTGATTATCTACGCCATCATTCTAGTTGTGGTGGGGGGGCTGTTCTCACGTTTGCCAACCAGCTTCTTGCCCGAAGAAGACCAAGGTTACTTTATTAGTGTGATCCAGTTACCACCGGGTTCTACTCGTGAACGCACACTCGAAGTTCTGACTCAAGTAGAGCAGTTTTATCTCAAACAGTCTGAAGTTGAGCATGTTATCGGAGTAGCTGGCTTTTCATTCTTTGGTCGTGGCCAAAATGCTGCGATTGCTTTCGTCCGGCTTAAGGGATGGGATGCACGTCCCGCACCGGAAAATTCTGCTACTTCTCTAGTCCAACGCGCCAACATGACGTTGTTTCGCATCAAACAAGCCATGATTTTTTCCATTAATGTCCCCCCCATTCCGGAATTAGCCGCTGTGGGTGGATTCGATTTTCGCTTGCAGGATCGTTCAGGTCAGGGGCGTGAAAAACTACTAGAAGCTCGTAATATGGCATTGAGCATAGCCGGTCAAAACCCGGCATTGGCAGGTGTGCGGCCAGAAGGACAAGAAGCAGGACCACAGTTGCGGCTGGATATCGACCGATTAAAAGCACGTGCCCTAGACATCGATTTGGCTGATTTGAATGAAACCTTGCAATCGACACTAGGCGTCGCCTATATCAACGACTTCGTGCGCGAAGGCCGCATTCTGCGGGTCCAAATGCAAGCACAATCCAGCGTAGGCACCTCACCTGAGGAAATAATGCGCTTGCCTGTACGAAACACACGGGGCGCAATGGTACCTTTATCCGAATTTGCTTCTCCGCGCTGGGATGTCGGATCGCCGAAGCTGGATCGCTACAACGGCCTACCGTCAATGAAAATTTCCGGTAGTCCTGCTCCTGGCCGAAGCAGCGGCGATGCAATAAAAGCGATGGAACAAACAGCCAGTCAATTACCGTCAGAATTTGGTTTTGAATGGTCTGGAACCTCTTATGAAGAACGCCTGTCTGGTAGCCAGGCAATCTTACTCTTTGGCCTTTCGTTAGTTGCCGTATTTTTATGCTTGGCAGCGCTATATGAAAGCTGGTCAATTCCAGTGGCAGTGCTTCTGGTAGTACCCATCGGTATCCTTGGCGCATTGCTAGCCATGACAATGCGAGGCATGCCAAACGATGTTTATTTCAAGGTAGGACTGATCGTTATCATCGGTCTTTCGGCCAAAAATGCGATCCTGATTATTGAATTTGCGCGTGACCTGCAGGAGCGTGGCCACAATCTGCTTGATGCTACGCTGGAAGCTTGCCGGTTAAGGTTCCGCCCCATATTAATGACATCAATCGCGTTTATTTTAGGTGTACTGCCCTTGGCTATCTCTACAGGTGCAGGCGCTAATGGCCGCCAAGCCATTGGTACTAGTGTTATGGGGGGAATGATAGCGGCAACAGTTCTGGCGGTATTTTTAGTGCCGGTATTTTTTGTTGTCATTCGTCGCATTTTCCCTGGTCATCCACGCCGGCATCAGGAAGGCGATCATACGGAACTCAAAAAATAGCTCGGCCTATTAATTATGAAGCATTGCACAAATCACTATTTAACGAAGACCAGAACATCGCTCGTGCTTCTGTCTAGTAGTTTGCTACTAGCTGCATGCGCCGCTGGGCCAAATTACCAGCGTCCAAAAATGGATTTACCTGAACATTGGGCAACCCAGCCCAGCACTACCAGCTCTGCTACAGAAAAACCGGCAAATGCTGCTGGAGAACGCTGGTGGAATCTGTATGGTGATCCAATCCTCGATAAGATCGAAGATGAAGCACTTGCTCATAATGTGGATGCCCAAGTTGCCACTGCTCGAATATTAGAGGCACGTGCCCAGCTCGGAATAACCGAATCGGATCAGTATCCAAAACTTAACGCCAATGGAGCTCAATCACGCACCAAAAGAAGTATTAACCCCGGGCTTTTTATTCCTCCAGTTCGTATCTTGGAGTTCTCGCGCGTGTCTCTGGATGCCAGCTACGAGCTGGATTTGTGGGGGAAATTCCGCCGCCTCAGCGAAGCGGCACGTGCCGATCTATTTGCGACACAATCTAACATCAATGCTGTACGCTTATCACTAACGGCACAGGTGGCGCAGCAGTATTTTGCTTTGTTGTCGGCTGACGCCCAAGAATCTGCTATACGCCAAGTATTAGCCGGACGTCAGGAAAGGCTCGCTTTGGATAAAAAACGTCACGAGGTGGGCGTTATTTCAGAATACGAGCTTCATCAATCCGAAGCCGATGCTGACACTGCACAATCACAACTTATCTCCATCGCTAAAGCACGAGACCAGCAAGAAGCAAGTCTCGCGCTGTTACTGGGCCGCTCACCGCGCAACGTGATGCATGGCAAATTGGAGCGTGGCAAACCCACTCTGACGAACGTTTGGGTACCCGATGGATTACCGGCTGAATTGTTACTGCGCAGACCAGATCTGCAGGAAGCAGAACAAAAATTAATCGCAATGAATGCACGTATCGGTGCAGCGCGCGCGCAGTTCTTCCCTACAATTAGTTTAACGTCCTATCTCGGTAGTGAAAGTATCTCACTCTCTAACCTGTTTACAGGACCGGCGGGTGTTTTTCAGTTTGCCGCCGGTATTGGTCAGCCAATTTTTAATGCTGGCCGCATTAAATTTGGCGTAAAGTTAGCAGAATCTCGCCGTGACCAGGCATTAGCTCAATATAAGCAGGCAGTCGCCAGCGCTTTCGCCGATGTACGCAATGCTTTGTTCGCACAAGAGTCCGCGCGCCAGACACTCACGGCCGAAAGCTCCCGCAGCAGGGCACTTTCGAAAGCTCATAAACAAGCGGAATTACGGTACCAGGTAGGCATTTCCAGCCGTTTGGAATTTCTGGATGTTGAACGAAATTACCTGCAGGCAGAATTAAACCGTATCGATGCAGAGCGTGCCCAACGTACAGCAGTTGCCGATTTGTTTAAGGCATTGGCTGGAGGATGGCAACAACCCACCATTAAGCCGGCACAGCAACCTTTACCGTCTTGAAAATGAATAACCATATGGATGCATCCTAAGAATTAATAGTCCTTACTCATTCTGGAACTGAGCATTCCATTACTTATTACGCTCGAATACAAAAACTTGCAATTTCTTCGTAGAGCGATGATAATAAGCGCGAATTATTCGCATTTACATCTCTTGGATTTTTATAGTGTTTTTAACTTTCGAGAGATGGAAGTTCCTGGCAACACTGCATTCTGCATCGGCTTCCGCTCTAATACGAGTCCTGTTCTTGATATTTAAGAATTAGCTTTTGTTTCATCAAAAGCGCGAAATAGTCATCAACACATATGGGCCAAATGGATAAGCTTCAGGCTAACCTGGCAACAAGTTGGACTTGATCGCAAAAATACTGATGTCAAATAAACCAGGGATGTTCATACCCATCGGTTTGTACACCTTAATGGAGAAATCATGTTCCAAACACTGATGATTACCTTTCGGGAAGGCTTGGAAGCTTTCTTGATCATTGCAATTTCATTAATTTATTTAACGCAAACTAACCGTCGCGAACTTATCCCTGCAGTGCACAGTGGTGTTGGTTTTGCGCTACTTCTATCCGCATTACTAGGGGTAGTGCTGGCTCGCATCGGTGCTATTTCTCCATTTTGGATGGGGATGATGGCACTTGTCGCTGCCGTATCAGTCATTTATTGCACAGTGCATATGAGCAAGATGGGTAAATTTATGAAAAAAGAAATTACCGAAGGTTTCAATAAAGCATCGGAACAGTCATCCAGCCGCGCCTGGATGGTCGCTTTTTTCTTTTCCGCATTTATGGTGGGACGTGAGGGAGTCGAAACAGCAACCATGATTGCTTCGCTCGCGGCGCAAGCAGAAACGTCACAAATGGCGATCGGAGCAGTGATCGGCGTATTGCTCGCAAGCTTACTCGCATGGGCTTGGGTAAAGTTTGGGCGACGAATAAATTTACAGAAGTTTTTTCAGTTTACCGCTGTCTTCATGACAATCTTCGCATTGCAATTAATATTTTATGCATTCCATGAATTTACCGAAGCGGATGCGCTACCTTTAGTCGATAACGCTTATTGGCATGTCGCCACCGAGCCTTGGTCACCAGAAGGTGAATATAACCAATGGTTTTCATATAGCTTTGGCCTTTTACCATTAGGCTGGCTAATCTATGCCTATTTTTCTGACCGAAAAACGAATACGGCCAAACCCGCCTCTTGACTTGCCAAGTCTCAATTAATATGCCTTAATATTTAGCAAACGCAATAGCTTACTAACCCCGCGCAATTGCAATATAGAAACGGCACATGAGCGCAATATCCTTATTTTCAGCACCCCATCTCCCTATCATGACTTGGCCACAAGTCAAACGCCTAGCACCATTGTTATTGATCATCCTGCTTCACATCGGTTTTATCTATGCATTATTGAACGGCTGGTTTTATCAAACCGCGCCAGCCTTACCAAAAGCCGAACCAGGACTACCAAAAGAAATTTTTGTCAGCTTAATCACTGTTGAACAGACACCAGAGCCGACACCGCCAGAACCTCAACCCACACCACCCAAACCAGTACCGGTCATCAAACAAACTGTCACCCCTCCACCGATAATTCCGGTTATTAACAAAGCACCGTCAGAACAAGCGATCACGGCACCGCCTGTTCCTCCGCAACCCCCTGCCCCACCTCAACCGGCCGTGGTCGCTCCACCCTCTGAACCGGTGTCGCCCGCTCCGCCTACGTCTGCGCCCCCGCCTCCCCCGTCTCAACCCAAGACAGTTTCAACCGGTGTGGAGTATCAACAAGCACCGGCACCCGAATACCCTCCCCTTGCCAGACGTATGGGTGAAGAAGGACGGGTTACCCTTCGCGTATTAGTGAATGAAGCTGGCCGCCCAACCCGGGTCGACATACAAAAAACATCAGGGTCAGCACGGCTCGACGAAGCAGCGCGGCAAGCAGTTCTACGCGCCGTGTTTAAGCCACATATCGAAGATGGTCGAGCGATCTCTGTTTATGCCATCGTGCCTATTACCTTTCATTTGGATAATTAAAGAAGGAATCATCATGCAAGCAAATCCTTACGGATTAGAAAGTTTATGGACCCAAGGCGATTTAATCACCAAGGGCGTCACTGCAATACTGGTCATTATGTCGATCGCATCCTGGTACGTGATTGTCACTAAAGCACTGCAACTCTTGAGCTATCGTCGTGCATCACATGCTGCCGGTCACGCATTCTGGGATACCACCAATCTGACTGAAGGTGTTGCCACGCTTAGCACTAACAATCCATTTTCCGATATCGCCCACGCAGGCATAACCGCCATGCGCCATCATGCTGCGCACAAAGGTCATTTGCACGACCAACTGTTACTTACTGATTGGGTTACGCTGTCATTGCGGCAAGCGATAGATGAAACTTCGGGCAAACTTCAAGCTGGTATGGCGGTATTGGCATCGGTTGGTTCGACCGCGCCATTTGTCGGCTTGCTTGGTACGGTATGGGGTATTTACCACGCGCTGGTATCGATCGGCACTTCAGGACAAGCTAGCATAGACAAGGTGGCTGGACCGGTAGGCGAAGCATTGATTATGACCGCGCTAGGCTTGGCGGTAGCGATTCCGGCCACCTTTGGCTACAACGCTCTAGTCCGAAGTAATAAATCCACTATTGCAAAACTCAATAAATTCGGATTCGATTTACACGCTCTGTTTATCACCGGCGCTCGTTCCAGCAGCACCGAGGTTACCAGCGATAATGGCGCTAAAATTGTCGCCGTGAGGAGTGCATAATGGGAATGGGCTCTCTATCCGATGCGGAAGACGACTTTAACCCGGAGATTAACACCACGCCGTTAGTCGATGTCATGCTGGTACTGTTAATCATATTTATAATCACAATTCCAGTGATAAACCATAGCATAAAAATTGATTTACCACGCGCGACCAACCAGCGCGATGAAATAAAACCGGAGAACATCAATCTGTCGATTGATGCACAAGGTCTTATATATTGGAATAACGAAACTATTGATACGGTGCAAATGAATGCCCGTATCGCTGAAGCTTCGAAAAAGACACCACAACCTGAACTACATATACGTGCAGAACGTACTACTCAATACGAAAAAATTGTAGAGATCATGGCTGCTGCGCAGACGGGTGGTCTGAGTAAAATCGGATTCATAACTGACCCGAAAAACAAATAACAAGGTGAACATAACCCATATAGAGCATACATACTGCGCTAATAGTAATCTCTCATTGCAATTAACCACATCAAGACTAAACTCCATATTCGGTACAAGTTCCCACGGAATATATTGGGCACTTAACGTGCACTTTTTTCCGCCCGATTATCGACTTCGGTACTAGACCTAACATTGCTCACTCTATTGACCCAATTTTGCCATACAGAAATTGGTGGAAGTCCAATAGATACATTCGAAAGTATTAAAGGCACTGGTCTGGTAAAGTAATGGCTGCTCTGAACTCTATAAACGGTACTGCTCTAAAAATTCCAAAATTGCTGTGAATGGATACCCAGTCCCTCCCTGTAGCCGTATGCAAAAATATCGGGCCAAAAAATTATTTAAGTTAAAGCATCAAGAAAAGCCGATAGACAGCCATTTCTGGCATGATACGTCTAATAATGGCAAAATACTTAAACCATGTATTTAAAAGAGTAAACTCCATTTAACAATTTAAAGGATCACCTAATGACTACACCAAGCGATCTCAAGACTGTCGGCCTCAAAACTACACTGCCGCGTCTAAAAATCCTCAATTTGTTCGAAAATGCCGAGGTACGGCACTTAAGCGCCGAAGATGTCTATAAAATGCTTATCGGAGAGGGGCTCGATGTGGGTCTGGCAACGGTATACCGTGTCCTCACACAATTCGAACAAGCAGGACTACTAGTCCGCCACCACTTTGAAACTGGCAAAGCGGTATTCGAGCTTAGTAAAGGCGGGCACCATGACCATTTAATATGTTTACAATGTGGTCGGGTTGAAGAATTCCACGACTCGGCAATCGAAAAACGCCAAATAAAAATAGCCGATGAACTCGGTTTCACAATTCGTGACCATGCGCTTTATCTCTATGCTGACTGTAGTAAGGTCAATTGCCCGCACAAAACATAAACAATACTCAAGGGTGAAGAGTATATTTTTGGCTTTTTATAATTAGCATTGAATTAAGAGCCCAGCTTAAATCTGGTGTCCTAAATAAAAGAACAAGCCTGCTTCATGGCGCCGCACTTTTAATAAGGGGAAAAGCCACCACATGGTCCACCTCCAAACGGATCCCGATCCACTCACCGATGGCATGGTTATGGTGGCTTGGTACCAGGGAAAGTACGCGATTACCACTGGGTAGGCGCAAGGTATAAAGAATATCCGCACCACGAAATGCCTTGTGCTCAACTTGAGCTAAGAGGGAACTTGCGTCGTCATGGATAATATCGTCCGGACGCAACAATACCTCCACCTCACACCCTTTTTTGTTGCCACCCTCATTACAGTCTGCCGAGTAAACACCCGGAGTTTTGCTATGTAGTGTACCGAGCTCAATTTCAACCTGGTTAGCGTTAAGTTGCTTCCCCGGTAGTAAAATACCTTTACCAACGAAATCGGCAACGAAACGGTTCTCGGGCAGATGGTACAAATTGTAGGCTTTGTCCCACTGCTGAATCTTACCCTCATGCATTACCCCTATCATGTCACCCATGGCGAACGCTTCATGCTGATCATGAGTGACAATAATAGCGGTAGCGCCCTGCTGCTTGAGTATATCGCGCACCTCTAGCGAAAGTCGTTCGCGCAGCTCAACATCCAGATTGGAAAACGGCTCATCCATCAACAATAAGCTCGGGCAAGGCGCGAGCGCGCGAGCCAACGCCACACGCTGCTGCTGGCCACCGGAAAGTTCATGCGGATAAGCTTGGCCACTCCCTTCCAAACCTACTGTTTGTAACAGCTCTTCCACGCGTTTATTACGTTCAATGCGGGATTGTCCATGCAAACCAAAGCCCACGTTGGCCGCTACATTCAAATGCGGAAATAGGGCATAGTCCTGAAACACCATACCAATACGACGCTTCTCGGCAGGAACAATAAAACCGGGTGCGCTCACTCGCTCACCATTAAGCATAATTTCACCACCCGTAATGGGCTCGAATCCGGCGATAGCGCGGAGTGCAGTGGTCTTGCCACATCCGGATGGACCAAGCAAGCAGCCAATGTCGCCCGCCTTAAGTGCAAAGGAAAGATCGCGCAATACGCTGCGCGCAGCGTAGGACTGACTGACGTGTTTAAGTTCAAGCAGCATGATAAGTAGTCTTCAGTTTTATTTTAATTATTCAATCACATAACCATAAGCTCTGAAATCTCCCCAAGGATTCAGAGCATTAAAAACTTCTTTTAACTTTTTTATGGAATCAAAATGCCCTGCCCTGCTTTTGCTTAAGTCTGAACCCGACACACTCGAACTATTTCGAACGATATTTAGTCAGCATAACAACTGGTACCAGTCCAGCCAATACCAAAGCCACAGCGGGCAATGCAGCGCGGTTCCACTCGCCTCCCGAGGTCATCTCGAATACCCGCACTGCCAGCGTATCCCAGCCAAATGGTCGCGTCATCAGCGTAATCGGCATTTCCTTCATCACGTCCACAAATACCAGCGCTGCTGCTGTTAAAAGGCCGCCACGCAAGATAGGTAAATGCACCCGGGTAATTAAGCTGACGCCAGACACACCCAAGCTGCGCGCAGCCTCATCCACGCTACAGGTAATACGATGCATTTGACTTTCTATCGGGCTGTGGGCCACCGCCAGAAAGCGCACCAGATACGCCAGAAGCATTACCGCCAAGGAACCTTGCAACAGTGGCGACTGCACCCAGCCCACAGCCACGAATCGATTATCCAGCCATGCCACCGGAATGAATATCCCTACCGCCAGCACCGCCCCCGGTAACGCGTAACCAATAGTGGCGATACGTGCCGTCATACGTAACAGCAAACCAGGATGCTGACGGGCGCTATAGCTCAACAATAAAGCAACAGCCCCTGACAAGAGCGCGGCAAAAGCGGCCAAAGCCAACGAATGCCAGAAAAAATCCAAATATCGTACATCTAAATCTTGCTCCACTACTTCCGACGCCCAAAGCAACAACTGGATAATAGGAATGATAAATCCCAGTGCCAGCACTACCAGACAAAAACCGGTAGCCAACCAGGCCTGTGCACCCGTAAGCAGAATACGGGCCTGAATGCTATGCTTGCCAGTCTGGGTATAGTGCATGCGTGTGCGAGTCTGCTGCTCTGCCAACAACACCACCAATACGAACACAATCAACAGTGAAGCCAGTTGCGAAGCGGCTTGAAGTGAAAACAACGAGAACCACGCCTTATAGATAGCAGTAGTGAACGTATCGTAGTTGAATACCGCCACGGTGCCAAAATCCGCCAAAGTTTCCATCAGGGCCAACATCACGCCGCCCACGATCCAAGGCCGCGCCATCGGTAAAGCCACCCGAAAAAACCCGACAGTAGATGACAGTCCGAGAGACTGTGCTACTTCCAGCGCGTGCTTACCTTGGGTGAGAAAAGCATTTCGAGCAATCAGATAAACATAGGGATAGAGCGCTAAGACCATCACCGCAATAACACCACCCCTCGAGCGTATCGATGGGAATTCAATCGGCCCCCACCATTCTCGCGCCAAAGTTTGTATCGGTCCAATGAAATCAAGCAAGCCGATAGCAACAAATGCCGTCACATAAGCAGGAATCGCCAATGGCAATAATAGTGCCCAGGAAAATTGCTTGCGCCCAGGGAACTCACATACAGCCGTAAGCCACGCGAGGGAGACTCCCAGTATTGCCACACCTAATCCTACCCCCAACACTAGCCAGAAAGTATTGGTCAACAATTGTAGCAGTTGATATTCAATCAGATGCGTCCAGATTTCCCATTCCGGCGTCAACAATGAGCTAAGCACAACAACAACTGGAACCAAGGTCAGCATAGCAATCAACAATGCCGCTAACACCCAACCGCTGGGCAAACGAAATTTAAAAGTAAAAGCGCCCACAATGGGCGCTTTTACAGTAGATGTAGGCAATTGCTGCATTTAGCTACTTATTTATATTTAGCACGATCCATTAATTTAACCGCAGCGGTTTGCAATTCGCCCGCTTTAACCACATTAAGGGGGTTTTGCTTGAACTCTCCCCAAGCCGCAACCGTAGCATCAGGTTTCACCTTGGGATTGACCGGATATTCCATGTTTACATCAGCAAACAAATTCTGCGCTTTTTCTGAAGATAACCACTCAAGAAACTTAACAGCCTCTGCTTGATGTTTAGCATGGCGAGTGATGCCTGCACCGGAAATATTCACATGTACACCGCTATCTTTCGTATCCTGATTCGGCCAGAAAATCGCCAATGGAAGATTGGGCTTTTTCTTCATCAGACCACCAAAGTAATAAGTGTTGACCACCGTTATATCGCACTGACTAGCGGCCACTGCGGCCATCGCTCGGGCATCATCAGATATAGGAGGCGTGGCCAGATTAGCCACCCAGGATTTCATTATCTGCTCAGTTTTAGGTTCACCGTATTCCTGAATCATCATCGCCACCAGCGATTGGTTATACACCGACTTCGAAGTGCGTAAACATAGACGCCCTTTCCACTTTGGATTACCCAAATCTTCATAGGTAGAAAGCGCAGCCGGTTTTACTTTATCTTTATTATAAATAATGGTGCGGGCACGCACCGACAAACCGAACCACTGGTTAGCAGGATCACGCAGATGGGCAGGAACATTATCCAACAGCGTCTGAGATTGCACTGGCTGTAACAACCCTAGTTTGGTTGCTTGCCACAGGTTACCTGCGTCCACCGTAATCAACATATCAGCCGGAGTATTGGCTCCCTCCGCTTTAAGCTTTTGCAGTAATGCTCCTTCCTTGTCAGTAAGAAACTTGATGCTGGTGCCGGTTTCTTTCGTGTAAGCATCGAATAGTGGCTTGATGAGCTGCTCGTTACGAGCCGTATAGACCACAATTTCATTCGCCGCGTAGGTCGTCATTGCCACCGTTAGCATGGTAGTAGCGACAAAAACGCCGGAAAGACGATGTAAAAACGACGAGCATTTGTCCATTTCTATAAACTCCAAAGTGTCAATTAGATAAATTAAATAAAAAGAAAACCAAACATATACCAGTTAACCATAAGTGATCATTATTTTCCAATACGGTAGAAACATACTCTCTCTATGTATATTCGTTATTCTGGAGAAATCTCGGCTGTCATCCTGAGTCAGACTAAAAAATGCGCCGCGCGCCATTAAAGCGTTTCACCCAATATCGCTCTCCCATGTCAGAGACCATCACACTATCGGATTTACTGCTGGATGCGTGGACAAATCGATTGTCACCCAAATAGATGCCAACGTGGGAAAAGGTGCGCTTCATCGTATTAAAAAAAACCAAGTCACCCAGCTGAAGTTCAGCCCGATGAACTTTCATACCAACTCGACTAATGGCTCGTGCATTATGAGGTAGTAATATCCCAGTTGCGACGATGTAAACGTGACGCACGAAGCCACTGCAATCCATGCCAGTATCAAAAGACTGTCCGCCTAATTTATAACCCATACCAATCAAACTCATGGCGTAGAGAAGTAACTCAGCACGCAAGCCCTCGTCGGCCTTGGAAAACATAGGCGCATCGTTCTTAACAACATCATCTGCCCAAGCGTTAGGAAACGTAACAAACAGAAAATTGACCAATAATATGATAATTAAACGCATATAAAATGTAGGTAATGATTCAACATTGACTTAGTAACTCAAATAATCATTTCTTAACTAGAAACACCAGCATGCACTGCGTTTTTAAATTTCGCCAAGCGCATTTGCCCAAAACTATTGTAGTTTAGCAGAATCGAACAACTTGTTTTTTCGTTCAGCTTTTTTAAAGCTCTACTTAAGCTTTATACTTTAGCTATTCAGGATTAAATTTCTTGGTAGGCATTATCAAATTGACTTCCAGCACGCAGCTTCTGAGCGCTTATTCAATCAACCAAAATATTTAAAACTGGCGGATTCAAGTTCGAAGTGCAACAACTGATGCTGGCTTGGTATAGCGCA
>NZ_CAKMAA020000029.1 GCF_924101635.2 Candidatus Nitrotoga sp. HW29 | reverse complement strand
TAATTTAATTTAAATTAACATAGGGGTGACTAAATGATGGAAATCAAGAACAACATAGGCAGGCGCAGCTTTCTGAAGCTGTCTGCCACCGCCGGACTCGCTGTAATGGCCAATAATGCCTTTGCAGCATCACCATTTTTGAAGCCGTATGTCGTTGACAACCCTCTGAAGTCTTACCCGAACAGGGACTGGGAGAAGGTTTACCGGGACATGTTCCATGTTGACAGCGAATTTATATTTCTGTGTGCGCCGAATGACACGCACAACTGCCTGCTTAAGGCCCACGTAAAGAATGACGTAGTTATCCGCATCTCGCCGTCGTACGGCTATGGGGATGCCGAAGATATGGATGGAAACCGTTCCAGTCACCGGTGGGAGCCGCGGATCTGTAACAAGGGTATGGTGATGAACAGGAAGGCTTACTCTGACAGACGGCCGAAGGGTGCGATGGTTAGAACCGGCTTCAAGGCCTGGGCAGAAGCGGGCTATCCGCGGACGGGTGCAAACGGCTTCCCGGATCAAAAATATCTGCAACGCGGCAAAGAGCCCTTTATCAAGCTGCCGTGGACCGAGGCGTACGCGTTGGCCGCTGGTGCATTGGAGAACATCGCCCGTACCTATTCCGGCGACAAAGGCGCGGCGTTGCTGACACGTCAAGGCTATGATCCGGAGATGATTGCGTCGATGCACGGTTGCGGCTGTAAGACCATGAAATTCCGTGCCGGGATGGCCGCCTTGGGCGTGTTGCGCATTTACTCGTTGAAGCGCTTTGCACAAGGATTGGCGTTGTTGGACGCCTACGTCAGAAACATCGGGGCGGACGAAGCGAGTGGCGCCAAGGTATTGGACAGCTACTCCTGGCATACCGATCTGGCGCCCGGATGTCCGATGGTGTCCGGTCACCAGATGTTGGATTACGAGTTCATGGTCTATGAGCACGCCAAGCTGATTGTATTCTGGGGAAACAACTTTGTTTGTACCAAGATGCCCGACCTTCATTGGGTCAGCGAATCGCGGCTCAAAGGCTGCCATATTGTTGACATTTCCATCGACTACCACGCGACCGCGAACAAGGCGGATGATGTCATCATCATTCGGCCCGGTACGGATCCGGCGCTGGGTCTGGGCGTGTGCCATCTGCTCATCAAGAATAATCACTATGACGAAAATTATCTGAGAGCCAATACGGACATGCCGCTGTTGATCAGAACGGATAATTGGAAAAACCTGAAGGCTTCGGACATCATTCCGGACTACAAGCTGGCGGAACTGACGCACCACCTCAAGGTGATGAAGCCGGGTGAAGGCCCGACGATGCCACCGGCGTTCCAATCCACGGCCTTTGTTGCGGAAGACGTCCGCAAGTTTTGGGGCGACAATGTAGTCTGGGATAGAAAGACCAACAAAGCCGTCCCGCTGACTCGGGATGAATGCGGCGCGCGCTATGCGGCGAAGGGCGTTGATTCGGCGTTGACCGGCGATTATGAGGTGACTCTGGTTGACGGCAAGAAGATCAAGGTTACGACTGTATTCCAGTTGCACAAAGAATACCTGGAGGAATACACGGCCGAGAACACCTCGATCATGACGGGCGCGCCGATGGAAGCCATTATTGACCTGGCCAACCTGTTCCACAGGCACAGAGGGCAAGGCATCATCAGTACGGGTGCGGGGACCAATCACTACTTCAATTCGACGCTGAAGGATCGCGGCTTCATGCTGTTGTCGGCGCTGACCGATAACGTTGGCCATATTGGCGGATGTACGTTTGGTAACTATGTGGGTAACTACAGACAGTCCGTCTTTGGCGGGTTTGGCCAGTACCTTCTGGAAGATCCGTTCAATCCTGAACTGGACGGCCGCAAGATGGTCACCAAAATGGCCCACTATACCGATGACGAATCTGCCCACTACTACAACTACGGCGACCGTCCGTTAAGGAACGGAACCCGGTTGTTGACGGATCCGGGCCATATGCCGGCACCGACCAAGGTATTGTGGCAAGCGAACTCCAACTCCTCACTGGGTAATGCCAAAGGTCACTATGACATGGTTGTCAACACCCTGCCGAGATGGGAAGCGATTTTTTACAGCGACTGGAACTGGACTGCCTCGTGCGAGTACTCCGACATTGTCTGGGGAGTAGACTCCTGGTTGGAAAACAAGCATACCGACATGGCCTGCTCCTGCTCCAACCCGTTCCTGACTGTTTCCCCGATCACCCCCTTGAGACGGTTCCAGGATACCGTGGGCGATGCTGAAGTGCCTGCCGGAATCTTCCGTGCCTTTACCGCGCTGACCGGTGACCAACGATTTGCCGACTACTTCAAGTTTGTGGGCACCAACCCTGCCGGCAATCCTGCAGACCGGGATTCCGAAGTTTACGGTCAACGTGTTCTCAACGCTGGTTCTGCCACCCGCGGGATGGTATTTGCTGAAATCCGTGAAAAAGCCAAGCGCGGCATACCGACCATCTTCATGGCCAGAACCTATCCGAGAATCAGCGGCTGGGAACAAACGGCAGAAGGCGGCGGCTTGCCCTGGTACACCAAGAGCGGTCGGTTGGAATTCTACATGGATGACCCACGGTTGATTGACGGTGGCGAAAACCTGACTGTTTACCGTACCCCGATTGACTCAAGCCACTACGAGCCGAACGTCATTGTTGGTAACAGCCGTGCGTTTGCCTTGATGGAAACGCCTGAAATGCGCGGACTGGAAAGAATGGGCAACAGCCTCAAGATTGCCGAGAACCGCCAAGGCCGAAACGTCATCCTGACGACCAAAGAACTGATGGCGACCACCCATCCGCTCAGGCCGCACGGGTACGAGTTCTGCTTCAACTCACCGAAGTACCGGCACGGCGCCCACACCACCCCGATTGATACGGACTTGATGACCCTGTGGTGGGGGCCGTTTGGTGACATCTACCGCCATGACAAGCGTCAACCGTCCGTGGGTGAAGGCTTCGTGGACGTCAACCCGCTGGACGCCAAGCGATTTGGTATTGACGAGGGCGACTACATCTGGGTGGATGCGGATCCCGGCGACCGTCCTTACAAAGGCTGGAAAGAAGGCACGCCGGAATACGCGCTGGCCCGGTTCATGGTCAGATGCCGTTACTTCCCCGGTATGTCGCAAGGCTCCATGCGGATGTACTACAACGCCTATGCTGCTACGTATGGCAGTATGGAAGGTGCCCGGACCCGGGCGGATGGATTGGCGAAGAGCCCGCGGACCAACTATCAGGCGATGTTCCGCTCCGGAAACCATCAAAGCTGCACCCGCGCGTGGATCAATCCGACCAACACCACGGACACCGTGGCCAACAAGAAGGTCTTTGGACAGGAAATTATTATCGGGATGCAGAATGACGTCCACTGCGCCAATGGTTCGCCCAAGGAATCGTACGTGAAGATCGAGCTGGCGGAAAAGGGCGGCGTTAACGGGGGCGTTTGGCATATTGCTGCCAAAGGCTACCGGCCGACCTATGAGAGCCTGCAGATGAGGACCTATCTCCAGGGCGGGTTTATCAGCCGGTAATGACGGGAGTGCAGCCGCCGCCCTGAAGCGGGGCGGCGTTCTTGAAATTGTGAAATAATTTTGTAAATGGAGATCTACAATGGCAAAAGTTAGAAATTGGCAGCTGGGCAGGGAAATGGATTACCCCTACGAAGAAAACAGGCCGGGTCGGCAAGTATCGATGCTGTTTGACCTGAATAAATGTATCGCCTGTCAGTCTTGTACCATGGCGTGCAAAACGACCTGGACGGCCGGTAAAGGCCAGGAAACCATCTTCTGGAATAACGTGGAATCGAAGCCTTATGGATTCTATCCGTTGGCCTGGGATGTGAAGGTTCTGGCTCTTTTGGGCGAACAGGCACAACCGTGGTCGGGTAACAAGTACAACGGCACGACGATCTTTGAAGACCTGGGCATGAACCAGCGGATCAAGGGCTATCTGCCGGATGAAATGGACTATGCGCATCCGAACCTGGGCGAAGACGAGTGCCTGAAGATTCTGGATGGCGAAGGGGACTATATCAAGGGCCCGACGCACAAGAACTGGGGTTTCTTCTTCCCGCGGATATGCAATCACTGTACCTTCCCTGGGTGCCTGGCTGCCTGCCCGAGAAAAGCGATCTACAAGCGTCAAGAAGACGGAATCGTGCTGATTGATGCGTCCCGTTGCAGAGGATACAGAGAATGCGTTGCCGCCTGCCCGTACAAGAAGTCGTTCTACAACGACACGACCCGTACCGGTGAAAAGTGCATCTCCTGCTATCCAAAAGTAGAAGCGGGTTTGATGACACAATGCGTGACTCAATGTATCGGAAAGATCCGTCTCTTTGGCTTCAAGTCAGCCGATTATGACAAGATCACGAGCAAACAAGTTCGGGAAAACAACCCGATCGACTTCCTGGTGCACGTGAGAAAGATTGCATTGCCGATCTATCCGCAGTTTGGTACCGAGCCGAGCAACATGTATTTGCCGCCTGTTCATGTTAACCCTGACTTCCTGTCCCAAGTATTTGGTCCCGGCGTTGAGAACTCTATCAAGCAATACCGGAATGCTGGCAAGGACAAAGAACTGTTGGCCGCGTTGTTACTCTTTGGAACGACCGAACGGATATGCGACACGTTCAAGCTTGAGGGTAATGAGACGGTTGGCTATGATCCACAAGGTAAAGAGATTATCCGTGTTCCGTTGACTGAACCTGTTTATATCAGGCAAGTCAAGAACTTGAAGACCGGCGCATTTCTTACCAATAACTCATAAGGGGCGGATGATGAAAAAACTATTAATAGCCGCGTCACTTCTGATGATTCCGGTTGCGACTCCTGCTTTTGGGAGTGATGCTGCACACGGACCGGCACACGATTTGGCGATTCCAATTATTGCGGTTGATAATCCTGGTCAATATGGGGGTCACGCATTTCATGGCTCCTTCAAAAGGCTCCCACCCGTCCGTTTGGATGGAGGGGAAACGTATAATGAAGGCGTGATCAAATCCAAGGCAGTCAAGGGAGAAATCCCGATGGATCCGCTGAACCGGACTTGGCACCAGGAAGATCCAGTCAGGGAAACCTCGTATAACCAGTACAATCAAAGCTGGGAGCAAGCACCGGCCACGATCTGGAATGATGCCTCGGCCACTGAAGTTCCCATGGGACCACAGAACATCGTGATGCCGGGTTTGGTTGTGGCGTCCGTGCCACTGGTGAAGATCAAGTCTGTCCACAATGACAAGGATATTGCTTTCTTGTTAACCTGGTATGACTCAACCAAATCTGAAACGGAAGTCATGGAAGACAAGTTCTCCGATGCGATCGCCATTATGTTCCCGGTGAATGCAGGATCGGAACCCTCTTTCATGATGGGTGACGAAGATAATCCGGTGCACATTGTTTACTGGAAAGCGGCTTGGGAAAGAGATATCGAATTTGGATATCAAGACGTAAGAGATGCGTACCCTAATTACAACTATGATATGTATCCGGAAGTGATCCCGGCAATTGGTCAAACAATTGACACCCCTATCAGACGTTATAATGAAGGTCAAAGGCAATATTTGGCAGCCTTCAAGCTCAGAAATCTCAGCAGAGTTGACCCTGAGAGATTGACACCGGTGGAAGAGCTCAATGCCGTTGGATACGGAACACTGACCCGGCAGGCTCAAAACAATGCCACCGGCAATGGTGTCAGACGGTTTGGCTACTGGTCTGTTGTTATCAAACGTCCTTTAAACTCCGGTGATGTTCAGGACGCCGTGCTTAAGCCCGGCTCCAAGACCATGATGGCGATCGCTGCCTGGGATGGAAAAAATCTCAACAACGGCGCTGGCGGTAACAGAGGACCACGCAAGAACTATTCAAACGGAGGCTGGATACCGCTTGAGATTGAATAGTCGTAATTGATTGACATGAGGGGGGCGGCGTTAAAACGCCGCCCCACTTTTTATTTAAGGGGATAGAATGTTAACGACGAAATCGGAAACAGAATTGGCCCTCGCGAGGGCGGATGTTTACAGGTTTTTATCAATGGCCTTTGTTTATCCGGACAAAGATAAACTTGCCGCATTGCACGAACTTGCCGCTGATATGGACAGTTCGATCAACCTCCTTCCATACGACATGAAGGAAGAGTATCTGGCATTTACCGGTCTGATCGGGACCGTTGACGTGGCTGCGCTCCAGCCGGATTTTACCGAGATGTTTTTAACCCGTATGTTTTGCCCGTCGACTGAAACCACCTATGGTAAAAACAGTTTCAACCAACCGAACATACTTGGTGACATCAGCGGATTTTATAAAGCATTTGGTTTTGTAATGAATGACGATGCCGCGGTTGCATTTGATCATATCACCGTCGAGCTTGAGTTCATGAGCTTTCTGGAATTGAAGATTGCCTATGCCCTGGACCAAGCGATGGAAGAAAACATCGATATCTGTCTGTCTGCGGAGAGAAGATTTCTGGAGCAGCATATCGGGAAATGGACCGGCGTGTTCGGGGAAAATCTGGCGGCGAGAGCGAACGAGGCTTATTACCGGAACCTGGGCCTGTTGTTATCGAAGTTCATGGGTTCGGAACTTAAGTTCTTTGGCATTGAAGTGGACAGTAGAATAAAAGAATTGCCCAAATCCGATTATGAGGGACCGGTGGATTGTCCACAACAGACAGGTAACGAAATGGATGAGCCGTTGCCGCTGCATTAGAG
>NZ_CAKMAA020000028.1 GCF_924101635.2 Candidatus Nitrotoga sp. HW29 | reverse complement strand
TTCCAATGAATGTCGCTTCGCGCCGTATACCGCAAAGATCATGTTCAGTGTCTCGCACCATATCCACTTCCCATGGCTGGGCCAACTTGCGCAGCGCATCCAGGTTGTAGCCATGTTTGTTTTTGGGTTTGCGAATAAGCTTTTTGGTCATCCTGCGAGTTTTGGCGGCCTTTGATCCGTACCAATGAACCTCGTACCACGCAACACCCAAGGTGTTGTCACGCATTCTGGCCTGTGCATACAAGACGCTCCTTTGCTCCCATGCTCTAGCCTTATTTTCTGCCATGACAAAATCAAAGTGTTGCTTGCAAAAATCTGCTGCCTTCGTTTCGAGCGCTTCGAGCCTGACTCGCAACAGGCTAATCGCATCTCCCACTTCCATTTCATCCATAACTTGCTCTCCCATGATTCCCTCTACCAAAAAAACAATAATTTCTCCCCGTGCGGAATCTGTCGTTTCAGCGCAACTTTACATCTAAGCGCATCGCCGATTCCGCGCAGAAAGTGCATTCGATTTACAGCACTCCAAAAAAGCGTTTGCATTTGATTTACAGCGCCTATTACCTTGTTATTCATGCAGATAAGAATGCATTCGTTTTACTGGTAATCCAGAACAGGTGCATTCGCTTTACAGGTAACCCAGAACAGGTGCATTCGATTTACAGATCGCATAATCATTTACGGTAAAAGGTTGCCGTCACTTTTTGCGCGTCCATTTCCACCCGATATTCAGGGATAGAGTTGTCCTTAAGCAGCCCTTGCACGGATATTTTGAAATTGCGAAAAGGCGAGGAACATCCAGTCAGTCGGTGTAATTCATTGAGAGGTACAGCCCACGGCTTCCACACGCCACAATGTATTTTGGCGAGCATGTAGATCAGCCTGTGTAATGGCGTGAGCATGAAGTAGTCCGGGTGCATGGCGCACACATGCGTCCAGTCTGTCGCGAAATGGTAGAGCCGCTCAGGCAATTCAATATTCACCGCATCAATGCATCCATCACGATCCAGTTCTGCCTCGTAACGAATCAAATTGAAGCTGTCGCCGCTTTCCTTGGTTTCTGCTGGCGGGGGAATGTTCGTTGTGATCTTGCTTCCGGCGAGTCTATCGAGTGCCTGAACCAAGCCATCGTATTGAGCCCCACCGTTTCCCCGCTTGCTGAAATCAAGAAATTCGCGTGCAGTAAATCGCAGATTGCGGCTCAAGTCCTCGTGCCGCTCATCAAACATGGCATTGGCCAGCCAGCTCACACAGTAAAGCCAGACATCCTTGTCGCGCATGGTCGGAAGCCCCGTTGCGCTGGGGGTTATCTCGAAGAATTGTCCATCCAGATCAAAGCGTCGAGCCTCTAAATCCCCGGCAGACAAAGAGAAAGGCGTGCAAACGACAGGATTCCTGTTGGCATTGTCTGCGCCAAACACATCAGCAAAGTAAATATGGGTGAAGGGTTCGGGCGATATTTGAACCGGCATAGGTGGTGCCGCGAAATGAATATCCTGTGAGTTTAGTTTGTTCAATTTGGCGCGATAGAGAGATTCTCGGCAAATTTGCCGAGAATCTGCCGAATTATATTTTCTCGCTCATCAATAATTCGCACACGTGCTGTGGACGTGCTGGGGCGCTTGTTGGCTTCGGTGGCTGCGGTGCAGGCGAACTGGAGACGCTCTGGGGTTGTTGTGAAGTTAATTTTAAGGAGAAGGCAATGAACGTGATTGGAATGGATATAGGTTACTCGAATCTAAAGATTGCCTATGGTGACAAAGGTGGCGACCCTGTATTGGTGAACCGCCCAGCAGGCGCGGCTCCGTCTGATCACATCGGGCAAAGAATCATGGGGGATGACGATGCCGTGCGCGTTTTGGTGGATGGTCGCGAGTTCGCCGCAGCGATCAGCCACGACAGAATCGAAAACTGGGCGCGCGAACTGCACAAGGATTACACCGCAACGGATTCCTATCGTGCGTTGTTTTATTCCGGCCTGCTGCTGTCCGGTTTGAGTGAAATTGACAAGGTTGTGACCGGGTTGCCAACCAGCCAATACTTCGATGCAAATCTTCGTACTCGTTTGGTCGAGACCATGAAAGGCGAACATCAGGTTACGCCATGCCGGAAGGTTGTAGTAAAGGATGTAAAGATCGTGCCTCAACCTTTGGGCGGGTTTGTGGACTACTTGCACGGTCTTGGTGATCCGAGCCAGGTTGAGGATGCCAGTATTCTAGTGGTCGATCCAGGCTTCTTCTCGGTTGACTGGGTATTGCTGGTTAATGGCGAATTCAAGCGAGCCTCATCTGGAACAAGCCTGGATGCGGCTTCGGTCATTTTGGATGAGGCTGCGGTGTTAATTTCCAGGGATCATGGCGGCAACCCCGGCAGGGGAAAGCTGGAGAACGCAATCAGATCAGGACGCAACACCGTATCCGTGTTTGGGGCGCGGATAGATATGGCCCCCTATCTGGCAGATGCATCATCCAAAGTTAGCCACATTGTTGGCGCGCAACTTCAAGAATCGCTCAGAAAAGAGGATTCTGATATCGACACGATTGTGTTGGTTGGCGGAGGCGCTCCCTTCTACGAAGCGGCAATCAAAGCTGCTTTTCATCAAGTTCCGGTATCCGTAGCCCATGATTCTATATTCGCTAATGCGAGAGGGTTCTGGCGTGGAGGTGCTACCTAAGATGCGCATCACCATCAATTATTTCGAGGGGTATCCAGAATTGCAGGCCGACCTGTCTGCATTCCCGCTGCGCGCCAGAGCGGAACGGATGAGGATGCTTGCCTCGCTTGGTTTGTCAGTTCTGAATGGCGGAAGGCCAATAAACAAAGCGCCGGCAGTTACCCCTGCTCAAGAAGCGACTCCTGATGCAACTCAGCCAGCCAGTCACGGCAGCCCGTCTGGGATAGTGAAAAGAATATTCGATCAGGTTTGATGCATGGTGGTGCTTGCAGGAACACCAATTAACATCGAGATGGGTCCGGCAATCGCGGTTGAGAGAAAAATCGGACGGCATCACATCGCATTTTTTCGTGAGATCTCCTTGGGTATGGACATGAGTGAAATGTCCGACCGCTATCTTGAATCCGGCATGGATTTGCGCCGCGCAAAAACAACGCTGGTCTGGATTCAGAATACCTACGTCATGCGGCATTGAGGCGCGGTAGGCCAAACGATGCTCACCTAATGCGAATACGTCGTGCGTGTTCATCGCCGTAAAGATAGTTTCCAGCACAGATGAAATGTCTGCACGTCCTCACGGGTCACGTCCATTAAAGTTGAAGTGAACAGATCCATTGCGAATATCGACGTATCTTCCGCAAAAAAACAGAACAACATCCGCGTCATGAAAAGGTTGAGTTCGTGGGTGTGGTCGTTTCCAACCCATTCCGTTTTGGCTTCGAGAATTGCATCATAGAGCTTGGCGAGCCGCGCCGTTGCCTTAATATCGGCAGGGTTTTCCGCCACGCCTTCATAGCGTTCAATGCCAGCGAGCTGGAAGAAAGAAGTCGAAGATATCGTTCAGCTTGTCAAAGCCAATATCGCGGATTTGATCGGCCTTGCTGTCCCGGCAGTAAACTTCCTCACCGTCGGTCGCAAAAAAGATACGCGGAGAATGTTTCTTTGACAGAGGATCGCCCGCCATAACATCCACCGTCGTATCAGCCTGCCCCTTTTCGGCGACACAAAAACAATTTGTTTTTCCAGAGCAGCTCGCCAGGCTCCTTGGCGTGATTGGTCGTGCCTTGCCGATGCTTGGTTACCGTGGCTTTCGGCGCGTCGTAAATCTCTAAAAAACGAAAAATGAACGAGTCTGCGTTAAAAGACGTTTCTACTAGGTCTTTAATCGGCGGATTCAACTTCGGCAATGTTCATATGAGGCGATTATCAAAAGGTGCGATAAATAATGTGTGTAATTGAGATTTCCGTAACGGGTCATCTATTTCAACTTAAATAAGTTCCGTAGCGCCAGGCCGATTAAGAATACTGCCAGCAAAACGCAAATTTTGTGCATAGCTTCCGCAATTGTCGCGAGCAATGGCCACCAGCCAGAGTTACCGAACAGCGTGCTGCGTAACTCTTTGAGCGTTTCATCAAATCCGGGCAATGGAAGCAGATTGATCAGGACAAACTGCACCCATTGTGTAGTGAGTTGCCAATCAATTGGTGCTTTACTAAAAACAGCAAAGCCAGGCGTTGTGCCCGCCCCCCGCATCAGCACACCGTAAACAATCGCAAGCAAACCTGTCAGACACAAACCCCCCGCAAAAGGTCGGATGAGGCTGAAGCCGTAGCCTGCAACTTCCTTATATACGCGATACAACCAACGCTTAGCCCCTGTATCAAGCGCCGCCTCTTCGGCCATTTCCAGCTTGAAGAAGCGTTGTTCTTCACGCACAGCGTGCTGCTGAGCGAACGCCAGCTTCAGTGTACGGTAAGCACGGGCACACATTTCATTGCCGTGCGCCTTCTTCGGAAATATTGCGCCTTGGAAGGTCGTGTCTTGGTGCAGTGTTGAATTGTGAAATGCAGGCGGAATCTCAAAGAATGTCGGTAGACCTGATGGTATGTTTACCTCTGCGATTATCTGAGCCAATACGTTGCCGTGTTCATTAATGCTGCGGTGAACCGCTGACGAAACGCGCGACAAGCCGAAATTAGTTGTTCCTGTAAAGTGTCTATTCGAGAAATCGGAACTGCCCAGAAACTTTGCGCCACCAAAATCGATGCGCCCGAATGCCTGCGGATCAAGACCACGCAAATTAGCCCACGCACGCCGATCATCTAAAAATTCACCGTAGATATATCCAAGGCTCGCCCAGTCAAGTCCTCCAAACAGTGCTAAATCATTAAACGATACGCCACCAAATTGCGTTAAATCGCCAAACTGAGTTCCTTCAAAATTCGCATGGGAGCCAAATTGAGCCCCGGAAAATCTTGCTTTCCCTCCGCATTGAGCGCCCTTAAAAGTGGTCTGATCGTCAAATTTCGCGCCAACGAATCTAGCATCATCGCCAAATTGTGCCCCCAAGAATACCGCAGGACCTTCAAATCGGGTAAAGCCAAAATTTGCCATGTCACCAAATTGTGCGCCAGCAAAAATAGCCGTTTTTCTAAAATGTACACCTTCAAAATCGGCATCGTCTCCAAACAGAAATTCGGCAAAATTCACGTTATCTTGGAATACATGCCCCCTTAGATAGACCTTCGGCCCAACCGTAGTAACTACATTGATTGCCCTGTGTACTCTGCACGGATAGGCGTTGCGCCATGCGTTCCACACATCTTTTCCATGCCGCACCAGAGCAAGCAAGCCTGCCTTTGTCGGTTCGTCAGGCGTGCCATTAGCAACGTCAACAAAAACGGCCTTCCACGGCTCAGGGTCAACGGCAGAATATGGGGGATGATCGGATAAATCGGACATTGCGCAGATTTAATTCCGTGAACAAATAGTCAAGGGTGGGCACGTTTTTGTTCCCACGCTGTGGGCATCAATCATAACCGTACTAGCGCGGCATTGTATGCTGCATTGCACTCACGCTTGCCCACCGACAACACCAGCACTGTGATGGTCTGATCCTGCACCTGATACACCAGCCGAAAACCTGCTGCACGCAGCTTGATCTTGAAGAGATGGCTGCCACCACTGACGTGAGCCGATTCCACGCGAGGATTTTCCAAGCGTTTGCCCAATTTTTTCTTGAATTGCTCCCTGATCGGCTTGGCCAGCTTATTCCTCTCACTCATCGCGCTTGGGTGGAAAACCAATTCATAAGTCATTCAAGTTAACCTTGATCGGCTGCTGGCCGTCGTTCAGACGAGCCTCGGCCTGCTGGCGCAACTCCTCATCCTCCAGTTGGTCATTGTGCGCATAGGTTGCTGGCACTCGCTTAAAATACTTCTTCAAAGCCCAACCCCTGTAATCTTGCTGGCGTAGCCAGTCGTAGTATTCGATCTGAATCCACTTTCCCTGCTCTGCAAGAGGTTTCACAACTTCACGCGGGAAAAGTTTGCTCACAATTAATGATCCATTTTCAGGATCAGATCGCACGATGGTCACTCGCCCAAGAACTACAAAGCGATCATTTGCTCTTTTGACTTCTTTCTCTATTGATTTCTCAACAAGCCTGGACAGTGCTATAAGCTGCTGCTCTTGTTTTTCAAGGAGCTGACGATGAACAGCAAGTTCAGAATCTGTTTTTCCTTGCCACTTGTTCGAGGATAGTTCTTGCAAGTAGGGAATCAGAAAGGTTGCAATAAAGCTTAGCAACGTCAAGAGCTCCATAAACCCTATTCCGTTTTCTTGCTCCGCTGTTTCTTCACCTACTTCTAGCAGCGTACCGTCAGCCCGAATGCCCAAGGCCGCAAGCTGTGTCTCTATGCCCTCTTTACCTAGAAGCCTAGCAAGCGTAGCAGCGGAAGACCAATCGATCACAGGTATTGTGAGCCTGCCAACCGACTCTTGAAGAGCTTTGAGGGCACCAACCGATTCCACAAGTCCTTTGGGTATCTCCCATTGCTTGTTCACAATCTGGAATGACTTCATCATCTGAGAAATCTGGCTAGATGCACTTGTCACTGCGAGAGCTTCGCGCGCGTGACGTAGTGATGCCTGTATGCCTTTTTCCATGGTAGCTAAAGCACTAACCTGGCCCACATCCTTAAATGTACGGGCAAGCTCATCACTCAACCATGCAGGTTTTGTGGCAACGTCTATCATGCGTTGCAAGTTCGGATCAAATGCGTACTGCTTGCGGATGTCAGCAATTGGATCAAGCATCTGCTTAAAATAATCTTGCTGATCCAGCAACTGCTTAGCGTCCTGCAATGCTGCTAATTGCCCGACATATAATGCCGCGTTTGTGGCTTTATTGATCTTGTGAACTTCCTCGGTAATACTGGAGTAGGGCTGAAGATGTTTAAGCCAACCAAGGCGAGCATCTTCCATTCGGCGTAGCTCACTCGCTAACGTGCCACTAATTCCAAGCTGATCCCACTTAGAGCCCGCGCCAGCACTCATATAGCACCTCTGTTATTGATTTATCCAGTCAATCATGGTGGGCACATCTTTATTCCCACGCTGTCAGAAACAAAAATATTCTAACACCGCACTACCCATCGTCCCCAGACCAGCCGTGCATATATGCAGCTATGCAAAGTGTCGGCTGGCTTGGCCTTGGCCAAGTTGCCTTGCAAGCAGACGGAAGTTTTTTGTCTCGTGTCTTACACGGCCAGCAACGATGGCAGGGTGAACACCCAGCTTTTCCGCCAAGGCAACCACATCCGTGGTTAGGTGGCTGGTACGGGCAGCCGATTTTTGCCATGCGGTTTGCGGGATGAGTGCTTCGCCTGCAATGTCATCGGCCTCACGTTCTATGCGATCCAGTTCAACCAGGCTATCCAGATCGTCGGTGAATAACGGATGCGCCTCATCCAGGTGCTTGGCGACGTGAGCCAGCTCGTGCATCAGCACAAACCAGAAATTATCCAGACGGTCATGGCGCAGTGTCATGGCGACAACGGGACGGCCTTCATCAAGCATGGCTGCCCCATCAAGATAAGTACCTTTGAAGTGAGGCTCAATAACCAAGGTGATTCCCGCCATGCCAAGTTGCTCACGCGCCAAACGCGGGCCGTCTTCGAATGCCGAAAGCCGGGCGAGGTCTTTCAGCCATTTCGCTGTGATGACACCTTTTTTATACTCGCGAGGGGCGGGATTGGCACGTGCTTTTTTGATAACGCATAGCCGCCATGCCAGCAGCGCATATCCGTCCGCACCCCGTGTGCCGCGCTGGTGTAGTGGTGCGCGCAAAAATGCCGGTTCGGCTTGTTTGGGTAAGAGCCCATACATGAACTTGAGGGCAAGGTCTTCGGCATAATCTTTAAGCCGCTGCGCATTCCCCTTGAACTCGCCAAAGCATCCGCGCTCAAGCATCTCTTTCAGGGGGAGCTTCGTGTATTCCATCTCTGGCTCTTCGCCTATGGCTGTCTGGTTACTCTCAGCGCCACCGATAAGCACATCTGCCGGGATACCCAGCCCTTTATGCAGGCGGCGGATCATGGAGAGAGAGAGAGGACGCTTGCGTGATAACACCTCCGAGACTTTGGAGATGGAGCCAATATAGGGTTCCAATTCTTTGCGCCCGAGTTTCATTTGATCCATGCGGAACAGAATAGCCTCTACTGGGTCGGGCACGACAGGTGGTACGATTTTGCGTTCGTAGTCTTCAATCACCAGCGCCAAAAGTTCCAGTTCGTTATCTTCCTTCGAACCGTCTTTTGGGTCGAGCGTCATCAGCGCAGTAAATCGCGCCATTGCTTGAGCATAGTCATTATTGGACTTGATAACTTTAATATTCATTCTTTTTCTCCCGGCATACATTTCAATGTATTTTTATCGGCTTAAAATTTCTTCTTGCAATATGCTGCATGGGTTCCAACCCACTCGATTACGACAATCCCGCCCCGGTATCGAACTTGTACAACCAGCCGGTACGAATTACCTTTAATATTGAAGATCACCCGATTGTCAGCCAAGAAATCAGCAGATTTAAATCGCCGTTTTATATCTTGGGACGTTTGCCATGTCTCCCGTTCAACTTCATCGCGCCACGCATCCAACTGTCCGCGAACATCTGCGTGATGTCGTTTGAAATCTTCGAGCAGAGGTAAACTTAATATACGCATTTAACGGGGTGGATTCCCATAGATAGGATACGATAATATTTCCCATTATGGGAAATGTCAACAGGGCAGGCAGGCAGGACGGGCTTTTACTCACCCGTGATAAGGTGCGCTATATATGGCACGATAGCGGTCATCGATTTACACATCGATAACGGTCGCTACCTTTATCCACCTTGCAGGGCTTAATAAACAGCGGCTTTCAAGCCGCGTATTTTCAACCTAAAATGTCGCTTAATGGCACTCAACTGTACGTCGGTTCTTGAATTGACCTCCCATTAAGCAGTCGTTCAAACAGCTCTAAGCTGAATATCTATCTTCGTTCTTGTTGTTGACATTTTACTATCCTTACTTTAATGTAAGGCAAGTTTTTAACAGGAAGATTCATGTCAACTGCAACCATAACCAGCAAGGGGCAGATCACTATTCCCGCCGTCGTGCGAGCCGCGCTTGGTGTAGAGGCCGGTGATCGAGTAGAGTTTGTTCAAGTGGAGCCGGGACGGTTCGAGTTGGTCGCATCTACGCAGTCTGTGAGTGCATTGAAGGGGTTGGTGCGCAAACCGACATCGCCGATATCGATAGCGGCAATGAATCAGGCCATCGCCGTTCGCGGAGCAAAAGCCAGATGATTGGCCTGGATACCAACGTTCTCGTTCGCTATATCGCGCAGGACGATCCAGTGCAGTCGCCCAAAGCTACGCGATTAATTGAGTCGTTAGCTGCGTATGAGCCGGGCTATGTTAGCCTTATTTCAGTGGTGGAATTGGTCTGGGTGTTAACGGGCTGCTACTCATCATCAAAAACTGAGATATGCGTAGTGCTGGAGACGTTGTTGCGCACCAAAGAAATTATCGTGGAGAATGCCGACGTTGCCTGGAAAGCGTTACGACTATTCAAGGCAAGTAATGCTGATTTTGCAGACTGCTTGATCGAGCGTTCGGCCAACGAGACGGGGTGTGGCTATACGGCAACATTTGACCGAGATGCGGTCAAGAATTGCGGGATGAGGTTGATCGGCTAAATTGCTAAAATGTTTTAGATACGGAAGGCAAAAATGGGAATCTTGATTTTGTTGGCTATCGCGGTGGTAGCGATATTTGCACTCTACTGGATGACTGTCGGCGCGTTCCAGTTGCTGCTCCGCCTGCTCGGTCTACCAAAATACCAGGATGTGATCGTGCCGTCCAAATATGACTTCAAAACCGTGGTTGAGTTTGATAACCCGGTTACCCAGTACGTTTACGATTTGATGGCCGGGTTTAAGCATGTAACCGAAGATGGCGGTATCAAGCTTGGATTGAGTTTTGTGTTCTTTGCCACCTTGGGTGCGATGGCGTCTTTTGCGTGGCCGTTACTCATTGCGGTTGTAACCCTGTGGTTTTTGCTTTGGGCATCTCCTGCAGCGATGAGGGCAGCAAGATGGCGTGCCAAGACTTTCAAGGACTGCACAGCTGAAGACTGGCACAAGACTCACCTCTGGGCGATGAAGTCCGAATTGCGTCAGCAGGAAATGGCGAGCGCAATCAGACGGAGCGGAGTGGGCGGTTTTCATCACTGAGGCCAATTGCTTTAATTGTACTAATTCAGACTTAAACTGGCAGTTGTTGTCCGAACAGATTGAAGCGTATGACTCGGTCAAGGACAATAGATGCACGTCGCGAACGACTGCTATTCGGCAACCAATATGGCAGAACGAGCATCCGCAAGGTGTAGAGTAGAGATGTGGCGCGGTGGCTGTAGGTTCGGCTTGTCTGTTGACTGCCCCTTTCGTCTGGCGGTGCCTAAATAACCTTGCCATAACTCCGTTTCCACATCCCCCTCATCGAACCGGACGTGCAGATTTCCCGCATCCGGCTCTCGGACAAGACATCATGCTTTCGCCCACGGAAAGTCGCGTGTGCCAATGATTCTGGTAAATCAGCCGGGCGCGCACCCGCTCCAGCTTTTATGACAACTCCACAACCACCCACGCCGCCCGTTACCGGCCAGCGGAGTTTCTCGAAAACAGGTTCGAGTTCTCCCTTCGCTTCCACATGTTATGCATTTCGCAACTCCTGAAGATTACCGAGTTTCGTAGGGTTGCCCCAATCTCGATTCCCTCGTTGCTTCCTGCATTTGCTTTGAACCAAGGCTCCTTCCCTCCATCGGCATTACCCGACTTCGTCAGTACTACGAGCCTCTCCGCCACCCCATCACGCCCAGCCTGTCCCTCACGGGCGTCCGGTTGGTCAAGCGCTTGACCACGTAACAGGGTTTCCCGTGTTGCCGCGCTTTCCTTGTGTACATGCTGTCGCCAATACCCCGGCACAGCAACTGGGCGTCCTGCTTTGCTCACACATCCCAGTCGTGTCAGCCTTCCCCAGTATGGCAGCTGGGTCGGCCTGTGCATCTTCCTTTTCGAGGATTGCTCAGCGTTCACTCACGTTCCGGCCTGCACACTCGCGCTGTCACCATATTTCGTGACACGCTTTACCCGAAGGCTTCAACTATTTCGTTACCTCCATAGTTGCTCCGGTTGCTTCCGGCTGGAGCGTTTGCCGGGTGGGACTCTCACCCACAGAAAAGCGCCGCCTTGGCACGGCGCACGCCAACTGCGGAACTTCGCGCCTGTCTTCCAATTTGCTCGAAAATAAACCTACCCAATCGGTAATGCGCGCCTTACATCTCAGCCAACACGAACCTGAGGACATTTATAGATAAAACGGGGCAACCATATATTTACCACTTTAACATGCGCTTTCCCAGCCACAAGCCAGCGATACCGAAAACTATCATGGGCAGATAGTGCCACCCGACAACGTGCATGATCGAATCATTTACCTCGTGCAGCCTCAACCACAATGCTCCGACACTGAAGGCGGAAAGCAGCGCGATGCTGCCCGCACAGTGATAATGCGTACTGGCAAATTTGCGCATCTCGAAAAATGTCCAAGCTGCGGGCAAAAGCGACATAAGTGTGATGCCGATGGTGCACTCAAAACTATGTACAGGTAGCGGAGCTGGCGGATTATCAGCCTGCCATGCGAGAAACATCACCAGAACAAATAGCGCAAACATAACAACCGGTGTAAACGCAAGCCGACGCATCTGGTGCAGATCGGGAAAAGCAAGCAGCGCGGCACTGACCGAGGTGGCGATGAAAATGCCGGCAAGCACTGCGATTTCAGCGACAAACCATGGCTGATGCAGTTTTAACATCAGGTCTGGGCGCAGGCCGGAAAGCACGAGCGACAGGAGAAGATAGGTCGCCGCCCATCCCATCCATTTGAGGCTTAGCATGTAAGGGTGCGGGGCAGGCTTCACTGCCGCCGTATCCTGTGCCAATCTGTTGATAAGATCGTCGATGTTTTCCATTATCTTTCCAGTTTATCTCTCAATACCTTGTAGGCGCGATGCGCCGCGACTTTTACCGCAGACTCATTCATACCCAGCTTTTTCGCCACCTCTTTGGCGGTGTAGCCCTCCTGATGCAACAGCCGCAGGATGGTCACCTGCTTTTCTGGAAGTTTTTGGATTTCCCCGCTGATGGATTCGTAGCTAATAGCGGTTTCGGTTACATGCCCAGACAAGCTCTCTTCCAGTTCGTCGAAATCAACGGCATGCCGCAGTTGGTCGGAATAATGCACCCGCAAATAATCCTGCAAACGGAATTTGGCGATGGCGTATACCCATGGCTTATAGGGGCGGTTGCCGTCGTAAGTATGGCGGGCCTTATGAATAGAAATCAGGGTTTCCTGCAACAAGTCATCCACATCGTTAGTGAAGCTGAGGCGTTTCGCAAGGAACGGACGCAGGAAGCGTGAGGTTTCCATCAGCAAGGAAGCATAGGCCAGCTGGTCTCCATCCAGGGACTGCCTCATCAACGCTGCAAAATTATCGTTGTTATCTGTCATCCGAGTTACGCGAATTATTTATGTAACTATTTTTCTGGCAAATCCGAATGTATCAGCACGAGACACTCGTGCTGATCATTTTACGATACCGGGTCATTTGCGATGACGCCATTTATCCATTTAAATAGGAGATTCAAATGAACAAACTTTTTTATACTGTATTTTCTTTTTTTCCGAAAAGGAGCTTAGGCATGAGCAAGATTACTGCAACCATTCTGTCAATCTGCCTTCTTCTGGCAGGAGGCAGTGCCATGGCACAACAAGGAAGCATGTCGGAGCCGGTGGATCGTGCAAAAATCCTGACTGCACCAGGTGTTTTCGGCGCATTCTCCACTTACAAAATCCGCTACGAGTATTACAAACTTTCCTCAGCCGAACGCAAGGGTGCTGCCGACGAGGTCATGGCGGTGGTCGACAAGCACAAGGACAAGGTCATTGTAGATGCTTATCTGACACGGGGCTTCGAAGCCAAGAGTGATTACTTCCTGCGCGTTCATGCCTATGACGCGGCAGCGGCACAAGCCTTCCTGCTCGATTTTCGCGCTACCCGTTTCGGTATGAATTCCGGGGTCACCGAAAGCCTAGTTGGCATCACCAAGGCACTCAACTATATTACCAAGGACAAATCTCCCGACCTCAACAAGGATTTGACAGGCACAACTTATTCTGGCGACGCGCCGCGTTTCGCCTTCATGATTCCTGTGAAGAAGGGTGCGGAGTGGTGGAATCTGACGGACGAGCAGCGCCTGAAAGAAATGGAAACCCATACACTGCCGACACTGGCTTATCTTGGCAATGTTAAGCGCAAGCTATATCACTCCACGGGGCTTGACGATACCGACTTCATCACCTACTTTGAAACCAACGATCTCGGCGCTTTCAACAATCTGGTGCTGTCACTGGCCAAGATACCAGAGAATAAATATAACGTACGCTGGGGCAATCCCGTCGTCATGGGCACGATTCACTCCATCGCTGAAGTCGTCAATACGCTTTCAGTGGGGCAATAAACCATTCAAAGCCAATGTAGGATAAAAGTTTGATGGGCTCGGGGTGATTTGTAGAACCGCGACCACTATGGAGAAACTTGAAGTTCCGTTGCGTGTCGGAGGCTTTATCAAAACGTATTTTGGCGAGGTGCTGATTATGGATAAATGGGTCTTTGATGCTCCTGTGGACGGGATTGGTACTATTATTTGGCGGGCACTTCAGAGAGTTCTCTTGTTTATGTTGTTCGTCACAACCACACAAGCTGTGGGGATTCCAGACGGCACGAAGGAGCGGCCTTTGGATGCCAATGCGCTTAATTTTCAACGCCAGTTGATCGTATTCGAAGCCGCCGACTGCGCGTATTGCAAGCAATTCGAGTCGGAAGTCCTCGGTCACTGGCAAGGCGACATTGTGGTTACCCGCACCTTAAGCACAAGCCCTCCCTCCGATTGGAAACTGGGAAAAATTCTGTTCGCCACGCCGACCATCGTTCTCTTCGAAAAGGGGCGCGAAGTGTCTCGGTTTACCGGTTACAGCGGCGACCAGTTGCGCTTCTGGAAATGGCTGGGCTACCAAGTTGCTGACGCCCGAACAGAAGAAAATTGCGTTTGAAAGCGGCACCGAACGCCCCTTCACCGGCTCGCATCTCGATGAAAAACGTTCTGGCACATTTGTCGACCCGGTCACCGGCGCGGCGTTGTTTCGAAGCGACACAAAGTTCGACAGCGGCACTGGCTGGCCAAGCTTCTTCAATCCGGTCAAGGGGGCGATCACCGAGCATGTCGATGTCGCACACGGCATGCGGCGAGTCGAGGTGAGGAGCGCCAGTTCCGGCATCCATTTGGGACATGTTTTTGACGATGGGCCTCCGCCTACCCACAAGCGTTACTGCATCAACGGCAATGTGCTCAAGTTCGTGCCAGACAATACCAAATGAAGAAATTGATATCCTGTTATCTGGCCTAAGAATACGTAGTTTACCGGCGGATGAATTCGAGGAGCTGTTAAAACGGGGTGATTTACAGAGCCGTGAACGACTGGTTTGGCGCAAGCCGAATAGTTGGTTCGTTAATGCCACTTTGCCAATGGCCGGTATCGGGAAGCGTAAAACAAAGCAAGCTGAGATTTTGGGGTAGCAGCAGAAGTCAATAACCTCGTCATCGTCATACGAGTCCTTTCGATTGAAACTCATTATCGTCGTATGACTTTCTTCACACAAAAATTCTGACAGGCTCGGCAAACTGTGTCAGATAAAGTCTGAGCTAATACACTTTAATCCTTAAATACCTGCTTCGCTTTATCTCCAATCTGATTGCCAATGTCGTTTGCTTTGCTTACCCCTTCTTTGACGGTCTCTATTGCAGATTGCACGCCATCTATTGCGGGCTGTGCAGGAATGACCGGGCCTTCGTGACCTAAGTGATTAACGGTTTGATTGGTTGCGACCGCGCCAACTACCGTTCCCGCCACAGCATGGGTTGCATTTACCTCGGCCTCGCGGTTGACTCCGGCCTTTCTGGCCGATTCTCGCTCAGCCGCTCTTCTTGTGTCCGCTGCTGCATGAGTCTCAATTTTACCCGCTGCCAGGCCGCGCTCTTCTACCTTTGCCGCATTGGCAAGGATTTTGCCTTCTGCGGCTTTACCTGCGGACTCCCCTAGAATTTTTCCAGCGGTGCTTCCAACAAACCTACCGGCTGCCCCTCCCCCAACCGTCAACCCAACATCAAGTGCCGTATCCACAATGGCATCAGTGGTCGAACCCTTGTAACCTTCGGCAACAGGTTTCGCCACACCGGCCTCATCACTGACTAACCCGGCTTTCTTTAGTAGTGACATCGTGCCCGCTGGCATGACGGAGGCTGTGGCATTCTGCGTTGCCAAACTCATGTTGTTTTGCCGGGCTGGGTCGGTGAATTTGGTTGCATCTTGCTCCAAAGGCTTGCCTTCTTCGGTAACGGCACCCCGCCCCGCTTTGATTCTGTCATTAGCCAGTCCGGTCATTCTCTGCACCTGTCCTGCAACGTGGTTGACTGGTGCTGTATTGGGGTCAACCCCTGCGCTTCTTGCTGCGCCCATTACCCGTGCATCGTTCCGATTGTGGGAATGGCTAATGGCCTCAGTTCCCGGCACGGCTGCTTTGTTTTGTTCGTATCCCCCAGCCACGTTGTTTGTCGGCTTTTCGATTGCCTGATCTATCTTGGGCACAAGCTGCTCACTCACAAATCGATCCGCGTATTGCTCCAGCACGCCTTTATCATGCAGTGCCATATCGGTGACATCATCCACTGTGTAGCGATGCCCGGTACGGTCGGATTGCGTTTGCATCCACCCCACGAATTCATTGGTATAGTTTGCATCGAAACTGCCAGCCATCTCTTTGGTGCGCGAAGCCGCCTCTTTGAAGGTGAGTGATTTTTCATGGGCGGCTTGGGCTGATTCATCGTGGGACTTTGCTTGATCGAAGCTGCTTCTGATCCCCTGTGCAGCTTTTGCCGTTTTCTCTTCGCCTTGAGTGAATGTGTCTTGATGAGCGGCGTTCCGCATGGTCGAAATGGCATTCGTGAATCCTTTGTCCTGGGCGAGCTGGTGCGCGACATTTTGCATTTGCGTCGTTCCAGCGCTGCTCTTGCCCTTGGCTGTCGCCCCCGTGCTTACGGTTGCTCCGTTGCCAAGGATGTTGATCCCGCCGCTTGCCTCTGCGCCTGCTGATGCGAGCAACTCTGCCTCTTGCTTTTGGGATAAGCCGTGCCCTGATGCGTAGTTATGGGCGATTTTCTGGGCCTCGTTATAAGACTGAAGGAATGACGCTTGTGAGCTGGTCATGTCCTGTTGTCCGGCAGCTGCACTCTTTCCGTGACCTTTCTCGAACGAGGCTGTTTGACTTAGCGCCGAGGTCATTGCCTCCCGCGCTGCGACAGATTCGGTGAAGGCGGTTCTTTCCGAGTTTTCGGAGGCAGTTTGCAGTGCGCCTGACGCTTTGCTGCCAAGGTTGATCTTTGTCGGCAGGGTATGTACCGCGCCAGACGCATCATTGATCTGCATTGCATTACCGTTCGCGTCTGTACCCGTAAACCGCTTCACGCCATCCTGTGCGGTGCTCTCGAATCCACCTTGTCGTATCGTGGGCCGGGTGTTGTGTTGCAGTCCGCTCATCGTATCGAACGACTGATTGCCCAGTGAGGCGTTGCCCATTTGCAAATTCCCTGAGGACATACCGGAGGCAATTCTTTCCGATTCGCGCGCAGGCGATACCATCCCGGCAATCGCCTGTGCACCCACGTCCCCGCCCTTCACGATTGCCGCCGCGATGGCGGGTATTGCGATCGCCGAGATCATGCCCGCAATGGCTTCATCGCTGATGTAGGCATTGTTCACCAGGCTGTATTGCGACATGGACAAACCAAGTCCGCCGGTCATTGCAGCCAGGTCTTGGGCGTGCATCGTCATCACAAGATGCATGACGGCATACAGCGGTGGCCACAATTGCACCCACACGAGGCTCATCACATAAGCCTTCAACACCAGCCCGCCTTTATGTCCGGCCAGCAATACCAGCAACAGGATGATCGGGAAAACCGAATACTGCACGATCTCAACGATATTCTTGACTTTAGGCATGGTGCTTTCTGCCATCTTTGCCATCATCTTGTAGCTCTCGGAGGTGGAGCGTATGGCTTGCGCCTGACCGAGATTGGCTGAAGCGGATGCGGCATCACCGAGTTGCGCTGGCAGCATGTACTGCGCATCAATCATGAAGTTGCTCATGGCGGCTTGTTTGGTCGCATTCAGAGCCGTTGTGGAAACGCCTAGCATGTAGTTGGTTGATGTCTGGATCGCCCCCTGAACTGCCGCATTGGCTGCGGCTGTCGGTAGTCCCGGATAAAGCCGTCTGCCCAGCGTATTCATCTGCTGGGTGTTGACTGCAACAATTTGCGCGGTCAGATAGGTATAGGCGACATCGCACCCATAAGCGTCTGTGGCAGTTGGAACCGGCACGCCGGGAATAGTGCGGATTGTGACGAGCCTGCCCGGATTGGTCTTGCCGCTGAGGTATGTCCAGATGTCGTTCGATTTTGCCAGGTCTGATGCGACGACAAACCCGGTCGAGTATTCCGGTATGACGCATTCGCGGTAGAACTCCAGCAGATTGCCGGTCAGGATCGAGTTGTCGAACTTGGTGTGCAACACCTCCTGCTGCACACGATGGCCAAAAAGTGTGCCGTTGGTGCGGAACTGAATATCTCCGGGCAGCGAAAAAGTCGTCTCGAATGAACGTGTCAGCCAGTCGCCGATGTGACTGATCGAGTGCGCAAAAGCGGCGAGGCCAATAGGCACGTTGGCAACGGTAACCGATGGCTGAGTGCCGGTTCGGTCGGTTATCACCACGTTGACCTTCGGAACCAGCAACATGGCGTTGAACAGGGCAAGCATGATGACCCAGCGCCCAAAATCCGGCAGCTGACTAAATCCGGCAAGCACAGCCATGGCCATTGCGAGCATCCCGACCAGCGCGAGCGTTCTCAGCAGGCCAAGATAATCGCCGCTACCCACAATTGCGGCCACTGCGTTGAAAACCAGTTCCAGCTCTCTGATATTCCAATATGAAAAAACTTCAAATATCACCGCTCACTCCCAAAGACGGTCATCGAAGTGAATGCTTGTGCCGGGATGCCGGCAACCATTGCCTGGTGCATCAGTTGTATCTGTCTTTGCAGGTTGGCCTCGCCAGATGTTTTATTGTATTCAGCGATGCGCATGGTTTGCACGAGTGCCGACAGATTGCTTAACCTTGTGTGCAATTGAGCAATCGCCGTCTGGACATCCGGTGGGACAGCGCCGCTTTCAGCGTTGGCAAGCGATTGGCTGGCCATCCTGATGAGTCCGTTGAAATAGGAATAGGCGATATCGACAGCGATCAGACGTTTGTACAAGTCGACTATCTGCGGCTGATTGGTCGCTGTGGCGGTAGTGATCAGCTTCCACACCGGCACCGATGAAGCATCCACAATTCTGAAGTCATTGATGTTTTGCGTAGCGCGGGTCGTGATGCCGGTGCGCAGCGCGTCGATGGATGTGCTGACCTTTTTTACAAATGGCGTGATGGAGACCTTGATCGCGGGGACGGTTGGATTGAGACAATCCGTTGTGGTGTCGCACACAAAAACATCTACCCCGGTGGAAGCGGTTGACGGGTCGTCCCCAATAAAATCTTCCACGCGAATACTGGTGGGCTGTGTGTAATGCCATGTTGGCTGACTACCGCCATTGGTACCACCGGGTACAGCCGGTGTAATGATGATCGTACCTGTAATGCTCATGATGAGCCGTTTGTCTTCATCGTCGATACCGCTTACATTTTGCAGGGCTTTCCAGACCACATTGCCTGGTTTGAAGTAATTCGCCTTGGTGGGGTCACTGGCGGCCGCTGCGGCTTTTGCTGCTTCGGCGGCAGTCGCATCGGTCTTGGTTTGTTTCCATGAATCAAACGAATCCGGGAACATGTTCGAGGTTGACCCTGCTACATGGCTGAACATTGCCGACATGTTTTTTGACAAGTCAGCGCCTTGCACAAAAGGAATGCCTTCTGTCATTTTGCAGGCATTGACGTTCATCCCATTCACCTTGTTGGCGACATCCTGCAAATACTCGAACAGGCTTGCCATTTCCGGCATGGAGGATTTGATGGCCAGCAGAAATGCATAGCTGATGGAGGTACCAATGTTTTGGAACAATGCGGTTATCGCGGCTTTATTGATGAAAGAGAATGAGCCCGCGTGCAGATCAATACCCCCGCAGCCGATGTCGAGAGACGGTGGGCTGATTTGTGCCAGTTGATAGGTTCTCACCGGCGTTCTGGCGTAGAAACCACCGGCAGAGTATCCATTCATGGTTTGCCCCTTGTAGGACGATGGGGGTGTCGCATTGGTGTACCCGCCCATACTGTCGAACCAGTTTTGCATTCCCGTCCCCACGTTGGCGTTTGCTGGCGCTGCAATGAGATAGGTCGCGGCAAGAACCGAGATGAATAATTTGCGGTAGCGCATGCTGTATCCTTCTTAGAGATCGCCCGGTGTGGTCTGTGTCAGCACGTAAATCCGCTCCACAAAATCCTGTAACGACAGCACACCAGCACCAAGTATCACCATTTTGTGAGTTTTAACATTGCCGAGAACAAAGAGCGGAACAGCCTCTACCCCCAGTTTGGTGGATAGCCCGTTGTCTTTGACTGAAGGTGGCAATCCCTCAATGGTTGCCCCGTCCAGGCTGATAGGCAGGATCGTCATGTCGTATTGCCGGGTGATCCATTGCAGTGTTGGCACCATGTGCTTGCAATAAGTACAGTCACCACGGAAGAAGAAAAATATCCCCCACTCCCGGGCCAAATCGGTCATGGTTCTGGTTTCCTTGACCTTGCGCTCCCGTGCCGCCACCTTGATGGCGGAGTTGTTCATTGGATTTTTAAGCTCATAGTTCAGCTCGGCGTTTTGCCACAGCACTCTGCGCCAGACATCGGCGAAGAAGCTGGCGCGGTCAATTTCAACCTTCTGCGCCGCCATGTACGCTTTAATATTGCCAGGTGTTGGATGTACCACCGCGAGCGCACGTTTGGCATCAAGGTCTTTGCGTATCTTCTCCAGCTCCTCGACAGCCATCTCCTCCTTGGACTTTTCTGATTGTGTCTGCTTGTCGGATTCTTTGGGCTTCTGGGATGACCGGGCTTTTTCTTCACAATACCAGTTGAATTTCTCTTGGCCATGGCACGACCATACTGACGAGTATTCCATGCCTGGCAGGTAATCTCGCCCCTCCAACGCCGAGGATGCTGTGGGCAGCAGTACGGTCGTCAGGACGAGAACAAGATTTGTCACAGCGCGCATGGTTTACTTGTCACTCAAGGTGAGTTCCCGAACACGCTGGGTGTAATCGTAGGTGGTGCTGGGTGAATCTTTGATAATCGCGGCTGAATTGATGATGGTGCATTTGCACTCGCTCGCCACCTGCGTCAGTGCAACATCAAGATTTTTGCCGAAGCGCGAGGCTGACTCGATGATCTCGGCTTGCGCTTTCTGATCCATGACTGGCTTCATTTGCGCCGCCAGGATTTTTTGTTGCGAGGTGACAATACCGATAATGTCCACCTTCGCCATCATCGGTGCAGGGTGAAAGTGCTGCCATCCGGCCACGACCGCAATAGCGAATGCTGCCGCGACAGCCCCGGTGACGAAATGTGCGAAGGTGGACATATTGATCTCTGATTAAAGTATTTACAGGTCTGGTTGGTTCAGCTTTTTCGTCTGTCCTCGCGCGTTCCTTTGCGCCTCTCATTTTTAATTCTTTCATTAAGCATTACCTCGATAGCTTGTTCGGTCGTCATGCCGTTTTGCTCGCGCATCACTTTTATTCGCTCGAAATCTTCGGCGCGCGTGGAAAACAGCATCATCGAGAACGGATCAAGCAGTAAGCGCCCAATTCCAGAACCCATGGGGCTATGCACAAAGATTTCTGAATAATTACCGTGGTCGGTGGTAATAGACGAGAGCTGGCGTTTCATCCATTCATCGATTACGAGCTTTCCCTCTTTGCCCAGACGATCTATGTTTTCCGGCTTCTGCCGCAGCAAGAACAGCCAGTCCGCATTGTTGATTGACGCTTTGCTGGCCTCGGTCTTGTAGTAGTCATCAACGCTTTGAGTAATAGTGCCGAATGCCCCACCATATTTTCTTGCACGACGATATCCAGCTTCGATGAAATGCCCGCTGCTGCCACTACCCATCAAGTCCCACGCCTCATCAATAATCACGATCTTGCGCCTGGAGCGATCCAGATACATTTCCTGGGTAATCCGATACATGATGATTTGCATTACCACCGCCTGAAGGTCTTTTTTGCTTTTGAGTTCCTCAAGCTCAAGAACGATAAAGTCCTTGGTAAATTCAATCGTTGCCCGTCCCTCAAAGTAACTCGCATATACGCCATATTTTGTGTATGGTTCGAGAGCCACGGCCATATGCATCAGCTCCGACTCTCTATCGGCTGCATCATTTATTTTCCCGGTACGCAGCAGGTCGTAGATGTCCGTGATGGTGGTGTCACCGCCTTTTTCTTCCCATACTTGCTTGATGGCGGACGCGAGCGCGGTATAACAAAAATTGTTTAGCGGCTCGCGCGGACTCGCCATTTCTGCAAGTAGCGGGAGCAACATTTCCATGTCGTTATTGATGTCCCTGACCATCGAGAACGGGTTAAGACACAGCGTGTTTTGGCGCTCGTCAGCAAATTCAATGAATTCGCCATCCATCAGTTCGCACAGGTTTTTGTAACTGCGCCCCACATCAATAATCCAGACTTTGGAACCGGCTGCACGATAGCGATACGCCATTTCATTCACGAATACGGACTTGCCAGACCCGGATAGCGCGGCCACTGCAAAATTGTAGTTGCCCCCCGTGTTGTCAAACAGGTCAAACCCCATGATTTGTCCGCGCCGCCCGAACAGAGTAATCAGCGGGGTCTTTGTGCCTTTCCATTCGGCGATCAACGGCGATGTCATCACCGCGTTGTCGAGGGTCTTGGTATATACCCGGCCAAATGTATTGAGGTCTTGTTGCATCGGCCTGGCTAGCGTCATCGGCAGCGATGAGGCGAATGCCTGATGCTGCAGATAATAGTCGCGCGAAATGTCATATCCTCGCGCACGCCATACTGCCCTGACCGCGTGCTCAGAGCGTGATGCGTCTTCAACAGACGATAGCAGGCAGATTTGGTGGTACATACGCACCGTGCCCTTGCCTTCATCGAAGGTCTTGAGCACAGAATCCCAGTCTCGCTTGCGATCTTGAAGGTCTGGCTGAAATCTTGCCATGTACGAGGATGCGTTCTGCGTAGCTCGAGCCGATTTCATTTGCGCGTAGGTTCTTGCTGATTCGTGGTCTTGCACAATCGCGCCCATCGTGATTAAAAATGTGCATGGCATGGACAAAGCCGTTTGATAAGGATCACCGATCATGCTGCCCATGTGATTTAATCGACTGTACTTCGGGTAGTTTCTGACGGAGAAAAGCTGCATGACCGTTTCTTTTCCGCCGCTCTTGCAAAACCGTATGCCTTCATCACTGATGCATGATGCAATCTCACGGTTAGATAATTGTTCGCGCATTATTCGGTCCGGGTTGTATTTCACAACCAGCTTGTCCCTTACATCAGTAATGGGGGCATCCGCATCGGAATTGAACACCCGCTCGTGATCGAAGAAGTCGCCCACAAAATTCAGCAGGTGATCCGGTGTCCAGTCAAACCCATCCAGGTAGGCCGACCTGAGCGTTGCATGGATGCTCTCGCGCGTCCTGATTGCTTCCTCTACCTCTGTTGGTGCAAACGGCGAAAGCGGCAGGGATACAGAGATGACACATCTGAAATCCCTGAGCAGGTAGGTGTTGCTTGCTAACAGAGACTTGCCTGTGCCGCTCTGGTAGTACCTGTTGCGGCGCTCGGCAATACCAATGAGCTCTTCGTTTTTAATCAACGCCGTCTGGGCTTGCAGCGTTCGACTGATGTCGGGGCTGGCGTAAAGTGATACCTGAATACCCGTTTCTGCCGGGCATGAAATGAACAAGCTGGACAGTATCTTTTCCATCTCGTCCGTCGCACCAGTCTGAGGTGCTATCTCAATAGCAAAACCAATAGAAAACTGTTCAGTTACCCCAAATCCGCCTTGATCCAGGACAAACATGCATTCGTCAGATAGCCAACCGACGTAGGGCAGTATGCCAGTCAGTCGCGGCATGGCAACGAAGCGTTCGATAAGACTACGCGGCAAAGCGTCCGGCCGGCTGTATCGCTCGTGAAAGAATGCGCGCTTGAGTGTGGTGGCGAATGACATGCTAGTTTACGGTTTGTGGTTGCTGGGGTTGAGGCATCTGGTATTGCGGCTGCACTGGCTGCGATTCAGATTGTTGCGTCTGCTTAGCGGCTGGCATCCATACGCGGTATTGCTCGGCGATTTTTTTCTTGCTGTGGGCGGCTTGCCAGTGACCGAGGTCTGCAACAGCGTACAAGAATGACTGATCGTGCAGCACCTTTCTGTTGTCTTCCCACGGGGCAATCCACACGCGCAAGACTGTTGGCACACTCATTACGGGCGTGCCGGTTGTGGGTACTTCACCCAAAACCTTACTTTTCCCTTGATCATTTTTGCCATAAACAGTGACTTGCTTCGTGGTCGAACCCGGCAGATTGTCCGCCACCGCGTTGGCATAGACGCCAGACAGTGAAGAACAGCTAATACCAGGTGGCGCTTTGCAGGAGAACGATTTTTGGGCATCAAGACCAACCATGCTGCATCCGGACAGCCAGATGCAGAACAGCAATAGGGTTGCAATGGGGGAGCGCATCAGTTGCCTCCTTTGCCGACTAGCCATTTTTCAATCTGCTCAATCGGTGCCGCTCCTGGCAGTACGCGACCATCAGCGGCTACCAGTGTGGGCGTGCCGTTGAAATTGAGCTTTTGTCCAAGCTGGACATTACGATCTATCGGGCTGTCGCAGCGCTTGTCGGTCGCTGGCGATTTGTCGTGCAGCATATAGTCGCGCCAAGCTGCCGATTTGTCGGTGGAACACCAGATCAACTTTGCTTTTTTCGACGCATCCGGGTGGAGTCCATCCAGTGGAAACAAGAAGGTGTAAATCGTCACGTTGTCCAGCTTGAGCAATTCTTGCTCCAGCTTCTTGCAATAAGGACAATCTGGATCCGAAAAGATAGCCAGGATTCGACTTCCATCCCCTCGTACAGTCTTGATGGCATCCTTGAGCGGCAACTCCGCGAAATTCACCACGTTTAATTCGTCGAGGCGTTGTGCCGTCAGGTCTTGCTGGGTCTTCATGTCGAAGATGTGGCCAAAAATAAAGAGGCGACCATCGCTGTTTGTGTAGCCAATGTTTTTGCCCATATCTACTTCAAAAAGTCCGCCTATTCCCGTTTTATGCACGTCGGTAATTTGCGTTGTTGGATAGAGTCCATGCAACATTTTTTCCATGGCAATTTCTTCACTGTCAGCGGCATACACGGTCGTGACGCAAATGGCAGCAGCGGCCACACCAATAACTAAACTCTTGAACTTCATGTGCTCTCCTTGTATCAATTGATTATTCAGATGGATCGATGGATTTATTTAGTGCCCTTCTGCCGCGCATCCAGATGTCGGTGTATGTCCCCTCTTGTTCACTATTAAGGCCTTCCCCAAACGCAAAACCTTTGGTGAAAATCACCTCAACCGTTCGCCCGGCATCAATTTCAATCACCGGGAACAATTTTTCTGCGAGATCGATGTAATACTGGCTGAGCCTGTCGAGTGTTTTGCCCACTCCGGAGCTGATCCCATTCTTGAATTGCTGCCCTTGATTGACTGTCGAAATTGAGCCAAGCGGGTTGATGGATTGTGTGGTCGCGCTATTCTGGAACGCTTGCCCAATCCCTGAGCCAATGCCAGCGAGCAATGCGTTGGCCAGTATCTGGCCTTGCTTGCTGATTAACCTACCCCGCATCCCTGCTTTTCCATCTTCGCCAACGACGTAACCCTTGACCGCAATATCTACTGCTTTGCCATCACGACGCACACATGACAAATTCTCAAGTCGGGCAAATGCTCGCTCGGAACTGATGTCGCCATAACTGGATGCCAAGATGAAACATTCCTTGATTTCAAATCGGTAGCGGTTTGGCAAAAATGCATTGTCCTGAGTGCGCATCAGAATTGGGTGGGGGTTGGTTTGCGCTTGTCCGCCCGTTGGTGCGTCGAGACCCCCCAGAAGGGCGACACGCACGAACGATCCGGCTGGCACGTAACCCTTCTTTGTGTCCGATGATGTCGGGTCCTGTTTCGCTTCTTGGTTGCCGCTAACTTCAAAAGAGGCGATCCCTCTATCTTGTTGCGGAACTGGCATGGGCGGCTCAAGCTTGTCTGTTGATGGCGTTAAGCCAGACAACGGTTGCGATGCTGCTGCGGGTGGCATTGGCGGAAGCGGCGGCAGAATTGATTGCTGCTGTTTATCAGTTAATGATACGGCTGATGCCTTTGTCCCCATTTCTGTCATCTGCTGTTTCAAGTCCTTGATGACATCATCCATCTGCTTCATTTGAGCGGTGGATTGCGTCATCCAGACATCTTTGGGGTCAACCGATGATCCGGGTGCCGAGATGTTGGTGGGTTGTTGTTGAATCGTTGGTTTGGGCAGAGCTGCAGGTTGGTTATACCAAAGCATAACGCTACCCGCCACCAATCCCAGGAATACCGTCCCGACCCCGCCGAGCATGATGTACTGGCGAGCTTTGGGTGTCAGGCTTGCGAGCTTCTCTGATAGTTTGGACATTACTTGCCCTCGCTGAGGACGAATACTGCTGTTGAATCACCAGTTTCCAGGACTATTTTTTCGATCGACACGGCCTGTACACCATCGCGGTAAAACTCACGCTCATCCATGACGACTTGCTTGTCTGATGTGTTTGTCAGCTGGTACGCTTCCCCGCGCAACCCTCTTAGATCAAGTGTCCTGACAAGCTCGAATTTAATACCTTTCCACAATGGGATAAGCTCGCTTTTTGGGTCGCCTTCTCCGTCATGGAGCGCCATGATGGTGTTCAAAATTTCTTCATTTCGCGGCTCATTTTTAATACCCATGGATAGCTGGGCATGGCCTTTGCTGTCCCTTATGATGATCGTCTCTGCCGGGATGTCTTCTACCTTCAACAGCAGTTTGTAGTGCTGACCCGTGTCGTCGGTAATAAAAATGCTCATCAGTGGTTTGTCGGTGATTGGTTTTAGCCAAGCCACACCTGTATCTTGCTCTGGCGTTACCGTAAACATGCCCTCTGTCCCATAGACGCGTTTGATCTTGCGACCGTCCACCTTGAGCAGATTGGGCTCGTTGCGAGATACCGTGGCGGTTGTTGATTCGGTGGGCGATCCCTGAAACAAAATCTGTGCCGCCCCAGCCTGAAAACTATTTACCAGCAGTGCCAGTACCAAACATATCCTGTTCGTTTGTTTCCTTGAATTCACTGACATAGAGTCTCCCGTTTAGATACTTGAAACCGACAACAAACACCGTGCGTCTGGCACTTGCACGCTTGTCTCCCACGAAGGTGTCCAAGTCGCCAACAATGGCCACCTTCATCAATTTTTCATCCGTATTCAATGTTTGCGCTGTAAAGAGAGTGGATGTGTTGTTTTTGCTCAAAAAGTCGAGCCGCAATGCCATGTCTGAGGCAATTCGTCCGGTGTCGGATGGCGTTGCGAAATGCAGAAACTGTTGTTTCTGGTACTCCCCTGTGGAAGGGGTTACGTTCAATGCCAATCCCGCGTACCAGTAGGCCATTTGTTCAAGATAGTTTTTGGATACTTCGTTGCCAGATACCCAAAAACTCTTCTCGATTACCGGAGGAACGATTACCGTCTTTTCCATACCCAGTGTTTTTTGCAGAACCATTCCCTCAACAAGAATAATGAGCAATAAAACGCCTACCGCCAGCCTGAGAAAAGTGATCTCGCTGGATTTATTGCTACTCGTGGAAATGTATTTATCTGAAATCACGGATTAGCCCAAAAAATAGCGTTCGTGTGACGGGGGGGTGATGGCAGTTTTGACAAACAGTCTGCTGGGTATCCACCAATAAATTGAGTGGACAGCGAACTTTGCGTGTTTTCCTGCTTTGAGTTTGCCGTACTGCCAAGCTGCCAAACTTCCACTCACAATCCCGCCGACCATCATTCCCAATGACAAACCAATGCCGATAAGCATTACGGCCACGATGAACTGGTCTATATCCCACAACAGGAATTGCTCTTGTTTGTCCAATGTGCGCGGAATATAGCCAGTCTCATTCATCGCATTTTCCTTAGATCGTCGCGGTCAAAATGCCGGTGATGATCGTTGGCGTGTATTGCAAGAAAATCGCAAAGCCGATTCCGACAAGAATGGGAATTGGGTTTGATTTAGCGACAGACATCAGCGCGCCAATGGCAACCGATGCCATTGCGATGGCACGACCAAGGTAACCGGTAACCACCCCGTTGATCCAGGTGTACAGAGCCAGGAATTCTGTCCCCGTTGTACCGGCGAAGGCGAAAGCTGGAATGCCGAGCATCGCGCACAGAAGGGCAATGCGCGAAATGATCAATTTATTTTTCATTCTTAAATCCTTTGGTAAATTGTTGAATAGTTGGTTTGCTACGGTTGTCGATAATCATTTCCTGGTGCGTCCCCCTTTCTCGATTGTCTGCTGCACTTTTGCTTGCACACGGCGCTTTTCCTGCAACGCTGTTTCTGTAGTGTCGTATGGTGCCGGGTGGCAGCATCCCCCTTTTGCTTCAACAGAAATCCTGGCATTCACCCCGTGTGATTTAAGCCAGCGCACCACAAAGTTCATCCGCCTGGATGCCAGCTTGTCGTTGTATTTTTGAGTGCCGATATCGTCTGTTTCGCCGATCAGCTCGATGGCGACTGCTGTTTGTTTGGCTGCTTTGGTCAGCAAGGCGATGGTTTTGTACCCATTACTGGTCGGTATGCTCTTGCCAAACTCGAATTGCACAATAAAAATGTCGGCGTGTTCGTTGGCAGGTATTGCGATACTGACGGGCAGAGTTATTGGTGGTTCGGATTGCTGGATGCTGACCGGTGGAGCTTGCATAACTGCGTAGTCAGCATCATCCAAAACTTTTTCTGTGCGCTTCGGACAATTTTCTCGGCAGATACGGAATTTGCCGTCCAGATACCCGATGCTCGGATCGACATTGACGATTCTGTCCGGATGTTCTCTGGATAAGTTATTACACCCCACCAACAGGGTTGAAGATACTATTGCCAAGATCAAGACCGCTACGCGTCGCTTAATCAATTGATACCTCTTCGTTACGCAGGTTTGCTGCAACTTTTCTGGCGTATGCGGCCGCTTTATCTGGCGAGTTTGCGTTGTATGCACCAACAGCGTTCCATCCATACCCCATACGTTGAAAATTGTTTGCCAATATCCAAGCCCCGACATGGGTGTTGACGCACGAATTTGTTAAGCGATCTTTGGTGATCCCGTATTTGGCAAGAGTCGGCAGCCAGGCAGAGTTGATCTGCATATGTCCAATATCCCAACTTCCATTTGCGTTCCGGTGGAATGCTGCCGGGTTTCCACCAGACTCTACGCGGGAGATTGACCTCAAAATCTGAGCTGAGATGCGATAACGTTTCGCTGCTTGCTCAAAGCAGGCGTTATCTGCCTGTCCATATGCGATCTGGGCAAACATCACACAAACAACGATGGTTGGTAATTTTTTTCTCATTGCTTGCCCGGTCCAATGATTTTTATGTCTCGCTCACCGCAATAAGGGCACTTACTTGTTTCCCTCAGCTCGGTATCGAAGATGTACGTCGCTTTGCATTGCTTGCATCTTCCCCAAGACACCAGTTCGGCCTTTACGTCTCTAATTGCGTACCATGCCGCGTTGATGTCAATCGCCATTCCTCTTTTGGTAAAGAATTTTCTTGATTCCCACGCTTGAATGAACATCTCGGCTTGTGATGCGGCTGGTGGGTTTGCTCTCTTTTCTACGGTTAAATACACAGCCACTAATGTGGACAACAAGAGCGATGTCTGCCCCTGCTTGATGTACGAAAGCGTATTGCCAGGCATCCTTCCTGGTAGTGGCGTGGCGTCGCCATACGTGTCTTGCCATATCTTGCGCAAAGATCGCCAAGCGACCCCGGTCATGGCATGTACAAGCGGAATGCGCATTCCCTCGCGAACCAGCGTAATAGCGCTGATATGGTTTCTGATGAAGATGTCGTCGGTATTCATCAGACCTGTGACTGCGCGACGAGAATGTTTGTCATGTACGCGCGTCTGGTGGTTTTTCTTTCAACCAATGCGCGGAATGTCGCATCGTCAAACTTGAACGTGAAACATGGGGCGATCATGTCTTCTGCAAGTGCGTCAAGCTCGTCAAGCGTCATGCTTTTGATTAGCTCAATCGCGAGCCTTGGCATGCCCGCCAGCAAATTAGGTTGTTCGTCCGAGGCTGATTGCCTGGCAAGGTAAAGGAATCTCCTGTTCAAGTCTGCAATGTCTTTGCGTGTGGTTTCGTCCATTCCAACTCCCCCTTAACTTTGCTTCATCAGTCTGGTAAGTGATTCGCGAATGCGCTGCGGCAGGCGGTCTAATTGCGCCTGAGACGACTGTCCGTGATCCGGGTATTCTCTTGCTTGGGTGACTACCTGTTGCTCATTGGCTTCGCGTCTTTTGCGCTGCTCGGCAATCATCGGGGCTCGTTCCGCTGTGAATGAGCCTGCTGACATGCGCTCCACCATCCCTCTGACGTAGCCAATGGGATTCGTGATAGATTTGGCGAGTTGTGCGCCGTGCAGTTCGTCAATCAGGGTCTGCCAGTGACTGGGCGGCACTCCGCTGCTGGACAGCAACGCTCGGATCGCATCGCGCTGACCGGTCTGGATGGATGGAGGAAAAATCAAATCCACCACCACGGTGTTTTGACCCGACAATTCCGGCTCGGCGTTGCGCGCGCTTTGTGGTGGTGGTTTATATGGTGGTTTATATGATGTATTGGGTGCAACAGCTGTTGCACCGTTAAGTGTTCCAGATTGCACCGTTAAATGTTCCGAATTGCACCGTTTCAGTAGCGGTGCAGAATTTTCACCGTTAGCAAAATATCCAGTATTCATAAGGGTTTCGTCTAACGGTGCAGATTTTGCACCCCTATGATTGGTGCCAGATGATGCATTTTTTGCATCGCCACCTTCAAGGCTGCAAGCAAGTGTGTTTTTTCTGCTGTTGATGAAGAATTCAAGATGAATTTTGTATTCGGTGGACTTGTATTTTTTTCCTCTGATACGACCACCCGCGCTGATTTCGGCAACCGAGATAAAGCCGATCTGCTCCATTTTTCGGAGTTGGTACTGCACGCTGCGCTCAGACTGGCGCGTTTTTTTGGCGAGTGCGGGTATGCTTGGGAAAACCTTGCTACCCTCGTCATCGGAAAAGTCAGCTAACGCCAATGCAAGGAGCATTTCGCCGCCGCCTTCTGGATAGTGTTCGAAGACCATGCTCATGACTTTGACGCTCATCGTTAAGCTGTTAAAAGGGGGGCGCACAGCAGTGTTGCTGTCCGGGATACCCCTACCCCTCGCAGAAACTCAGATGAGGTGTGAAGGAGACACCTGAAAAAACAACCCCCACCTGATTTGCGCGCGCCCAATTTGATTGCATGGTTGTTCACTTTTCACCTGTCCCCATAGTGTCGCTGTGCTCTTTTTACCGACACAGGAATAGTTTTAATTGACACACCCATTCACGAAGTATATTTATACTAAACTCGCAAGTCAATTAATTCTTTACTTCGTTTTTATAGAAATGTTGTAAAATTCAAGCCATGGACATAGGAACCAGAATCAGGCAATTGCGCGAGCGCAACACTCTTTCACAGGAGAAATTCGGCGATTTGTGTGGCGTATCCAAAGCATCGGTATCTCAATGGGAAACCGGCAACGCAACGCCGCCAACAGATCGCCTGGTGGCACTCAGAGAGCACTTGGTATTTTCCTTTGATTGGCTTATTGTCGGTGAAGTCGACAGCAACTTTGCGCTTACCAGACCGTCGATACAGAAGCTGATTGCCGTGGCTCAACCACTTCCCGATAGCGCCGTTGCAGCCCTGACGCGTGAAGGGGGTGTATATGCTGAACTCATCTCGCCTGAAAAATTACTCAAAGGTGCAAAATAACATCCTCGTGCTTCAGATTCAGCTCAAGCTTTTTTGAACCGGCGAAATACGAAAGGCCAACGCCTGACAGAGGTTAGCCCCTTGCTGATCACGCTCCCGCCGTACCATTCAGCAAAGACGGCATCACCTTTATCCGCAAGCGCCCACACCTGAACCGCAAGTGTAAATTGGCGTTTTTTATGCCCGAGCATTAAAATTTTCCTCTCCTTATTCGGCATCATTCCCGAAAGCAACATTCATCCCGCACGACAACCATCCGTGCTAATTCCGCTTGCCGTCCGGCACTTGCTATCCTGTCGCAAGCCTTTGATCTCACCATCGCCGCATCCTTGCAAAGTTGCTTGCCTCGCATCCTGCGATCTAAGCAATTATTTCCGCTATCGCTCCACCCTGCCGCTCACTTTAAAACATCTTGTACACGGAAGTTATACGCCAAAGCGCTACTGCAACCCTCGGTTGTTCTGATTGGATTTTGCTATGCGCGAATACGCATAACACCAAAATGATTAGTTACTATTTACACTAAGCCAGCATGAAGTATATTTCTGATTGACTTTTAATGTTTAGTTAAACTATACTTTTCGCCGATCCAGCACAAGGGTTTTTACATGACCGGGAAAAACATGCTTCCAGTTCCACCCAAAATGGCGATATTCAGCCTCACTATCGAAGAGGGTGAGCGGGCCAAGCTGATGGCGTTTATGAGCTCGGATTCATGGGAGCGCGCTGAAAATGTGCGTCATGCAACGATTCAGGAATGTACCAAGAGCCTTGAGCATTGCGTCAGGTGGGCGGAACGCGATTGCGGTAGTTCGCGCGTGTTCGCTCAGTTTCTCGCTTCGCTCTATAACGGCTATCGCATCAAGGCGGATGTGAGCGATATAGGAACACTCGACCCGGAAAATTTTGAGCACCTGATGAATGTATTGCGCCTGTGTTACATGACCCAGCGCGAACCACATACCTTCATAGATAACGGCAGCGAGGTATTTGAGGGGATTATCAGTCTGTGGGGCATGGAGAAGAAATCTAATGATTAGCACGATGACAAGCTCCGCCACCTCCGCCATATTCAGTTTTAACGGCACTCAAATTCACACCGTCACCGATGACAACGGTGAGACGTGGTTTTCTGCCGGTGATATTTGTGCTGTTCTTGGTTATAGCAACGACAGCGAAGCCATCGAAAAATACTGCCGTGAAAAGGGGACCGCGAAACGCGCCCCACATGCTGAAGGTGAGAATCCGGGATTAACCTACATCAACGAAGGCAACCTCTACCGCCTGATCATCAACTCCCGCGAAGAAGATGCGCATGCATTTGAAGCGAAGCTGACGGAGGAAATCCTTCCCGCCATCAGAAAGGCTGGAGGCTGCGCCACACCGCAAGATGCCAGCGCACTCTCCCCCGTCCAACAGAACGCCTTGTGGCAGATCGTTTCCCAGCGTTCGGGGAACTCCGATACGGTTCACGCGGATATCTGGATTCGCTTCAACGATCATTTCGAGATTGGCAGCTACAGTGAGCTGCCCGCAGCGCGTTTTGTTGATGCAGTTTCATTTCTTGCCGCGCTATCCACGAACGATGCGTTGCCCGGTACGAGATACCAGTACCCGCGCGCCATGCTCGATCAGCCGCACTTTGTCGCACCGGACGATGGCAAGGCTTGCCTGTCGCTGTCCATGCTGTCAGACCTGGCGCAGTTCGAGTCGCCGCTTATGTCGCTGCTGAACCAACTGGGCAGCGATGGGCACGACATCAGCGCGCCGCTTGATGAAGCCGTGGCCATGCGCGCGGCCATGCAGCAAACGGACAAGGTGCTGGATGAAATCCGGCTGATTGCCCTCACGGCGAAATCGGGGAGGCTGGGATGATTGTTCCTCAACAGATATTTCATGTTTTTCTAATACGCAACTTTAAGCACGACTGGACAATGAATACAAACGAGGCATGCAGCGAGGGGGCGACAAAATGAACGCACGAGACCTGACATTCGAGGAAATGAAAAAGCCGGGGAAGGCGCTGATTAACCGCAAGCGCCTGCTAACAATCGTGCCTCTTTCTGAAAGAACAATTCTTAATATGGAAAAACGCGGAGAGTTTCCTCAGCGCTTCTCTATCACCACGCGTTTGGTTGCGTGGGACTTGCAAGAAATTGAGGCCTGGATCGAGCAGCGAAAGTCAGCGGCATTGCTTCCGTCAGCCCCAGGACTCAGGAGCGTGTAGCAAACCTGTCTATCATGTCCGCCCATTCCTGCAACATCACGCGCCGCTGTTCTGCATACTCGGCTTTGTTGTAAACGGCCCTCACCCCTTTCTGCTCATGGGCCAGACACTTTTCAATCCAGTCCGTGTTGTATCCGGCCTCATGCAGTAGCGTCGAGGCAGTCCGCCTTAAATCATGCGGCCCAAATTTGTCCAACGTCTTACCATCCTTCTGTGCTGCCATATAAGCCAGCTTGGTGACTTGGTTCAAGGTCGCCTTGCTCATCGGTATGTCTGGATCGTAGCGTGATGGCAAAACGTAACGTGAGCCGCCAGCGCAGGTCTTAAGAGCAACAAAAATATCCAGAGCCTGTCTCGACAGGTAGATGTTGTGCGGATTGCGCCGCTTCATTCGCTCACCTGGGATAGTCCAAATCGCATCAGTGAAATTGATCTCTGTCCATACTGCCTCGACCAGCTCTGACTTGCGCAACATGGTCAACAGTAACAATTTGACCGCAAGCCTGATCGTAGGTGCGGTAGAAACGTACTCCAGATACTGATACATCACCCCGATCTCTTCTGGCGATAGTGACCGATCCTTGGGTTGAAATCTTGCGATAGATGTTGGCCGCACCAAGTCGGCCGGATTGTCATGCTTATGCCCTTTCTCCATCGCATAGCGATATACCAACTGCAACACCTCTCTGGCATGGACCGCCGTGGCCGGTGCGCCTCTGGCTACGATCTTGTCACACAAAGCACGCAAATCCTCATGAGATATTTCACCCATCTTGAGCTTGCCAAACGGCTCTTTGAGATCGCGCTCATAGACTGATCGCCGCATGTCTCGGGTTGAATCGGCCATCTGGTGATTCTTCAACCATAGCTCCGCCCACTCACCAAATGAATCAGCATCCTTGGACTTTTGCTTTTCTCTCGCCTTGGTTCTGGATGGCGACTTGCCGGCAACAAGCTCCTTTTTCGCCAATGAAAGCTTCTCCCTGGCTTCCTTCAGTGTCAGGCCCCCAGCACCATAACGCCCGATCACCAGCGTCTCTTGCCGTCCGTTGATGCTGTAGTTATAGCGGAACGATACCGTACCTGTGGTCAAGACGGTGACATATAGACCATCACGGTCACTGACCTTGTACGCCTTGGCTTCAGGCTTGAGATTCCGTAATTTTGTATCAGTCAGCATGCTTCCTCCGGCGATTTGATACCATGATTATGAAATCCAATAAATACCGCTACAACCCGCATATTTATTGGACTTGTTCATATTTGATACCATTGTCGAACCAAATATTTTGCAATGGTATTACGATGAACGAATGGTATCTGAGAAGATTGTACCATCGATAGAACCATGAAAAAAACTTGCTTGCCGCTACTTGTCATTGCCGGACTTTGCCAGACGAAAAGCATAAAAGCCCTGTAAATACAGGGCTTTTCGTTGATCCACTACCAGTCGTTGCGCTACGCTGCCAGACCCAGAATCATTCCCACTCAATAGTCGCAGGCGGCTTCCCCGAAATATCATAAACCACTCGATTAATGCCTCGCACTTCATTAATGATGCGGTTAGAAATTTTGGCCAGCAAGGCATGCGGCAATTCTGCCCAATGTGCGGTCATGAAGTCCTGTGTTTGCACCGCACGCAGCGCCACCACCCATTCATAAGTGCGGCCGTCGCCCATCACACCCACCGACTTTACCGGTAGGAACACAACAAATGCTTGGGCGGTTTTCTCATACCAGCCGGACGTATGTAGCTCTTCAATGAAGATTGCATCAGCACGACGCAATAAATCGGCGTACTCTCGCTTGACTTCGCCGAGGATGCGCACACCCAGTCCCGGCCCCGGGAATGGGTGGCGGTACACCATGTCGCGCGGCAGGCCGAGCGCCACGCCGAGTTCGCGTACTTCGTCCTTGAACAGTTCACGCAACGGTTCCAGCAGCTTAAGGTGCAAGGTATCGGGCAAGCCGCCGACGTTGTGATGTGATTTGATGGCGTGCGCCTTTTTTGTTTTGGCGCCCGCCGATTCGATCACGTCAGGGTAAATGGTGCCTTGCGCCAGCCATTTTGCCTGTGGCAATTTGGCGGCTTCGCGCTGGAATACTTCGACAAATTCGCGCCCGATAATTTTGCGTTTTTGCTCTGGGTCAGACACGCCTGCCAAATGTTTCATGAATTCCGCACCGGCATCAACGTGAATAACTTTCACGCCCAGATTTTTAGCAAACGTTTCCATCACCTGCTTGGCTTCATTCAAGCGCAACAGACCGTTGTCCACAAATACGCAGGTGAGTTGTACACCAATGGCACGATGCAATAATGCTGCGGCCACGGACGAATCCACTCCACCAGAGAGGCCGAGGATGACTTCTTCCTGACCGACTTGGGCGCGGATTTTTTCTACTGCCTCACCAATGTAATCGGGCATATTCCAATCCCGCCCGCAACCGCAGATGTCATGCACAAAGCGGCTGATGATCGCTTTGCCTTGCGGAGTGTGGGTTACTTCCGGATGAAATTGTACCGAGTAGAAACGGCGTGCTTCATCGGCCATACCAGCAATCTGCGTGGTTGCATTGGAAGCAATCACTATGAAGCCCGGCGGCAGCACGGTGACTTTATCACCGTGGCTCATCCATACATCCAGCAAGCCGTGTCCGGCCTCGTTGTTACGATCCTGAATGTCGCGAAATAATTTTGAATGGCCGCGTGCACGGATTTCCGCATAGCCAAATTCGCGCACCAGACCGACTTCTACTTCCCCACCCAGTTGCGCGGCCATGGTTTGCATACCGTAGCAAATACCCAGCACCGGCACGCCCAGTTCAAATACCACTTGCGGTGCACGCGGGGCATCACCTTCCGTCACCGAATTGGGGCCGCCCGAAAGAATGATGCCAGCCGGCTTGAAATCGCGTATGAATTCATCACCTACATCGAATGAATGCAGCTCGCAATAAACATGAGATTCGCGCACGCAGCGCGCTATGAGTTGGGTGTATTGCGAACCAAAGTCGAGAATCAGAATTTTTTGATGGGGCATAAATTATCAGCGGTCGGTTATAAAGGTAAATTATTAATTCATTGTTAGGTGTGACGATTATTGCCAGCCCACAGGTAGTTGATTGGCCTTTACCAAATTTTTAACTTACGGTATTCAGCCATCGTTACCTCAGCGCATAATTAATCGCTAACACAAACTAATCAATATGGTAATTTGGTGCTTCCTTGGTGATCTGCACGTCATGGACATGCGATTCACGGATACCGGCAGATGTGATTTGCACAAACTCAGCTTTGGTATGCATAGTGGCGACATCCGGACAACCCAGATAGCCCATGCTGGCACGTAGACCGCCCATTAGTTGGTGGATAACCGCCAGTACGCTGCCCTTGTAAGGCACACGCCCTTCTACTCCCTCAGGCACCAATTTTTCTTGATTAACTTCGCTATCCTGAAAATAACGATCACTGGAACCTTGCTGCATCGCACCTAAACTGCCCATACCGCGATAGGATTTATAGGAACGGCCCTGGAACAGCTCCACCTCACCGGGTGCTTCTTCTGTCCCTGCAAACAGACCACCCAACATCACAACGTGCGCGCCTGCCGCAATCGCCTTGGCGATGTCGCCGGAATAGCGCACGCCACCGTCTGCAATGAGTGCGATACCGGATCCTTGCAATGCTTCCGCCACATTTTGGATAGCCGATATTTGCGGCATGCCTATCCCTGCGACGATGCGCGTAGTACAAATAGAGCCAGGGCCAATACCCACCTTGACGCCATCCGCACCATGATCCATCAGAGCCTTGGCAGCGGCGGCAGTAGCAATATTCCCGCCAATCACATCCACATTCGGAAAATTTTTCTTCACCCATTTAACACGGTCTAACACACCCTGCGCATGGCCGTGTGCAGTATCGACGATAAGCACATCCACTCCGGCTTCTGCCAATAACGTAGCGCGCTCGTCCGTGCCCTCGCCCACTCCAATCGCGGCCCCAACGCGTAAACGTCCCAGTTCATCTTTGCACGCCAGCGGATGTTCACTGGATTTAAAAATATCCTTTACGGTAAATAAACCGCACAACTCAAAGGCATCATTCACTACCAGCACCCGTTCAATACGATGCTGGTGCATCAATCCGCGCGCCTCATCCCGGCTGGCATTTTCCTTGACCGTGATCAGCCGTTCTCGCGGCGTCATGATATTTTGGATGAGCTGATCAAGGTTACTTTCAAAACGCAAATCGCGGTTAGTCACAATACCGACCACCTGCTTGCCTTGCACCACCGGCAATCCGGAAATATTATGCTGGCGAATGAGATTCAACACATCGCGCACAGTCATCCCGGATGTGACGGTGATAGGATCCTTCACCATCCCGCTTTCAAAACGCTTAACCTTGGATACCTCGGCAGCCTGCTGCTTGGCGGTCATATTTTTGTGTACGATGCCAATACCGCCTTCCTGCGCCAAGGCTATTGCCAGACGCGCTTCGGTAACCGTATCCATGGCAGCGGATAGCAGAGGAATATTCAAGGTGATGTTGCGGGTAAGCTGGGTACGCAAACTGACATCGCGCGGCAATACATTGGAGTGTGCCGGAATCAGCAAGACATCGTCAAAAGTTAGCCCTTTTTGGGTGATACGCATAATAGATCAACCTCAACAAAAATTTACTAATGGATGGGCATTTTATAGGTTTTTACCCCCGCCAACCTCAATTTATGCAAATGCATGACTGTTGTTACCTTGGAATCTTGCATGCTGGTATGTCAGCAACGAGGGGAGTTTCAGTTCCGTACGGCTAATCAATTTTTGCAACACCGTTAAAAACGCCACGAAAAAACCCTCAGCTGACCGCATGATGTACGGCGTAATTAACACCAAGGGCTATTAATTTGTCGTACCAGAATTACGCAGAAAAGACTCCATTACAGGCAGAAGTACCTGCGGCCACTCTTCCGCCGGGGAATGACCGCTATCCTCGATCACAAACAACCGTGATCCGGGAATCGCCTGGTGAAGTCGCTCGCCGACGCTGACCGGGACAATTCTGTCTTGTCCACCCCAAACGATAAGAGTCGGCACCCGGAGACTTGGATACTGTAGAGAAAGGTCTTCCAAGTCCGGCGGCTGGATTTGACGCGCGCTGGTAATTGCGGCATAACGCCCCGCTGGTGTCTTCAAGGCCTTGGCGTAGACCTTAACCGCGTCTTCGGGCACCGCCGAATTTTTTGCATACACTAATTTCATCACCTCTCGAATTTGAATTTCAGGCGGTATCACGCTCACGGCCAACGGCCCAAGTACAGGGGTTGCAAGTAAACGAATAAACATGGGCATCTGCTGCGGGTACGCGATACTGTCGATCAACACCAAACCTTTCTGTCGATCCGGGGCCGATTGTTGCAGGTAAAGTGAAGCCACCAGCGCAATACCGCCACCGAGAGAGTGTCCCACGATCGTTACATCTTTCAGATCGTTATCCACTACGTAATCGCGGATCAAGCGTGCTTGTTCGTAGACCGAATATCGCTGATCGTCCGGTTTTGGCGAGTCCCCAAAACCCTTCAGGTCAATTGCAATCACCCGATTTTGTTGAGCCAACGCTGGAACCAGATGACGCCAAACATAGACGCTGTTGCCGAAACCGTGAATTAGCAATATGGGCTTACCCGAACCTGACGCTTCCACGTGCAAATCAATGCGCGGCTCACTTTTTTTCAAGATTACCGGATAATCTCGCCAAGCAGGCGTGCTCTTGTCGAGGACAGCACAACCGGAGTTCATCACTAACACAATGCCGCCAAACAGCGCCATAAACCACCGTGTGGCCGCCAATATAAAACCTGATCTCATTTCGGCAAGACCCAATCGCCTAGTTTAAACAGAAATAGATAGACATCGAAAAACATGCCTACGGCAAACGCGAAGAGCGAAAAGAGCGGCAGCGATGCGGTGATCCAGCTAATTCGACGCACTCTGCGCATAAAATCAGCATCGCCTGAATTCAGGTAAGTTGGAATACACACGACCGCGAAAGAAACGATAGCGAGAAACAGACAAAGTCCAAGTGAAAGCGGGAGGAGGTTGGAAAGATACAAATCAATCGGCTGAAGTTCTTTCCCGTAACAGCATGCCTGGCATTGATCGAGTACTTTGGCCGGTGCAGCCATAAATTCTCCCGCTGCATTTGTCAGCTTCCCCGCAAAGGCCTTTTTGCACTCGACAAGCACCATGATCTGATCCCGCTTGGCATTGATCATCTGATAGGATTGCAAAACGATGCTGACAGCGCCCCACAGGGCGCCCAACAGAATCAGTGGCAGCCCCAAAATGGGCATATCTTTCATATTTTTTTTACGGGACGAGAGACGCTGACCAGTCGATGCAACTGCCCAGCTAAAGTGCAGAACAACCGAAGATCTAGGCGCATGGCAAGGACTCCAACAAAGGTTGAACGAGGATTAGGGGCGGTTATGTTTTAGAGATTATAAGCTCACTAATTTCTGAAATTTTTTCCATGCTTGCCATCAAGCATCCCTCCCGCTTTCATGAATATCGAATTGTCCCGCTTAGTCAAAGCCACGGCTTATATCTTTAAAAGATATAACATCATTTAAATACAAACCGTGGCATTAAACGTTCTTACAAGAAATAAATTAAAATTAATTCGAGATGCAATGATTATGTCTCGTAGCCGGTATAACTTGATATTTCATGATTCCAACATTTAGAAACTGCTACTAACTGGAACGCACTAATCTGACGTGATTAGGAACTTCGCTGTATTCGCTAAACGTTTTGCCAACGTAGAAACTAACAAACCAGGATAAGGCGCCGTCTGGCGAAGACGTAAAAAAAGGTGAACCTGGCGTTCCGGGAAAGACGGCTGTGTCAATCGACGGATCTCTACGACTCATATCCACGATGCTCGACAGCTCTTCTACTTTAGGCAAACGCCAAGCTTTACGCGTGGCTTTCGCTTCGCTTTTAGCCAATGCCAACGCCGTTTCCAAATTGTATACACCGGGAATTCCAGTACAGCCATCGATACTTGCTGTCATACCTTCAGCGCAACGTCGCCAGATCAAGCCCGTTTTATTGTCTGTAACTTCAGTCCCATCCTCAGAAATGATAAATCGTGCTGGCGGTTGCTCATTTGTATTACCTGCCTGCGGCTGGTTATCAGTTTCATTCTGCATATTTTGGTCTTCTTTCTATCAGTTGGTTATCAATGAACAGGGATTAATTGCGCTTTGTAAAAAATATTAACAATAATTACAACAAGTTAACCGCACCGCACTCTATAAAGTAACATGTAGTTGTAAAATAATTACACTATCGTGTCAATGCCCAATTCTACCCCAGAGTCACTTCGTTTCGCACCTTTCCCAACGTTGCGCATCACGGATCAGAACGCACCAAACGTACCTGCAGCTTACCGCCACAAACGTAAGTGTTCATAAAACCACCATAAAACATGACATACCAAGCCTTTAACGGATTATTCTCCACCGGCGTGGCCGACCAGAAAGGCGTTGCAGGTGTCCCGGGAAAGGCTTGCGTATCAATCGCCGGATTTCCGAGGCTGGCATCCACAATACTCGAAAGTTCTTTTACATTGGGAAGACGCCATGCCTTTCCACTAGCCAAGGCTACGTCGTTAGCCAAGGCCAGCGATTGATCCCAAGTATAAGCGGCTGCAACCCCGCTACAACCACTGCTGCTGATCGTCATCCCTTCCGGACAACGTCGCCAGATCAGGCCAGTTTTACTGTCAGCGACTTCGTTGCCATCCGCTGATATGGAATATCGGGCTTGAATTTGTGCATCCGGGTTATCTGGCACGGCGGGGATATCTGCCAACGACTGGGAAGTGCCGGTTTTCATGATAATGCTCCTTAGAATTAATTAAATGTAGCTCGTTATACCTACTCATCCATCCAGTAAAAATTATAGATGGACAAAATTTTATTCCGTTAGGTTGACCGGTACATAAAACAGACAATCTAACTGTAATATTTTATATAATGTTTCTGCACAGAGACATTTTTGTTAAAGTATCAACGTCTTGCCCGTATCAAATTTTTACCGACATCGTTTCATTGTCTATCCTCTAACCGGCATATTGATAGATGGCTGATCGTCTTTTTATATTGACCTATTGCACATAATATACTGAATAAAAATGACAGCATCCCTCTTACGACAGTATGCATAATGCAGGACGCTCCTAAAACTTATGCAAATCACTCACCTGCTACATGCCACTTTTTTGGTGGCGGACCTGAATAGAGCACGCATTTTTTATGAAAAAATTCTGGAACTGATACCTGACAACAAGCGCCCGGAAATGAGTTTCCCCGGTGTGTGGTATAACGTTGGTGTACATCAACAAATCCATCTCATGCAACTTCCTAATCCAGAAGCAAACCTGCAACGGCCAGCGCACGGAGGACGCGATCGCCATATCGCCTTGTCGGTAAGCAATCTGAATACATTGATGCAAAAATTGGATTCAGCCACGATAGACTACACAATAAGTATGTCCGGCCGCTCTGCCTTATTCTGCCGCGACCCGGATGATAATGCATTGGAATTTATTGAATACCAACCCTCCCCTTAAATATCAGGTCAACAAAGCCACTCTGTTTAAAAAACGATTTAGATTTTTATAAAATACGCTCCGGGTAACACCTTGATCACATGAAAACTCCAAAAAGAATTGAGCCGCTCATCCAGGATGGCATCGTTGACAAGGTAGACCGTCAATTGATGAGCGGCAAAGAAGCCAATGTTTATATTGTGATCTGTGGAGAAAGTATCCGCTGCGCGAAAGTTTATAAGGAAGCTAACAAGCGCAGCTTCCACCAGGCCGTTCACTACACGGAAGGCCGCAAGGTGAAAAACAGCCGTATGGCCCGTGCCATGGAAAAAGGCACCCGCTATGGGCGTAAAGAACGGGAAACCGCTTGGCAAAATGCCGAGGTGGATGCTTTGTACAAACTCGCCGCTGCAGGCGTGCGTGTTCCGCATCCATACGGGTTTTACGAAGGCGTACTGTTGATGGAATTAGTGTCCGACGCAAATGGTGAACCCGCCCCGCGACTCAATGATCTCGTACTTACTGCTGAGCTCGCACGACAATATCACCAAACTTTGGTCAGAGAAGTCGTACGCATGCTGTGTGCGGGTATCGTTCATGGCGATCTTTCCGAGTACAACATCCTCGTCGACAGCAACGGGCCGGTCATCATCGACTTGCCCCAAGCAATCGATGCCGCCGCAAACAACAATGCCCGCAGAATGCTGGAGCGAGACGTCGATAATCTGGCGATTTACTTCGGCCAATTCGCCCCCGAACTACGTTCCACCCAATATGGCAAAGAAATATGGTCGCGCTATGAGAGCGGTGAATTACGCCCTGAAATCGAACTGACGGGCAAATTCAAACAAAGCGACAAACAAGCCGACGTCGGCGCTGTCATGCGGGAAATCGATGCCGCTCGTGATGCGGATATTGCACGGCGAATCTTGCGACAAGCAGCTAAAGCGGACGGCAGATAAAATAACTTCCTCTTGAAAATTGTAAGACTACCCCAATCTATGCGTACGTCCTGTCTAAAAAATAACGGAGAGAGTAATGACCGATAATGTAACCAGCAATCGTGAAACCATGGGCTTTCAGGCCGAGGTAAAGCAATTACTGCAATTGATGATTCATTCGCTATATTCGAATCGAGAGATTTTCCTGCGTGAATTAATATCCAATGCGTCCGATGCCTGCGACAAGCTACGCTTTGAAGGCCTGCATAATTCAGCCTTGTTTGAGAATGATTCCGAGCTGACTATCCATGTCAGCTACGATAAAGAAGCGAAAACGCTGACCATTAGCGACAATGGTATTGGAATGAGCCGCGACGAGGTCATCAACAATCTCGGCACGATTGCCAAATCCGGTACGCGTGAATTTTTCACTCAGCTTTCTGGAGATCAGCAGAAAGACGCAAACCTTATCGGTCAGTTTGGCGTGGGGTTTTATTCAGCTTTTATCGTCGCCGACAAGGTCAGCGTATTAACGCGCCGTGCCGGTGAAAACATTGATCAAGGGGTCAGTTGGGAATCCGACGGTGGCGGAGAATTTGCCATTGAGATGGTTGAGCGAGCCACACGGGGCACGTCTATTACCCTACATCTGCGCGAAGGACAGGAAGACCTGCTAAATGGCACAAAATTGCGCACCATTATCCACAAATATTCTGACCATATCGTTCAGCCTATCTTAATGAAAAAGGAGGAATGGAAAGACAACGCACAGCACGTGCTGGACGAAGAAGAGACCATCAATCAAGCTTTTGCGCTGTGGGCACGCCCTAAAACCGAGATCAGCGATGATGAATACAAAGGTTTTTACAAGCACGTAGGCCATGACTATGAAGATCCGCTGGCATGGACGCATGCGCGCGTAGAGGGACGCCAGGAATACACTTTATTGCTATATCTACCGGCCAGGGCACCCTTTGATCTGTGGGAACGCGATGCGAGTCACGGAATTAAGCTGTATGTACGCCGTGTCTTCATCATGGACGATGCCACCCAACTAATGCCGCATTACCTGCGCTTTGTGCGCGGTATAGTTGATACTAATGATCTCCCGCTCAACGTATCACGCGAGATACTGCAAGAATCGAAAGACATTGAAGCAATCCGCTCCGGCTGCACGAAAAAAGTGCTTGGTCTGCTGGAGGATATGGCCAACAAGGATCCAGAAAAATATACCAAGTTCTGGGATGTATTTGGCCGCGTACTGAAAGAAGGGGTAGGCGAAGATTTTGCCAACAAAGACAAGATCGCCGGTTTGATGCGTCTCGCCTCGACCCACACCAATTCACCAGAAGCAACTGTTTCTCTGGCCGATTACATTAGTCGTATGAAGGAAGGCCAGGACAAGATCTATTACATCACCTCTGATACTTTTAATGCCGCGAAAAATAGTCCGCATTTGGAAGTGTTCCGCAAGAAAGACATTGAAGTGCTGTTACTGACCGATCACGTAGATGAATGGGTAGTGAGTAATTTACCCACATTCGAGGGTAAACATTTGGTGTCTGTTACGAAAGGAGGGCTGGATCTCGGCAAACTCGAAGACGAATCAGAAAAGCAGGAACAGGAAAAAGATGCCGACGCATTCAAGGAGCTGACCGACAAAATTAAAGCCAGCCTTAACGAACGTGTTAAAGAGGTACGTGTGACTCATCGCCTGACCGATTCGCCAGCCTGCCTGGTGGCGGACGTTCATGACATAAACTCCAACCTGGCTCGTCTACTGAAGGCATCAGGACAGAAAGCGCCGGTGTCACAGCCTATCCTCGAAATCAACCCCAAGCATCCGGTCGTGTTACGCCTGCAAGCCGAAGAAAACAAGTTTGATGACTGGGCCTCGGTATTATTTGACCAAGCCTTGCTGGCGGAAGGTGGTCATCTTGACGATCCTGCCAGCTTCGTAAAACGTATCAATCAGCTGATGCTGGAAATGAGCAGCAGCTAACGCTAACGCGCCGGTTGGCAGAGTAAATTTGCGCACCACTCCCTGCCAACCGGACGACCAAGAATTAAGCATTTGCAAAACTTGGCAACATTACTGTTGCTGATTCGCCGTTGTTATACAAGTTAGATCGGTACCCCGGATGCATTGATATTAAAATAATGCGACTGTGGTACCGGTTTAACTTGGGGCGGATTTTTGTACTGCTGTAACAGCGTAAAAATAAACAAATGCGGACTCTATTAATACTGTTCATCGTTATCTGGTTAGCGCTGCTATCTGCAATTTATTTAAGTATCGAAAAACAACCGCTCATCACGGGCACTGCCCAATTTACGCCAGCTCATATCGGCCGCGCCAAACAAATCCTGTCTCGTAACGATCCGCGCCGAATGAAATCAGGCGTACTGCGCACCATTACTATTAGCCAAGAAGATCTCGATCTTGCAGTGAACTATCTTGCCAACAGCTACGGCAAAGGCAGCTCGAATATCGATTTACAGCAAGGCATGGCCAGAGTACGTGCAACGGTCGAGTTACCGTCCAATCCAATCGGACGCTATCTCAATATCGACGCCAAGCTTCGCGAAACAAATGCACTCCCACGATTTGAGTATCTCCACATTGGTAAGTTACCGGTGCCCGCGTTTGTTGCAAACTGGCTGCTACAGTTCGGCATTAAACAATTACAAGCCAACAAGGACTACGGAGCAGCTGCCGATATCATCAAGAATGTGAGCACAAGCGATGACATGCTGCGTATCGTCTTCGAATGGAACGACGCGCTGCCCAATCAACTGAAGGCATTACTAGTCCCACCGAAAGAACAAGAGCGATTGAAGGCATATCACGAACAACTGGTCGAACTGACCAAAAAAACCAGCTCAAAACACAGCTTGCGGTTAAATGAGCTAATGCGAGCATTATTCGAACTCGCCGCACAACGCACAAACAACGGTAACGATCCGGCCGCGGAAAATCGCGCCGCAATCATCGTTATGGCGTTTTATGTAAATGGCAAAGGACTTGGTGCCATTATTCCGGCTGCCATACAATGGCCCAAGCCAACTTCGCGCATCGTGACTCTGGGCGGACGCGGAGACTTCTCCCAGCATTTCACGATTTCTGCGGCACTTGCCGCTACTGCCGGCAGCCCGCTGTCGGATGTTATCGGCTTATACAAAGAGATTGCGGATTCTCGAGGTGGCAGCGGCTTCAGCTTCAATGACATCGCCGCTGATCGTGCCGGCACCCGTTTAGGTGAGCTTGCCACAACAAGTGATAATGGCGCGCAAAATGTGCAGCAGCAATTTAATACGGGCTTACGCGAATCCGACATCATGCCAGAAGTAAAGGATTTACCGGAGTTTATGCAGGAAATCGAATTCAAACGTCGATATGGCAGCATTGACAGCCCGGCTTATATAAAAATGAGCAACGAAATCGAGCGACGCATCGCCGCACTGCCTCTATATCGCTGACAATCTATGCTTAATAGATACGCAAAAAAATGATGAGTTGTGAACTCTGTCAAACAACGAGTGAAACACTGTTATGGCGCAGCAATCTTTGTCGCGTGGTACTGGTTGAAGATGCCGATTATCCCGGATTCTGTCGCGTAATATGGAACCGCCACACCAAGGAAATGACTGACTTGAATGATAGCGAACGGCATGCTCTCATGAACGTAGTATTTGCCGTGGAAAGCGCGTTACGTGAAGTAATGCAGCCCGACAAAATTAACCTTGCCAGCCTCGGCAACCTGACACCGCACTTGCACTGGCACGTTATTCCACGTTATGCCCTCGACAAACACTTTCCCAACCCAATCTGGGGCACACCTCAACGTGCAGGCATTTCAAAGCCACCATTAGACTGGCAGGCTCAACTCGCAAAAAGCATACGCCAACGACTTCAATAACAAAAAGCTTTGGCAATTTCCGATTCATAAACCACGCTTACCCAACAGGGCCGCGCCGTAGGCAGATTCGGTGTGCTCCGCTACCGATACTGGTACGCCTAACAAACGTTCACGCATTCTTCTCCACACTTTATTTTTTGCCCCGCTGCCGGCGGTAGTAACAGATTTTAGCGGGCTTACACCAAGTTCAGCCAACTTGGTGTAGCCCGCTGCTTCGATGCGACTCAAGCCTTGCAACATGCCATGCAAAAACAGTACGTCATCCTCGGGACGTGGGATCAGACGGGGAATCAAGGAGGGATCGTTAATCGGGAAGCGTTCGCCGGGTCGCGGCAACGGATAGTAGTCAAGAAGACTATCGATGGCCGGATCGATGCGCTGGCTGAGTGTATTGATTTGCAGGTCGCCAAAATATTGCCTCAGCACGCCGCCGCCAGCGTTGGACGCACCACCCGCCAACCATACATCACCGAAACGATGACTGTACACGCCATATTGCGCTGCTTCTACACGCTGTTCCGAAAGTAGCTTGAGTACCATGGTCGTGCCGAGCGAAGTAACCGCTGAGCCGGGTTCATTCACACCTGTGGCAATAAACGCGGCAATACTGTCAGTGGTACCCGCATGCACTCTGCACGCCGGATTGATCTTGAAATGCTGTGCCACCAATGCGTTGATGTGCGTAATATTTGCGCCGGGAACGACAACCTGCGGCAGCAAATGAGCATGCGGCAAACTCTTAACCCAATCCGGCCAGCATAGACGCTCTGTATCATAGCCACTCTTGAGCGCATTATGATAATCGCTGATGCCGCCCAGCCCGGTAAGTAGCGCAGCGAGCCAATCCGCCTGATGCAGAAAGTACGCTACGTTTGAAAGCTCTGTGTATTTTGTCAGCCACAAGAATTTGGCTAATCCTGAACTTGCGCTACAAACAATATGGCCCGGTGGGGCAAGCTGTTTTAACTGTTCCGATTCTTCTTGTGCACGGTTATCGAAGTAGAGCAAAGCGGAAGCAGTCGGCTCCAACTCTTTATCACATAGCAATACTGTGGCAGAAGTAGCAGCAATAGCGATACTTTGTAATTCAGTCGCAATAGTAGCGGGTAAACGTTTAAGTAGTGTATGCAGCGCTTCGCGCCAATTCAGATGAATTTGTAAAACGGCATCCGGATAGAAAATATGATCTTCATGAGTGATCGCCCCGGCTTTGTCCACAACACAAACGCGTGCGCCCGATGTACCAAAGTCCAGACCCAAATAAGATTCCATGTATGTAGTCAAAGGAAGACAACGCAATTACCGTAAAGTTAAAGTGTGCCACATCTTAGAAAAGACATCGCTCTTCTTCCTTAACTTGCGTAAATGGCCGCTTAACTCAATTTCAGTTTGCTTCTTAAGAATTTATATCATTACCTTATCCAAGTACTTTATATAAAACCCCATTAAAACATCGGTTTTTCCTTGGCTGAATCATAACGTTTAACTCCACTCAAGATTTCTGCTTTGGCCTCCTTGACCCCAACCCAACCATTTATTTCGACCCATTTACCTATTTCCAGGTCTTTATAGTGAGCAAAGAAATGCGAGATTTGTGACAGTACAAGCTCCGGCAGGTCAGTATGAGATTTTATTTTGCGGTAAAGACTGCATAACTTGTCCACAGGCACCGCCAGAATCTTGGCATCCTCGCCCGCTTCATCAGTCATCTTCAGCATACCCAACGGTCTACAGCGAACCACCACACCACTAATGAGCGGCACAGGTGAAATTACAAGTACATCTACCGGATCCCCGTCTTCTGACAACGTATGCGGAACATAACCATAGTTGCACGGATAATGCATTGCCGTGGACATAAAACGATCCACAAACATGGCACCAGTTTCCTTGTCCACTTCGTATTTAACGGGATCAGCATTCATGGGTATTTCTATGATGACGTTAAAATCGTTAGGGAGGTCGCGGCCAGAATTAACTCGATCCAGATTCATTATTTCTTCCTAGCTAAAAAACGTCCATTATACCCGCGAGTCTGGCAGATCAACCAGTCTGAACCTTATCCAAGGTGATATGAGCTTGAAGCGAATAACTTCAGCATTAAAATGCTACAAAGGCTAATTCGGTAAAATCATGACGGTGATATATTTACCGTAGTTTCTTCCATTTGCATCATCAGCCCAGCACAAAAATAGTGCACGTACATCGCATATGCCCCGAAAAAGAGCGCACATTAAATCCATTTATCCTTACGAATATGGCAAAATACTCGTTTTAGCGCGGGGATATAAAGTGGAACGCTTTATGATTACTTCCCAAGTTTAAATTTGCCCAATTTCCAGTTTACTTTTTAGTTTAGCCCTTAACGTTTATGGAGAGAATTATTATGTCAAAGTCGGTTGCTGATGTTCTTAAGTTACTGAAAGACAATGAAGTTAAATTCGTTGATCTACGCTTCACCGATACCCGTGGCAAAGAACAGCACGTTACTATCCCGGCACATGTGGTGTCAGATAGTGATGATTGGTTCGAATCCGGCCACGCCTTTGACGGCTCTTCCATCGCCGGCTGGAAAGGCATACAAGCATCCGACATGCTGCTAATAGCCGATCCTGATTCTGCTTTTCTCGATCCTTTTATGGATGAACCCACATTGGTGATGAGTTGCGACGTCGTGGAGCCTGCCGATGGCAAAGGTTATGATCGCGATCCACGCTCTATCGCCAAGCGCGCTGAAGCCTATTTGAAATCCACCGGCTTAGGCGATATCTGTTACTTTGGCCCTGAACCCGAATTTTTCATTTTTGATTCAGTAAATTGGCAAGTGGATATGTCCGGCTGCTTCTGTAAGGTTAATTCCGAAGAAGCGGCTTGGTCCTCGGCAGAAAAATTCGATCATGGTAACACTGGCCATCGCCCCACGGTTAAAGGCGGTTACTTCCCGGTACCTCCAGTCGACTCACTACAAGACATGCGCTCAGCAATGTGCTTAATATTGGAAGAAATCGGCGTTCCTGTCGAAGTGCATCACCATGAAGTGGCAACCGCCGGACAATGTGAAATCGGCACTCGCTTTGACAGTTTAGTGCGTCGCGCCGATCAAACCCAGAAGCTTAAATATGTAGTGCATAACGTCGCACATCAATATGGCAAAACTGCGACCTTCATGCCCAAGCCGATTGTCGGTGATAACGGCTCAGGCATGCATGTCCATCAATCCATCTGGAAGGACGGTAAAAACTTGTTTGCAGGCAATGGTTATGCCGGGTTGTCCGAATTCGCCCTGTATTATATTGGGGGAATTATTAAGCATGCTCGTGCACTTAACGCCATTACCAACCCCGGCACTAACTCCTACAAGCGTTTGGTTCCCGGTTTCGAAGCCCCTGTAAAACTGGCTTACTCAGCGCGGAACCGCTCTGCCTCAATCCGCATCCCCTTCGTACAAAGTGATAAAGCACGCCGCATTGAAGTTCGCTTCCCCGATCCGACTGCCAATTCTTATCTGGCTTTTACCGCCTTGATGATGGCTGGCCTGGATGGTGTACAAAATAAAATTCACCCAGGCGATCCTGCTGACAAAAATTTGTATGACTTGCCACCAGAAGAGGATGCAAAAATCCCAACCGTATGTTCCAGCCTCGAGCAAGCTCTGGAAGCCCTGGATAAGGATCGCGAGTTCCTAACCCGCGGCGGTGTATTCTCTAACGATTTCATTGATGCCTACATTGAGTTAAAAATGGAAGAAGTGACCCGCTATCGCATGACAACTCACCCGGTGGAATACGACATGTATTACAGTCTGTAACCGATTAATATCTGTGCAACGGGCTTCCCTTGGGGAAGCCCGTTTTTTCTGGATGCGTGCCATTTGCACGCTTGCAACAGGACAAAGCACCAATATTGCGTAAGTAAACAAAAGCCGTTATATTCCAGCTATGCACTTCTCTCGCCACATCTCGCAATTACACTCTACATCCAGCCTCCTGGCAGCGCTGCTGCTGCGCGTCGCGCGCTAAATATACCTCCCCCTGGTTTTGAAGCAAATGACATCCGGCCGAATTTTATTCGATATGGATCATGCAAATTAAATAATTGCGATGGAGTTCAGCATGAAAGAAAAATTAATAATATTTGATACGACCTTGCGCGATGGCGAACAAAGCCCAGGCGCGTCCATGACTAAGGAAGAAAAGCTCCGCATCGCACGGCAATTGGAAAAGCTGGGCGTTGATGTTATCGAGGCAGGGTTCGCTGCTGCCAGTCCGGGGGATGCAAATGCAGTCCGCAGTGTTGCGCAAATCATCGAAAGTTCTACCGTTTGCTCGTTGGCACGCGCCACTGAAAACGATGTCCGCGCCGCCGGCGAAGCGATCAAACCGGCCAAGTCGGGGCGCATTCACATTTTTATCGCGACTTCACCCATTCACATGAAAATGAAGTTGCGTATGCAGCCCGACCAAGTGGTGGAAGCGGCAGTAAAAGCGGTGAAGCTCGCATCGGAATATACCGATGATATCGAATTTTCTGCCGAGGATGCGGTACGCTCGGAAATGGATTTTCTCGTCCGCATTTTTGATGCAGTGATTCAAGCTGGGGCGAAAACTCTGAACGTGCCGGATACAGTTGGTTACAGTATTCCCGTTTTGTGGGGTGAGCGCATCAAGCAGCTGATCGAACGCGTGCCAAATTCCGGGAAAGTAGTGTGGTCCACCCATTGCCACAATGATCTGGGAATGGCAGTAGCCAATTCTCTTGCTGCCGTAATGAACGGTGCACGTCAAGTGGAATGTACCATCAATGGTTTGGGTGAGCGTGCCGGAAACGCCAGTCTGGAAGAAATCGTAATGGCGGTTAAAACACGCCGCGATGTATTCAGTTGCGACTCACGCATCGATACCACGCAGATCGTGCCGACTTCCAAACTTGTGTCCAGTATTACCGGTTATCCGGTGCAGCCTAACAAGGCGATTGTAGGTGCAAATGCTTTTGCCCATGAATCCGGCATTCATCAGGACGGCGTGCTTAAACACCGCGAAACTTACGAAATTATGCGTGCTGAAGATGTCGGTTGGAGCATGAACAAATTAACCTTGGGAAAACTTTCCGGTCGCAACGCTTTCCGTACTCGCTTGCAAGAACTTGACATCGTGCTGGAGAACGAGGAAATGGTTAACGATGCCTTTGCGCGGTTCAAAGAACTGGCTGACCGCAAGCGTGAAATTTTTGATGAGGACTTGCAAGCCTTAATCAGTGAAAGCGTGGTAGCGCACGTTAGCGAACATTATCGCTTGATATCCTTGAACGCACATTCGGAAACAGGTCTTTTGCCTGTGGCACAGGTACGATTGAATGTGGGCGGAAAGGAGTTGGCTGCCAAGGGTCAGGGAGGTGGGCCGGTAGATGCGACGTTCAAAGCCATCGAACAGATCGTGCAAAGTGGCACCGAATTGCAACTGTATTCGGTAAACAACATCACCAGCGGTACAGATGCACAGGGCGAAGTGACCGTACGACTATCCAAGGGCGGTCGCATCGTTAATGGTCAGGGTGCAGACACTGATATCGTGGTAGCCTCCGCCAAGGCCTATCTGCATGCGTTAAATAAATTAAATAACGAAGCAGAGCGTGCGCATCCACAGGTGTAATTAATTAGCTGCAAGCATGAGCGGCACGCAACAGTAGGCGTGCCGTTTTTTTCCGCACACATCCATCATCACGCCACATGTGAAGAACGTCCCTCGATATACACAATCAGGCCAGCACGTGCCAGTTCTTCCAATTCAACCGCCACACGCTTACGCTGATCGGGCATCAGGTGCCTACAACACAGCAGTAATTCGTTAACTCCGGCCTCGACTGTATGAACCCAATGCACATGTATCGTGACACACATGTATGCGCGTCAGAATCACTCACCGGATGAGCTACCAACATGATTTACGAACACGGCATTTAATCAATACGGGGATATACTGGCGACATCAAATTAATATTCTGTGAACTGAAACAGATGAATCGCTGGAAGCACTATTAACATTGGTGCCCCGAAGACGAATCGAACGTCCGACCTACCCCTTAGGAGGGGGTCGCTCTATCCACTGAGCTACCGAGGCGTGCGTGCATTCTAACGTAAATGAGCTCGGTTCACACCTCTGCGATTCAGCATTTACCCTATGATATGCATATTACTAGACACGTTTGGCACAGACGATCAACCAGTCAAGCTGATAGCGCTCCACAACTCGTGAAACCGTATGTTAAAACGAATCGAAATAATTTTTGACTAGTGGAATATTCTCTATTTCACTAGTGTCAAGAATGCAATCTTTCGATAGAGAGTTTAAACAAAATAAAACCGGACAATTGAATAATTGCCCGGTTTTGCGTTGGGAATGTAAAACATTAAAATTTAAATGTAATGCCAGTCGACACGAAATCCATATCCGTTTGACCAGTGGTAGCATCATCACCTACTTTGTTTAAGCGCTCCCATTCTGCACGGACAGCGAGATTCGGGACGAAATTATATGTCGCGCCGAAGCCGAAGTTGGCGCCAGTGCCGGATTCTTTTTGGTGAGCTTTAAAACCAAGACCGGAAGCATTAGTTTTTAGCTCATTCCTCGACAGACCAAGCTTGCCGAATACAGAAAATCCATTACTAACGGGTGCTGTAAAAACACCTGCCAATCCCCAGGCTTGAACTTTGGCAGATGCGTTAACAGGAACAACAGCGCTACCATTAAATACAGTGTCACTACCCGTAAATTTGCCCAAATCAAAATAGGTGGCCTCTATTCCCCAGTTTGGATTGATCTGATAGCCACCGTATACCTTGTACCCGGTATCCTTGTCATCAACATTTCTCAAACCTTGTGGAATGTCTTTGTATTTCGACTGGCCGACGCTGCCTCCGATGTAATAAGGAGATAGGCCTGTTCCGGGTGCGGCTACTGCTGAGGACATAATGAAAGCGCTTCCTGCTCCCAGCAGTGCAACTGCACACGCTACTTTTTTCAATTTCATGATTTTCCCTTTCGTTATGTTAATAACGGTAATCTGACAAAGGAAGCCTTGATTTTTATCAGATTACCCTTTTACAACGCACCGCTCTTTAAACTTAAGAAATATCTACCTTGGTAACATTTCCCAGATCATTTGGCACACTAGCGCAAACATTGTCATACTTACACGGGTGATCTTTAAATTTTGAGGATGAAAAATTGCCACGCTGCATCTATATTACTAACCCTTGACAGTTCCGATTTAAATACCAGCGCATCTCGCGCTCAACGGATTTATCCGCGTGCATATAATGCTTCCAGTAATTCCACTTCAAACACTAGTGTCGCATTTGGTGGAATGGCGCGTCCCGCACCGCGCGCGCCATAACCAAGCGATGCCGGAATAGTCAATTTGCGCACGCCACCAACCTGCATGCCTTGTACACCTTCATCCCAACCAGCGATTACTTCTCTTGCGCCAAGAGTGAATTGAAAAGGTTCGTGTCTCTCTTTGCTAGAGTCGAATACAGTTCCATCTGTAAGCCAGCCGGTGTAATGCACGGTAACGGTATGCCCGCCTTGAGCAGCACCTCCGCTGCCAACGGTGATGTCTTCATATTGCAGCCCGGATGGAGTGGTAGTTGTAGTCATTTTTTTCCTTGTGAGTTGATTTAGAGTTAGCTATTTCCGTTTGTATTGAAATAACGATTATTCTTACTTTTTTTCACGTTCTGCTGCTTGTATCGTATTTGCTATCAACATAGTAATGGTCATTGGGCCAACGCCGCCAGGCACCGGGGTGATATACCCTGCCACTTCTGCTGCACTTTCAAAATCAACGTCACCCACTAGTTTGCCGTTGGATAGACGGTTAATGCCGATATCAATCACGACGGCATCGGATTTGATCATATCGCCGGTAATCATATGGGGCTTGCCAGTAGCTACCACTAAAATGTCAGCATCCCGTGTGTATTTGCCAAGATCCACCGTCTTGGAGGTGCAAATAGTGACGGTAGCACTTTGGTGCAACAGCATAAGTGCCATTGGCTTGCCTACAATGTTGCTACGGCCAACTACCACGGCGTGCTTGCCTGCGATTTCGATACCCATTTTTTCTAACAATTTCATTGTACCAGATGGTGTACAGGGCGGAAATAAGGCAGTACCGGTAACCAATGCACCGATATTCATCGGATGGAATCCATCTACGTCCTTGTTCGGGTTGATGGCTTCCAGCACCTTATGACTGTCGATATGATTGGGCAAGGGGAGCTGTATCAACAGACCATGTATCGCCGGGTTAACATTTAATTCAGCAATCTTCGCCAGCAGTGTTGTTTCTTGCGTGTCGGCGGACAGGGCGATATGTTCGGAATAGAGTCCAATTTCGGCACAGGCTTTTATTTTGTTGCCAACATACACCTTTGAAGCGGGATCTTCGCCTACGATGATGACTGCCAAGCCCGGCGTAATACCACGCGCCTTTAGCGCATCCACACGCACCTTCCACTCAGCACGTAATTCCTGAGCGATGGCCTTGCCGTCAATGATGCGAGCTGTCATTTTTTTATTCCTTGCAATTAAAATGAATGTCTTGATTGATGCGTTTGATAGTTGGCAACCTTGGTCATGATTTTGAATAGGTTTAATTCAACGAATTAAACCTCCTAAATTTTGCCCAACCCTACGAAGCAAATTTTTTATGGGCATTGCCAGAGAGGCGAATTGTAACATTCAGTGAATCAAAAATAAGGACGAGCTAAATAATTGTTATGTAGAGTTATAAATTAATATTTCTCTAACCATTCGATAAAGTTTTTGATATCGTGATGTACAGTTGGCCACATCTTGATCTCATCAGCGACAATTTTTCGTTATCGCGCTAAGATACAACCTTAAGCAATTATGATTACGTGGCTATACTTCTGATTCAACAGTAGATAGAGAAAGGGTGCTTTAATATGGGTAATACCGCAGACTACAAACTAGTCCGTAACTCAACGGTGGGCGCAGAACTTCATGAGAGCGAAGCCAGAACTCTGGCGGAGATACTGGGAGTACGTCATTTGAAGGATGGCGAGCTGCTGGTCAGCGAAGGTGGTGCCGATCAGACCCTGTTCATTCTCGCCTCCGGCAAGCTCGCCGTTATCAGCCATGACACTGAGGGCAAGGAGACCTTCGTTTACACGATGAAAGAGGGCGAATGCGCCGGTACCCGCGCATTTGTTGACCGAGTGCCGCGCAAGGCCACATTGCGTGCGCTCGATAATGCCACGGTCTATACGCTTACCCCGGATGCCTTTGAATCATTGTTGGATCTCCATCCGCACCTGGTTTACAAGGTGATGCGTGCGCTGTTCAGAGTCACCCACGCCAATCTGTCGCGGATGAATCAAGAAAGCCAGGAGCTAACCAATTATATTCATAAGACGCAGGGACGGTATTGAGTCGAGATAGCTGAAGGCACAATACTCGAATTTCTCAATCAATAGGCAGAGCAGAGAACAGCCTTACGACAGCCCTCTCTCACCCTATTTGTAACTATTTAATCCGATGAAACTGGCGATCAAGCACTCGTTATTCCGGCAGAACTTCAAACTGTAGCACCTTCCAAAAAGATATTTTCTGTGAGGTCACTCCAGTGCTCAGGGGCAGAGCTCATCCAATAAACGGTTCAGACTGACGCGTGCGTTAGCGCACAGAGTAACTCGGTAAACTCAGATACTGTTCAAACAAGTATTTCAGTCTGATTCATAGGATTGAAAACGACTTTTTATTAAAACCAATTTTTAAGGGGAATAATTATGAATAATACTCAACGCATTTTTCACAAGTTTTTACTCATGACTGTTGCAATATTCTCATTAGCGACAGTTAATTGTTATGCCGCTGAAACCTCAGCTGAATTGGATCAGGAGGCGAATCTAGCGCTTCAAAATTTAATGAAGACCAATCCTATCGCAGCAGATTTTTCAAAGATTGCCAAGGGGATGCTGGTGTTTCCCAAAATTATAAAAGCTGGACTAATATTTGGAGGGAGTTATGGTGAAGGGGTTTTAATGAAAAATGGCTCCGTTGCAGGTTACTATAACTCGGTTGGAGTATCGTGGGGTTTGCAGGCAGGTGCACAATCGTATGGTTATGTTTTGTTTCTTATGAATGATCAAGCTATAACTTATCTCGAAAAATCGAAGGGATGGGAAGTAGGTGTGGGGCCGTCGGTAGTTGTGATGAATGATGGGGCAGCTAAGAATTTGTCCACTACAACATTAAAAGATGATGCCTATGCTTTCATATTTGACCAGCAGGGATTTATGGCGGCCATAAGCATTGAGGGTACAAAAATTTCTCACATTAAACGTTGAATAGCATTGCCGGATTATGAGAGATTCCAGCTTCTCCTTCGCAAAGAGAAGGCAATGCTAAAGCTTAGCATGCCATTACCCGCAAATTCGCTTGCACTGGCATAACTCAATCCCCGCCTACTCTAATATCCAATTTCTATTGGAACGAGCACATACGCAATAGATCCAACAGGCGGCGGATGTAGTATTGCTCACGCACTCCTTGGGGTTTGTGGCCTTGTATCTGTGCACCAATACCAGCTGGCATCTCTATCCATTCGCGCAAACTAGCAAAGCTACGGCGCAATCCGTGCAAGGTCACATCTAGACCGGTAACAGTGTACTAGCTCAGATCTGACAGTTACCGAATTTGTAGGATGTCTGTCAGATTAACTTTTGTTTAGATTTTTTCCATACCAAACCGGTTTCCCACTAAGTAACGTTTCCAACGGCGTTCTGCCCTTATAAACCTTGTCCTGATGAGTCCTTTCATTATTGTAATAATTGAGCCAGTCGTCTAGATTTTTCTGTAAGGTTTCCACATCGGCATAAAGTTTCTTCGGAATGTGGCTTGGTAAAATTCCTGCAAAATGGTTTTGTGGAAGCGCTCGCATATCTCGTTAGTCTGGAGTAACATCGTCTTGGTTTTAGTATGGCCAATGCCATTGATAGCAAGGCGGATTCAACTCTGAAGTGCAACTTTTGTAAGCGAATTTAGGTGGCGAGCT